>JAPLTF010000073.1 GCA_026398275.1 Verrucomicrobiota bacterium
GGGCGAGAGCAGAAAAGGCCGTCTGGCGGCGTTGCTCGCTCAGTTACAGCCCGCTGAGGGGATGCGCCTTCGCGAGCGCCTTGCCATCCGGCCTTTTCTACTCTCGCGCGGCTTTTCCTAATTATTTCACAGGTTCTGAGAAGGGAGCGCGGGCATCTTGCCCGCCATGATTACATATTGCGGGCGGGATGCCCGCGCTCCTGTTGCAGAAGGGAACAGCGCGGTCAGGCGGATTTTGGCTCAGCGCCTTCGCTTCGCGCCGAACTTCATTCCCTTGTGGGTGCGGACGCCCTTGGCGGCCTTGAGCGAGGCGGCGGCCTCGACCTCGTTGAAGATCGCCGTGTAAACGTATTTGAAGTTATCCAGTTTCAACCGCGGCACCGACTGTCCGATGAAGCGCTCGATATCTTTGACATGCGGCAGCTCCTCCGCCGTCATGATCGTGAAGGCATCGCCGACGTTCTGGGCCCGGCCCGTGCGTCCGATCCGGTGCACGTAGTCTTCCGGATGCTGCGGGACATCATAGTTCACAACGTGGCTCACCCCGGCGATGTCGATGCCGCGCGCCGCGATGTCCGTGGCCACCATCACCTCGTAGCGTCCCGCCTTGAATCCCTCCAGCGCCTCGACGCGCTCGGTCTGGGTCCGGTTCGAGTGCAAGGCAACCACGGAATGGTTGTTCTTTTTCAGCTCCCGGCAAATCCGGTCGGCACCATCTTTCGTGCGCGAAAAAATGAGGACGCTGTCGAAGTTTGTGCGGGCCAGGAGAGCGAGGAGGAGGTCAAACTTCTGGGCGGAGGCAATCGGGTAGAACGCATGGTTGACGGTCTCCGCAGGCGAGAAGCTGGCGCCGATCTCGATGCGCTCCGGATCCCGCAGGCACCAGGAGGAAAGCCGCTGGATCTCCTCGGGAATCGTCGCCGAGAAAAGCAGCGTCTGCCGGTTTTTCGGGCATTGCTCAACGATGCGTCGGACGTCGGGAAGAAATCCCATGTCCAACATGCGGTCGACCTCGTCGAGAATGAGAACCGTCAGCCCGCTCAGATCCACCGCACCCTGCTGCATGTGGTCGAGAAGACGTCCCGGGGTGGCGACGATGACGTCGCATTTCCTCGCAAGGTCCTCCTTTTGCTTTCCGTAACCCACGCCACCGTGGATGAGCGAAACCTCGGTGTGCATGAACCGCATGTAGTCGCGGAAGGCGGTTTCCACCTGCATGGCCAGCTCGCGGGTCGGCTCCAGAACGAGGCAGCGGATCTGCGGTTCCGGATGGTCGAGCTGCGAAAGGACGGGAAGCGCGAAGGCTGCCGTCTTGCCCGTGCCGGTCTGTGCGGATGCCACAAGGTCCTTTCCGGATAGGATGACAGGAATGGCGCGGAGCTGGATGGGGGTCGGTTCGGAGTATCCCATCCGCTGGGCGCCGTGAAGCACCGTTTCGGAGAGACCGAGATTTTGAAATGACATGATCAGCGGAAAGGTAACACCTTTCAGAATTGAAACCAGCCTTTTACCTCGGCGGGTCCAAATGCGGCCACGGTGCCTATCATGTCCTGAAAGGAAAAGCCGGCGATGCCTATCCTGTTTCCGCGAAGCAGACCGCCTCCATCATCGCCAGGGAGGACATCCTGCAGACCGGCGGAAATCCCCTCGCCGGAGAGCTTGAGCATCGCTTCCTTGCCGGTCCAGAGGCGCAGGAAATGGGCTTCATCCCCGGATTGCGCGACGGCCTGGGCTTCGGAGGGGTGGAAAAACCGGCTGGCGACCGCCACAAAATCCCGGCACCGGCCCCTCGACTCGATATCAATGCCAACCGGTGAGTTCGAAAATGCGGCCACCACCGTCGAGCCCGAGTGGCTGAGGTTGAAATGGACCGCCGCATTCGAAAAGAACGGCTTCCCATCGGCATCGATCTCCACCAGGAGCTCGCCAGCAGGGATGTTTGAATAGAGCGATGCGGCGCGGCGGATTCCCGATCGGCCGGCAACGAAGGCCGCGCGGGCACCGGCGGACTGGAACTTAGCGGCCTGGACCGCCTCGCGCGGGCCAAGGAGAGATTCGTCACCGTGCGCATCTCTGGAAATTCCGGCCGGGACGACCGGGCCACAGGGGGCATGGGCGTCTCGCCCGTGCAGGCTCTGGCTGGACCGCGAGGGCCAGTCTCCAAACAGGCGAGACGCCTGTTCCCCCTGGACTTTCCCGCTTTCGGAGCTGCGGCGCCCGTCACTCGAACCCAAAGCAAACCGCCACACATGGATGCCGCCGGCGAGGGAAATTTCTCCGGACGGTGCTTTAAGGAAAACCGCCTCCGTCGTGGAGCAAGTCCGCATTCCCGGGGCTAAGGCGGGGTCGCCTTGAATCCCGGGCTCGCGGTCACGGCGCCTGATGTCGCGAGGATTTCCAGTTTCCCAATGTGCCCACCCTTTTCATCGAAACAATCCAGCGTCCAGACCGGCGGCGTGCGCCTGGCGTGGGTCGTCAGCATGTAGTTGACGCGGCCGAGAGTCTTTCCATTTGCCGAGGCATACGACTGCGCAATCCGATAGGTGCTCCCGGAGTCGACCTGCACATCCTGCAGCGGGACGTTGATCGCCTTCCGCTCCGCCTCGTAGATGTTCACCGAGAGCGAATCGGAAACAAACTGGCCATCCCGGATCGTCAGCTTGTGAATGGTCCCGGGATCCTCGGTGTTCCAGGCCTGGATGATCCACTCCTTGGGGTTCGGCTCGCCGCCCTGCGCCGTGACTTCCAGGATTCCATCGACGTATTTCGGAGGCACGGCCAACATGGCCGCAACGGCTTCCCCCTTTGTGGGCGCAATAGTCTGAACCGTCGGAATGCCGGAACCTCCCGTGTCGGGAAGCAGGCCGTCCACAACCGGCTTGTCCTGGGCAAATCCCAGCGCGCCTGCTGCGAGAAAAACGATGAACGGGGACGCCTTCACATTCCCATGATCTCGTAGCCGCCATCGACGTAGAGAACCTGCCCGGTGATCCCTGAGGCCCCGTCGCTGGCGAGAAAAACTCCGGTGTGCCCGAGCTCCTCGGTCGTGCAGCTTCGCTTGAGCGGCGCGTGCTCCTCGTAATGCTTCAGCATCATGCTGAACCCCGAGATCCCGCGCGCGGCCAGTGTCTGCATCGGCCCGGCGCTGATGCAGTTGACCCGGATTTTTCGGCCGCCGAGATCATAAGCCAGATAGCGGGTGGACGCCTCCAGGGAGGCCTTGGCCACGCCCATGACATTGTAATGGGGGACGACCTTGACGGAGCCGTAGTAGGTCATGGCGAGGATGCTGCCGCCATCGGTCATCAGCGGAGCCGCGGCGCGGGAAAGGCCGATCAAGGAATAGGCGCTGATATCATGGGCCATGCGGAATGCCTCGCGCGAGGTGTCCAGAAAGTTCCCTTCCAATGCCTCCTTCGGAGCAAAGGCGACGGAGTGGAGCAAAAGATCCAGCTTCGTCGTGTGCCCGGAAACCTTGGCGAAAAAATCCGCGATCTGATCGTCCTTCGAGACATCGCACGGGTAGATCGCGGTGTCGGCACCGAACTCGGCCACCAATTCCTCCACGTTCTCCTTCAGTCGTTCGCCCTGGTAGTTGAAAATCAGCTTTGCGCCCGCCTTGTGCCATGCCTTGGCAATCGCCCAGGCAATACTGCGCTTGTTCGCCACTCCGAACACAACGCCTGTTTTATTGGATAGTAATCCGTCACTCATTGCCCATGAGCAAAGCCTCCCCGCTCAAGCTTTGTCACGCTCAAAACAACCTCCGGGTTTCCGGAGGGTGTGATCAAAAGTGAGGGAGGCAGAAAAGCCCCCGCCCTTCAGGCTGGCAGACAGGAGCGCGGGCATCCTGTCCGCGCTCCCTCGAAGAACCTCATCTTTTGACCGCACCCGTTTCCGGATGCGGACCACAAGGCGCGGGGCAAACGCATGAAAACGTGCGTGCGTGCCACCTCTCTCCGGGGTGCACGCCAGTCGCACGTGCTCCCAGAAGCGAAGCGATTTGACGTCAGCCGGAACGCCCGGTGGCCACAAGGAACGGGCGGATCATTTCCGTGAGTTCCTTGAAAGACGCGAAGTCCACCTGCTGCTGGCCGTCGCTCATCGCTTCTGCGGGGTTCGGATGGACCTCGACGAGAAGCCCGTCGGCCTTGAGCGCAACAGCTCCGCAGCAGAGCGCGAGGACGAGGTCGGCGCGGCCGCACCCCTGGCTCGGGTCCACGATCACGGGCAGGTGGGATTCCTTTTTTGCGACGGCAACCGCCGCGAGATCCAGGGTGTTCCGGGTGTAGGTCTCGAACGTCCGGATGCCGCGTTCGCAGAGGAGGACATTCGGGTTGCCATGCGCGAGGATGTATTCGGCGGCCAGGAACCACTCCTCGATTTTCTCGCTCATCCCGCGCTTCAGGAGGACGGCCTTGCCGGACCTGGCGCATTCGATGAGGAGCTGGAAATTCTGCGCGTTGCGGGCGCCGATTTGCAGGATGTCCGCAGATGCGGCGACGTGCTCGACGTCGCGCTCGCTGAGGACCTCGGTGATGATCTTCAGCCCGGTCTCCTCGCGGGCGAGCTCCAAAAGCCGGAGACCCTCTTTTCCAAGGCCCTGGAATTCATACGGTGAGGTGCGCGGCTTGTAGGCTCCGCCGCGCAGGATCGTGGCTCCGGCGGCTTTGACAGCGCGCGCCGTGGAGAGCAACTGCTCCTCGCTCTCGACCGAGCACGGGCCCGCCATCAGGGCGAAATGCCCGCCGCCGATTTTCACGCCATCAATGTCAACAACAGTGTCTGCGGGATGGGATTCGCGGCTCGCAAGCTTGTAGCGCTTCTGGACGCGCAGGACGCTCTCCACCTGCGGCAGGGCGGTCAGGGACTCGAGGTTCTGATGCGTCCTCTCGTCTCCGATCGCCGCGATCACCGTCTGCGTCGCCCCAAAAATCGGGGCCGGCTCATAGCCGAGTTTTGTCACCTCGGCAATGACCTCATCAATCGCGGCTTTCGGCGTGTGGGGACGGAGAACAATAATCATGGCGGTCCACCAGTGAAGAGCATGGACCTGCGATGATCAAACAAATCATGCGCGCATCCGGCCCCGGCACTTCCTGCTGGAATCGCGGCCCGGGCCGGTCTAGCGTGCCCTTGGGAATGAAAACCTTTCTTGTCCTGCTGCTTTCGCTCGCCGCTCTTGTACTCGTGGCCGCGATCTTTATTTTTGATATCTTCTCCGAGCTCGGAAGCCACCGCGTCACCGGGACTCAGAAGGCTCCCCTCGCTTCGCTCAGCATGTCGAGGGAGGAATACATTGCCTACCTGCTGCGGACGGAAAAGCAGAACGACCCGGAGCTTTGGCGCCGGATTGCCGCTGTCCGGAACTTGAAGAAGTGGCCGGAAAGGTGATCGTGGGTCACTGCCAATGGGCGGGGATCCAGACCCGCTCGCCGTTGGACGTTCCCCACGTTCCCTCGACCCAGATCGAATTGCGCGAGGGCGGGAGCCCGCGCTCGGGAGTAGGGGCCGATGGGCCGACATAATCCGCGTCGGAGCTGCGATTCGGCGGGGCATGCGGCCCCCGGTCGATCATCTCGAACAGTGCGTATCCGATCGGATCGGGCGGACGCCAGCGCCCGTCCGCATTCCGACATCCGCCAAGGAGTCCGAGGGCGGTGATTCCAAAAACAATGGCAACAGGTTTTCCCATGGTAAAAACAGCCGCACTTCGCATGCCGTCAACCATCCCCCAAAACCGGAGAATTCGCAAATGATCCGTCGAATCATTTTTGCGGCCGGCCGCGTCGTCGAACTTGCCCGCCGGGCGGCGCGGTGGTAGTGGTGGGGCATGAAATCAACGCTCCTGCTTCTCATGGCCTGCGCGGGCCTGGCGATGGCGCAGGATTTTGTGGCTCCCGCCGGACGGCAGCGCACGATCGTCAAGGAACTCGAACCGGCCAGGCCCACGATCGAGGGAATGGTGAAGGAGATCTTCACGAAGAAGCCCTGGCAGGCGGTGAACCCGCTGGCGCCCGCGACCTGCGGTTCGGGCGAAAAATTTGTTTCGAGGGATTTCGGTCCGGGCACCCCTCACCACTCGCAAACGCTCACCGTTGTCGGCGTTGAGTGGTAACCGCCGGCCGGTGGCGCTCTTCTGCGCCACGTTTTTGCGTCCGGAGATGCTCCACATCCACCGGCAGATTTCCGGGCTGAAAAATTTCTCTCCCGTTGTCCTCACCCAAAAGCGCGAGGGCGAATGGGCGGCGGAGCGCGTGGATGTCATTCCGCGCTCGCCCTTCCGATTTCTGGGGCGCGGGATCGAGCGCTGGCTGGGGGTCCCCTGGCAGATCACAGGCTCGGAGGCGGAAGAAATGCGGGGCATCCTGCGGAGCACGGAGGCCTCCCTGCTCCACATCTTTTTCGGGAACGTGGCGGTCCACATGCTCCCGCTGATCCGAAGCTCCGATGTTCCCGTCGTCATTTCCTTTCACGGCTCCGACGTGACGGGGCAGATCGCCACGCACGCTTTCAAGAGTGCCCGCCTTGAGATGTTCAGCCGTGCCCGCCTCGTGATGTGCCGCTCGGAGCAGCTCGCGGATAAAGTCGCCGCGCTCGGATGCGATACCGCGAAGCTCCGGATCATGCGAACCGTTCTGCCTCCGGTGAAGCGCGCCCCGCATCTTCCTCCTGCGGACGGCCGCTGGCATATCGTGCAGGCATCCCGGCTGGTTCCAAAAAAGGGCCTCGCCACCTCACTGCGCGCATTCGCGGAATTTTTAAAAATCCATCCCCTGTCAAAATTCACGGTCGCCGGAGACGGCCCGCTGGATGACGAACTGCGCAGCCTGGCCACAGCTCTGGAGATTTCCGGCAGCGTGGAATTCCGCGGCTTTCTCTCGCAGGACACCCTCGCTGCCCTCTTCGGAAGCGCGCACATTTTCCTGCATCCCAGCGAGACGGTCGGCGGCGATGTCGAGGGCATCCCGAACTCCCTGCTCGAGGCCATGGCCTCCGGGCTTCCATCCGTCGCGACCGACCACGGCGGCATCCCGGAGGTCGTGCAAAACGGCACCAGCGGCCTCCTCTGCCGGGAGGGCGACTGGCAGGCTGTCTCGGCGGCGCTTCTACAACTCGCGGGCGACCCCGTCCTTTATGCAGGCATCTCAAGGACCGGCGCGGAATTTGTGACGGACGCCTTCTCGGCGGAAAAGCAGATCGCCAATATTGAGAACCTCTACCGCGAGGCGATCGGCGGGCGATGAAAGACCGTCTTTTCTGGCTGACGGTTCTCGGTGCCGGGCTCGTCACCATCGCGGTCACAGCACTCGCATGGCTCTTCCTCCTCAACCCGGTCCGGCAGGCGGTGAACACCGGAAATGCCATCCAGGCCGAGTTCGTCAAGCTTCTGAACCTGACCCCGCGGATCACCGCGAACAACGCGGTCATCTTCGCACAAAATACGCCGACCCTCGAACTTGTAACCGTGGAGCGCCAGGCCCTCGTCCGCCACCGCTTCGAAGAATCCTGGCTTCGCAGCACGAAGACCTTCGAGGTCGAGGCCCCCTTCACCGCACGGGCGGGATTCCACCTCCACGACGAGTTCACCGTCAATATCCCGCGAGGCGGAAAGATCGCCGAAGTCCGCCTCCCCACCGCAAAAATCCTCTCCGTCGACATGGGCGACATCCGGATCCTCCGCGATGAGGATGGACTCTGGAACAAACTCACCTCCCAGGACCGCGAAAAAGCAATCCGCACCCTCACGAAGACCGCGAAATCCGAATTCCTCCAAACCGACATCCTGAAAGCCGCCACGCAGGAAGCCGAAAAGCAAATCCGCGAGATCGCCCAATCCGCCGGATGCGACGCCGTGTTTCCCGCGGAAAGCCCGCAGGGCCCGGACTAAGTGGTGCGCGATGCAGGGTTCGAGCCTGCTCCCCAAGTGCGGATATTCCGCGTGTTGCAGAAGACGACACACCAATAGATACACTCAATTTCCGCGAGGGCTTCGAAATCTGCGAAGTCATAGCATCGTGGCCGGAGCTCCCTTAGCCGTAACAATGCAGTTGGCACTGGATTTTAGCCAGATTTCATGGTGATTGGGCAACTGCATTGCAGTTGGGAAACTCGGAGAGCAATTTCTCCCAGATGGCGCGCCACCAGGGGCGGTTTTGTAAGGGGACACCCA
>JAPLTF010000055.1 GCA_026398275.1 Verrucomicrobiota bacterium
AACGAGTCTCCGCTCATTACGGAGTCGTTCTTGCGGATAGGCCCTCACGGGCAGCCCGCGTCTTATGAACGGCAAACACACCACCTTTTTTCAAGGCAGAAGTCGCCGATCCAAGCTGGCCCAGCAACCATAAAGTCTCGGGTGGTCGGCGAGGAGCGACATCGGAACAGCCGAGTCGGGAATCCGCTTCGAGATCATCAGCGCGCTTAGGCGCAGGCCGAAGGGGTTGTCGTGGTGGCCGGGATGCCAGATCGATACCTTTTCGGCTTTCCATGTTTCGCGCGGGCCGACGGTCGCCGCCTCGGTCGGCACCAGCGCGACATTGCCACCGCCGCTGGTGCGGGCGTTCTGGGTAATCGTGACCGGATGGAGCTTTACGAACCGTGTGCCCAGCTTGCGGTATTCGGCCGGGGACGGCGGGGCGTCTTTGTATTTTCCCGTGCGGGGCAGCGGATCGTTGAACGCCCAGTGCTTGATCTCGCCCTGGCCGCCCTGCATCACGACGCAGCGGATGGCGTCGTAGCTCTTGCTGTAGGCGTCGAGGTCACCGCTCGGAAAATGCAGGTTCTTCTCGGGGATGCGCAGCGCCTTGTCGATCCGGTTGAAACAAAGGTCCTTGTCCGCCTTGGCGAACGAGAGCGGATGCGTCGTGTCCACCGTCTTCCCGTCGATGACCCATTCGTCCATGCCCCAGAAATGCGAGTCGTGCTTTTTCAGGTTGATCCCTAGGGCGTTGACCATCCGCGCGACGACCGGCAACTGCTCAGTCGGTCCGATCGGGCCGCAGATGCCGGCCGGGTTGTCCGGCGTGCTCTGCCGCCAAGCATCAATGTATTCCAGCGCCTCGGCGGCGTAGAACTCCTGGACCGTGTCGTAGAAATGAATGGTGAATCCCGGCCGAGAGAGGCCCTTGAGCTTCTTTTCGTCGATCCGCGCTGCATCGGCGAGGAGCTCGGGTTCTAGTGTCGTGTAATCCCACCAAGCGGGGGCGAGTTTGCTGATTGGTCTTGGCATAATTCTAAGGATGAAGTTTGAAGGATGAAGGATGAAGCAAATCGGAAATGGGGTCGAAGTCTTCCAGGCCGAAACCGAGGTGCGAGTGCCGGCGCCAGCCTTCGGCAAATTCATATTTTCCGCTCATGCGACCGACCTCGCGGCTCATACGCTTCATTTCGTCGAGGTAGGCGTCCATCCCCTGCGTGACACCGAGCCATTCCTTCTGGGATGCATGGCAGGCGAGCATCGCACGCTTGCGGGCGAGCACCGGGCCGATGTCGATGAAGAAATGCGGGGCGACCGGCTGGCGCAGCCCGTCGTTGAGGCCGTGGGGCAGCGCGTGATAGAGCGCGACCGGCTTGTCGTAAGTGGCGACGTCTGGTTGCGTCACGAAGTTCTTCATCGCCCTAGTGAACGCGCCCGTGACGACGAGCCTCGTCGTGTTCTGGTGGTCCTCCATGTAGTCCTGCGGCGACTGCGTGAGGATGATGTCCGGCTGGACTTGGCGAATGACCGCCGCCGCACGCGCCACCGAGGGGGCATCGTAAAAAACGCCGAGATCATCGAACAACGGCGGTTGGGCAGTTCCTCCGGCTAGCTTGGCCGAGGCTTGCGCCTCCTCCCAGCGCACGGCTGCGGCCTCCTCGCGCGAAAGCGTGGCCGACCCGCAGCAGCCATTCGCTAGGTTCCAGAGATGGATTTCACATCCCGCGTCTTTCAGGCGCAGGAGTGTCCCGGCCATCATGAATTCAATGTCATCGGGGTGGGTGGCGGCGGCGAGGGCTATCATGGAACCAGTAGTGGTGAGGTGATTTGCATTGGTGGTAGTCAGAAGGAGACTCAGTCGGCGTGAAAAACCTCTTCCATCTCCGCCCACCATTCGCCCTCCGCGCGGTCGGGGAGTGGTTGCTGACACGGCTTGCAGAGCGCCCACCATTCCTGGGTCTTCGGGTCGGCGGCCATGCGGGCGGAGTCTGCTTCGATGTCCGCCCCGGTGTATTCAAAGTAGCTGAAGAGATAGTGGTTTCCGTCCAGACGCCTGCGCAGAAAGATTGAGTAGTTGCGAATGTTGCAGTCCTTGATTTTCTCGAGGACCTCGGGCCAGACCGCGGCGTGCAGCCGCTTGTATTCTTCGAGTTTCTCGGGGCGCAGGCCGATGACGGATCCGTAGCGTGTTTTCATGGGTGTTCAGTGTGCGGCGAGGGCGGCGCCCAGATAATTCCCGTAGGCGAGGGCGAGGACGGCGGAAAGAAGGACGAGCAATGCCGCTCCGAGGGAGGACCACGTGCGCGGGCGGCAGCCCTGCCACTCGCGGAGCATAACCCCGGCAAGGCTGCTGAAGAGCACGAGCATGATCATGTGGATGCCCCAGCTCGAGAACTTGTAGTCGCCCATCCGGACGTGCCCGAGCCCGTAAAAAAAGAACTGCCCATACCAGAGGCAGCCGGTCAGGAGGGCGAGAGCGAAGTTGGCCGGCAGGGCACTCCGCTCGGGTCCGGAGGGCAGTTCCACGTATTCACCGAAGGTGCGGTGGCGCGCGTGCAGCCAGAGGCAGTAGATCCCGGTGGAAAGGAAGGCGCCGGTATTGGAAAAAATATAGATGACGTTGCCTTGGAAGACGCCTGCCCCGTGGGCGGCGGCGACGTCGGCGACCGGCTGGCCGGCCGCGAGCGAAAACCCATACACTGCGGACAGAACGCCCGCGAGCAGGCAGAGCGGAATCCCCTTCCCCAGATTGAACCCGGTGGCATTGCTGCCGAGATCCATTTCCTTGAGCCGGCCGGCCAGTCCGGAAAGCAGGATTCCCAGCGTGCCGATCGCAATACCAGCAATCACCCAGCCCGCGCCGGGGCGACCGAAGACCGCCGCCAGCTGCCCGGAAACCAGAGGCGGCAGCAACGTGCCAAGCACGCAGGAAATCCCGATCGCGATCGCATAGGTGAGCGAAAAGCCGATGTGCCGGATCGCCAGCCCGAAGGCGGTTCCGCCGATGCCGTAAAGGGCACCGAGGAGAAACGAATTGCGCATCGCGAACGCCGGAGCCTCCGCCAAAACGCGGGCGAGTTCCGGGATTGTCAGCCATGCCCCCACAACCGGAAGCGCCAGCCAGCACACTGAGGCTTGCGCCAGCCAATACGTCTGCCACGACCACCCGCGCGTCGCCTTCTGCGGCGTGTAGCAGAGAGCGGCGGAAATCGCGCCGATCGCATGCAGGGCGATGCCGAGTATTGGGTTGGCGGCGATCATGCGGGATTTGTTTCGTTCGCCGCTTCGAAGAGTGCCTGAATATTGGCTGGCGGGATGTCGGGCAGGATCGCTTCGTGGCTGGGGGAGATGACCAGGCCGGTCGGGAAAAGCGCCCGCAGCTCGCGCACCCGCTGGCGCACGGCCTCCGGGGTTCCATGGACCAGGAGGTTTTGCGCATCGACGCCCCCGCAGAAGGAGACTTTGCCGGGGAATGTTTTTTTCAGATGTTCGGCGTCCATATCGGCGGCGAGCGCCTGGATCGGGTGGATGGCATCCGCTCCCAGATCCACAAGATCTTGCACGATCGGGCAGATCGCGCCGCACGAGTGGTGGATGACTTTCAGACCGAAGGAATGGGCTTGCTCGATGAGCTTGCGGGTGCCGGGGAAAACGTAGCGCTTGAGCTGCTCGGCAGAAACCATTAGCGCGTTCTGACTCCCAAAATCATTGCCGATGAGCACCGCGTGAAGACGGCCATCGGCCGCGCGGTAGAAAATTTCGTTGGCCTCGAGGTAGAATTCCAGAATCCGGTCGAGCACGGCCTGGAACATCTCCGGCGACTCCATCATGGTCATAAGCGCGTTCTCCATCCCGAAGGCTGCGCATGCATCCTGGAAATGGGCCGACCACATCACGCCCAGCACGGCATAGTCCTCTGGCGCGGCTGTGATGGCTTTCCGGCACTCCTCTTCGTTCATGTGATCGTGCGGAGACGGCCACGGGAACTCGTTGATCCTTGAAGGATCGTCGATATCCTCAAAAAATCCCGGCGAGGTGAGTGTGCGTTCCGTGTAGTCCTCCGACGAGGCCTTGGCAAAATCGAACGCGCAGGCGATGTGGTTCGACGGCGGGTGGTGGTAGGGCACCTCGACGGGATAGAGATCGTCATTGAGCTTCCGCTTGAGTTCATCCAGGGAGGCGACCCCGAAGTAGGCAAACAACGCGTCGATGGCATCCGGTGTCGGAATGCCGAGCCAGCTCGCGGGGCGGTCCACCGGCTTGCGCTCAATGGTGGCATGGAATCGTTCTTTGTGTGTCATGGGCTTCTTGGTTGGAGAGTATGAATCACAAGTCTCAACGGATTTCAGAATTGCAGCTCGACCATCTGGTGGCAGGAGAAGGTCGGAAGCCGCAAGGTGGCTAGTGCTCCGTCTTGATCAACAACCGGCAGATCCGTCCCCTGAGGCACAAGCCGTGCGCTGCGGAAGGGAGTCGCAAGCGTGACTTCGATGTCGTGCAGCGGCGGCAGGTCCTCGATCACTTCGACGCTGCGCCCGCCGGAGGTATTGCCTCCGGAGAGCTGGATCACGCCTCCCCGGCTCACGGTCGGTGCGTAAAGCAGGTGGAGGATATAGCGGTTCTCCGCCGGTTGGGAGGCGAGGGTGACGCGTGCGGTGGACGGGAGGTTAGTCGAGAGGGTGAGCGCGTCACCAAGGAATCCGCGAATGGCGCGCACAATGAACTCGCGGTAGGCCACCGCCCCGAAGGCGCGGTAATGGCGGAAGACCGGGTGGGCGAAGTAGAGGATGTTCCCATAGCGCACGCCGCAGTCGAAACCGGATGGCTCCTCGTGATTCGGCGTGTGCTGGTGGCTGCAGAAATGCTCCCAGGTCCGGTTGAAAAACGGTTCGAAGATCTGGCCGAGTGATTCGCCTTTTGTCACGCGGATGCGGTGCGAGCGTTCATACATGACCTCCGGCATGGCGACGAACGGGGCGCGCAAGTCTGGGCGCGGCAGCATGTAGTCGGGACAGAATGGGCTGGGGCCGCCGTAATCGGCACCGAGATTGAATGCGAATTCCGCGCGGTCCTTCCACATGCCGCTTTCGCCGGAGAGGATGAGCTTGCCGCCCTGCGCGAGGTAGGTGTCGAGCTTTGCCTTCAGGTCCTCGTCTATGCGAATGTCGTCGGGCAGCACGAGCGCCTTGTAGCGGGCGAAGTCCATCGTGCGATCGATGAGACCGAACAGAAAATGGCTTTCCAACAGGACGCGGCAAACCCCCTCGTCGGACGGGGACTCGCGCTGGGTGTGGCTCTCCGCCTCGCTGGAAAGGACGCCGAGATCGAATACCTGCTCCGCGCCACGGCACCACGGTTCCTTGCTCTCCACCTCGCGGTAAGCCTCCCCGATTATGTGGTAGGTTGAGGGATCGAGCGTTCCATTCGGGTGCAGTTGATCTCCGACGCTGCACTTCGCCCCGAAGGCCAGCATGGCCGCGCACTCGTAGCGGAGGGCGTTCGGGTGCTTGTATCCACCGAACTCGCCCCAGGTCGTATGGAACTTTCCGGTCATGCCGAGGAAGTCCAACGGCAGGTTGCAGGCATACTTGGCCGACATCGGGAAATGGTCGTAGCCCCAGCCACCGGTCGGCAGCGACTCAAGTTCGAGGTGGCTGAAATACGGGAAAATGTCGTGCCGCCCGCGCGGGATGTGCCCGGCATTGTGCAGGATCGGCATGTCCGCGCGGAGGGACTTCGCCGCCTCGGTGGTGCGCTGATAGTAGTTTTCCAGGGCCAGACGGGACGACTCTTTGCGATCCTCCTCTTTTTCGGGATCAAGCCCGTTGGCTTTCATGAAATCGAGGCTCCAGCGACCGCAGGACTGGTTCTGGCTGATGATGTCGAGGAAGATGCCGTCGCAATCCGGGAACAGCCGCACCGCCTCGCGGATTTGTTCGCAGAGGTAATCCAGATACGGACTGTGAAAATCCATCATGTGGAACCCGGGCTGGAGCGGGCTCTGCGCCCAGCCAGTGTAGGCGCCGTCCTTGTTGACCTCCCGCCATTCCGGATGTTCGTAGGAGGCGAGGTTGTCCACGCCGGCCGAGAGATAGACCGGCGCGTTGATCCCGGCCTCCTTGGTCGCGTCGTATTGTGCGCGCAGCAGGTCGAATCCGAGCTGCGGGTGGATTTTCCCCACGGAGGTCGGGTGGTAGCTCCACCCATGATGGCACTTGGAGAAAAGTGTGATCGAATCGACGGCAGCCGCCTGCAGCGTTTCCTTCCAGGCCGTCGCATCGAAGCTTTTTCCGACGCCCGGAACATGCTGCGAGGTGTGGAAATCTAGGTGTATCTGGCGGTAACGAAGTGCGTAATGCGTCATGGTGTGGTTGGAAGCTTGCTCTGTTGTTTACTGCCTCACCTCGCGAGAAGGTCGAGATTTTTCCTCAGCCGCTGGAGGGCTCCGATGTATTTTTCGGGGATGAGGCCGTGTTTGTCCGGACCGACGTCGAGGAGGAGGTTCGTGCCGCGGCTGATGCTCACCAGATACATGCCGAGCAGTTCCTCGTCGCTGCGCGGTTGGTCTTCCTCGGTGAAGAACCATTCGCGTCCGATCGGGTCGCAGACCTCGCCGGGCATGTAGTAGCGCTTACCTTCGATTTCGCGCCATTTGACGTGACCGGTGTGGCTGTTGGGCAAGAAGCGTTCAATGGCAATGAGGTCCGCCGGCCAGGCTTTGGCGATCGGGTAGGTCGAGCCGTCGCTGATCCCGTTGTTCATCATGATGACCGCCTGCGGCTGGAGGCTGGCGATCTGGTTGTAGAGTTCCTGGCGGTAGCAACGCGGCAGAACCATGGGAATGTCGATCCAGACCTCGGCGACTTCACCGTAGTTGGTGAGGAGTTCCCCGATCTGCGCGCTTTGAAAATCCCGATACTCACGGGTGGTGAAGGCAAGCTGCACCCGCTCGGGAAACAAGGCGCGCTCCTCAGCGGCGGTGTCGGAAAATGTTCGGGATCCGAATTTATTGTGATTGTCCCACGAGCAATAATAGAAGCCCGGCAGCACGCCGCGCTTTTCGCACGCATTCACGAAGGTCTCGACCACATCGGTTTTGTTCCCGCTGGTGCCGACGTGGTAGTCGTTGAGCTTCGTCGGCCAGAGGCAATGGCCGGCCACGTGCTTGGTCGTGAGCACGGCGTATTTCATCCCGGTATCCCGGGCGACGCAGACCCACTGGTCCACATCGAGCTTGTCGGGCGCGTAGGCGGTGGAAGGCAGGTCGCCCTTGGATAGCTCGTCGCCATCAAACGTGCTCATCCCGAAATGGATGAACATGCCGAATTTCAGGGCTTCCCACTTTTGGAGCTGATCGAGGCTGAGGCGCTGGGCGCCTTCCTTGATCGTTGCACTCGTCGGGCTTTCCATCGTGATCAGTGCATCAAGCGCGTGGTGAGCCCGCAATCGACGACGAGGTTGATGCCGGTGATCGAACTGGCAAGCGGGGATCCGAGAAACGCGACCGTCTGGCCGATGTCCTCCGAAGTGGCGATCTTTCGCAGGGGATGGAGTCCGTTGACCCGATCCATGGTTGCCTTCGGATCCGGCGTGGAGGCCAGCCAGGCATCCAGCATGGGCGTATGCGTGAACCCGGGGCTGATCGTGTTCACCCGAATGCCCATAGGCCCGAGTTCCTGAGCCATGGAGCGGGTCATGGAGACTACGGCTCCTTTAGCAGCGCAATAGGCGGTGATTTCGGGAATGGTGAGGTCCGCATGAACACTGGCGATATGGATGATCGAGGCATCGGCGCCGAGCTTCAGCAGCGGGAGCATCCGCTTGCTCATCTCGAAAAGTCCCCGCAGATCGACTCCGATCACCTTGTCAAAATCCTCCATCGTAGAGCCCTCGAGTCCTTTGAAGAGGTTCACCCCGGCGTTGTTGACCAAGAGGTCCAGTTTGCCGTGCGTTTGCGCGATGCGATCCGCCATCCGGGCGATGTCGGCGGAGGAGGCGACATCGCCTTGAAGATACTCGGCGGAGCATCCGGAAGACCGCAGTTTATCGAGGGCTGCCAGTCCTGAGGTTTTTTCGCGGCTGTTAAGGATGACATGAGCACCGCAGCGGCCGAGGACCTGCGCGCAGCCGTAACCGATGCCCATGCTGGAGCCGGTGATGAGCACTACTTTTTTTGACCAATCGATATTCATTTTTTGTTCTGTGGGTTGAGGGTGATTTTACCAGTCCCCGACGGAGCCGTCGCTGCGCCAGCTTTCGGGGATCCAGTCGGTGAAAGGATTTTTTCGGAGAAACTCTTCGTCCATATCAACGCCGATACCCACCCCGGCGGGAGGCGAGGCCGCGCCGTCGCTTTCCACGGCGGGCACAAACGAGCAGTAGCGCCGCATGAAATCGTGGTGCTCGTGGCGGTGTTCGAGCGCGGTGAAATTCGGCAGGTGAAAGGCGAGATGCAGGCTGGTCGCGCCCTGATACGCGCTGTTGGGATTGTGCGGGTTCAGCGTCATGCCGAAGGTTTCCGCGACGGCACCGATGCGGACCATCTCCGAGAGGCCACCGGCATTCGAAACGTCGGGCTGGATGATGTCCACGAGCTGTTTCTCAAACACCTCGCGAAATCCCCAGCGCGTGAACAGGCGCTCGCCAGTGGCCACCGGCGTCTTGAAATGAGGACGCAGCAACGCATATTCGTGGTTCCGTTCGGGGAGAATGGGCTCCTCGATCCAGAGCGGGTGCGTGTGGCGCACCTCCGCTTCCACCCGGATGGCAAACGCCGCCGAGCAGCGTCCGTGGAAATCCATCGCAAAGTCTCCCTCCTCGCCCATCACCTCGCGAACAGCCTCGCAGCAGCGGACGATCTGCCGGAAGGTTTGCGGTCCCTCCACCGCTTGAATGGCCGGAAGGGGGTAGATCTTTACCGTGCCATAGCCGGCCGCCTTCGCTTCCAGCGCACGCCGTTTGAATTCCTCCGGATCGTTCGACAGCCCGAGGTTCGCGTAGAGCGGCACCCGGTCTCGGACCGCACCGCCGAGGAGTTGATAGACAGGTTGCTTCTGCACTTTTCCGAAGATGTCCCAGAGTGCCACGTCCACGCCGGAAAGCGCGGATGTGATGATCGGGCCGCCGCGCCAGTAGCTGTGACGATAACAAACCTCCCAGTTCTTACGGATCTCGAGAGGATTTCTTCCGACGAGAAGCTTCTTGAGATCCTGCACCGCCCCGAGCACGCCGCGAGGCTTGGTCGGAAGCGTCGCCTCCCCCCAGCCGAACAAGCCGGGCTCATCGGTCTCGACTTTCACATAGGTCCAGTCGGTAACCGGGCTGGCGATGCTGTAGGCTTTGATGTCGGTGATTTTCATGGGTGATGCGTCTGTCAGGAAAAGGCCGCTTGCTTCATGTCATTTGCTTCAACTTTTCCGCCGTTAAAATCCACCGTAAGGGTGCGCCGTTGCTGAACCTGCTGATATTCTCTAGGCAATTGGTTTCGGCGCGGTTCAGCAGGGGTGGATTGAGACGGTTGGACGCGCCGACGTGACACGTCAGAATGCAATTTGGAAGCTGCCGCACCGGATGTTCCGGGGGAAGATAGTCGGGTTCGGACTTGATGCCCTTGCCTAGGACATCGAGGCCTGCCCGCAACCTTCCTGTCAGCAGTTCCGCGAAAAGCGCATCCTGGTCTAGGATGCCACCACGTGCGGCATTAATCACAATGCCACCCGCAGGCAGGCAGGCGAGGAGTTCAGCCGTGACCGAGCAGCAGGTGGCCTCCGTCAGGCCGGCCATGATCACCAAAGCGTGGATGTCCTGGAAAAGTTCTTTCAAGGAACCGGCACGTTGCACGCCATCCGGCCACACTGAGGCATAGGGATCGTAACCGGTCAGCACCATGCCGAGCGGCGCTGCCATCTGGACAAAAGCCCGGCCTGCGGCACCCAGACCATAAATACCCACCCTCAATCCCCCCGACTCACCGCCATAGACATGCATGAGGTCGGAGTTGAGCAGCGACCAGCCTCCCGTCCGGACATGGTCGGATTGGGCAGGCAGATCATGGAGCAACGCCAGGAGCAGCGTCAGCGACCTCACTCCAATCGGCTGGCCCGCTGCATCG
Organism: Verrucomicrobiota bacterium; assembly: GCA_026398275.1. Lineage (GTDB taxonomy): Bacteria > Verrucomicrobiota > Verrucomicrobiia > Chthoniobacterales > Terrimicrobiaceae > QYQL01. Next base: position 10,094 of record JAPLTF010000055.1, read on the forward strand.
CCCCAATTCGTAACGGTCATGCCGGCCTCGATAAGCGGTGCATAGGGAGCGGCGCCTCCGTGCGTGCACGCCACGTAGTTGAGGCGTCCCGGATTCGCCGCGAGTTCCCCGATGACATCTTTGTGCTCCCTCAGAATTGGAGTAGCATGATGGGACACCAGCACCTCGTGACGACTGATTACCGCGGCCAGATCATCAGCTTCCGGTGGGATCACCGTAAGGTCTCCCAGTTCCTGCAACTTTTGGCAAAAAGCTCCGTCCTTGGTGAACCGGTAATAGCCCACGTCGCCTTCGAAAACACAGAGCTTTGGTCTGCTTCTCATTTCGCCAACTCCTCCCTCAGCATGGTCATGTCGTCCAAGGCATGCTGGTAGAGCAGATCGACATCGGGAGATGCTTTGCCCCATTCGATGCCCTTGGTGAATTCAACGGAGAAACTCCCGGCAAACCCGAAAGACCGGAGCAAACGTATTCTGTCCGCCAAGAAGGCACGTCCCTTTTCGGTATGGCGCCCGGCATGGACGTGGCGGATGCGGGAACCGAGGTGTTTGAACCACAACTCTAACTCCGGAAGTTCAGAATCCAGGTGGATGGTGGCCTGGTATCGATCATCGCCGAGTTCGGCTAGAAGTTCCGCCGCCATTTCCGGCAGATCTCCACCGATATTGCCCTTGTGGCATTCGCAGAGAATTCGCACATCCGCATCTAGAAGCGCCACCCAGTCGCGCAGGTTCCGCAAACAGACATCCCGCCGCATGGGATCGGATCCAAAATTGTATTTCACGGCGCGTGCCCCCAGTCTTTTCACCGCCCCGGCAGCCACTTCTCGCCAGACCGCATCCTGATCATCCAAACCAAAGTAGGAACTGTAAACTGCCGTGGGCGTCGCCATCCGGCATAACAGGTCGAATTCCTCGTCATCGGCGAGAAGCGCGTGATTCTCCCAGAGCTCGACGCCATCGAAACCGTCCGCCCTCGCACGCGCTGACCACTGGCTCATTTTCACGGTCGGAGGGCAGGCCCGGCACAATGAAAGTTTCGTCCCGAGGCTGAACTTTGTGCTGGGCGTGTCGGGCCACCTGTTCTTTTCCAGAAGAATGGAGCCCAGGAATATCTTGCCTGCAAAGTCCTGGGTGCTCACAAGTGTTTGCACTTTCACTTTGCGAAATCCGAGTCGCCGGAGGTTGGTCGTTGAGATTTTTCGGCCAGCGCCTTCTCAATCGAGGCCGTGGCGGCTTCGGCAAGAATCTTGTAAGCGGGCGGGGTCCAGTGGGCGATGTCGCCGCGGGCGAGGTCGAGTTTGTCGGGCACCAGAAACGCGTAAAAGTCGTTCACCGGGATGTTCATTTCGGCCATGACTTTCGCGGCCATCCGGTTGTGTTCGATGATGGTGGGATTATTGATGGGATCGAGCTGGGTCGGCTTGCCAGCGAGCATCAGTGGCGTGCTGCTCGCCCAGATGATCGCCGCGTTTGGCAACTTCTTCCGGATCACTTCGACAAATGCCTTGGTCAGCGGCTCAAAGGTCCCCTCCTTGATGCGTCCCGGCGGCCAGCCATGCAGCCCCATGTTGAAATGAACGACATCGTAGGGTCCCGCATCCAAGGCAGCGGACAGCAGGTCATTATACCCCTGCGATTGGTGGTAGGGATTGATCCAGACATCAACATATGCCTGACCCTCCAAAGCGGCGACGACATCGGCGTGGTAGCCGGTGAGGATGGAGTCGCCGATCAATAAGACGCGAGGCCGTTGTGGATCGGTGATTGTCGCCCGCTTCAGCCCCCAGCCGTCGCCGTCGGGGTGGAGGCGCGGATCGGTTTCCTGCGCGTTGGTTGATGAATGGCCCAGTGTTGTTATCATCAGGATGGCAACGGTTATAAGTTTCAATCCCTGGTTGCCTGGTTGGTAACCCGGCAATCCTTGCTCAGGCCCGGCCAGGGGTTGAGCGACTCTCCCTCGTAGCCGAGAAGGGATTCCAGAACGACATGGGCATAAAGGGCCCCGCTGGAGATGAGCCAGTGGTTGCCTTGCGGGAAATCGTCAAACGCTTTCGCCGCGCCGCCAAATTCGGGATCAACCACATCCTCGGCAAAGTAAGCCTGGGCGAACGGCCCCTGCTTGGTGACCTCGGCCAATCCAGCCGCCCATTCGGCCACCCATTTCGGGCGGTGGTTCGCTTTGTGCAATCCCATGATGAATTGCCCGGGCCATGCCCCGAAGCATCCGGCCCATTGATGGTCGCAGCGCAGGCCACTGGCCGAGTCGGGATCGAACGCGGCGAGGCAGCGCGCCCAGGTCGGGGTCGTGAGATGCTTCTCGGTGAAGCGCGCGATTTCCTTGACCACCTTAGGGTCGAGCTCAGGCCCCATGGCGTTCAAGACAAGGCCGAGGTCGTAGAGATTCGGTGTCGGGTGACGCCGTCCATCCGGGTGGAGACAATCGAAGTAGCCCTCGCCCGGTCGGTAGAGCGACATCGCTGCCTTTTGCAGATTCTTTATCTCCGAGGCCTTCGCGATCCGGCGTCCGGTGATGGTGCCCGCGGCCTCCAGCGCCCAAGCCTGCACGGAAGTGTGGCCTGCGGTGCCATGCGCGTAGGTCGTGCAGCACTCGAGGTAGTTGCCGCGATCCCCGTAATCGACAAGGCCTGTCCGTCCGAGATGGAACCGTCGGTGAGTCGTGGCTGCCTCCACCAACGCCTCCACGCCGGTGAGATCGCGGGTTTCGTCCTCTCCATAGACCGCCTCGCCATTTTTCTTGAACGAGGTCAGAGACTTGCCCTGACGGCGAATGCGCATCGCGAGGGCATCGCCCAGATGTCCGCGCCGCGACAACTCGACCAGCGGAGTCACGCGCGCCAAAGGGTCGGCAACGCAGGGGAAGGACGTGTGCTCTTTGTTGAAAAGATTGAGCACCATGTGCGAGAAAAGCGGGGCCGTGCAAAGCGCCGCCCAATGGGCTTTCAGGGCCGCCGGATCGAGCCGTGCCAGCAACTGGCTGATGTATGGCAAATCCCAGGCCAGATAGATCGAGCCCTCGCCGCGCCGTGGTCCAAGGGTCAGATAGCCCGATTCGAGGAGTGAGTGGGCATAGCGCCGGCGGAGACAAAGCAGGGTGAGAACCCCCATGTAGTAAAGCTTGGCGATGAAGGCATCCGAGGATTCCACAATCGGCAGGTGCCCGCTGAAATGCGCATTGCCGGGAGTGAACGCGCTCTGCCAGAGCTCGCTCCACCATTCCTTCGCGGCCACGAACGCCTCATCGACCTTGGGAGTCCATTTCTTGGCCAGGCTGCGCACTGCGGACTTGGAGTCGCCGTAAGTCGCCACCAAATAGCCGCTCCACTCGCCGCCTGCGGCGACCTTGGCCTCCCACCGCACCGTCGTGAGGCTGACATCCAGACGGGCGCCGGAACTCACCACCTGCTCGGAAAACGCGGGCTCGTCGCCCGAGGAAAAAAGGAAGCCATTTTTCATCGCCTCGACCCCTACCCTCAGCCCGAGACGTGCCCGCAGTTGCAGCACATCGGTGGGCACCTCGGGAACCGACCAGGCATAGCCGTCGTTGCCGGAGTTTCGCCCGCGCCCGGAGAGCACAAGGCCGAAGGGAAGTTTCCTCGCTTTGCCAGAACGGTTTCTGATCTTCCAACGCACGACCACGACCGGCTCATTCGGCACGAGGCAGGTCTCGCTGGAAAAATCCCAGTCGTCATAGGAACATTGCCTCTCGATTTTCCAAGCGGTCCAGCGGATGCGGACATTCTGCGCGCGCTGGCACAGGAGCCGGTCTCCATAGACGGCCTGGCCCGTGGTTTCGCCGCTGGCACTGTAGGGCGGAAAGATCGGGTGTTTGATCGCGCACAGATCGGCCTCGGCCTGGACTGAACCCGTCTCATGCGTTAGCCCCGGCATGGCCGCGGGCACGCCGCGCCGGCGGGTCAGCCAGCCGGTGGATAAGTCGGTGAGTGGAAGCGGCGAAGCGGTTTGGTTTTTCATACTTTGGAGAGGCATCGGAAGACGGCTTCGCCATACATCACGCTCGACGCGGGAGTGAGGTGGATGCCGTCCGTGTGGAGGGCGGCGCGAAAGTCCGGGCCCAACTCGGAGGGAAGATCGAGAAGAGGCACCTTGAGCCGACGAGCGAGCTTCTTTAGTTCCGCCCGATGGCCCTTGAGGTTCTCCACGATGCTGCGTCCATTTCCTTGGGTGTGCTGGTCGGGAAGGGCCAGAAGCGGGTGGTTGTTGACGAAGACGGGCGTCCCTCCCCCGGCGCGGATGAATGTCACCATCGCCTCCATTTGCGCGAGGTAACCGGCCACATCGTTCCGGGGTTTCGTTGACCAGGGGTTCACATAGGCGTCGTTGATTCCGAACTCCAACAAGACCAAGGCAGGCAGCAACGGGCCGACATCCGTGATGATCCGATCCATGCCAATCGCGGAGGTGATTCCTCCGAGCCCTCGACAATAGACCTCAATGAGCGGCTGGCCGCCTGCGTTCAGACGCGAGGCGAGCACAGCAGGCCAATGGAAGCTGACCGGAAGATCGGCCGGATTGGTGATCGAGTCGCCGAAGCAGATGATGCGCTGATGTTTCATGGATTCTCCCAAACCACCTTGACCACCTCACCGAGCGACGACAGCCGGCAGAGCGGGAGTTCAAATTGGAAGCCGTCGGCGGTCGGCATCCATGAGATCGTTTCACCGAACCGCAGAAGAGTGACGTTCTGTGGGCGCCGTGGATCTTTCACTTCCACGACGCCGTCCCACACCCAGCTTAGGTGCAAATACCAGACATCGTCCCGGCAGGTGACCGGCACATTGCAGCGTTCCGGCCATGGACCCGGCGTGACATTTTCGACGGATTCCCGGCTGTGCTCCATCCAAGCCGCGAGTTCCTCCATCCGTTTGTAGGCGACGGGGGGCAGTTCTCCGTGGGCGTTCGGCGCCATGTTGAGCAGGAAATTTCCACCCCACGCACGAACCCGCGCCAGTTCGGCGAGAACCCACCCCGTGGGTTTGTAGATTTCGCTCGTGCGATAGGCCCAACCGCCTTCGTTCCAGACGTGACACTCTTCCCACCAACCGGTCGGGCGCGTCTTCGGGAAAATCCCCTCCGGCGTGATGTAATCCCCGAAGCCCATGCGATCGTTCATGACGATCCCGGGCTGAAGTTTCTGAATATGCGCCTTGGTGATGGCATCGGGCTCCGCGCCATCAAACCAAAGGATGTCGATCTTCCCGTATTGCGTCAGGAGTTCCTCAAGCTGGTTGCGGCAGAATGCCTTGAATCCCTGGCTCCAGGCCTGTCGTTCCTCGTCGGTCATTGTCGGCAGGACCACCTCCTCGTGGTGCACTCCGAGAAACGGCTCGTGCATGCTCTGCCCGTCAACGTGGCCGCCCTGGCCGTAGCGGAAGCTCATGTGCTCGCGGTTGTAATACCAATCGGGCATGGAGAAATAGAGCCCGACCTTCAGTCCGTGGCGGCGGCACGCCTCGACATATTCGCGGACGAGGTCGCGTCCGCCGAGGTTGGTGCGGGTGCCGAGGTCTCCATATTGGCTGGGCCACAGAGCGTAACCATCGTGATGCTTGGTGGTGAGAACCGCATAGGTGAAACCGGCGCGCTTGGCGGCGGCGAGCCACTTGTCCGGATCGTAGCGATCGCAAGTGAACCCATCCACCTGCGCCCAGTAGTCTGCGGGTGAAAAGATCCTCCCGGGGCCCTGCGGTCCGATTTGTTCCAAACACTGACGCTGGGCGCCGCGCGGTGGACGGAGCATGCTCCAGGAGAGATCCCCCTCGCCCAGGACACTCGAAATTCCCCAACTAATGAAGAGCCCGAGTCCGGCGTTCCCGAACCATTGGGCCTCCGGATGGTTTGTCCGTTCATTGCCAGTGGCGAGGGCCTGGTTGCCGATCATCTCGTGCTGTCGGCCGACTTCGATGGTTTCCAAACTCATATTTTTTATCCGTTGCGGGCGTGTTACTTGACTTGCAGCTCCAGATCTTGCGTCCGGGCTTTTGCTGCTTTCCTCACTGACACCTCGGCCTGTGCGGGACAAAGCGACATCGTGAGCTTGAGCGCCGCCACGGGCTGCGAACTTTGAACGACGATGCAGGGATGCAAGTGGTCGTGAACCGCCTCCGCATAGGTGCGATCCAGGATGGTGTTGTCCGGCATCTGCTCCACGCTAACTGTGATCGCTTCGGAGCCTTCCAGACCGATCGTGGCATCCGCCCAGGCCACCGTCCAACGACGGCCCTCGCCGGTGATTTTCAGCGCGCCATCCGTGCCCAGATGCCAGCGAAAGAGAACGACCTGCGGGCGGGTTTCGGGCACCAGCACCTCGTCGGTTACGGACAGATGATCGTCATTCCATGAGACGGTGCGTTCCCATTTCTTGAGATTGTCGTAGCGACCGGTGGCGTTGAGGGTGACCTCGCCGCCCTTTGCATCGAGCCGTTTGACCGCCAAGGGAACGGTCGGACGACCACCGGCCTTCTGCCAGCCGGGAAGGGCGACGGGTGAGGAAATCGGGGCCGACGGGACGGGTTCCGTGCCGAGCTGCAGGACGTTGTGCGCGGCACCCGACTGGTAGAGCCGGGCTAGCGGGTTTTCATAATTCGGGGTGCCGGAATCGATCAGCAGGAGCCGTCCGCGATGGGTGAAGCTGACATGCCCGCGGTCGGCGTGATCGTGGGTGTCCTGCGCGTGACCGCCACGAATCCAGAGTCCGGTGGCGTCATCCGCCCAGCTATCCCGCCACTGCACACGCGTTGCTTTCTTGTAGTGGGCAAAAAGCGGGGGAGCGGCCTCGTCGCCTACGGGAGGGAGGGTGAGAAAGATCAAACCGGCAAGATCCGGGAGAGGTTCATCGAAAAGACGATCGAGAGCCCACCTCGCTGTCGGGTCCTTGGTGAGGGCGGCAAAAGCCGAGAGCATGGTGAGGACCTCGTGGGCGCTATTCGACTCGGAGGCGTTGATTTCCTGCCCATTCCTGATCCGCTCACACCGGCGGGGAATGGCTGCGGGGCCGCTGTTGAAGCAGTTGATGCTCCGGCGGCCCGGCTGGATATGGCCGACATACCATTTGGTGAAGTTCCCCAGGAACGGATGGCTGATCAAACGATCATCGCCGTGGAGTGACATCGCGTGTGCCGTGCGCAGCAGGCAATTCACGGTGAACCCGCCGTAATGGAACCCCTCGCTGAACTCGCCCTCGACTCCGCAGGCATCCAGCGTGGTGAGCAGGTGGCGCACGCCGAGTTCATATTCTTCGCGGAAGGACTCCCGTCCGCAAAGGAGACACGCCCTGACGAGGCCCTCCAGTGGACAGGCCCATTGGTTGCTGTGCGGGTAAAGTTCGCTGACCCACCAGCTCCGCTGGGTCTTCCAGTCGTTGACCACGCGCGGGATCTCCTTTTCAAGGACCGCCAACAAGCCGGCACGCAACTTTGGAGAAACGGATTCAGGCGGCAGTATCTCCAGCGTGTCATAAATCGCCCGCGCACCCAGGCCGGTCGCCAGCCAGACATCATAGACACCCCAGTTTCCGGCAAATGGCCGCTGCAGCGGTGACCAGGTTGTCATCTCTTCCAGTTGACCCAGGGTGCGCTCAAGAAACAAAGGATCCCCGCTGATCTGGTAAGCGCTGGCGAGCAAGGGAAGCTCCTCGGTCAAGTTCCAGCATTGGCCGAAGTCGGACATGGCCAGGAGTTGCTTGGCGGACTCCGCCCGATCCTCATCGGGATGATTGTCGAGATAGGCTTGGTTTAGGTGGGTGCGGTGCTGGCCGAGCTCTGCCATGGAATAGACCCGCCGCATCACCCCTTTCGCCGCCTTGCCGCGGGCTTCCGCGAGGAGCAGCTCTTTCGGCTCGGCCAGATCCATCCGGGCTTTGAGGCCTTCCACCATTTCGCCCCAGGAGGCCAGCTCACCGTTGTTCCGTTGGTCGTGCATATTGTTATGGCCTCGGCATCCAAGGCGGTATTTGCCAAGCGGTTCCGCCGGGCGGGACTTGGGCGTCATTCGTCGGATCCAGTGCCTCCACATGGCCGTCGTAAAAGAGCACGTTCGCCTTGCCATCATGTCGGCCGTGCAACCAACCCCTTGGATTGTTCACGAACCCGGAGAGACTTCGCGCCCGGGTGGCCGGATCCGCTCCGCGACCATCGCCGATGAAGAAAACTTTGGATGGGTCGTTCATTGTGGCAAGTTTGTAGGACGTTTGTGATTTCGCGAATCCCCACGAGTAGCTCTCCAAACCATCGTTGATCATTCCGTTGATCGCGTAATCAGAAGACCAGCTACCGACCAAGAAACTGGACTCGGAACAGGCAAGAGCCCCGGGTGGCCGCTGGCCGGCCTTGGGGGCGGAGCTTCCGAGGTAAGGAAGAAGGGCGTTCACCCAAACGACCGTTCCGGAGGGATGAAACTGCTGGACAGCCCACCCGTTGTTGTCCTGACTCCAACCCATCGACGCGGTGTAAAGTTGCTTCAAGTTCCCTGCGCACTTGGCGGACTTCGCCTTGGCCAAGCCACCCATAACGGCCGGAACCACGAAGGCCGCGAGGACGCCGGTGATGGCCAGGACAACCAACAACTCGGTCAGCGTGAAGGCGGCCGCCCCGGGTCTGGCCGGAGAAAGTGGGCGAAGGTGGCTGTTCATTACTTGGCGGCGTCGCTGATGCCGGTATCCCGGTCGCAATGAAGAAGGAGAACAGTCTTGTCGTCCCGAACGAACGGTCCCGTTTCTTCGCCGGAGGGAGCGCGCACCACACTAGAAATCCGAATCTCGTCGAGCAGTCCCGCATAAGGGGCCACGAGTTTACCCTGGCCCACGCCGCCGATGCCGAGCGCCTTGCCCCGGCAAGTGGTGGGGGTGGTATAGGGTGCGGTTCCTTCGCTGTTGCCATCCACGAACAATTCGATCTTGCCGCCCGACACGCTGTAAGTGGCCATGACATGATGCCATCCGTCACCGATCAGGCTGGAGTTGACGCTCGCGCCGGCGGTGCCGTTGTAGACTGAATAAGAGAGCTTCCGCGTCTCTCCATCGATCATAAGGATCTGGTAGGTCCACGGGTCGGCACCATCGATGCGGAAGATGTTCGCTGTCGTATTGAAAGTTGTTGCCAGATAGATCCAGCATTCCATCGTGCCCTCGTTGTCATCCATGTCCAGATCCGGGACGAGCAGCCCATCGGCGACGCCATCGAAGCTGAGCGCCTGCCCGTGCTTGCCGGCGGAGAACTTGGGGGCACCGAGGACCTGCACGCCGCTGCCGAGGCTGATTTCGCGCGGGTTGCCCGTCCAGAGGGGCGCCGTCAGCCCGCCGTCAGCTGTCGTAGCCTTGAACAGGAGACGGTTGGGCTTGACCATCTCTCCGGTCTTCAGATTGGGCATGAGGAGAGATTTCGCGACCAAGGTGGCGGTCCAGACTTTCTTCGAGGCGTCTGCCGCCTCCAGCGCGATGCTCGTCTGGCCATTCAGTGACACCGGGCTGAGCATATAGCTGTCAAAAAACTCGACCGTCGCGCTCGCCGCGGGCTCGGCCAGAGTCAGGGTGATGGTCAGTGGATCATTGGGCTCAAGACGTTTCTTTTCGTCGAATGCGGGGGATGTGATGGCAAGGTTGTTCTCGGGTTCCGCGACCATCCGCAGATCCTTGATGGTCAGCGCGACGTTATGGACATTCATCGAAACAGCCACGCTGCCCGTAGCCCAATCGGGATCCTGCTGATAAGGGTTGAAGATGAAAGTGCCCTCCGGAATGGCACCGACCACTTGCAACCTTGTGACCTTCTGGGAGGCCGGTCCGACCGTCAGCTCATGGTAGCCCTGGCCCAGCACGACATCCTCGACCTTCCAGACGAGATAGGGAAAATCCGGGCTGAAAGGCACCTTGACCGCCGTGAAAACACGTTCGCCGCTGGCACTGATCCGCATGCCACCTTGATCGCCCGTGGTGATGTCGGGGTAGAGCCCACCGCTTAGCCACATCTCCCCGGCCTGCCAGCCAAGGTCGGTCCAGTAGTCGGTGCCGTCCGGTTGAACGGTCTGCACACTCTGACCGCTTTCCGCCCAAAGCGTGTTGGAATCCGGGTTTTTGGCGATCTGGGCCTGCAGGGATGCTCCCAACAACATCAAGGTGAGAGGCGTTAGGGTGAGGACGCGTTGGATGGTATTTTTCATAGTTATCTCCCAGGGTTGTTGGTGGTTGGCTTCTAGATCTTCAAAAGGATTCCGTCGCCGAGATCGAAGCAATGCGGGACGCTCACCGGGGATTTCCCCTGAAAAGCGATTTCGCCAAAGAGCGCCTTGAACACGGCCTGCTGGGTGACCACGTTTTCGGAGTAGGCGTTGATGTAGGTGTCGGCACCGGCCACCTCGTAGAGGAAATACGGCGTGCCAAACGAAATGATGATGCGCCTCTTCATCTTGTAGTTCTCCATGAACGACCAGATCGTCGTGTCGTAAGCGCGGACGTCGTGGTAATGCGGTTGGGCGTTGCAGAGCAGGAAGACCGCATCGAAGTGCTCAATCACCGAGGCCGTGAGGTGGTAGTCTGGGAACCCCGAATAAGTGACATCAAACCCGCGAGCCACAAACATCTTGTAGAGTGGCACCAGCTTGGCCTTGATCCGCGGTTCGTGGGGGATCACCAGCATAAGAACCTTCGCGCCTTTCTTCAGCTTGAGCGGCAGATCATTTTTTTTATTCCGCAGGAGTGTGATGCTCTTTTCCGCCATCTGCCCGGCGATCTCATTATTGCGCTTGAGCATGTCGGGGATCTTCTCCGCATCGGCGGGCTTGGCTTCCTCGCTCAAGCCCAGCAGAGCCTTGAAGATGAGGACGCGCCGGGCTGAGGCGTTCAGCCGCTCCATGGAAGCGCGCCCGTCTCGCAACGCGGGCAGCATCAACTCGAAGAACTTCTCCGTCTCCGGCCAGAGGAATACATCCGTGCCGCCATTGAACGAATCGATCATCCGCTCCTCGTAGTCGCCCCAAGCTTTGAATCCGCACATCGAAAGGGCATCCGAGAGGATGATGCCCTTGAATCCGAGCTCCCCGCGCAGAAGATCGGTCATCAGGCGCTTGCTGGCCGTGGCCGGACGGAAGATGCCCTTCTTTGCATCGACCGACTCGTAAGCGGGAAAGCCCATGTGCCCGATCATGATGGACAGGGCTCCCGCTTCGATGAGTTCCTTGAAAACCCTCCCGTGGAGGCGGTCCCAATCCTCGCGGCTGAGCAGGTTCAGACTCGTCACGAGGTGTTGGTTGCGGGAGTCCGTGCCATCGCCGGGAAAATGCTTCGGACAGGCGGAACATCCATGATCCTGCATTCCCTTCACGATCCCCTTGAGAATGGATAGACTGTGATCCGGGTCATCCCCGGCGCAGCGCGCATTAGTGATCGGGTTCTCGCGGTTGAGGTTCAAGTCGGAGACCGGGCCGAATGCCCAGCGGATGTTCAGGCTGCGGCACTCCTCCGCGATGATCCGTCCGTATTCGTAAGCCAGGCCCGGATCGAAGGTGGCGCTCAGGCCCATGATGCGTGGCATCGTGGAGTAGCCCCCGATGGCCGAACCGACGCCGTCCTCAAAGTCGCCGCAATAGAGCATGGGAATTTCCACGTTGCCATCCACCTTCGACGTGATCCTTTTCACGGCTTCCAGAGCGGCGGCATTGGTGTCGATGACCTCCGCCCCGAGAAACATGCAGCCCACCGGATACTTGGCCAACCATTCCTGGGGGTTGGCGACATGGGAAAAAGCGCCGCTTTCCTCGCAAACGATCTGTCCGAGCTTTTGCTCGACGGTGAGGCTGGCGAAGGTGCTCTCCACCCAGTCACGCTGGCTGGGATTCAGGGATTCAAACATATCGAAGGTTTTCAGATGGTTCATGATTCTAGGTGGACCGTCAGGATGGTTGCTGTTGATCCCGAATCCAAATGCCCCGCCCCGTGCCACCGCGCGGTTTGGACTTGGGATAGTCCGGGTTGGGTTTCTGCGTGATGATTTGAACCAGATCGTCGATGGCCATGTCGCCGCCGACATCCAGAGCCCTCACGCGAGTGACGGACAAATTGCGCACGGTGCAGTCGCGATCCGGTGAGAAAATTTCCACCCACCTCGCAGGATCCTCGGACCCGTGATCGTAGGTGAGAGATTGCGGCCCGATTTGAAGCAGGTGGTAGTCGGAAGGAACCGGAAAATTCAGGCGCACGTCACGGAGGCTCAAGCCATCAGTGTCGGCATGAACCTGAATGTTTCCCGGTCGGTTGAACGCGAGCCGCTCGAAGTGGAGGTTGCGTAGTTCGCCAATCGCCGCGCTGGCATCGTTGTCGCGACCCTGCTCAAGGTTCGGCTGGTCGTAGAGCTTGAACGCCCGGATGTCGGTCAGGTCTCGCAGCACGCAATCCGAGATCGGGCAGTCGAGCTTCGCGCCGTCGGCAAATTGCTTCAGCCCCGGCAGCAACCGCACGCTGTCGTAGGATTCCGTTTCGGAAGGCGCGCCACTGACCTTCTCGACGAGGATGTGATGGATCGGGCCGAAGCTCGCCGAATACTGCCGCCAGTCCCAGGCGAGCAGCGAGACCGGGTCATCGCCGGTCCAGCCGGAAATGTTGCGAATGATCCCATAGCAGGCGGGGCCATCGCAATGCACCCCATCGCGGCGATGCTCTTCGTAGGCAAGGTTATCGATGAGAAAATCCTTCGCCGTGCCGATGTGAACACCGAAGGGTTTGCTCGCGCGGATGGTGAGGTCGCGGACGACCACACGCTCGACGTTTTGCAGCAGGATCACCCCGTGACAACCGGGCACAGAATCGTCAGCATCCGCGCGGCCGCGGTTGTTGCCATTCGACTCGCTTGGCATCGTGGCCAGCGTCGTCCAGATGCCGCCCTGAATTACGATGTCGTGGTCCGGCTGCAAATCCGCCGGCACCGCGCGATCTTGGAATCCGACAATCTGTTCATTGCGCACCATGCAGGTATTCGTCCCGGGCTTGAGGCGGATTTCCGCCAGCGGGTCCGCTACAAGGTGCTGCCCCGATCTGAGAATAATCGGGCGGTCGAGGTAATAAGGCTGGTCCTGTTTCGGCAACCGAACGCCGCCCGATTGATCCAGCGCCACTTGGATCGCGGCGTTCCACAGTTCGCCGACGACATCCCGCTTCTGCGGCTTCCCGTCGGCATCCGGCCAGACTTCTGTCCACTCACCGATCGTGGTGAGCGCACGGAATTCGTGGACCGACACGCACTCCCGGGCAGATGCAATGTTTGACTCCACTCGGCGCCGGATTTCCCCAGCCAAAGCCTCGCCGGGCGAGTGGGTTTCCTTCATAGCCTTAGTGATCGTCGTGGGTAAATGGTTGGGTCATTCCAGCGTGATTTTTCCGAAGCGATCCGGCACTTGGAAGGCACGGGTGTAGGTCGGGCTCCAGGAGAGCGACTCGTCGTCGCCGGTGACGTGGCGGAACAGATTGCCGTAGAGCGTCCTGCCCGACTTGAAGCCAGACGGTGCGATCTGTTTGAGCGGGAGCGCGACGGAGACCGTCCATCCGCCACCGTCCGTCTTCGACACCGCCGTCCAGCCGTCGTTCCAAGGATCCGACCATTTCAATCCCGCATCGTCCGCGAGGATGTAATTTCCCACCTTGCGGCCGTCCGGTGCAATGGCGACGGCCGTGTAGGGCTTCGCGGTTTTTTCGCCGATCATGATCTCAAAATCATCCCCGCTGAAAACATCCACATTATTCACTAGCTTGCCTTCTTCGGCCGAGGGATCGCTCATCCGCACATAGAGGAACTCGCCATCGTGGGCCAGTTGCGCCTCAATCTCGCGCTCGGAAGGAAATCCGGTGACACCCGACCAGGCAGGAGACTTTGTGGCTTTCGACCAGTCCACCTTTTCCGGGTCGCCGGCCGCGCCGGCCGCGAGGCGCGGAACGTTCAGCGTCGGCGCGGGGCGGCTTTTGAGTTTGGCCATCGCCTGCTCGGTGGCCGCCTTTTTCGCGAAGGTCTCGGACCCCTTGACCATCGGCAGCCAGATCCCGCGCTCGAAGAGGGCGACGCGTTGTTTCTCGGTCTCCGTCTTGGCCGCCGCCTTGGCCGCAGCCATGAAGCCGGCGAGCTTCTCCATGCGGTCCTTCGTGCCGAGGTAAGCCCAGGCAATTTCATCCGTCTGGTGCGCCTCCTTGGTCCCGTTGCGGATTTCCTCCGGATAGTTGTTCGGGTCGGTGTAGGTTTTCTCGACCAACTCATAAAACTCGCGCATCGGCCCGGCCGCCGCGCCGTAGTAGCGGGTGAAGAACTCATCAATCAGCTTGTGCCCGTCGAGCGTGGGATCGTCGGACAGTTTTGATGCGAGGTGGAGTTCGAGTTGGTCGTGCAGGAAACCTCCGGGAAAGATGAACTGATTCTCCATGAAAAATCCGCTGAATCCGTCGGCGTCATAGCGTTTCCAGTCCTCCGCCACCTGATCGGCGAAGAAGCCGGGAAACACATTGAAGTGCTTGTCCGCGACAAAGATTGGGAAACAGTAATACAGCCAGAGGAACATCGGTCGCTTGCCGCCCTCCTTCTTGACCCATTCGTTATAGATCGCGGTTTCGCCGTCGCGGGTCGCCGGACACCAGAAATTGCGTGGGGAAATGCAAAGCTGGACGGCCATGTTTGGTTCGAGGTCGAAGCCGGGATGGCGGGCGGTTTGCGCATAGGCGAGCGAGCCGACGGTTCGGCCGGGATTCGTTTTTGCGATCTCCTTCGCCAGTTTGTTGATGAAGTTGAAGTAGTAGTTGCTGGCGTATCCGTTGGAGAATCTCCCGCCGCCCTTGAAGTCGCGCCTGAGGTGCGCCTCCTCCTGGTTCATCTGCTCCTGACAAGCCGGGCATTTGCAAAAAGAGTAGTTGTCATCGAAATGGAACCCGAAATAGGGGCCGCCAATAAAAAGCCCCTGAAACCAGCGCCACCGAATGTCGTTGGAATCAAAATAATCCTTCCCGCGATCGGTGAAAAATTTCAGGGTGCCCGCTTCGGAGAGGCAGGGCTGCGGCGGGACATTCTGGCCACCGGGGAAGAAGTGCGCGAATGCGCTCTGCGCCTTGGGGTCGTTCTCGTAGCCCTTGGCGAAAAGCTCGGTGCGGCGGCCCTGGAACCAATCCTTCATCGGAGCCGATTTGCTCCAGGGATGCTCTGGTTTGATTTTGTCCCAGTGATAGAAATAAAGGTTCGCGCATGTGTGACCAATCACGAGCAGGTCGCCGCCCATGCGCATCCGGCGCATCCAGCGTCCCCACTCCTCCGGGCTCACCTTGTCATCCGGCCCGGCGATCTGGATCGGTGCCCCGGATTCGGTCTGGCCCATTGAGTAGGTGCGCGTAACCATTTTCGGCTTCCGCCGGATCTCTTCCGGGCTCCCGGTCACGACGAGCGTCGGGCGGGCGTCCGCGACCGTTCCCAGGTCACCGGGCGCATACCAGCGCACCCCGCAATCGCGCTCGAGGAAATCATAGACCGCATAACACGTCGCCATGCCCGAATAAATGTCGGGGTAGGTCTTGAAGTTCGCGTAATCCACTTTCGCCGTCTGCCCGGGCTGGTCGTAGCCCATGAGCACGATTGTCTCCGGCAGGAATTTGATGAGGTATTCCTGCGACTTGAAGTCCGCGCTCTTGAGCCCGAGGTCGCGCGTGGCTTGGCTCTCGCCGACCAAGATCCGGACGCCACTCACCTTCTCCTTGTCAGTGACAATCGGCAGCGTTGCCCCGGTGATCTTGCGGACCTGATCCTGCAGCTCCAGCGCGGCGAACTGCGCCGAGGTGTTGAGAGATTGCGAGGCAATGACGATGGACGCCGTGGGCTTGCCGTCCAGCGTCAGCGTGAGTGAGGAGGGTTGTGCCGGAGCGGCTGGGGTTGGCGCAGCAGCCACAGGAGCTGGCGCAGACTGGACCGGTTGTGCCGGGTTCGGCGAGGCATTCGAGGAAACCGCCGCTTCGGCGGGCTCGGCTGGTGCCGCGGACGCCAGGGAAAAGACGCCGAGCGACATCGCCACAATGCCAAGTGTTTTTGCCGTGGGGGTCTTCATAGTTCTTCGTGTCCTGCGTGCTCTTCGTGGTGAAAAAACTTCTTCTCCTTCATTTCCTGCCTGCCGTGGTCGCATTACCGACCGCCCCGCTGGAGTCCCGGACGACCAGCTCCGTCGGAACCTCCACCCGGGCTTGGAAGGGCTGCCCCCGGATAACCTTGATCAACTCAGCGGCAGCGGCGGCACCCATCTCTTCAAACGGCTGGCGGACGGTGGTCAGAGCCGGATAGCAGTTCTTGCAAAATCCCATGTCGGCAAAGCCCGTGACTGAAATCTCCTCCGGCACCTTGACCCCGCGCGACTGCAGGATGCTCATCACCGTGAGAGCCTCAAAATCCGTGGCAACACAGATCGCCGTCGCCAGCCTCCCGGACGCAATTCGGTCAACAAAGGCCACGAAGTCATGCGGCCGAACCTCATAGTATCCGCTAAAAAGCAGCGACTCGTCGAAAACCAGCCCATACTTCTCCATCCCTTGAAGGAATCCCTGATAGCGGCGCGCACCATATCCCAGATCCAGGCCGTTCGACACATGCGCGATCCGCCGGTGACCGAGCCCGTGCAGATGCTCGACGACCGACTCCATCCCGAGGATGTCGTCCGAAAAAACATTCACCACCCCGCTTTCTTGATGATAATTTTCCACAAACGCAAGGGGGATGCCCCGCGTCTCCGCGCGATCAGCCAGCACCTCCATCCGTGCGGGATTGATCCCCCGCAGAATAATCCCCGCCGGACGCTGCTCCAGCAGCCGCTCCAGGGATTTTCTGAAGGTGTCGGGATGTTCCGCCGTGAACAACTTCAGAAAGTAGTGGTTCTTGTCGATGGCCTCCGCCGCGCCATCGAGCACCCGCGAGGTGTATTCCAAGGAAATGTTGTTCGACACAAAGGCAATCAAATTCGTTCTTCCGCGCCGCATGTTGGTGGCGAGGCCGTTCCGGCTGTAGCCCATCCTGGCAGCGACCGCATTGATCCTTTCCCTCGTCTCTTCACCCACCCGCCCGGGCGTGGTCCGCTTCCCCAACACAATCGACACCGCCGTGAAGCTCACATTCGCCTCGCGGGCGATATCTTTGATGGTCACCATATCAGAATGAATATCAGATGTGTGCGGCATGATGCAACGTTGAAGCTTTTTCGGGAAAAGAAGAGCGGGGCACCCCCCAAGGCAACCCGCTCTTCAACCCCCAAACTCAAAAGTATTAAGTGCTGCGGTTTAGTTGCGCCGGCGGCGGCGGAGGACCATGACGGTTGTCAGGCTGAAGGCCAAGAGTGCCCACGTCGCAGGCTCGGGGACGGCTTGGATGACGAGGTCGTTGCCGCTTCCAGAAAAGCTGTTGGTTCCAGAGTCTCCGGTGTAGCTGATTTGAAATTGCTGGCTGGAGACGGTAAACGTCGCACCCTGTGCGTAGCCATTGAGTGTGCCAATGATGGCATCCGACCCATCGTTGTTGATAAGGAAGAAGTTGGTTCCGTTGGTGGGCGTGTAGCCGAGGGTGAGTGCGAGAGCATTTCCGGTGACAAGGTTCACCGTTCCCGCAACGTTGACCTGATCATACTGAGTGCCGACCGTGGCGCCGTTGAGTTCCATCGAGAGGTTGCCAGTAATGCTGAGGTTGCCTGTGCTCAAGATGCCGGGGCTGTTGCCGGGAGCGAGTGTCGCCCCGGAGGCAATGGTCAGTGCCCCTCCAATCGTTCCATTACCCCCAACAGTGCCACCAGTCACATTGAATGCGCTGCCGGAGGCCGTAGATCCGTTGATCAGCAAGGTGCCCAAGGTCACGGTGGTCGCGCCGGTGTAGGTGTTGCTGCCGGAGAGGGTCTGCGTGCCGGTGCCGGTTTTTGTGAGGGCGACGAGACCGCCGGCGCCGGTGTTGTTCTTAATAATGCCGGCGAAGGAGGACGTGGCGTTGTTCGCCCCCAAGGTCAGGGTAACGGTGCCGCTCCCGTTGTTGTAGATCTGGGAACTGGTGGCGTTGGAAGTGCCGGAGAGACCATTGATCGTCTCGTTGAAGCCATTCATGTCGAGCTTGCCGGCGAGGGTTGTCCCGCCATTCATGATCACGTTCCCCGTATTGGCCCCGTCCGGAATCACGTTGCTGGCCCCAAGTTGAAGGTATCCTGACTCGATGGTGGTATCGCCTTGGTAGGAGTTGCCACTATTGGCAAGCTTCACTCCACCGGCGGCGGCGGCTTGAGCCGTAAAACCGCCCGATCCGGAGATGACTGCGTTCATGATGAGCGCCCCTGAACCACCGGCCCCTAACCCGAACCCTGTACTGAGGTAGTTGGTCCCGGTGTTGTTCAGGGTGACTGGCGCAAAGAGAGTCCCGCTGCCAGAGGCACTATCGATGCGACCTCCGTTCAAGATGACACTGATATTGGTAAAGGATGGGCCGTTGCCATTGTACAAAACCAATCCTGCATTGCTGGCGTTGGCATTGACCGTGATGGTTTTCGCGGAAGTTGCGTTCCATGTGTTAATGGCGTTGAAAAAGATCGCGGCCCCCGAGGAGTTGATCACTATGTCGCCGGCAGCGGTATTGGTTACGCCATTGAACCCCAAACCCCCGTTGTTCACCGTGGTTTGGCCGGTGTAGCTGAGGTTGCCACTTAAGTCCTGCCTGCCCGTGCCAACCTTGGTTAGCCCGCCGCTGCCGGAGATGCTGCCAGCGAAAGCCGAGGAGGCGTTGTTTCCACCGGTCGTCAATGTGCCGCTGCCCAACGTAACGTTGCCGCCCGTGGTGCCGCCGCCCGCCAGCGAGCCGATGGTCTGGCTGAAGTTGTTGAGAGCCAGCGCCACCCCTGCCGTGTTGGCGAGGGTTACCGCCGAGTTACTGCCAAATGCCTGACCGCCCGCCGCCGCTCCCGCTTGCAGCACGCCGCCGTTGATGGTCGTGGCCCCTGAGTAGCTGTTGTTGCCCGAGAGAGTTTGCGTGCCGTTGCCGGTCTTCGTCAGGGCCATGGTGCCGGAGCCGGTGAGGTTGTTCTTGATCGCCCCGGCAAAGGTCGCGGTGGCGTCGTTGGCGCCGACTGTGAGCGTGCTCGCCGTGCTGTTGACGCTGTTATAGATCTGTGCATTGACGGTGCTGGATGTCCCGGAGAGACCGTTGATCGTCTCGTTGAAGGCATTCAGATCAAGGCTGCCGGCGAGGGTTGCCCCGCCGTTCATGATCACGTTCCCTGCGTTGGCTCCGTCCGGAATCACGTTGCTGGCCCCCAGTTGGAGCGTGCCTGTTTCGATCGTGGTGTCGCCTTGGTAGGAGTTGCTTGTATTGACAAGCCTCACTGTCCCGGCGCCGTCACTTAATTGGCCTTGAACCGTAAATCCGCCCGCTCCGGAAATGGTTCCGTTCACGGTGAAGGTCCCTGTAGTTGCGCTATATCTTCCTACGCTGATGTAGTTGGTCCCGGTATTGTTCAGTGTGACTGCCGCATTGAGAATCGAGTTGCCAGAGCCATTATCGACGCGACCTCCGTTCAAGGTAACGCCGATATTGGTAAAGGTTGGGGTGGCACCGTAGAGAACCAATCCCGCGCCGCTGGTGTTGGTATTGACCGTGATGGTCTTCGAGGAGGCTGCGCTGTAGGTCGTGTTTCTAATGATCACAGCCCCCGTGTTGATCGTCATGTTTCCCGCAACGGTATTTGAAAAGGTATTTTGGAAAAAGATTTCCCCGGCGCCGGTCTTGATAATGTCTCCGCTCACACCCCCAGTGCTGGTAACCAAGAGTCTGGTGCCGGTCCCCACATTGATCGTCGCGTTGGTGCCGACGAAATTGAGGCTGCCAACCCCGGTGATGTTGGGGGCATTGGTGGTGCCTGAAGTCGTTAAGGTGATGCCATTCGCATAGACGCTACCGCTCAGAGTCACGTTGAATGCCCCCGTGGCGACGCCGAAGAGCGCGATATTGGTCGTGCCGTTCGACGAATCCCAAGGCGAGCCGGAAACGCCGGTCCAGTTCGTGGCCGAGCTGTCCCAGGTGCCGCTGGTGCTGGCGTTCCCGCCAACGGACCATGTGCCGTTGGCCGCCTGCGCCTCGCCGCCGAAGAGCAGGACGAGAGCGAGGAAAGCCGCAAACGGAAGCGAGCGGGAGAGAAGCGGGGAGACAAAGGAGTTTTCAGTGCGTGGAATGCAGTCTGAGAGTGTTTTCATATTGGAGGGTTGTTTTATGGGTTGATATAACGTTGCACCTTAATTACTGCGGACGAGCTAATATGTCAAAATATATTTTTTTGTTTTTTCGATTTCTTGTTCTCACCTGTGATCAGAAAAACGGAAGTCGCACCACGAAGAGCCCGAATCCGCCAGGGAGGCGTTATTTTGCCTCCCGAACCAGCTCCTCGATTCCCTTGAGTCGATAACGCGCGCAAAGTTTCCGGACCTCCTGCAGGTCGAGATCCGGATTGCCTGGCGCGAATACGGCGCGACGCCGGCGGAGCTGGCGGGATTTGAGAAACGGATGGAACAGCAGATTTCCGCAGACCGGAAGCGAGGAAAAATCAAACGCTTTTCCGGAAATCTGGAAAAGGATCTGGCGGATTGAAGCCGCTGGATTTCAACGCGTCGTTCCGCAAGCGGGTCCGGGATTTTCCCAAGGAGACGCGAGGGAAAATCGGGGTGGCCCTGCAGGGTTTGGAACAGGATTTCGGGCACCCCCACCGGCATCGGGGATTGGGAATCCGCAGGCTGACAGGTCCTTTTTTTGAAATCCGGGTTGGCCTGGACATCCGGCTGGTTTTTCAAAACCGCCCGGAGTGCCTTTTGCTCGTGATGGCCGGCAACCGCGATGAAGTGCAAAAGTTCCTTTGCGGGGTTTGAGGCGGGAGGACCGGTTCCTATCGGATTTCGAGGATGGCGGAGAGCGCCCTGTTGATTGCCCCCAGGTCGTTGGCCGTCATGGCTTCAATCCTTGACTTGAGCCGATGCTTGGCGACAGCGCGAATCTGATCGATCACCGCAACCGCGGGCTGTCCCTGACAAGTCACTGGGACAGTGATCGGCGGATGCGGCTTGGCTGCCGTTGAGAGAGGCATCACGACGACTGTCTTGCGCAACCTGTTCAGGGTATCGTGTGTGAGCACCACGCACGGTCTCGTTTTCTTGATTTCCGAGCCCTGCGCCGGGTCGAGCGAAACCCACCAGACTTCCCCTCGTATCATGTCACACGACTTCCCCGTCCTCAAACGCCTGCCAGTCCCCAATCTCGCGTTCGAGCGCCTTGTCCCGGTTGGCCGCCCGACAGGCTGCCGCGAGAGCGTCTTCGTGTTTCGACAGGGAAACCTCCAAAAGGCGGGTGACAAGACGCGACCGCTGCCGGGGCGGGACGGCTGCCTGGAACCGATAGGCCACGGCGTCAGGTATGGACAGGGTAATTCTCATCAGACCGAATTATGCGTTATGACTTACCACTGTCAAAAAATATTTTTCCAATCCGATATATGGGACATGCCGGAGGATGTCCCTCCAAGGTCGATGCGCATGTCGTGCTCATGGAGGGTCAACCTCCGGCTTGACCCATATTTTCCGGGGACGCGCGACAAGGCAATCCGATTTGGGACCTGACCGTCCCTGCAGGTTTCTCTTTTCGTGTTCTTCGTCCCCTTCGTGGTGAATTCCTCATTCCGGATTGCGGCGACCAGATTGTGATGTTGCGTCCGGTGACGGTGTCGTTGGATGATTGTGTCTGGCGCGAATACGGCGCGACGCCGGCGGAGTTGGCGGATCTTGAGAAACGGAGGCCTGCCAAGGCGAGGTGGAAGGAAATTCCCGCAAGGACGCCCCTTATTTATTGCAGCTTGCAAATATGCAAATGAAATGCATTTTTACACAAACCATGATCCCGCGTCTTCTTTCTGGCGCGACCATACGGGAAACGAGGTGGATCTTCTCGCCGGCGACGACACCAACCTCACCGGCGTCGAAATCAAATCCGGCTCCACGGTCGCCTCCGACTGGGTTCGTGGGCTAAACTTCTTTC
Organism: Verrucomicrobiota bacterium; assembly: GCA_026398275.1. Taxonomy (GTDB): domain Bacteria; phylum Verrucomicrobiota; class Verrucomicrobiia; order Chthoniobacterales; family Terrimicrobiaceae; genus QYQL01. Next base: position 32,169 of record JAPLTF010000055.1, read on the forward strand.
AAAAGGTCTCCGGCACGGCGCTCGCGCATGCCGAAATCCTCCACGGAGGGGGCAATTCTCTCCCCTGTGGCATCGCCCGCGCTGTCCCCTGGACCCGGCTCGGGGAAAAGAAGTCTTTCGCCAACCTGTGATTGGATGCCTCGCCGGGCCGTCGGTGAGTCGCGTAAAATGTCAATGCGCATGGACTTGTATCTTGAAACAAACAGAAAACTCTGATAGACAACCTCCTCCAACCCTGAACAAAAAGCCGAATGAGAAATACCAAGTCAATCTTTGTTAGCGTGTTTGGTGCAACGTTAAATCTCCTAACCTTAAGAAAACTTTTGGAAACAAAATCCTCCCGCTCAGAGATCTTTGCATACTGGGTTGGGTCGCTGCTTCTGACGCTCGCCAGCGGCTCAATTGCAATGGCCGAGGTGGTGCAGACCAACGAGTCGAATCCATCGGAAGTCTATTTCGCCGCCAGCACCTCCGACTTGATGAATGCCGGAGCATCGACCCTGGTCGGCGTCGCCCATAATGGCTACACGCCGTACAACGGTAGCAGCACCGCCAATCTCAACGACGGCAGTACCGGCACTGCGTCCGTACTGAACACGGCGGCCTTCGATCTTGATGGCGTCTGGACCAGCACCTACACACTCAACACGACGCTCAACCCAAACGGATACGACATCACCTCGGTACAGACGATCTCAGGGTGGGCTGCGCCACGACGGAATCAAAGTTACGAACTATTGGTCAGGACGGTTGGCGCTTCAGTCTTCACCTCGCTGGGCACATTCAGCTACACGCCCGGCGGCAACGGCGGCGCCCGCATCACGCTGACCGATTCGACTGGGAAGCTTGCGGGGAACGTGGCGGAGGTACAATTCAAGATCGCATCGCCCGGCGCCGGCGCCGAAACGGTCTATCGGGAGTTCGACGTGATAAGTTCCGCATCGACGAATCCGATCAATCCGCCGCCCCCGCCGCTCCAAATCGCGCCGAACGATCCGCGCATTGGCTATTCGGACTACGCCCGGCTGGTGACGCTGAACGGGACGACAGCCCAGTTCGATCGCATCCTCGCTGGCGCCCAGGGGAGCCTTCAGAACGCCAACCCGGCCGCCCGGGTGCGATTTCGCACCGATGCGACCAGCATCGTCGCCTTGTTATCGACCGGCTCATTGGGGGCTACCCAGGGAACGGGAGTCGTCCTGGTCGACGGTACGCGGACCGACACTTTCGACGCTGGCGGCAACAATTCCACCCTCACCGTCAACGTGCTGGTCAGCGGCAGCGGATATCACAACGTTGAGTTGCTGCTGCCCTATTCCCAGTCGGTGCAGTTTACGGGGTTGACGCTAAACGGCGAGGCGACGTTTCAGACAATGCCGGACCGCCCAAGCACCCGCTGGATCGCCTACGGCGATTCGATCACCGAGGGTTTCAGCGCCAGCGACTCGGCGAAAAACTATCCCTCGCTCGTAGCAGCCGCCAAGAGCTGGCAAGTGGTGAACATGGGGTTCGGATGGCGGGGTCTGAAAGCCTCGGGAGCCTCTGGCTCTGATGGAACGGCTATTTCCTCGTTGAATCCGAGCGTGGTCACAGTGCTGATGGGCTATAACGACGCGTCTGCCGGTCTCTCGGCCACCGAATACCGCACGGATCTGGAAGCGCTTGTCGGCAAGATACGACAGTCCGCACCTACCGTGCCCATCTATCTCATCTCGCCTATTTTCAGCATCAATAACCAGACGCTGCTGGGAGCCTATCGCTCTCAGATCGAAGACCTCGCAACCCACACGAGCGATGCCAATCTCTATTGGATCGATGGACTCGCCCTGGGCATCAATGCCGGGAACTCAGCCACCTACCTGAGTGATGGGATTCATCCCACCGACGCCGGCTTCGCGCTGATCGCCCAGAACCTTGCCCCCCAGCTCCCCGCGACCCCATCGCAAAAAGTTACGTTCAATTCCGCAGCAACCGTTCCCATTACCACGACCGCGTTTACCATCATGGGATCGGCGCTCAATGTTATGCTGAATTTTGCACCCACGGCAGGAGCGATGACCGTGATCAACAATACCGGAACGAACGGCATCAACGGTAGGTTCACCAATCTGCCAGACGGCGGCACGATCAACGCGGACTATAATGGCGTTACCTACAGCTTTACCGCCAACTATGAAGGGGGAGACGGCAATGATCTTACCCTGAGCCTGATCAAACCCTTCACCCAATGGGAAGCGCAACCCGGCTTATTCTCACCGGCGCAAATGGCCGACACGACGGTCAGCGGCCCTTTGGTCATTCCGCAGAATGACGGCTACGCCAACCTCCTCAAATACCTTTTCAACATCAATCCCGCGCAACCCATGACGTCCACTGATCGTGCGGCGTTACCCGTCGCGGTCATTGACACGACAACCTCTCCCGGCACGCCCTACCTCACGCTTACTTACCGTCAGAACAGCCTCTTGACCGGCATCACCCTCGCCGTGCAAACCTCCCCCGATTTGAAAACGTGGACGACAGTGAGTCCTGATCTTTCCCAGCAGGTGGGAAAGGATGCATCCACGCGCGACCCCATCATGGAGGTCGGCGTCAAGACCAACGGCGTGCCCAAGCTGTTTATCCGACTGAACCTGACGATGCCATAGGGAAAAGGGAACATGGAGGCAACAGGGGGCGAGGGAATGGGTCAGTCCGCATTGCTATTCCGCCCAAGGATTGTGGACGGGAATCCCGCAGTGGCGGAAGTCATGGCTATTTCGTGTGGCAAGCGTGAGACCGTGGCATCGTGCGGTTGCTGCGATCAGACTATCCACCACTGGCAGCCTGTGACCTTTTTTTTCTGCGTCTGCCTGAAGTGCGGCCCACTCGTTCATCTCCGCCTCGCCAAGAGGAATCACGCGGTTGGCAAATGCGGGAAGAAGTTCGGATTCCAGCCACCCCCCCAGCTTCGTCTTCTTCTTGCCTTCGGGAAGTAACAAAATGCCTTTCCGAATTTCCGCGATGGAGACGATGCTGACGAATAGAGTAAGGGCAGGCCGGGCGTTCAGCCATGCCCCGGCACGGGCGTCCGGTTGCGGCCTTGTGCCCTCGCTGAGGATGTTTGTATCGAGAAGGAAATTCAAAATGACACGTTGCGCGGGAGATCCTTGTTGCGGGCTAAAGCGAGTTCGCTCAGGTCGGCAGGGCAGGCTCGCAACACGTCCCAGATTCCCCGCTCGGGCTCGTGGTCTCTGCACCAGTCCGCGGCACTCACAATGACGACGAATGGCTTCCCGTGTTTCGTCACAAGTTGCGGAATCCCTTTCGCCGCGTTCCCGGCCACGGCCGAAAAGCGCTGCTTGGCTGTCTGGAGTTGATACGTCGTCATGACGGCAAAATACCCCGTTCTGTCCTGTCTGTCCAGAAGTCTATCCTGCGCGTCATCTTGTCATCCCCTTCCGCTTATTTGGCCGGACTGACCAGCCTAAGTTCCTCCCTTCGCGTTCTTCGTGCCCTTCGCGGTGAATTCCGGATTGAGGCTATGCGTTCAGTCGCGTTTCCAGTGAAGCAGCGTGGCACTTTGCTTTTCTGGAAGATCAAATCCGAGGCCTTCGCGGAGCGATTCGCCGGAGATTTTCCGGGAGGTTCCGTTGCCGAGATCGGTTACCGAATAATGGGCTCCGGCGGTGGCGAAGGACAGCGGCCAGCGCGAGGTGGGGGCTCCGTGGAAACGATAGGCGGCCACGAGGCCCTCGCTGCGATCGTAGGATGACCACGCGGCGACATCCCAGTCGTCGAGGTTCTGCGGGACCGGGCTGATCTGCTGGAAATCCTGCACCAGCAGATGACGATACTCTTTGTAACGCGAGACCCAGAACCGGCAGCGCTCGGCGGCTGCTGGATTGAGTGAGGCGATGTCGCCGTCAAAAGCGAGCTTGCCGGTCGCGCGGCTGAGGATCTCGTGGTCGATGTTCGCGAAATCGGTCTGCCCTTTGTCCACGGCGACGGAGGTGTTCGGACAATTGCCGGGCAGGAGCAACTGGCAGCGCAGTTGCATCGCGCGGCAGATGGCGGCGTTGTGCGTGTGGTCGCTGAACCAATGCGTATGCGAGCGGGCAATCGTCCCAAAGTCGATCCGGCGTCCGCCGCTGGCGCAATTCTCGATCATCCATTCCGGGTGCCGTTCACGCAGGACATCCAGCACGCGGTAGAGTCCCTGGCAGTAGGCGAACTGGATCTTGCCGGTCGGGTCCGCCGCTTCCCAGTAGGGCAACGGCGCGATGTTGTAGTCGAGCCGGCTCCAACGCAGTCCTAGACTCGTGATCCAGAAACTGATCGTCTCGATCATCCAATCCTGCGCGTCGCGGCGGGCGAGGTTAAGGTGGTAGTTGCCTTTGCGGCCCTTCCCGGCTGGCACGGGCCAGAAAAATTCTGGATGTTCCCGGAGCGCCTGGCTGCCCTCCATCGCGCGCTCGCACTCGAACCAAAGCCCGAACTGCATGCCTTTCGAACGCACGTAATCGGCCAGCGGTTCGAGTCCGTCAGGATATTTTATCGGAATGGCCTCGTTCCAGTTGCCGACATCCTGCTCAAAGTCGCCGAACCAGCCCGCATCGTGGCAAAAAATCTCGACGCCCATTTCCGCCGCGCGATCCACCTGCCGGCGCATCACCTCGTCGTTCACTTCGTTGCCGAGCCCGAACCAGTGATCGTAGGTGACTCGCGGATAAGGCCGCTCGCCGAGATATTCCGGCTGGAGATGCTGGTAAATATAGCGGCGGAGCGAGTTGGTTCCACCGGCGAAACCACCATGGAAACCACCGAGATGAACGACCGGAAAATCCAGGGTCTCCTCCGGATCAAGCGTCAGGTTGGAGATCATGCCGTCGGGCATGAGGTGGGCAGTCACCCCGAAACAATTATCCGCCTTGCGCGCGAAACTCCGCATGATCCAGTCGCCCGACCACTCCAAACCAAACCAGAAGCCCGGCGCATCCGCTTCGCTCCCCCGCTGCACCATGAGGATAGGCATGTTTTTTTCGCTCCCGCCCCGGCGCGCATAATCGAAGCCGCCGATGCTGTGCGAGTTGGCACCCTCTTGGAGGTGGGCATACTGGTGCACGGCATAGGCCGTCGGCGGATAGTCGTTGCAATCCGCCCCGCCGGCAGACTCACGCACCTGCCAGTCCGCCTGATCCCAGTCGAACGCCGCGTGGAATTGCACCGCAGTGAACCGCCGGACGTCGGCTCCGTCGTTGCGGATCGCTGCAGTGAAGCGCCCGGCGCCGTGGCTCTCGATGCGCTCGACCTTGATGGCCAGAGTCAGGTTGCCGCCGGTTTCGCGATAGAGCCATTCGCCGCAGGCACCGTTGATGGCTGGATCTGCCTGCAAGTCAAAACCGATGAAACGGCCTTCCACGTCCATGAGGGTGATACCGGGAACGGAGTGCGCCCGGAGCGGGGCGGCAATTTTTCCCAACAGAAAAGTCAGCGGACTCATTTTGGATTTTCGATATCAGATTTCAAAGTTCAGGTTTCAGCGTTTCAGACAGCGTTTCGCCGGGTTGGAGGGTGACGGTATGGGCTTTCAGCAAATAATTCTGTCGAAGCGGGCGAGCGGCTTGCGGGCCGTCCTCGGCGAGGATTTTGACCGTGGCGGGGAAGGTCGTTGGGTTGTGGATGCGCAGGCTGACAGGATGGCCGTCCCGGAGGATCGGTTCGACAGCGAGGTGATCGAACACGGTGACTTCGCCGGTATCCGTCCGCACGTAGATGCCGGGGACTTCCATGACGGTGAGCATGAGGGATACCTCGACCCAGCAGGTGCCGTGGAAGACGCCCCCGAGGTTGTTGTCCCAATCGCCGGTGTTGAGGCGCTCGTTGATCCAGCCGGAGGGCATGGTCTTGCCTCCCTTCGCGACAATCGGACGGTCTTCGCGCGAGAGGTATTGGGGGAGGTTGTGCGCGAGTTCGAGCAGCAACTGGCGATAGATCGGCCGCCCGGTCGCGCGGTGGAGCTTGAGGTAGGAATTTCCGGAAAGCGTGCAGAGCGCCGGGGCACCGTGGCCGTTCTGCGAGTTGGCAAATACTCCGCCCGCGCTTCGCATGCCCAAACGTCCGAACTCGGTCTCCGCCGGAAACGCATAGTCATACGAGAGCTGCCAGGTGGCGAGCTGGGCGGCGGCCTCCTCGGCGGCGTCGAGCCACTTCTGCTTGCCGGTGACTTCCCAGAGCGTGATGTAGCCTTCGAGTAATCCGGCGGCGGACTCGGAATCCGGACATTGCAGGATTTCGCCCGGCCCGCCGTTGGTGATCCCCTTGCGGGTGAACTCTCGGAGGTAGTAGTCTGCGATGGCCTCCGCGGTTTCGAGGTAGGAAGGCTCATTGTAAAATCCCGCCGCCAGCGCCAGCCCGGCGGGAGTGATCCCCGCGGAGGCTGAGCCGCCGACGATGATGTCGCCGGTGTGGATGTCCACGAACTGACCGAGCTGGCCGTATTTTTTCCAGAGCGCGACAAAGGCATCCGCGCAGCGGCGCGTCCCGGAAACCCATGCCGCCGGCGGAGCCCAACCCGGTTCCTGGCGGGTGATGAGGTCAAATTGCTTGAGTAGGAAATAGAGCATGTCCCCGCTCTTACGGACCAGATGGTAGTGGTCGCGGTCCGGGTGAGGCCGGGCCTGCGGCGTCCACTTGTCGATATCGAATCCGTCGCCCGACCAGACGCCCTTGTGATAGCAGCCGTGGAAGAATCCCGAGGCTCCCTGGCCTCCCTTGGAAAAAACAAAATCGATCGTCTGTTTCGCCCGCTCGTGAGAAAGCGGACTGCCTTCGTGGAGCAGAGGCAGCGTGTTCATGAGCCCGCCGGTCCAGCCGGACTGGAAATCCTGGAAGCGGTTTTCCCCGAGCCCGACCCGGTAATATCCGCCCTCCGCGCTCCAGTTGTCGCGGTTGTATTTGTGTTCCTGGATCGCCCAGGCGGCGGAGAACGGAAGCTGGGGCGGCGAGAGTTCGGGGCTGCCGGTGAGCGTATAGCGCTCGTCGAGCAGACGGTCGAAGAGCTGTGGAATGTCGGCGCACGGGAACTCCACGGTCTTCACCGTAAGCGTGAGCGAGTCCCCGACGGTCAGATCCGCACCGCGGTCCGTCGAGGGCGTCTGTGTGTTGCACATCGTGTAGCGCGTGTTCTGGCGCACGCCGGGCGTCCCGATCGTGAGCGTGGCACTCTTACGGTCATCGCTCTCGACAAACTCGTATCCGGTCTCGCGCCCATTCTCGAAGGGGCGAGTGAGAACGAGAAGGCCGGATTTGCGGAGCGGGTCGAAGAGCCCAACAGTCGGCACGGCCATCGCACCCGCGAGCAGATGAAAGCCCGAGGGACCGGAGCCATGGTTAAGCCGGAGGATGTCCGTGATCAGCGGAGGCTGGTCCGGTGAGAGATCCTTGGGGTCGCTAAGGATCGGGGGGTATTCCAACGGACGGACTTCGAACCGGTTTCCGGCGTAGGCCAAGCCCGGAAAGAGCAAATAATGCTGCGGGCTCCACTGGGGGAACGAAAGCTCAATGAGAAGCGCCACGTTTTCCGCACGGCCTTCCAGGAGAATCAGGCGGATTTGAGATGCGTCGTTCGCGGCCTTGAGTTCCCACCGGCATCCGGCAAAGGAGAACGGTGCGGTGTCGAGGGGAATGCGGATTTCTTCACAGAGCGACGAGCCGTCGTAGCGCTGGACTTTGGCGGTATAATGTTGGTTCATTTGGTGCTTATCTTTTCAAGTTCCTTGTATTGACCTCGATACGTCCCACATGGCATTGGCCACGCGGGACGAGACGGGGGCGGCAGAAGAGGGGGGCATCATTTCACAAAAGTCCCGCCGGGCGGCAGTTGGACTTGGCATGTCTTTCCGCCGCGCACGCGGATGGTGGCTGTGGCGCTGAAGCCCGTGGGGTTGGTGACGGAGAGCACCCCGCTCTCCATCGAGACTTCGAGGTGATCCAGGCACCATGCTTTTTCCCCGTCCACATAAACCGACGGCAACTCGACGCTTTGCTGGAGGAATGCGGAGAGAACCCAACCGGCCTCGCCCAAGTAAACGTCACCTAATTCGCTCATCGTATCGCTCTGGGACTGGCATTCGGTCACACTGCCGGGTTTCAAGCTGCCCCAGTCCTGACCCTCCCGCACCATTTGCTGAAGCCCGGCCCGGCGCCAGTCGGCAAGAAGTTCGATCCATGCGACGTCACCGGTTGCCTCGTAGAGATCGATCAGTTCGCTGGCGGAGTTGGTGCACGGGGTCGGCACACCGGTGCTGTTCTGAGTGTTGGCGATCATGGTGCCTAGGCTGCGGATGCCATTGCGCGCAAGGCGCGAGTCCGCCGGGTATCGCACATTCTCGGTGACTTGCCAGCTCAGCAGGAGATCGGCGGCCTGCACAGCGCGGTCGAGATGGACTTGCGCGCCCGTCGCGCGCCACAGGGCGAGATACGCGCAGATGAGGGCATGCGCCGTCTCGTGATCTCCCGCGCAGTAGCAATCGACCGGACGTCCCCACGGGTCGCCGGTCAGGATCATGGTTTCATGGAGTTTTTCGCCGTAGCTTGCGGCATCCTCGAGATAATCGCTCCGGTTCCAACGGCGGGCCGCCTCGCACCAAACATCAATGACCATCGCCCCTCCCCCGCCACCGCGCCAGACCACTTCCTCCGTGCCGGGATCAATGAAAGAAGGGATCTCGCCTTCCCTGCGATAGACCCTTTGCAGGGCATCCACCGCCTTTTTAAGCGCGTCTTCCCAACGGTCCGCAAGGACGGCCGGGCACTCGACATCATCCCGCAGCGCATCGAGCAGGCGGAAGCCATGGCGGACGGTATCCGGTGTCCGGCACGCGCAGGCGGCCATCGCGTCGAGCCAGCCGAACCACCCCCGGGCGGGCATCCAGTTCTCGCCGTCGTAGGTCCCGTTGAAAAGTCCGGTCCCGGCCTGCGCACCCGAGTCCAGGAGAAAGGAAAGCATGCGGCGCACACGTTCACGGACCACCGCATCGCCCAACCGGTAAAGTGGATTCATGACCTCCAGCCCCCAGACCCAGCCAAGTTGAAGGACCTTGTTTGGGCCTTTGCGAAGGTCGCCCGCTGTCACAAACCAATAAAAACCGCGTCCCTCGTCCCAGTTCTCGCGGTTGATTTTTTCGAGCGCGGCCCTTGCGATCTCCGAGGCCGGCGAGGTGTTCTCGACCTGCTGCCCGATTCTGCGCCTTTCCCAGGAGCGCCGGTAGGAGCGCACCAAAGTCGGCACATCGCCGCACTTTTGCACATGGAAACGCGCATTGATCGTGATCAGGTTGTCCGGCGCGGGCGGGACATTGCCTCCGCCCGGACCGCGCTGTTCGAGCGGCGGGGTAGGCAGGATGAAGCGGCAGATGTTGTAACGACGGTCGCGTGTCCCGGGCGCTTTGAGGGTGACAAGGTGCCTGTCGGAAACCGGATCGGCCGAGTAGGAAAAACCGGTGAACCCGTATTCGCACTCGCGATCAACCTGGATATGCAGCCCGGTCTCCCGTTCGCGGTCAAGGACCAGCACATCCGGCGATGCAGGATTGTGGGAGAGCACCTCGACCGTCCATCCGGTTGAGGCGTCCTGGCGGGGAATGTCGGTCACGATCCGAAGCGGGCGCTCGTGGAGCCGGAGTTCCTGCATCTCCCGGCGGGTCATTGTTGGGCAGTAGCCGCGTGGAAGAATCATGTCCGCCTTGTTGCCTCCATACATGAGGCCGGGGATACCGTTCCATGAGGTGGCTGGGTTGGCGCAAAGACTGACCGGCAGATGCAGCGACACCATTCCCAAGGACCCCCATCCGGTCACACTCCCATCCCAGGGGTGCTGCGCTGCGTGGGTCAGGCGCAGGGAGGCGGAAGTAAAGAATCCTTCGCCCTCTTTCTCGACACGCATGTCGGCAACCCAGATATTTCCGTAGCGGTCGGCGGCCTCGCCGGAAAGCTCGACGATCTCTTCGGACGAATGACACACACGGTTCCATGTAATGGCATCCACCTCCCAAAGACGTCCGTTCTCGCCGTAAAAGGCGACATCGGCATGGGGAATTCTCGCAACTGGAGCCTCTCTAGAGAGGAGCAGGAGTTCGAGGGTTCCGTCTGACTGTTCAATGACTTTCAACTGGCTGGAGCCGTTGGAAAGATAGGTGTTCTGTTGGTTTTGGTTCATATTGTTAAAGTTGGAAGGCATGGGGATTAACTGCACTGGCCTAGCCATAGTTCTCACTTTGGCAAAGCTTTGATGATTGCCCATAAATATCGAGAAACGGTTTTCCCAAATAGCAGGAAAGAGAGCCCAAAGATGATTGTGGATATAGGAATCGAGATCAAACCGAGTAAATAGTTATTGCTTGGAGGGCATGCGAAACCCAACCCGCAAATAATTCCAACGAGGAAGCCAGACATGCATCCCCACAAAAACCGCTCTTTTGCTGATAGCGTTTTGAAATCGGGCTCAAATTGGGACATGCCCGTCCCTCCATGGTCCTTCCTCTCTTCGTTTCCTTCGTGCATTTCGTGGTAAATTCCTAATGCCGGATTCTGGCTCATTTTATGGTTTCTGAAGGGAAAGGATGGTTGAACGAAATTCGCCCGTAAGTTCGAGATGCAGGGTTTTCCCTTTCAAAACGCCTTGGAGTCCCGATTTCGCTGGCCAGGTTTCTTCCACCTTCCATCCGGGCCCCGGCATCGGGATTGCCACGGATTTCGGGAAGGGTTTTCCAAACGTGTGGGCCACAAGAAGCGCGCGATCCCCGCGCGACGCAGTGCGCAGCACGGCCTGCCAGCCTTGCGGGTGGCGCCAGCTTTTGCCGGCCTCGCCGTGAAAAGTGGACTGGCCGTCGCGGATAACGCGATAGACGCGTCGGTAAAGCTCCATCGCCGAGACGGCGAGTTTCCATTGGGCGGGCGATAGGTCGTGAACTTCTCCCGAGAGGCACATGCGGCCGAGAAAACAGGCGGCCAGCGAGTAGGCGAGGCGCTGGACGGAGTCAGCTTTGCGGAGGACGGCCCAGATCTGCGACTGCCGGGGGAGAATGAGGCGCTGGAGATTGGCGGCGATGATCGGGATCTCGCGCGTTTCATGCGCGTCGGAAAACGATCCCATCGCGCAGAGGCCCATCATTGAAGGTTCGAGGCGGTGACCGCCGGACGAGCAGTTCTCGATGACGAGGTCCGGGATTTCCTCACGGAGTTTGCGAAAGAATTTCTGCACGCCCTCGATGTGCTGGCGCAGCCCCTCTCCGGGCGACTCCGCGCCATCAACTCCGAAGCCGATCGTGTCGTTGTAATCGACCTTGAGGTAGCCGAAGCCATTGTCGCGCAGGAGGTGGATCACCTTTTTGGTGAGATAATCGAAGGTTCGCGGATCGCGGAAATCCCAGAAACGCCTGCCCGTATCCAGTACCCGTCCATTGCGACGCAGCAGTGCGTCTTCCCTGGCCGCGCGGGCGGAGTGAATTCCCAGCGTCTCCATCTCGAACCAAAGCCCCGGAATCAATCCGCATTCGCGTATGGCTTGGGCGGTTGCCGCAAGACCGTTGGGAAAAAGACGTTTACTCGCCTCCCAATCCCCATGCCCCAAGGCCCAGTTCGTTCCCTCCTTCTCATACCAGCCCGCATCGATCACCAGATATTTGGCAGGCGTCCCTTGCATCCGTTTGGCCAGCGCAACCAGATTTTCCTGCGTGGGAGTGCCCCAGCTTGTGCACCACTCGTTCACCACAATGGGCAGGTCGTTCTCGATCTTCGGAAGGGCGGCGAGCGGTGCCTGCTGCGCGGAGCTGAGGCGCTGCGCGAGCTGGTCGATATTTCCCTTGATGCAGCCGATCGTGGCGACGGGTGTGTCGTAGCGGTCGCCCGACTTCAAGGTCTTGAACCAATGCCCGAACTCGCGGTCGGCCTGGCCGCCGGAAAGCGCAACGAAATCATCCTTGCGGTAAACCTCCATCTGCCACGAGCCGGGACAGGCGAGCTGCGCGCCCCAGAGCACGCCGGCCTCGCGGTCCTCCAGCGCGACAAAGGGAAAAAATCCGCGGACCGGCATGGAGCCGACCTGCCCGAAGCGTTCACAGGCGACGCCATGGCCGGTCCATGATCGCTCAAGTTGCAGGTCTTCGATGCCTTGCGTGTCGAGGCGTCCTTCGGCGCTCCAGGTCGAGCGGTAGCGATGAACCAGCAAACGATTCGGGGCGTCGTCGGAGGCATAAGGCGTCATGCCGCCCAGCGAGAAGCTGCTGAGCATCTCGATGGTCACCGGTCTTTTTCCCGGATTGCGCACGCTGACCCGGCTGGAGAAGACCGGCGTGTTGCCGACCCAGGAAAGGTGATGCTCGCAGCGCAGTCCCGACGGGTGTTTGAGCGTGGTGACAACGAGTGTGCTGCCGTTTTTTTTGTAAACCTTCTGACTGATAAATTCCAGAGCGGTCGTGGAAGGCCCCCCCCTCATCGTGCGCCCTTGGGACGAAGGGCCGTATTTGTCCTCCATGCACTTGATCTGCACGAGCGAATCGAACACCCAGGCACTCATCGGTTGCCAGCGGGCCGGCAACCCCCGGATTTCGACATCGGGTGGCAGGAACTCGCGGTGTTTTACCGTCGCAAGTCCCTTGGGAAGCAGCGAGAGCTGAGGCGCGCCTTTGCCAGCGGTGTCAAAGCGGACAATCGTATCGCCCACGGTGAATTGAGATAGTGTCTTGATCATTTTCTGAGTTGAGATGGGAATTTGAACTGTCAGCGGTCTCTTCGTGTTGGACGATTGTCAAGTGGCTGGAGCCGCCGGAAAGACGAGGCGCCACAGCGGCGGGACTGCGATGCGTGGTTAATGCGATGGCTTATTCCCCGAGTTCTATGGAGACATCAGAAAACTCGATAGAGGATCCCGGGTCCACGACAAGAAGGGCTGTCATTCTTGTAATCGGAACCGCCCCGCCCAAAGCGGCTGCTGAGGGCACCTTCAACTCAACGACGATTTCTTCCCAGTCCGAGGAAGCAACGAACTTCTTGAAAGCGGGATAGGACTCGCCGTGCCAGTAAACGCCCACAGCACCGGAGCCGGTGCCTTTGACCTTGGCTTTCACGACATAGACCTGGCCTTCGCTGACATCGATATAAATTCCGGAAAACAAATGAATCGGCTTTTCTCCGGCGGTGAGCAACAGGGAGAAGCCGTCCTTTCCCTCGATGGGATGACGTTCAGCCGTGTCGGTATCCTCCCAGTAGCCGGGGCTGTTGACGAGCCAGCCATTGGGGAATGGAGGGTTGGTGCAAAGGGCAAAGTCTCCCTTGATGTCAATGGGCTCGCCGGCATGCAAGGATGCGCAGCACGCGAGGATTATGGAGGCAACTGCGAGGAGTTTCAGGATTTTCATCTGTTGGTTTGGTTTGGTGTCGGGTGTTTTGCTGAAAACTGAACACTGAAACCTGAATACTTGATCAGTTACTGTGAATCGTTGGCGCGGATCAGCAACACGCGATCGACCCAGAAGCCGTTTTCAGTGTCCTTGGAGCCCTTGATATACGCGGGGCCTGTAAACTTGGCCGAGACATAAATATCGTAAGTATTGTAAGCGGGGCCGGCGGGTTGATCAAAATACGGACCTAGCTCGACGGGGCCTACGTTCCAGTCTCCTGCGGCGCCGATAGAGTAGATGTAACTTTTAAAGCTATTGAGCGTCCATCGGCCGATTTTGTGGAAGTGGTATTGGCCATCCTGCGGAACATTCTTGATACTCAGCCCTGGCCCGTAGGTTTTCGAGGCGGGGTCATAGGTTCCAAACGTGGGCGGGCCAAGTGCTGCGTTAAGGGGAAAGGTCAGCTTTTTCGTGCGGCCGGTGAGCGATTCGGGGTCATCTACCTGGGCGTAGACAGCGTCAGAATAAAGGTCGAGCACCTCGGATCTCGGCACCGCGGAAAATTCCGCAGGCAAGGGAGGCGGCGGTTTAAGTGCGTCGGCAAGCTTCTTCTCCATGATCGGACGGATCGTGTCCGAGTAGCCGGTCATCACATCCGCCGCGGCAACTTTGATCGACTCCACCAGTTTGGCGCGATCAAAGGGCAGCGGGCCGGACTTCTTTTCCAACGTGTCCCAGTCTGCGAGGAGCATGAAATCGGTGTGGGCGATCTCGCGCCGGACCCGCTGGAGATAGGCCTTGTTCTCCGGCCCGGCACAGGCGGCTGCGGCTGCGTCGAGCTCCGCTAGGATGCGTTGGAAGAATGGGACGGTGATGTAGGGGATCTGGCTCACATTGCCATTGTGCTTATCCCTTGACGGAAGCTGCTCCTGCTCGTGCTCCAGAAAATCATAAAGAGCGCGCATCGGTTTCGCCGCCGGCCCGTAATAGACTTCCATGAACGTCTGCACCTCGTCCGAGACGTTGAGCGTCGGGTTCGCCATCAAACGGAGCACCATGTAGTTGTAAAGCGGCTTGAAGTTCGATTCGCACCACCACGTGTCGAGGTCTTCGCTTTCCTGGACGGCGGCGGCGATCACTCCCGCCTCGGCAAAAAGGCGATAGTCGTCGGCCAGAACGGGCACCGGGTTGAATGGCACGGAGGCCGGGGAGTTGCCGCCGAGCCCGTAGTCCCAGAGCGCGAGCCCGGGGGAGAGCTTCCCCCATGCGAGCAGGTTGTCCGCGCGCTCCTTCTGGGTGCGCAGGGGTATGGAGGGGTCGGGAGCAAGGGCAAATCCGCCCCAATCGATCCAACGGATAATGACATTGCGGCGCGGGCGGATTGTCGCCGGGGGCTTGGTTGTCGGCATGTAGGCAAAGGTCGTGATGTAAACGTCGGGAAATTCCTTCTCAATGTCTTCAGCGATCTGGTTGATGAAGGTGAGCAGGGTTGCGCTGTTGGCCCCTTCTTTTTTGATCAACTCCTGGCACTGCGGGCACTGGCACCAGTCGAAGTTGTCCGCCTGGCTGATATCGTAGAGCCAGGTGCGCGGGAGCCCGGCGGCATCCTTCTGCGCGTTGTCTTCACGGATGAGGGACTTGAGCTTGGCCGTAACCACCTCGCGGGCACCTTCACTCGTATAGCACAACTGGCCTGCGGCAGGGCCAGTGAGTGTGCCGTCGAAGCGCTTCCCGTCCTTGCCCATCGCAAAATACTCCGGGTGTGTCGGAAAATATTCCTTATAGCTGCAGTAGAAGACATCCGCCGTGTGGGAATTCTGCGGGGGCAGCATGCTGTCGTGGGTGGCGACACCCTCGATGTTTCCATAGGCCCCGGACTTGTTGTGCAGGCGGAACCATTGCTCCGCGAGCATTTGCTTCGGGCTATACCAACCGTATCCGCTGAACGCGGTATAGAGCTCGCGGATGCGGATGAAGGGCTTTCCGCGCAACTCACCTGCGAAGGTCGGGTTCGCGATCTTCGGAATCCTCTCGGCGTCGCGGGCGACCCACGCGCAGCCGAGCTTCTCCAGAAACTCCCACGTCGCGTAGAGCAAGCCGCGCGGCAGGCCGCCGGTGATGATCAGGTTCTCGCCGGAGGTCTTCACCAGCCACTCCTCGGGGGCCAGTTTCCCGGGCGCGTTCGCGGCGGCGAATTTCGTCTTGCCCAGGTAAATGGCCGGCAGCGTGGCGGATGGGAATTCGCTTTCCTTGGCAATCCCATAGCCCCTCCCGGTGATTTTCTGCAAGGTCTCAGCCAACTGGCTGGCCGCGAGCTTTTCCTCAGGCACCGGCTTGTCGCTGGTCACGATCGTCTGCGGAATGGATATGGGAACCGCCACAGGCTCGGGGGCCTTGGGCTGACGGCAGCCAGTGAGTAGCAGAGCGGCGAAGGAGAGGAGGACGAGGCAGGTTGGGCGGATCATAGTTTTAAAATGGAAGTTGCACCACGAAGAAAATAGGTTGCCATTAGGGAATTTCCCGGGGACGCGCGGTGCCCGGCAATTCGATATTTGAGACATGCCGGAGGATGTCCCTCCGGGGGCGATGCGCCCATCTTGTTCATGGAGGGTCAACCTCCGGCTTGACCCACTTGTATTCCGGGGACGCGCGGCACGTGGCAATCCGATTTGGGACATGCCCGCCCCTCCAAGGTCGTTCCTCTCTTCTTGTTCTTCGTGCACTTCGTGGTGGGTTCCTCATTCCAGATTTAGGGCCATAAGCTGGGGCACCACGGCCGGTAATAAGGGGCCACTCCTCCGGTCGGAACCTTGTTGGTATCCCACGGATCCAGAGCTTCCACATGCCCGTCGTAGTACATCACGTTGGCCTTTCCGGAATGGCGGGCATCCATCGTCCCGGCACCACCTGCCACATAGACGTTGATCCAGCGCCCGCGGCCCGCACGCCCTGCGGGAGTTCTCGGATCACTGCAACAATCCCCCATGAAAAAGATTTTTGATGGCACATCCAATCCAGTGGCTGGCTCCTTCATTCCAAAGGTTTTGTAGGAATAAGGAAAGGTGATGGTCGTTCCCGGGATGTGTTCGTTGACTACAGGATTGATTCCGTAGTCATACCAGGCACTCCCAGTGACGAGGTATCTCGACGCCGGGCAGGCAAATGGCCCGGGAGGGCGCTTCCCTACAGGCGCATTGGTGATCCCCAGATAGGGACGGAGGTTGTATGCCCAGTCCGGGCCGCCGCTGCCATCAAAGGGGTCATAGGCCTGCAATTGCCAATTGTCGTGGTCCTGGCTCCAGAGGATCGAGGCTGTGTAAAGCTGCTTGAGGTTCGAGACACAACCGACGGACTTGGATTTGGCGAGGACGCCGTTGAGCGCCGGAAACAACAATGCGGCAAGCACCGCAATGATCGCGATCACGACCAGAAGCTCGATCAACGTAAAGGCATGCGATGCGGGGGAACGTTTCATACCGAATTTGGGATTAGGATTGCACCATGAAGGACGCGAAGGCTTGAAGAAGGATCGTTGCAAGGCGGGAAGACGCAATCTCCAGGTTTCTCTTCTTCGTCTTCGTGCACTTCGTGGTTGGAATTGGTTTGATGACGTCGCGAGTATCCTTGCGATCCACGCTCTTTGCTAGAAGCAAAATGCTTTACTTGTCAAGTTGAGCAGCCGCCCCTCGTCTGGTAGTGTCGCCTCCATGTCGAATCGCATCACCATGCAAGATGTGGCCAAGCGCGTGGGTTGCTCGAAAAACGCCGTTTCGCTGGCCCTGCGCAACAGCCCGCAGATTGGAGCGGCGACACGAAAGCGGATCCAGGAACTGGCGAAGAAAATGGGGTATCGCCCGAATCCCATGGTTTCCGCATTGATGGCGCAGAATGCCTCCAGAGTCAGCAAGAGCAGCGCCGGGACGGTGATCGGATTTCTCACCCATTGGCCGGAAATGAAAAACAACGGCAGGCAACACCCAAACACGATCCAATTTTTTGCGGGAATGCAGCGAAGAGCGGAGGAACTCGGCTACCGGGTTGAGGAGTTCTCGACCTGGGCCGGGCATTTCACGCCTAAACGACTGCATCAAGTTCTGATGACCCGGGGAATTCACGGCCTCGTGCTGGCGACGCAGGAGTGCCACGAGGAGTTCCAAAAACTCCCAAGAGAGCATTACATCGCTGCGGGAAGCTGTCCGGAATTGACCGAATGCGGAGTTTCCTGCGCCATCACGGACTGCTTCGGAAACCTGGTCATGGCGATGAAAAAGCTGGAATTCCTCGGGTATCGGCGTCCGGGGTTGGTGATCAGTCACTTCCTCGATCACCACACCAACTTCCAATACCGCGGGGGCTACGACGCCAGTGCCGGAACCTCATCGCGCATGACCGGGCTGCCTATCCATTACGTCAGCCGCCCCGACCCCCGGACTTCGCTCCGCCAGTGGGTCGAGGCCAACCGCCCGGATGTGGTCCTCGGACATTTCACGACCCTTCAAATGCTTCGGGAGATTGGCTTTTCGATTCCCGGAGATCTTGGCTTTGCGATCCTCGACCGCCACCATGCCCACAAAGGCATTGCCGGTTTCGACAGCCGGTTGGATCTTCTCGGCGAAGCGTGCATCGACTTGATCACCTCCCGGCTCAACCGCAACGAATTCGGACCGCCAAAAAATGCACGAACCATCGTCGTGCATGGGGAATGGATCGATGGGGCGAGCCTCCCGGCCCGTTTGCCCGGCACCCCAACCGGGGTCTGATCCTATTGATCCAAGACTCCAAGGACGCTCAGCGCGGAGCAATCAGATTGGGGACATGCCGGAGGATGTCCCTCCAAGGTTGGCACCCCCCTCGCTCACGGAGGGTCAACCTCTGGCTTGACCCACTGATTTTCCGGTTTGCTTACCAGCTCGGCAGGCTTCTCTCGATCCGGCGGCACGTAGTGATCGATTCCACCGAGCTCCTTCCAGGTGCGGTAGAGCAGGATCATGAAGACCAGACCGACGATCTGGCAGGGAAGGCTCCAGAGCGGGGCCATGCGGTAGGCGAAGTCCTTGCCCCAGACCGCGTCCGGAAAAATCCTCTTCATCCAGTCGAAGAAGAGCCCGGCGGCGACGCCGCTGACGATTCCGGTTCCGGCGGAACAGATGGCGTTGAACGAACAGAACTGGCCGAACTTGTCTTTCGGCAGGATGCGCATGAGCATCGGGAGCGTGGTCGCGCCGTAGATGAGCCCCATCGGCAGGGCAATCACTTGAAACACGATGAAAATCTTGAAATTCACCTCGGGCGGATAGTTGGTGAACATCCAGATAAACCCGAGCGGCGCGGCGGAGACGATGGCGATGATGATCCAAAACAGCGCCCGCAGGGGATGGAACCGGTCGGCCAGCGCCCCGGCCGGATAGGTGAGGAACATCGTGACGACTCCCACCACCGCCCCGATTTTGCCAAGTTGGTCGAGCGTCATCCCCAGCGACAAGTTGAGGAAAACCGCGAAAATGCCGACGGCGGTGGACAGTGTCCAAAAAATATTGTGCAGGAAAAGGTAGCGGTAGATTTTGTGCTGGAGGCATTCGCGGGCGTAGTTTTTCACCATCCCGAGGAAGTCGCGGCGCTTGGCGAGCTTCGACGCCGGCGGGTATTTCCCCTCCTTCACCATCAGGCACATCGCGCCGAATCCGAGAAAGTAGAGACCCGCCGCGCCGAGGAAAATCTCGCGCATGTGGCTCAGGGCAAACTGATAAATGAACCACGCGTAGAGCGCACCAGCCCCCGCCCCCACCATGCGGAAGAGACCAAGGAACCGGGCCATGACCTGATCCGGCACCACATCGTTGAAAAAATACCAGAAGACCGTGTTGACGAACATGTCGCTGAATTTGAAAAGAATCATCGCGAAGGCAATGACGCCAATCGTGACCGCCCCTGCGCTCCATCCGGTCTGTGTGCCGATCAAGCCGTGCAGCAGCCTGCCCAAGTCGGTCGAAAACCCCATGATGTATAGGGCCAGCGCCACGAAGGGGACGGTGAAAAGCATGAACGGAACCCGCCGGCCATACTTCCCGCGATGACGGTCGCTGGCCGTGCTGATGACCGGATTCAACAGAACGTTCAGGGTGCAGGGGATGGTCGTCAGGATTGCCCCGAGGATCCAATTCGGCGAGTCCAGCTCCCGCAACCTCAGCGGGACGATGCTGGGCACGATCGCCTCCATCATCGTGAAACAAAAGTCTCCCCAAAGCAGCCACATGAACACCCACGCGAGCCCGGCGCGGGAATAGACGAGCGTCCCCACGTAGTAGAGCGGATGCCTCACCGTTGCACCATCCGGTGCGGGGCTTGGCGGGATTTGTGATTCCGGGTTTATCATCGCCTTAAAGACCGCAGTTTCACTGATGGCCGGGAGGGTGAGGCTCCGTCCGAACCCATATATCACGGCTCGGACGGAGCCTCGCCCTCCCTTGCGTTATCGTTCGTTCCCCTCTCATCTATTTCCTTACGCGCGGCTTGAGCAGCTTGAGCCAGAGGGTTTCGCGTCCGGGAATGCAGAACTCCTGCCTTTCTCCCGCCGTGAGATTCCCCATCGGCTCGCCGGTGAGCATGTCAGAGACCGACCCGCTCGTTTCTGCGGTGCCGATCACCGTGACGATCGTGTCGGCATGGGCCGCATTCGTGAGGAATAGGAACGTGGCTGCGGGGCTTTGCTGGCGTTCGCCAAAGACCTCCGGTCCCGCCTCATACCAGCGCGAGACACCCGCCCCGTCGGCCCAATGGCGGATCCAGGCGCGCAACGATGTCCGATCTTCCACCTGGCCCGGACAGCTTGCGACATACCAGAGCTCGCCCTTTCCGTGGCGGCGGCGCGTAATCGCCGGGTGGCCATCCCATGTCCCAACCACCTCGGCACGATCCACCCGGATTTCCTCCACCGTCCAATGGCCGGCCAACGGCGGCAGATTCCCTGCGCCGGCGATGAGCTGTGGAGCAGACGGATAATGGCGGCTCAACACTCGCAGGCCGAATGCGGAACTCCATGGTTCGCGCGGAAGGATGCGCGGCACGCAGCAGTCTTCGCCGAACATGCCGAGGTAAGCCGTGGAGACCAGCGTGCCGCCTGCGCTCACCCAGGCTAGTAGTTTCGCAATCGCCTCCTGCGTCAGGCCCGTGCGCATCGGCAGAATCAGCAATCGGCAGGCGTCGGAAAGATCCTGGTCCGCATGGAAGATGTCCGGAGAGTAGCCCGCTTCCACGCAGGCATAGTAAAACCCGTTGGCCTCGTTTTCGGCGGAGATGCCCTGTTTGACCCAGGCCGATGTGCCGGTCTCCAGCAGACTGGATCGATGGTCCAGGAGGATGCCGATGCCGGACGCTGGACGCACGCTGCCCTCCAGCGCCTTCTCCTCGCGCTCAATCGCGGCGGTCACCTGCTGGACGGCATCCGTGCGGGAGTTCGTCGATCCGTCGAAATTGACCAGCCCCCAGCTTGAAGCTTCCTCGCCGATCCGTTCGTTGCGATACTGCCAGAAGAGCGCCGCGGCCGCTCCGTGGCTCATCGGCAGCAGGAGATTTGAGCGGATCTCCGCAGGGGTCTTGTTCGCGTGCCCATAGTGATAAAACACCGGACCGCCGGAATGCTCGCTCAGCCACCAGGGTTTGCCATTCGTCAGCGAGCGCGTCACCGCATAGTAAAGCGCGGCATAAAGGTAATCCTTACCCTCCCCATGGATCCGTTCGGTGAGATACTGGCTGGTGCCGAAGCCATCCACTTCCGCAGCAAGCTGCCAGTCATTTTGGGCGCTGCTGAAGACGTGCGTGAAAGCGGCGTGAGCGACGATCAGGTGATCGGGATCCACGCCGCGCACGAGCTCGCGGCGCCGGGCCAACTCCCGCGCCAGCCGCCAATATTGGAACTCCGCCAGCAGCACCTTCCAGTGGACGGCCCCCGGATAGCGGGCCGACGGATTGACAATCGGCACATCTTCAAATGTTGAAAACTGACCGAGCGTCCAGCGGTTGAGTTCCTCCACGGTGCCGAAACGCCCGGCGAGAAATTCCTGCCAGAGCCGGATGGTCGCCTCGTCGTAGCTGAAGACCCCGAAGTGCGGTTGGATTTCATTCCAAACATCCCATGCATAGAGAGCCGGATGGCTGGCGTAGCGGCGTGCTGCCGCACGATAGAACTCCGCAATGCCCGCAGCAGCCGGCGGCTGGTCGTAAAAAATCCCCGGATACCCGCCAAGAGCGACCATGCCCGTGCCCGCTTGGCCGACAGCTTGTCCGCTGGCATCGCGAGGCCATAAATCGCGGTGGCGGGAAAGAAACCATTCGGGCTGGGACTCCGGCACAAGCTGAAGGACCACCTTCAGACCGTGCTTCTCCGCGAGATCCATAAACCGGTCGTAATCCTCCCAAATCCACTTCCCTTCGCGCGGCTCCACAGCCCGCCAGTAGATCCAACAGCGGACCAGCGAAAACCCGAGAGCGGCGATCTGGCGGAAATCCGCCTCCCATTCGTTCGGTTCAGGGTTGGGCGGGCGGTAGTATTGTGTGCCGATCAGCATGAGGGAGTTGTCTGGCTGGCTTTTGCGTTGTGGATGATTGCGATTTGCGATCAGGCTGGCAGCAGTTTGAGCAGATCGTCGTGCGGGCGGGCGATCACCTGCGCGGCGATGAGCTTTCCGAGGCTGCCGACGGCCTCCGAGCCGGCATCGAGCGCAGCCTTCACGGCGGCGACGTCTCCCTTGATGATGATCGTGACATAGGCGGCGCCGATTTTTTCCTTGCCGACGAGTTCGACATTGGCGGCTTTGAGCATGGCGTCGGTGGCGTGGAGGATGGCCGTGAGGCCCTGGGTTTCGAGGATTCCGATGGCTTGTGGTTTCATAATGGCTAGGTGGATTTTGTGGTCGGTGGGAAGCAGGTATTCGCGGCCGCCGTAGAGCGGGTTGATGGAATTGGGCCTGGAGAGGGCGCCGGCGAGTTCGGTGGATGGAGCGTCCAGGATGGTCGAGGAGACCAGAGCGGAGCCGAGCGACTTTATGCGCGCCTCGGCGGCACCCAGGGCCGAGCGAATGGACCCGGGATCGCCTGAGAAGCGAGAGAGGATCACCTCGGTGCCAATCGGTTCTAGGCCAAGCAGGACGACATCCCCCGCCTTGAGCGCAGCGTCGCATGCCAGCGCAGTCACGCTTAGAAACGGCGTCTCCAGCAGTCCGAGGCTCTGAAGCCGATCGCTCATGGGACGCGTTTGTTGATGCGGGCGAGCATGGCAGCGACATCCGGCTTCGCGGCCTGGCAAGACTTTGCGGCCTCTTGAAAACCACACTCGGTGAGCAGGCAGGCCAGCTTGGTGCTGATGGCGTTAAAGTGCTCCATCTCGTGCGGGCTCATCGGCTGTGGGCCCCGCCCTGTGTTGAACCCGCGGAGGTTGACGCCCTCGCGAAATCCCTCGGGGAAGTTGCCCGCTGCAAACATCGTCTTGATCAGTTCGAGCAGCTTAAACTGAATGCGTTTGGCTTCGGCCAGATCTCCTTTCAGAAAGCTGTTATAGAGCTTCATGACGGCTTCCGGCGCTACGCCGCTGGTGGCGATCGTGCCGCCGTCGGCTCCCATCATCAGCACCGGCAGCAGGATTTCCTCCGTGCCGATGAGGCAGGAAAAATCCGGGCGCAACGGCTTGACCTCGTTCAGAGTGTCCATGAAACGCGGCATGTCGCGACTGCTGTCTTTGATGCCGACAATGCGCGGGCAGTCGGAGGCAAGGCGCTTGACAACCTCCAGGCTGATCTCGTTGGAGAACTGCGGGATGTTGTAGAGGACGAGGTCGATTGGCGACTTGGCGGCCAGCTCGCGGAAGTAGTGCTCGATGCTCTGCTGGCTGACTTTGAAATAATACGGCCCGGTCACCGAGACCGCCCGGCAGCCGAGATCTGCGTAGCGTTTGCAGGCTTCGAGCACCATCGCGATATTCGGCTCGGCCGCGCCGGCGAGAATCGGCACGCGACCTTTCGTTTCGTCTGCGATGATCTCGACGACCCGCAGGCGTTCCTCGAAGCTCAGGCGGATGAATTCGCCCGTGCTGCCGTTGGGATAAAGGCCGGTGACGCCTTTGTCGATCAGCCACGAGACATAGCGGCGGAGTTCGCCCTCGTTGATGCGGTGGTCGTCGTGGAATGGAACCACATTTGGCGTGTAGATGCCTTTGATGATTTCTTTTGTCATAGATTTTCTTGAACAGGCAGGTTTGTCTGCCAGCGGAAAAGTCCGCCGGATTGCGGATGCCTGGCTAGCTTGTCCTGATCGAGCCCGAGACGCGAGGTTGTGATGAAGAGATCGCCGCTGCCGCCGAAACAACAGGAGGTCGTATGCGGGCAGCCGGTGTCGATGCACTGCAGGAGTTGCCCGTTCTTCGGGTCCCACTGGCACACGCATCCCGGGCCCCAGTGGGCGACCCAGAGTGTGTCGTCCGCTCCGAGCGCCATGCCGTCGGGCAGGCCGAGTTCCTCCGGCACCTGCACCACCGTGCGCTTGTTGGAGATCGAGGAGTCGGCGGGATCGAAATCAAACGCCCAAACCTCGCGGGCGGCGGAGTCGGTGAAGAACATGGTCCGATTGTCGGGTGTCCAGTCCATGCCGTTGGAGATGGTGAGGTTGTCGAGCACGTGGGTGAGTTGGTTGCCTTCATCGAGACGGTAGAGGCTCCCTGCACCGGGAACGGAACCATCATTCGACATCGTGCCGATCCAGAAACGTCCGGCTGGGTCCATCTTGCCGTCGTTGCACCGATTGCCGGGAAGGTCCGTTTCTACCGAGGCAACTTCCCGCACATCGCCCGCAGCCAGATCGACCGAGACCAGACGTTTGGCCAAGGCAATGAGGTGGCGGTCATTCCCTTCCGGCACGACCACGCAGACCGGTTCTGCAAATGGATGACTGACGACTTTGGTCGTGACCGGATCGAAGCTGTTGACTCTGCGTTCAATCATGTCCACCCAAAGCAGGCGCTGGAGAGCGGCATCCCAACAGGGGCCTTCCCCGTGGGTGCTGCGGATGTCGGCAACGAGTGTGGCGTTTGCTTTTTTCATCCGTGTCGATTTTACCAGTCGGCGACAGCGCCGTCGGGGGTAAAGCTGCGGCGCAGGATTTCTTGCTCAAAGGGATGTTTGCGCACCTCGGCCTCGTTGATCTCGATGCCAAGGCCCGGTTTGGAGCTGGGCCGGGCAATTTGACCTTTGGCTTCAATGGTGAAGCCGGCCTGGACGATGTCATCGCGCCACGGCACGTCATTGCGCACGGATTCACAAATGAGATAGCTCGGCGTGGCAAATCCGAACTCGAGCGATGCAGCCGTGCTGACTGGACCTTGCGGATTGTGCGGCGCAATCGCAACGCGATACGCCTCGGCCAGCGCGGCGATCCGGCGGGCCTCGGTGAGACCGCCGCAATGGGTGATGTCGGGCTGAAGGATGCTGGCGGCCCCTTTTTGGAGCAAATCGCGGAATCCATGGAGTCCAGTGATGCGTTCGCCCGTGGCGATTGGGGTTCCGACGGCGCGCTGGATGTCCGCCATTGCGTCGGGCGCTTCCGGCCAGCAAACCTCCTCGAGAAAGTAGAGCCCGAAGGGTTCGAGCGCCCGGGCAAACTGCATCCCCATGCGGGGCGAGGGCCGGGCGTGGCAATCGACCATCACATCAATGTCCGGCCCAACCGCCTCGCGGATCGCCGCGACACACGAGACGGCGTAATTGATGGGGCGCAACCCCTCAATCGGCGCGGTCTCCGGCACGGCCATGCATTTGAACGCGGTGTAGCCATCTTCCACGCTTTGCAGGGCGAGTTCGGCGAAGCGTTTCGCGTCACCGGGTGCGGTCAGATAAAAATCCTCCATCTTTCCGCCGCCCAGATGGCTGTAGGTTCGGATGAAGTCGCGCACCGGCCCACCCCAGAGCCGGTGGCAGGGAACGTTGTGGATCTTGCCCATGATATCCCACAACGCGAGGTCGATGCCCGCAATCGCCGTGGCCCGCACGATGCCGTTGCCGTGCCAGAAGTGCTGCCGGAACATCATCTGCCAAAGGTGCTCCACCCGCGTCGGGTCCTCGCCCACAATGAGCTGGGAAACGTCTTCGATCGCGCCGATCACTGACCGCGTGTGCCATTCCAGCGTCGCCTCACCCCAACCGTAAAGCCCGGGCTGATCGGTCAGGACCTTGACGAAGATCCAATTGCGCATCCGTGCGTTGCAGACCAACGTTTCAATCTTGGTAATTTTCATTGGCTGGTGATGGCCTTTGACGCATACGGCTCGCGGCTGACCAGCAGACTTGTCATGCCGAGGTCCGCAAAGATGTTCGTGCCGGTGATGCACGACGAATCTTCCGAGAGAAGGAAAACACAGCATCGGGCGACTTCTTCTGGAGTGACGAGGCGCTTGCCGGGGATGTTGGCATTCCAGTAGTCGAGACACTCCTGCTCGCTGGGAGCTGCGGCGACGATGTCCTTCCAGATTTCCGTGGCGCAGAGGCCGGGGGAGAGAATATTGACGCGGATGCCGAGCGGCGCGAGTTCGACGGCGGCCGCCTTGCTGAAGCCGACCATGCCGTGTTTGGCGGCATCGTAGGGCGCGGCACCCGCGAGCGAGGCGTGGGTGTGGACGCTGGCGATTTGAACGATGGATCCGCCCCCGCCCTGGCTCTTCATCTGGCGCGCACAAATCTGGGTGAGGAGAAATGACCCGGTGAGATCGACGTCGAGCACCCGCTGCCATTCTTTGAGGTCCACTTCGAGGAAGGGTTTCACGTAGTTGACGCCGGCGTTGTTGATAAGACCGTCAATGCGTCCGAAGCGGGCAACCGAGCACCCGACGAGGGCCTCCAAGTGGGCGGGGTTGCTCATGTCGGTGACGACAACCTCGACCTTCCCGCCGTTGGCGGCGATGCGCTTTGCAACGGAATCGAGTTCCGGCTTCGAGCGGGCAGCAATGACGACATTCGCGCCTTCGCGGGCGCATTCTTCGGCCATGGCGACGCCGAGGCCTTTGCTGGCTCCGGTGATGATGATGACTTTGTTTTGTAGTTTCATGGGGTTGTGTGGTTGATCCATTGGTTTTTCCAGTCGGAGAATTCGGAGTCGGACAAAAGCATGAGCCGCGTGGTGGCGACTTCCGCGAAGCTTTGCGGTCCGATGCCGCAGCGCAGGGCAGGCGAGCGGTGTTCGAGTTCGCCGAAGCCGCCAAAGCTGCCATCGTCGCAGAAGAACTGGAGCGCGTCACCCTGCGTATCGAGGGCGTCAAGCGGAGAGTCGCAGTAGAACAATTCCGGATAAACCGGGAAGGAGCGCGCAAGAACCAGTTGGCCGCCCTGCACCGGACGTGCGTAGGCGACGCGTCCGGCCGAGTGTGCGGCAGAGATGCCGGTTTTGAAAATCGCAAGGCCGCGGATGTGGATTTCCGTGTGAGTCGGATGCACCGACAATTCGCTCGGGGGTGTGGGGCTGAAATAGTCGCGCGGCACCGCGCGGCCAACGCTCGGAATCAGCAGGCTGCCGCCTGAACGGATTTGCAGCAGCGACCAAAAATCCACCGGCTGGCCGGGCGTGCCATCGAGGATTTCCATGCCGGTGCAAGTGCGCAGGGCGATGCCTGACCCAGGCGCGGCAAGATCCTCCACCGGCAGCAATTCGACCGAGCGCGTGAGACGGACCGTCAAATGCGCGTCGCGGTGCGGCGAGCGGACTGCGATGTCCACCGACCCGGAGAAGAATCCGTCGCGTGATTGTTCGACCGACCAGATGTCCGGGTCGAGGGCCGGCGGCACTTTGTAGTGCGCGAAGTCCGGCGTGCCGAGACGCTGCCAGTGCCAATCAGCTTCGGGACCAATCCAAAGGCGCTCGCCGCCGAGGTTCCATGCGGCGGTCACTTCCGGTGGCGACCAAAGGGCTTGGTGTCCTGCGACCTCGATGCCGAGGACTCGTCCGCGTTCGGGGCTGATGCTCACCGAGCCCGATTCAGTTTTCCATGTGGTGGGAGTGTTCATGGTGAGCTAATCCGATCCGGCGATGACGGCCGTTTCGCCGAGGCCTTCCGGCCCCATCGAGCAATAGCCGCCATCGATCATGAGGGTCGTGCCCGTGATGAACGAGGCGTCATCGCTCAGGAGAAAAAGCGTCGGGCGGGCGACTTCGATCGCCTGGCCCATGCGGCGGAGCATGTGGTATTTCCCCCAGATCGCATCCCACTTGGCGCGGCCGCCCCCATCCATGTTCGCGGCCTTGTCGGTCTCGTTCGACCAGATCCAGCCGGGATCGACGTTGTTCACGCGGATGTTGAAGGGCGCGAGGTCGAGCGCCTGGCATTTCGTGAGCTGGTTGACGGCGCCTTTGGCGGCGTTGTAGGTCCAGCGGTTCACCTGGGCGATGTGGCCGGAAATGCTCGACATGTTGACGATGGAACCACCGCCGGCTTTTTGCATGGGCGGAACCACGTTTTGCACCATGCGGGCATAGGCGAGCGGACCGGCCGTGAAGCTGCGCATCCAGTCATTCGTGGTCGCGTCGAGCGCCTTGGCCGTGGCGCAGAACTCCTCGTTTGCCATGTCCCCGCGGAGAAACGTTGTGGTGTAACCGGCCGCATGGAATTCTTCCTGCGATTTCTCTCCGGCCGCGCTGATGCCGGTGAAGAGGACCTTGCCTCCTTCCTTGCAGAATTCTTCAACGATGGATCGCCCGAGACCGGAGGAGCCCCCGGTGACGATGGCAACTTTGTTTGCAAACCGGTCTGCGACCGGCTTGTGGGATGGGATCGGTGTGTGCATTTTCAGTTCTTGGTTTTTGGTTCTGGGATTTATAGGCGGTAAAAACGGGCTGCGTTGTCGTGGAAAATCTTCTGCTGCGAGTCCCCGCCGAGCCCTGCGGTCAGCTCACGGGCGGTCTCGAACCAGCGCTGCCACGAAGAGGCGCGCAGGGCATGCGGCCAGTCACTCGCCCAAATTATCCGATCCGGACCGAAGATTTCGATGACCGCATCCGCAAACGGACGCAGATCCTCGATCGTCCAATTTTCGAGGTCGGCATTGCAGACGAGGTTGGAGAATTTGCAAGGGTGTGGGCCCGACGCGGCGAAAGCGCGAAGGTCATCCTTCCACGGCTGGAGCCGTCCCTCCGCGATGTTTGGAGAGCCGATGTGGTCGAGGATGAACTTCGTGCCCGGGCTGGCCTCGATCAATTTCATCACGTTGGGGAAATTCCGCGGCCCGATCGTCAGTTCGCAATGCAGGCCGACTTCGCCCAGGAGTTGCACGCCGCGGACAAAGCCCGGCTGGATGCAGAAATCGATGTTTTCCTCGAACTCGATGATACGCCGCACGCCCTTCACGCGGGGATCGGCGGCGATGGCCCGCAGCGCTTCGGCCACGGCCTCACCATCTTCAAGCGGCGCCCACGGGACGATGGCCTTGAGCCGGGGATCGCGGTCGGCCAGCGATTGCACCCAGGCCAGCTCGTCGCGGTATTGGTCCGGGCGGCATTCGCACTGGACAAAGACCACGGCCTTGACCGCGGTGCCGCCGCGCGCTTTCTCGTAGTCGGAGAGAAGATACGTGCGGTTGATGGCCGGGACGTTGGCCAGCCAGGGGTAATCCAGCCGGTCGATATCCCAGAGGTGAATGTGGGCGTCGATGATTTTCATGGGAGTTTAGTTTTGGGAGAGCAGGTGGTTCGAGTAGCCGAGGAGCGCGAAGGCGACAAAGAGGATGGCGAGTGGGAGGGACATATTGGATTTTCAATTTTAGGAAGAAAGGGTCTTGGCCAAGGTCATGACGGCGATTGTTTCCACAAGATTTACTTCGAAGGTCAGGTGATGGGTTTGGAAGCGTAAGGCTCGCGGCTGATCAGCAGGCAATCGTCCCCCTCCAGGACAATGGTCCGGGTGTCATTGGCGTAGGTTCGTTCCGGCAGGGCGACCAGGATATTTGCCGGTTCGCTTCCGAGGCAGAACGGCCCGTGATGCCAGGTGCCCGGCTTGATCACGACCATGGTGCCGTTCGGAACGAGGAATGCCCGGACTTTCTCAGCGGGGAATCCCGCGTCCGGAACGGACGCCGGAGCAAACCACATCAGCACGTCCGCATCGAGCGGCATGAGCATCTCCGCGGTGGAGGAGTGGCATTCCACCACGTTGATCACAGGTTCGCGCGGCCCGATGCGGCAGTTCGAGTAGGATGCAGCCTGGCAGTTGCCGAGCGCCTGCTGGATCATGTCAGGAAAGAACTCGATCGGCGGCGCTCCGAGCATTTCGGACACGGGGTTCAGCATGTCACGAAAGCCGCCGAATTCCTGGAAGCTTTCGGGCGTCAATGGCTCAACGGGAACTGTTTTCATTTGGATGGTCTGCAATTGGGGTCCAGGAGTTGAATGACGTGGGCGACACGGAAGGGGCGTTTGACCAGCGACTTTGCGGAGTTCCACTGCATCATGCAGACATGGTTCGATGTGGCAAGGATGATGGGATCGCCTTCGGCTTCGTTGAGGAAGGCGGATTTCTTGGCGAGGATTTCGCGGGCGTTTTTAGGCTTTTGGATGTTGTAGATCCCGCCCGATCCGCAGCAATCCTTGGCGCATGGGGCGAGTTCCCACTGGTAACCGGTGGCATCGAGAACAGCGGCCGGAATGCCGGGCGAGCGTTGCCCATGGACCAAATGGCAGGGGAGATCAACATAGACCCTTCCCCCCCGAGGTTCGCGTGCCTTGATGCCGATCTCCCCAAGAAATTCGAGCACGTCGCGAACCGGCATGTCCGGCGCGAGCGTCTTTTTCAGCGCCAGCCCGCATCCCGCGGAATTGCTCACGGCCGCATCCACCGCGAGCGGCAGGAAGGCCCGGCGGTTCTGCTCGCGCAGCTCGTCCACGCCGTCCAGGCCGGTGTGCTCATGGAATGCTCCGCAGCAGCCCTGTTCATCGGGGATCACGACCTGGATGTTGTTGTCAATGAGCACCCGCACGGTGGCGAAATTGATCTCCCGGAACATCGCCTCCATCAGGCACCCTGTCAGCAGAGCCACTCGCGGGCCGGTCGGCTTATGGAGCATCATTAAGCGCCGCGCATAAGCGGCGGTGGATTCCGTGACGTGAGGGCGTCCGGGGAAAATGAGCGGATGGGGGAAAAATCCCAGCGAGCGCAACGCCCGCGCGGGAGCCAGCGCGGCATTGAATAGCGCGGGATACCGGACCGCCTGGGCGGCAAGCCGGAGCTCGGGTTTCGGATGAAACCGTCCGGCGGAAACGTGCTCGTGGCGGGTTTGCTCGAGAATGTCTCCATACGCCACGCCTGCCGGGCAGACCGGTTCGCACGCGAGGCAGCCGACGCATTCGGATGTGTAGAAATCTGTCTCCGGGTCGCGCGCAAGCCTGCCAGCCGCCTCCTCCCTCCAGAGCCGGAGCCGTCCGCGCGGCGAATTATTTTCATCGCCGGTGAGCCGGTAGGTCGGGCAAACCTCCAGGCAGAACCCGCAGTGGACACAGGTCGAGAGGAGATCCTTTTCAAGGAGTGGGTGACTCATGAGATGTTCCATTCTTTGCGCAAGGTGGAGATCCATGAGGCTTCGAGCGGCGACGGGCTGGGGCTCACATGCCGGCTCTGCCAATGGCCGCCCATGGCGTGCAGGGCGGATTCGATGGGACGGACGATTTCGCCGATGGCACCGCTGTCCGGAAGAAAAACATGAACCACCCCGCACGAGCAGAGTGCGACGCACTTTGCGCCGGGGTGCTTCGCGAGGGAGAGGGCCGTGTCGGCCACGAACTCGGGAGTGGTTTTCACGACCAGATCCGGGCAGCCGTCGAGGGCCGGGCCTGCCGCAGGTTCCAGCGCCAGAGAGAATTTCTTTGAGAATGCAGATAGGAAATCCTGATAGGCCTCGAATTCCAAGGCCGGGCAATGGACGGCAACGCGAAGGAACGGGGAATCCCCCGCGACAAGATCCACCGAATCCAACCAATGCATCCACGTGGACTGGAGAAGTGATTTTAAGGCGGATCGCAAACAGGCGGCATCTCCGCGCAGACAAAAAACCCGCGAGGTGTCGCAGGCCGGCCGCAGGCGCAAAACGTAATCCATCGCGCGTCCGTAGCGGCTGCTGCTCGCAAGCAAAAACCGGAGGAGGTCGTATCCTGTGGTCGATTTGACCACGCGTTCGCCGACGCGCACCCGTCGTCCGTCGGGCAGCTCCCAGTTCATCCCGGTGATGTTGTCGCAATAGGGTCCGTATCGCGAGGAGGCCGGGGCAAACGGGCTGGACGCGACCTGCTCGCAGAGCGGGGTTGCACGGTCCAGGAGCAGCGGGAACCGCAGCCCGTGCGGCGATGCCTCGCGTTCGATGGCCGCCGCATCGCTCGTGGCGGACAGGCAGAGGACGCCGTCCACCGGATCCATGAAATGCTCAAAAAACCTTTCTTCCGTGATCATGCGACAAACCGCCTTTCGGTGAAGACCTTCATCGGGTTGAACTGATGCCGCGGGTTGAAAATCTGCGGGATGGCGAGCTGGAGGTGCATCGATTCCGGCCCGAACACCATCGGCATGTAGGCGGATTTGTCGTTTCCGATCCCATGCTCGCCCGAAAGCGCGCCGCCCACCTCGACGACCCGCTGCATCAGGCGCTTGCTGATGCCTTCGACTTTCTTCACTTCCTCGGGGATCCGGGAATCGAAGAGAAAATTCGGATGCAGGTTTCCGTCTCCCGCATGCATGACCGTGACCGCCGGAACCCCCGCCCGGTCGGCCTCGTCGTAGATAAGCTGCAACAAGTTCGCGAGCGCCCGCTTGGGGATCACGGCATCCTGCACCAGGAAATCCGGGCTCACCTGCCCGAGCAGCCCGCCCATCGCCTTGCGCGCTTTGAAGAGGTTTTCGCGGTCCTCCGCCTTGTCGCTGAAAAGCACATCCGCCGAGCCTGCCGACCGAAGAACTTCCGCGACCGATTCCACGCGGAGATCCACCAGCGCGGCCGGGCCGTCAATTTCTGTGACGATGAGGAAATGGCCTTTCGGCAGCCCGACCGCCATCGAGCTGGTCTCCACCAGCGCGACCGCGCGAGGGTCCATGAGCTCGATGGCCACCGGGAATGCCGGATGCCGCACCAGCCCGTGGATCGCGCGCTCGGTGGACTGCAAATCGGGATACGTGGCGCGGAATGTCCACACCTTTTCCGGCCTCGGAGTCAGGCGCAGCCAGAACCGCGTGAACGCGCCGAGCGTGCCTTCAGAGCCGATCATAAGCCGCTTCCAATCCTCCAGCCACGGGCCGTTGCCCCCGGCGGGACCGCCGAAGCGATGTGTCGAACCGTCGAGCAGGACAACCTCAAGCCCCAGCACGTAGTTGCTCGTGACCCCGTATCGGAAGCAGTGCGCCCCGCCGGCGTTGGACGCCACATTCCCGCCGATCGTGCAGACAGGACCGCTCGAAGGATCGGGCGGATAGCACAGCCCGCTTGGCTGCAACGCCTCATCAAGCTGCCGCAGATTCACCCCGCTCTCGACCTCGCACCAGAAGCCGTCCAGCGAAATCTCACGGATCGCTCGCAGCTTCGACGTATGGACGATCGCCCCTCCCTGCGCCGCCACCGGGCCGCCGGACAGCGACGTTCCCGCCCCGCGCAGGCAGATCGGCACGCGGGCGTCGTGCAACACCCTCACCACCTGCGCCAGTTCGTCGGCATCCGAGGGAATGACCACCAGATCGGGCCGGAAGGATTTGTAGCCCAACCCATCCGACTCATAGCCCGCCATCTGTGCGGGCGACATCATCACACGGCTCCCGGGAGCCGCACGATGCAGGGCCGCCACAACGGCGTTGATGGGAGGAGTCATCGCCTACCGCATAGGCGGCAACGCGCATTGGGTCAATATAAACAATCGCCATTCTTTTCTTTTTCGGACATTTCAGCTATGTCTTGGCGGATGCAAAGATCCCGAAGCCTCGACGCGGAGCCCGAAAGCGGTATGCCATGAAGCCACGATTGACCCCATTGCAGGCGAAGGTTGTTCGTGCGGGCGGATTGTGCGCATTGAAGCCTGGAGCCGTGCTGCCGTCCGAGCGGGTGCTTGCGGAAGCCAGCGGGGTGGGCCGTGCGCCCGTGCGCGGGATGTTTGCGGCCATGCAGAGGGATGGCATCGTCGAGCGCTCTGCGCGCGGATGGATCCTCAGGAAGCGTATCCCCGAGCTGCCGCCCGCCGAAGAGGGGTCGAAGCGGCAGAAGGCGATAGATTTTCTCCTGGCCGAATTGGGCAGCGGCCGGCTGCGTCCGGGCGATCAGATCTCGGAGCTGGCCCTGGCCAATACAATCGGGGTGGCCACGGTCTCGATGCGGGAAGCCCTTCTGGAAATGATGCCGCTTGGCTTGCTCACAAAAAGGGAGCGGCAGAAGTGGGTGGTGGCGACATTCAGCGCCGAACGCACCAGGGAGTTGCGGGAATTCCGCGAAATGATCGAGGTTTTTTCCCTGAGAAAACTTCTTGTCGGCGGACTGTCCGATGAGCATCGAGGGGCTTTCGTATCCAGCGAGACCGAGACCAGGCAACTCGTCGCTCAGCAGCGTCCCTTGATCTCAAAAATCCTGGACGTCGATCTTGGCTTCCACCGCCTCCTGATCGAGTCGGCCGGCAACTCGCTCCTCAAGGAGCGCGCCGGTTTTATCTACCTGATCATCGAGTTCCAGCTCATCAGCCCGTTCTACACGCTCGCCCAAGGCCGGCTTGGGCTCGGCCAGCATCTCCGGATCATCCGCGCGATTCTGCGCGGAGACCTGGCGTCCGCCGAACGCGCCTTGATAGAGCATCTGCGATCCGCCGAAGACTTTATCTCCTCGATGGCCAGCCAGCTCCGGTAGGCAGAGCGGAATCTGATAGCCGCCGAATTCGTTGATGGCTCTCAACTTTGTGAGGGGGAGGGTAATGAAGGGCGAAATGCCAGCACGCTTGTAGTTCTTCAAGCAGAGCTTCGAGTTGAAAATAAAAGGCGACCTGATCCCGGAAGCCGCCGCCGGGGAGATCATCGGCGAACTCCAAGCCCTGTTCGCCCGCCACAACGCCCCGGAGAACACTCTGGCGGCCTTTGAGCGCGCCAATGGACTCGGCGTGCCATGGATCGAGCTGGATGTCCATCCCGCCAAGGATGGCACGCTCATCGTCATTCACGACGACACGGTGGACAGAACCACAGACGGTTCGGGGGCCGTTTGTGAGATGTCGGTCGATCAACTACTGCGTCTTGACGCCGGGATGAAGTTCTCCCCGGCATACACGGGGGAAAAGATTCCACGTCTCTGCGATGTCCTGGAAATGCTCGAAGACGGCACAACGCGGCTCAACGTGGAGATTAACCCCACTTCGCGGACTGGAGGCGAAAATCAGCTATTTTCAGCCCTCCGAGGCCCGCAGACCCGCATAAACACAGTGGGGTAGTCCTCAAAAGGGCTTGTAGTGCCGACCTACCCCCTTGCGCGTTTTCGGCAGGAA
>JAPLTF010000022.1 GCA_026398275.1 Verrucomicrobiota bacterium
ACCATTGGCACGCTTCGTTTCCGGCTCTTTTCCACAGCAGGCATCCTCAGCCATGCCCAGGGCACTGCCACGGTAAAAATGGGTGTCCCCTTACAAAACCGCCCCTGGTGGCGCGCCATCTGGGAGAAATTGCTCTCCGAGCTTCCCAACTGCAATGCAGTTGCCCAATCACCATGAAATCTGGCTAAAATCCAGTGCCAACTGCATTGTTACGGCTCAGACATTGTCGTGGAGGCTGTAGGCGGCGGAACGGATACCGTCCGCACCAGCTTGGTCGGACTGACGAAATCCAACTACGCCAACATTGAGGATTGGGACTTTTTGGGCAGCGGCGGGTTCTCATTCGTAGGAACTGCAGGGGCGGATACGTTCACCGGAGCGAATGGCAAAGACAGTATCTCTGGCCTGGGCGGCAACGATACCCTCGACGGAGGTGCCGGCAACGACACGATTGACGGCGGAACGGGAGCAGATTCCATGTCTGGCGGGGCAGGTGACGATCTTATTTTCGTGGATGATATGAACGATGTTGTCGTGGAACTCCCAAGTGGTGGGAACGACACTGTCTCTTCATCTGTTTCCTACGCTCTCTCCGCAAACGTGGAAAACCTGATCTTTACTGGCACCGGCGACCTCAGCGGAATCGGCAACGACCTGGACAACGTTCTCACTGGAAACTCTGGCAACAACGTTCTCGATGGCAGTGTCGGCGCGGATACATTGATCGGAGGGGCCGGGGACGACACCTACTACATCGATAGCCTTTTGGATGTCGTTACCGAGGGGGTCGGCAGCGGGACGGATACCGTCTATTATCTAGCTTCTCTCTGGCCTATCATTGCCCCGGTTTTCGCCAACGTGGAAAACTACGTCTCCCTCGGAATGATCATCGGCACCCCTGGAGCGGACCTTCTGAACGGCGATCAAGTCATTATCAATCTCAATGACACTATCTCTGGATTGGGCGGTAATGACACTCTCAACGGCCTGGGCGGCAATGACAGCCTTGACGGCGGGTCAGGAGATGACTCTCTGACGGGCGGAGCAGGATTCGACACGCTCGTCGGCGGTGCGGGAAATGATACCTACGTGATCGACGTCGCTGCCCCAGACAAAATAGTCGAGGACACGCTTGCCGGCTCCGGAACGGACAGAATTGAAGTTAACAGTTCATTCTCCATCGCTGACCCTGCCAACCCTCCAATCGGACAAGCTGCGACGGGCGAGTTCTCCGGAATCGAGCAACTGTTCTACACCGGCGCGGCAAATATCACCCTGACCGGCAATGCGCTTAAAAACGTCCTGCAATCGGACCTGGGTAACGACTGGCTCGATGGCGGTGCGGGGAACGATACGATGATCGGCGGCGCCGGCAATGACACGTA
This sequence comes from Verrucomicrobiota bacterium, assembly GCA_026398275.1. Classification (GTDB taxonomy): domain Bacteria; phylum Verrucomicrobiota; class Verrucomicrobiia; order Chthoniobacterales; family Terrimicrobiaceae; genus QYQL01. Next base: position 1,386 of record JAPLTF010000022.1, read on the forward strand.
TGTCGTCGAGGGCACCGGAGATGTTATTATCGAACTCGCTGGCGGCGGAATCGACCAGATCAACTCTGCGGATGATGTCATTCTCCCCGCTTCTTCCGAGGTCGAAAACATTCTCCTTCTGGGAATTTTGCCTATCTCGGCGGCGGGGAGCTCGACGAACAACCTGATCACGGGAAACTCGGCGGACAACGCTCTCCGCGGTGAGTTGGGTGACGATACCCTCATCGGAAACGCAGGGAACGACCTCCTCGACGGTGGCCTCGGATCGGACTGCCTCATTGGCGGCGCAGGGAACGATACGTATATCCTGGATGCCATCAACTATCCCGATGGGTCCATCCGGACGCCAGATACACTGGTCGAGAATTCCGGCGAGGGCACCGATGAGATCAGGGTCGCAGCCCCTGTGGATCTCTCCCAATTGCCAAACTTTGAAAATGTCACGCTCCAGGATGGCGGTGACTTCGAAATCATCGGCAACGCAGCCTCAAACGTGCTCAAAGGGAATACCGGCAACAATCTCATCGATGGCGGCACAGGTTCCGACAACCTTATCGGTGGCGCTGGCAATGACACATATATCGTTGATAACTCCGGGGACATCGTGCTGGAAGACCGCGGCGGCGGGACGGATAATGTCGTTTCCTACCTGACCTCCTACACATTGCCGGATAACGTCGAGAACCTTGATGTCAAAGGTGGCAATAATAGCACCGGCACTGGCAATACCGCTCCCAACGTCATTACAGGAAATCAGTTTGATAATGTCCTGAAGGGCCTCGGTGGGGCCGACACTCTCGTCGGTGGACTAGGTAATGACTGCCTCGATGGCGGAAATGATGAGCGCCTCTACGACCAGACGGAGGATAGATTGCTCGGCGGTGGGGGCGACGATACGTACATGGTGGATAACTACCAGGACGCAGTTGTTGAAATTCCTGGGGGGGCGGGCGGGAAGGACACCATTGAGCTTTATCCGACGCTGCTATCGTTGGATCTTACAATAAGCAGCTACACATACTCGATCAATAATACCCAGTTCTCAGCGGTTGCAGCCGCGAGTGGGACGCATGTTCAGTTTTATTTAGATAAACTCCAAACTGGAGATTTGAACTACGATCCCTTTGCTAGTGTGCCGGATGACACGGCTCCTGCCCTCGGCTCCTTCGAATTGGATGGCAACTACTTCTACGCCATGCCGGACAATGTCGAAGATTTGACCGTCAAAGCCAAAGCTATCACTGTGAACAGGGGGCAATTCCTTATCGGCCCCGAATATGCTTACGGCAACGCTGCGGGGAACTACATCACAGCGACATCAGATCTTTCAGTCGCCAACGACCTGCCATTCAGCAACTACATTGACGGGCAGGGAGGCAACGACACGATGGTTGGTGGGCTCGGAAACGACACCTACATCGTGGATTCCTCACTGGACGTCATCGTCGAGCAGCCAGGCGAAGGGACAGATCTCGTGCGCGCTTCGACCACGTACGACCTGAGCACTACCGACCTTGTTGATCCCGATACGCACGCCCTCACATCGACTGTTGAAAATCTGACTCTTCTTGATTCGGCGGAGACTATTGTCGGCGGCCGCCCTGCTTTGGCAGGACTCGGGGTGCTGAACTTTGACGGCTACGGCAACAGCGCCAATAACGTCATCACAGGAAACAGCGGCAACAACAGCCTCACCGGCGCGGGCGGCAACGATACGATCTCCGGTGGCGGGGGCAGTGACACCATTGACGGTGGCACAGGAAACGACAACATCGATGGTGGAGTCGGCAACGACTCTCTCGTCGGTGGTGCTGGTAACGATTGCCTTGTCGGCGGCGCTGGCATAAATACCCTGGTCGGCGGTGCTGGCGACGACACCTATGTGGTGGCCAGCTTGGCGGATACGGTCTTGGAGCTGCCGACAGAAGGTACGGATCTCGTGAAATCTTCCGTCAACTTCTCGCTCGTTCCGAACCCTGATGTCGAGAATCTGACGCTTACGGGGGTAGGTGATATCAACGGGGCCGGAAACGCCCTTGGCAATGTCATCACCGGGAACACAGGAAACAACTTGATCGATGGTGGCGCAGGCGTTGACACGATGATCGGCGGTGCGGGCGATGACACATTTGTTGTCTCCGAGGTTGCAGACGTCGTGTCAGAAAACGCAGGCGGAGGAGCCGACGAAGTTCAGGCGTGGGTGAGCTACGACCTTTCCACTTCACTGAATATCGAAAACCTGACGCTCCTCGGAACTGCGGTCAATGGCACGGGAAATGCCGGCGACAACGTGATCACCGGAAATGCGCTCGGAAATATCCTCAATGGCGGAGGCGCGGGGCTCGGAGATACACTCATCGGCGGCGTTGGCGATGACACCTATATAATCTCCAACAACCTCGACGTGATCATCGAGGCGGCGGGCGATACCGCCGACGAGGTGATCTCTTCAGCGGCAAGCTACACGCTCGCGGACAACGTGGAAAACCTCACGCTTCTCGCGGGAGCGGGCGACATAAACGGCATCGGCAACAACTACGACAACCTGATCACCGGCAACGCGGGCAACAACACCTTGGATGGTGGAGCCGGCGACAATACGCTCGTAGGCGGGCTGGGCAACGACACCTATATTGTGGCCTCCGAGTCGGAGACGATTATTGAGAGCCTCGCGGAAGGAACCGACGAAGTCCAGACCACCTCTTCCTACACTCTGGGCACCAATCTTGAAAACCTCCGGCTCATTGGTTCTGTTGCTGACAACCTAAATGGCTGGGGAAATTCCGAGAACAACCAGCTCATCGGTGACGGAGGAGACAATCACCTCTTCGGTTATGCAGGGAACGACACGCTCGACGGAGGTCTCGGCAATGACACGATGGTTGGCGGGCTCGGAAACGACACGTATGTAGTCGCTCAAGCCGGAGACGTGGTCGCTGAAAACCTGAACCAAGGCACGGACCTCGTCCAAACAGATCTGGCCTACACGCTTGGCAACAATGTCGAGAACCTGACGCTCACCGGGGCAGGAAACATCAACGGCACGGGCAACGCCCTCGACAATGTCATTAACGGCAACACTGGCAACAACAGCCTTGATGGTGGCCTCGGAAACAACACGCTCATCGGCGGCCTCGGCGATGACACCCTGATTGCCAGTCTCGGCAATGACAGCCTCGACGGCGGGACAGGCAATGACAACCTCAATGGCGGTGATGGGTCGAACACGCTACTCGGCGGCAGTGGCGACGACACTCTTCTCTCGGGAACCGGCAACGACACCCTCGATGGTGGCGACGGCAACGACAGCCTCACCGCTGGCGATGGAAACAACTCGCTGGCGGGCGGTCTCGGCAATGACACCCTTCTGGCTGGCGTCGGGGCTGACATTCTCGATGGCGGCGCGGGCAACGACAGCCTCGACGGCGGAACCGGAGCGGATGTCATGATCGGCGGAACCGGCAATGACACCTACTCGGTGGACAACTCGGGCGACACCGCATCCGAAACAACCTCTGGAGCATCCGGCGGAACAGACATCGTAAATTCGTCGGTGACGTTCACCCTTGGCTTGAACATTGAAAACCTCACGCTCACAGGCGCGGGGAACATCAATGGCACTGGCAACAGCCTCGGAAACGTGATCGCCGGAAACGCGGGAGACAACATTCTCGATGGAGGCAACGGCCGCGACACGCTCGACGGCGGGCTGGGCAATGACACCCTCCTCGGCGGCGCTCTGCAGGATTCTCTGACCGGCGGCGGGGGGAATGACTCGCTTGACGGCGGTGCAGACGACGACTTTCTCCTCGGAACATCGGCCATTCTGGCCGGATCCAGCGAGCTGGATACCCTCACCGGCGGAACCGGAGGCGACGCCTTCGTCCTAGGCGATGCGACGTCCACCTACTACGACACAGCAGCCGCTGCAGGCGACTATGCCCTGATCACCGACTTCTCGGTGGCGACCAACGACCAGCTCCAGCTCAAGACCTTGGCGGCATCCGGAACGAATGTGAACGGCTATGTCGTCGGAACAAACATCTATGCGGCGGCGGGTGCCGCAAACAGTTGGCTCTACCGCGATACGAACAATAACAGCACCGCTGATGCCGGCGACAACCTGATCGCTGCCATCCAGGCCACTGGCGGATCGGGCGCAGGCGGAGCACTCACCACCAACGACCTCAACACCGTCGGCTACTTCGTATAAGACTGGAGGGCGCTGCGCCGTCAGCGCCGACTTGTTTGCAAAACCAAACATGGGACGGCACGGCGGCCGTCCCTCCACAAGAACAACTGCTTGGTAGGGACGCCTCGCCGAGGCGTCCGACTTTATCCTAATCTCCAATCTGCGCAAATCCCGTTAATCTGCGGCTAGACCTTCTGTGGCTTTTTCATGAAAACCCTTCTCCATGTCGGATGCGGCACCAAACGGAAAGACCGCACGACACCGGGCTTCAACAGCGAGGAATGGAACGAGTTGCGCATCGATATCGACCCGGCCGTCCAGCCCGACATCACAGGCACGATCACAGACATGTCCGCCGTCACCGACACCTCGGTGGACGCCCTCTTTTCGAGCCACAACGTCGAGCATTTGTATCCACACGAGGTGCCGGTTGCCTTCGCGGAGTTCAAGCGCGTCCTCAAGCCCGACGGCTTCGCGGTTATCACCTGCCCGGACCTCCAGTCCGTCGCCGCGCTCGTCGCCGAGGACAAACTGACGATCCCCGCCTACCAATCTCCCGCCGGGCCAATCGCGCCGCTCGACATGATCTTCGGCCACCGGGCCTCGGTTGCCAGCGGCAACACCTTCATGGCCCATCACTGCGGTTTCACCCAAAAGGTGCTGAGCGCAACCCTTCAGGTCGCCGGCTTCACTTCGCTCGCCGCCAAGCGCCGCCCGCATCCGCACTACGACTTGTGGGTTCTGGCAACAGTCTCACCATCCGACGAGGTGCAACTCAAGGAACTCGCCGCCGCACATTTTCCAAGATGATGAAAAACTTACAAGTCGCAGCGAAGCCGCGTTCACGCCCCGGCACAGCGGGGCGGCTACATCTGGCGCTAGCTACTGTAGCCACGGCGCTGTGTCGCCGTGTTCGTTCCGAATACGCGAGCAGCGCACTCATATTGCTCCCTCTTCTCCTTCTCACATCCGCCGCCCTCCACGCCACCCCGCTCGTCACCGCCCAGCCGACCGGCCAGACCGCATTTGCCGGCGATGCCGATGCGTATTTTCAAATCCGTGAAACCGGCGCGGCATCCTACCAGTGGCAGGTAAAAACCGGCGGAACCGGCACCGCTGTGAATGTGAGCGGAACCCGCTACAAGAATGCGGCGACTCCGCTCCTGCGCATCGTGACGCCGGATGCGACGCTCGATGGCAACACCTACGGATGCGTGATTTCCGACGGCTCTGGCTCGGTCACGACCGCGTTTGTCCCGCTCAAAGTCTTTGCCGCCCCTACGGCAACCGCGCCTGTCGTCACACTAGGAACTTCCACGATCTCCGCGAACAGCACCGCCGACATTTCTCTGCAAATCACAGGGCTAGCAACCGGCCAATCCGTGCGCATCGAGCGGGTGCTCGATTTGAACGCCGACACGAAGCCGGGCGCGGGCGAACCGCTGATCCAGAGCTTTACCGTCACGGATGGAACGATCGATCCCGCCCAGCCGAATATCCCCGGCGACCAGGACGCCACAGCGAACGGGCAAATCGCCACCGCATTCTCGCTGGCATCCTCCCCGGATCTCGGCCGGACCCAAGGAACCCACCTGATCCGGATCACGAGCCCGACTGGTGCATTTCTTCCGATCACTAAAACCCTCGCGGTCCAGGGGAATTCCTACGGTCAAAACATCAGCGGCCAGGTCCGTGATGCGGCGAGCGCGGCCGTCGGCTATTCGGTTGTCATGGCTGTCCAGGGAAGCACGATCGTCGCCTCGGCGGTCGCCGCCGCGAATGGAAACTACAACCTCTGGGTGCCGGTCGGCACGTATTCTGTCGTTCCCGTTTCCACCGGCTACACCGCCAGCGAGGCATCCCAGCCGACAGGCACGGTCGCATCCGGCGTCAACAGCACGGCAAAAAATCCTGTCCTCACCACGGCCACCGCGACGGTCTCAGGCCGCGTGCTCGACGCCTCCGGAAGCCCTGCCCTGCGAGGAGTGCAGTTGACCGCGATCTCAACCAACGGATACGTCTCGATCCTGACCTCGGATTCCGACGGCAACTATGTCGTCCCGACCATCCCCGGCACCTGGACGATCCACGGCTCGCCGGCCAGCCTCCACCTCCTCGGCTACCTCGAACCGGCCACCGCCGCGCAAGCGACAACAACCGCAGGAAGCGTCACCTCCCTTGATCTCCTGTTTGCATCGTCTTCGACGCCGGCTTCCTACGCCACATGGAAAACCACCGCCGGATTTTCCGAATCCGACCTGACAACCGCAGCGATCAGCGGGGAATCCGCCGACCCGGACGGCGACGGGCTCACGAACCTCATGGAATATGCGCTCGGAGGAAGCCCGAAAGTCGCCGACGCCGCCACCATCGCGCCCGCCGTTGATTCCAACGGCAGCCAGATCCAGATTTCTTTCCACTGCGACGATTCGCGTAAGGACATCATCTACAGCGTCCAGTCATCGAGCGATCTTGCCCCAAATTCCTGGACCGACATCGCCCAAAGCATCGGCGGCGGCCCAATGACGGCGGTCTCTGGTCGTAGCACGGTCACCGACCCCGGGTCCGGAGCAAGAACGGTCATCGTGAGCACGGCATTGCCGGTCAGCGGGAAACTATTTCTGCGCGTCAAAGCCGCGAAGTGAAATTCCTGGTCGTCATTTTCATTATTGTCGCCGCGCTCTGGTGGGGATTGAAAGGGGCGGATTTTCTCAAGGCGAAGCCTGTAAACGCGGAGGAGGCGATGGCTCAATCGCTTTCGGAAAACCCGTTAAGCGCGTGCAAGCTGGGAGCGCTCATCGAAAAGGACCCCGAAATGTTGGTGCGGCTCATGAAAGACAGTCCGGTCCAAATTTCCGGGCGGATTAAAAATATCCGGGTTCTCGGCTTCGAGAATAGCCGGGCGGAAATCTCGCTCCGCGCGACTCCCCAGACCGAGGTCATTGTCGTGCAGGATCTCGACCAAAACAAATTGGGCGGCCTGCAATCCTCATGCAGATCTCACGGGCTGCGCTGGCGGCTGCAAGGCGGACAGCTGTTTCTTGGAAACGAGGACGGGCGGTCGCATGTCAGGCTGTATGGCCCGGGAGAAACCTATCCGCCCACATCCGTCCAATATCAAAAACGCACCGGCCCCCGAAAAATCTACCTGTCCTCCACGGCCCCTGTGACAAATCCGTTCCAAAGTAAAAGCGACAACGGATCCTGGGCAGGCAAGAACCAAAAATGAAAGCCAAGTTCCATTTTTTCCTCCTCTTCGCGGCCCTGATCCTCGCGTCCTGCGACCGCTGGAAACCGGCAGCGCCCGCTCCAGCGCCGGAGCCAAAGCCGTCCTCCTCGGTGGCGCTTGCTCCTAGCGGAAAACTTTATGTGATCAAGCGGTTTTCCGTGACCACGGAAGACGGCCTGCACGGGTTCTCGCCGGGGAAGGAGGTGGCTCTGGTTCGAGTGGAGCAGGATGCTTATGTGGTCACCGACGGAATCGTGGAGGGCAAGGCCCCGAAGGATTCATTTTCGGTCAACCCGGATATCGCAAAAGCGGTCGGAGACAAGCACCAGCAGCTTCAGCAGTCCGCCCAGCAAAGGCTCAACGAACAAAGCCAGGCCGCAAAACTCCAGCAGGCCGCCGGCGTTCAGCAGGCTCAAAAAGACGCTGAGGACAAAAAGATCGCGCAGCGCAAACAGCAGATCTCAGACATTCAAATCCAGTTGGACGATCTCAGCCAGCGCATCAGCAAAGCGAGGGCCGAGCGCTCTTCGAAAGGATTTCCGCAGGATGGCGGCCCCCGCCGCTCCGGCGGATATTACTACAATGGATCCTACTACAGAGGCTACGGGCACGGGTCCACCGTCTCGCTGAGCACCGATGCGACACAAATCGAAACGCTCCTTTCAGCGAAAGCTGCCCTGGAATCGCAACTGAGAAATCTGAACAGGAATTAAACCGGATCCGGATTTTGCCCGCGAATAATGCCAATGAACGCGAATAATACATGACCCGGACATTGTCCGATGCCATCTCGCTCAGGGAATCCCACAACGCCCGGATCGCCGACATGCGCAAAAAAGGCTTCGATTCACAGCTCGCCGAACCAAGAAACAGGGCGGCCGAGGAAAGACGAAAAAAAGATTTCTTCGAGTCGGGTGTTATTCGGCGCTGGGAATCTCAGGCGGCAAAAGCCAGGGAGAAAATACAAAAAGAATACGACCGGATGCGCCTTCTCGAGCGGTAGGGTCGGCGGCCATTGGGAGGGCGGTCGTCCCCGGGCGCTCCCCGGGGGATTCAATGATTCATCGCTACAAAAAGGCACAAGGAGTCACAAAAAAATGCCAGACCAATCACCTTCTGTTTTTCGCGCATTTTCGCGCCTCTTCGCGGGCCAACCCCTCTGGATTCTTCCCGGCTGCTGCGACGACTCGCGCAGCGACCTCATCTACACCGTCCAATCATCAACGCTCACACGCCTCGAATTCGTTTTGCGGTGCTCGGCGGAAGATAATTGTCTCCCGTGACGACAGGTTGCCTCGTTTTGGCTTCGAGTTCAAGGCGAGCATTTTTTGCGATCTTCCCGCCCGTTTTTGCTGCGGTCCGGTTTTCGGCCATGCCGGCAGCCGCTGTCGTCTCGGCGATCTGGCGGGTGGAAAGTTCGGCGAGGGCGGTAAAAATGAGCTCCGCTTCGCTCATGTGGTCGCGGAGGTTTTGGTTTTTGATTCCCTTCAATTCCTTATGGGACTTCACGCTGAGGCCACTCCATTCTTGATGGATGATATTTGTGAGGATCGCAAATTCCTCGCCTTTCCTGACATCGTGCCCGGCCCAGTAGTCGGTGAGTTTGTTGCGGGTTTCCTGCCCGGTCATGCGATGCTGAATCCACTTCTCGCTGCGGCCATGCTTCTGCCAGGTAGCTCTGGCACGTTCGAGCGCGAGAGCCGGGTCAGACATTTCCTGCATCCGCTCGTAGCCGGTGCGGGCGAGCCAAAGTTTGATCGGTTCGGCTTTTGGGCTGGGAACACTCTGGACCAGCCGTAGCAGGGTCTCGGCATTGGCCACATCGGTGAGGTAGCTCTTGCCATCAGCGGCGGGCAACTTCAGTTGGTTACAGTTTGTAACCGACTCGCTGCCTTCCTTGGCGAGACGATGTTTCAAAACTTTCCAATAGTTTCTGGCGGCCTTGAAATCCGGCTGCTGAGTCAGGACTTGGATGATGTCCACGACGGAAAAAAACCAGGTCTCGGTCCTCTCGTCGAAGACTCGCCGGATTCCGTGTCCCTCGAAGATGGCCAGATCGTTTTTCATAGCGACCGAGCGATCTTGCCGTCGCGCCCCTTTCAGGTCGAGGCTGTTTCGTGTTCGTGGAGAGAATCACTGACGACGGGAAAGCTATTCCTACGCGTCAAAGCCGAAAAGCAGGCGGAGCTTTTCATCCGCAGATTAACGCAGAAGCGCGCAGATGATCCGGCGGGCGGGCGCTTTGCTCGGAGCAGACCGGGGACGGTCTGCCCCCATTGGAGGGCGGTCGCCCCCGGCCGCCTACTTGAGAAAGCGCGCGTATTTCTTGCGCGCCGCGGCGGTGAGCGAAATGCCACCCATAGCCACGACCTTCGCGTCGAATTCCTCGGTGCGCGGAAACACGCTCAACAGAGGAATCCGAACGGGCTTAATCCTGCCCGAACGCTTCGAGATAGCGGTGCGCGTGCGTTTTGAGGTCGTTGATGGCATGGTGAAATGCTTCGTCCAAATCGTCCGTTGGGATGATGATTTTTTGCAAGGGTATTCTCGTCTTTATCAAGAATGTCCTGATGAGGATACCCGTGTGCTGTGTCGTATCGGGTCAGGCAGCGCAAACGCCCCCCATTCTCAGCAAGCAGAACGACGCCCTCACCGGACTTCCTTCATCTTGTCGATCGGGCCGAGGAGGAAGTCCACGAAGAGGCTGATGACGCGGCGGCTGCGGACCTTGATGTTTGCGGAGACGGCCATGCCGGATTGGAGCGGGACTTCGACGCCGTGGACGCCGAGGCTCTGTCGGGCGAGCTCGATTTTTGCGGGGAAGCTGTAGAACGGCTTGGCCTGGGTGGGCGGCAGGGCGTCGGATCCGAGGAAGATCAGCTTGCCGTCGATGCGCCCGTATTCGCGCGCCGGGAAGCTGGCCACCTCGACCTCGGCCGCGAGGCCGGGGCGGACGAACCCGATGTCCCGGTTCGTAATGTCCACCTTGGCAATGAGTTCGTCGCTGGGGACGATTTTCAAGACGATGTCCTTCGGCGCGAGGACAGTGCCGGGCTTGCTTGAGACGATTTCAAAAACGATGCCATCGGACGGCGAGGTGATCTCGTGGTGTTCGAGCGAGGCCGATGACCCCGTGAGGCGGCTTTCGATTTCCGAGATCTTCTGCGAGTTGGCGAGGCGGACTTTCGTGAGCCCGGATTCGATTTCGGCGATCTTTTTCATGTTGTCGCCGAGGCGCGACATCGCGTCCTTGCGGTAGGCGGTGTTGATGTTTGCCGCCTCCTCGTTGGCGCGGCTGATATCGACCGACAGGCTCAGGGCGAGGCTTTCGAGGCGCTTGACCTGGGTTTCCGCCTGGATGGCATCCGACTCGCGCGTAAGGTAATCCACCCTCGCGACCCCGCCGCTCTCGACAAGCTTCTTGTAGGATTCGAGGATCTTGCGGCTGTTTTCCAGGAGGAGCTTGTTTTGGGCGAGCTGGCTGTTCGATGCGGCGAGATCTTTTTGCGCCCGCTCGGCTTTCAGCTCGGCGGACGAAAGCTTTTCTTTCCGGTCCTTTTCGGATTCCTCGAATAGCCGCGTCTGGTCCGGATCGAGAGCGATCCCCTCCGCCGAGAAGGCGATCTGTGCGCGGAGAAGCCTGTTCTCCGCTTCGAGTGACACTTTGTTTTTTGCGAGGTCGGCCAGGCCGGGAGGAAGCCCGACCGGCGGGCTGCCGGCCATGCCCGCGTCGAAGAGCTGCCCGTAAAACGACTCCTCGTTTTTCATCGATGCCAGCATTTCGCGCAGGGAGGATAGCTCGGCCGCCGCCACTTTGGGGTCGAGCCTGACGAGCGGCTGCCCGGCTTTCACGCGATCCCCTTCCTCGACGAGGATCGCCGAGATCACGCCCGCCACCGGCGACTGCACATCCTGCACAGACCCCTGTGGCTCGAGCTTGCCGGTGGCGTGCACGACCTCTTCCATGTGGGCCAGGCACGCCCAGAGCAGCAAGCCGACCGCCGCCCCGATGATCGTCCACATGATCGCCCGCGACCACACGAGCGACTGCCGGAAGAACATCGTCTGGTCCTCCTGGTGGATCGCGCGCCGGACGGCCGTCGTAATCAATGCGAGAACTTTCATCCCAAAAACGGTCTTTCCTGTAGCGGAACATGGAACATGTTTCGTAGTCGGGGGTTTCGGGTTCACGACTCCGCCCCCTGCTGGTTGTGGAGAGTGAAGTAGAGCCCGCGCAGGGCCATGAGATCATCGTGCCTTCCCTGCTCGACCAACGACCCGTTGTCGAGAACCAGGATCCTGTCCGCGTGCTGGATCGAGCGGACGCGGTGGGTGACGAAGAAGACCGTGCGCCCGACAAATTCCTTCGCCAGGTTTTCGCAGACTTTTCGCTCGGTGGCGAAATCCAGCGCGCTGGTCGCCTCGTCAAAGATCAGCATCCGCGGCTGCTGGAGGATCGCCCTCGCGATGGCGATCCGCTGCCGCTGCCCCCCGGAGATCGCGCGGCCCTGCTCACCAGCCCGCGTGTTGTAGCCCTGGGGCAGGGCCATGATAAAGTCGTGCGCCTCGGCGAGGCGCGTGGCGTGGAGGATTTCCTCCGGCGTCGCTTCGGGATCCGCAACCGCGAGGTTCGCCATCATGGACTCGTTGAAAAGGAGGCTCTCCTGGAGGACGGTCGCGATCTGTCGCCGCAGCGAGTAGAGCTCGACCTTCGCGATCTCGTAGTTGTCCACCAGGATCCGGCCGTCGTCCGGCGAATACAAGCGGGGCAGAAGTTTGAGAAGGGTGGATTTTCCGGAGCCGCTGCGGCCGATGACCCCCACGAACGAGCCGGCCGGGACCTCGAACGAGACATTGCGGAGTTGTGGGGGCTGCCCGGGCACGTAGCTGAACGTGACGCGGTCGAACGTAACCTTCCCTTCGACCGGCGGCATCGGGATGTTGCGCGCTTCGTCGTGCGTCTGCTCCGGCGGCTGGTCGAGCACGTCCCCGAGCCGCTCGATCGAGAGCCCGACCTCCTGAAAGCTCTGCCAGCTCTGCGTGAGGCGCAGAAGCGGGTTCGTCACGTAACCGGCGATAATCCGGAAGGCGATCAGCTGCCCGAGCGTGAGCTTTCCGTCAATGACGAGCACCGCCCCATACCAGAGCACGCCGAGATCCCCGAGGCGGCTCAGAAGCGTGGTCGCCGAGCCCATCGCGGTCGAGGTGACGACCGCGCGAAATCCGGCCGACACGTAGCCCGCGTAGCGGTGCTGCCATTTCTGCCGCGAGTGGTGTTCGAGGTTCTGGGCCTTCACCGTCTGCACGCCGGTGATCGTTTCCACCAGGTGCGCCTGCGTGTGGGCCATGTGCTGCGCGCGCTCGCGGATCTGCCGACGGAGGAGCGGCGAAACCGACACTGTGACCCCCGCCATGAACGGCAGGGCGACCAGCGCCACCAGCGTCAGCGGAACGCTGTAAAAAACCATGATCCCGACATAGATGACCGAAAAGAGGGCATCGAGGCCGACAGTGAGCGCGGTGCCGGTGAGAAACTGCCGGATGTTTTCCAGCTCCTGGAGCCGCGACGAAATCTCGCCGACCGGACGCCGGTGAAAATACCCCAGCGTCACCCGGTAGAGGTGGTCCATGATTCTCGTGCCGAGCGCCAGGTCGATCCGGTTTGTCGTATCGACAAAAAGATACGTCCGCAGCGCCGTGAGCAGCACGCCGGCGACCGCGATGGCAACAAAAAGGAGGCCCAGCACATTGAGCGTCTGCAGGCTGTTTTGCACGAGAACCTTGTCGATGATCACCTGGGTGAGAAGCGGGTTCGCCAGGGCAAAGAGCTGCACAAAAAACGAGGCGATGAAGACTTCGACGAGCGCCCGCTTGTGCTTTTTCACGGCGGGAAGAAACCAGCTCAGGCCGAATTTTTTCCCGGTCTCCTCGGGCAGCGGCGCGAGGAGGAGCGCCTGCGCGGTCCCGGCCTGCGTGGCGACGAGTTCGCTCTTCGGGATTTTGTGCAGCCCGCTTCGCGGACTGGATACGACCGCGTCCGCGCCGCGCGCTGGGAACAGGACCGCCAGCCCCTCCTGCCAGCGAATGAGGGCCGGGGAGTCGAGGAGTGGAAGATTTTTTGCGGGGAGCTCGACGAGCTGCGCGCTGAACCCCGCGATCGCGGCCACGGTGCCGCAAACGTGGAACGTCGGCAGCCGCCCGTCGCGGAGCTCGTTGTGCAGGACCTTCCGGAGTGCATCCTTCGGGAGGGGCTTGCCGAAAAACTGCGAGAGGATCTCGAAGCAGGCGACAACTTCTTCCCGGCCGCCGCCGGTTGTCTTGACCTCGGGAAAAACCGTCCGGCGCTCGATCAGGTGGTCGATCGATGGCAGGGCATCCGGCAGCCCGGGCTTCGCGGCGGGATCGACGCCATCCCCGCCGGTCGCGGCCCCCGCGAAAATCCCGCCGGGGAATCCGACGCAGCGGGCGGCGCGATCTTCCGGCCCCGGCGGGTTGCCGCGGTTTTTCCCGGACGAGACAATCCAGAGGTAGTCGCCGCCGTCCCGCTCCTCCTCGTTTTCGGCGACGCGAAGGGTGGGTAGTGCGCCCGCCAGGCAATCTTTGATTTCGCCCGTGTCCATCGCCCGGCGATGGAATTCTCCAGCCAGGAGATCGTAGGCGTCAGAAACGGATGCCCGCCCGCTGAAATAGTCCGCAACTCCGGGAGGGAGGCCGGCGGGAAAATTTTCCATCGGAACCCAGAGGCAGACCGAATTTTCGGCGGCGGAAACGGATTCGATTCCGGACTCGGCGAGGAGGGAACTCCAACCGGCTATGTCACCCGGTTCGAGGATCTCAAGGGTCCGGGGAACGGGCCCGGAGTTTCCCAAAACCCGCAGGCGGCCCTTGATCAAAATGAAGAGCCCCTTTTCCAGGCGACCGTGCGCCAGCAACTGGCGGCCCATTTCCACTTTCACGAGGCGGCCGGCTGCGATCAGTCCGCGAAGCTCCTCTTGCGCAAGCTCCGAGAAGGGGGCTTTTTCTCCGAGGATCCCGGCGATGGCCTCGACGGGGTCAGTCGCGACGGACATGTTCCTCCATCTGTTTTGCTGCCAGCTCATCGAGGATCGCCGAGCGGATCTGCCCGTCGAGAACCGCCGGGATCCGCTTTTCCAATCGCGCCACCAGATGCCATTCCCCGATTTTGACCGGCTTGAGGAGTTCGCCCTCGCGGGCCCCGGTCAGGTGTGTGGCGAGCACCGCGTGCATGGAGCCGAGCGGAACCGGTCCGATAATTCCTCCGGTGAGCTTTTCCGTCCCGCCGCCGTGCGCCGCTGCCAGTCCCGAAAATGTGGCTTCACCTTCATGGATCCGGAACCAGAGTTCCCTCGCCACCCCGGCTTCCCGGACCCTCAGCAGCGAATACACCACTTTCTCCAACCGGGTCTTCTGGCGTTCGAAATATCCCTCCACATGCGGGCCGAATTCGTTTTCCTTCCAACGGGCGATCCTCACTTCCCTTGCCGCCGCCTCGCGAAGTTGGACCGGCGTGCATCCGGCGTATTCATCCGGAACCGGAAGAGCCGAGGCGGAGTTTACCTTGTAGCGCTCGCAGAATGCGCCCCAGGCCATGTCCAGCTCCTCGCCGCTCAACTCCACGCCCCGGCTCTCGCGGTCGAAATACCGGGCTTTCTGGACCAAATTCCAGAGCCGGTATCCGGCCAGTTCCCCCACGGAAACAGAATGTTCCTCCGGCCCGTTCATGCGCTACCTGACAAACCGGCTCATCCACGCATGCCGGCGCGGCCAAAGCTCGCGGATCGCGTAGCGCGTCACGATCGCCTCCCGCGCCTTTTGCCTCATCGGCCGGAATGCTTCCGGGCTTTCTAAAATCGCGCAGATCGCGTCCGCCGCCTGGCTGGGTTGAAAAAAATCCACCAGTAGCCCGTTCACGCCGTGCTCGACGACCTCCTCGACCGGACGGGTGCGCGAGGCGACCAGCGCGCAGCCCGCCGACATCGCCTCCATGCACGACCACGAGAGAACAAACGGCCGGGTGAGATACAAGTGCGCCGAGGAAGCCTGGAGGACCGCGCGGTATTCCGCCGTGGTCAGAGGGCCGGTGAAATGGGCACGCGCGGGATCAAGCGGAGTCTTTTCCAAAATCGCCTGCTTCCACGTTTTTCCATCCGGGGCCGCTCGCCCGTAGGCCGTGCGGTCTTCGCCGACCAGCACGATGTGGGCCTCGGGGCGGCGATCAAGAACCTGGGCGAATGCCTCGACCGCCTGCGGAAATCCGCGATATGGCTCGAACCCCCGGCTCACGTAGGTCACGATTTCCTTCGCTCCCGAAAGATCCAGCCCCACCCTCGGCAACGAAAGCTTCACCTCCGCCGGCTGGTGATAGTCGGTATCGATCCCCTCGTGCATCACCTCCAGCTTGCCGTCAAAAATGCGCGGAAACTGGCTCTTCTGCCAGTGCATCGGGACCACCCCCCCGTCGCTTGCCGCCAAGTCCAGCAATAGCGATGTGTTTTTTGTGCGGATCCGCGCCTCGTCGTCGGCGGTCAATTTCTCCGCCGGATCAAAATCGCTGTCCGTCCCGTGCGCGTGGTAAAACCACTCGAAATTGCAAAGCAGCGGACGCCCCGGAAAAACATCCTTCATGTAGAGCGTCGAGCCCCAGCCGGAATGCCCGAAAATCACGTCCGGAATCCAGCCGCTCTTCCGGATCTCCGCCGCCGCCTGGAATGCCGCCTGCCCCTGGAGGACCGATGTTTCCAGCCCCCGCAGGTAGTGGTGAGTTTCCCGCCGGGCTTCCCTCGACGGCTTGTATAAAATCTTCCGCACGCCGGGCAACTCCCCCCGGTCGGCGGTCGTCAGGAACACCACCTCGTTCCCTGGCTGCCTTCCCAAAAACGATGCGAACGGACCGTGCTGCGACGGGTAATTGGGATGCAGAAAAAGAAACCTCATTAGATGCCAAAACTCAAAGCCTGAGAGCCGATCAGCCTATACGCCTGAAACATGCCTGTCAACGTGCTGAACTTTCCAAAAAAACTTCCCCTTGTTGATGTCCGCGTGTCATTTTGACTCGTGGCAACGTGCGCTCTCAGTGCTCCGCCGAACCTCATCAGATTGTCCTGAAATGGAAATTGCCTTCAAACAAGGTGACGGCTGTTCGGATCGAGCGGCGCACCATTGTCGCCGCGTCCAATGGCGGGGTCGCATTCAACTGGATCCCCTGGCAGGGGGCGCGGATCACCACCGGCGATGGGATCGCGACCGCACGGCTTGAGAGGCTGCCCGCAAACCGCCTGTGGACCATCCATGTCGTTCCCCTGGACGAAAAAGGCAATCCGGGCCTGCCCTCACCGGCATTTCAGATCGCCACAAAATCCATAGCCCGTTTGCGGATTCCCTGGTGGATCTGGATTCTTCCGGCCGGTGCCATCATCGCTGCCGCCGTCCGCTTCTGGCGGAACCACCTGCAGCGGCTTCAGATCCAAGACAACGAGCGGATTGCGCGGCTGGAGGGAAAGTAGATGCAAAGCTTTCTCACGATGAAAAGCCAATGTCTCCAGTCAGCAAAAGTTGACAGTCGGAAGTTTTTTCCTTACGTTTTCTGGCATGCAGGCAACCCTTACCAGCAAAGGTCAGATTACCGTTCCGGTGAAAATTCGCAGGATGCTGAAATTGAAGGTCGGCGACCGGCTGGATTTTGACGAAACTGCCCCTTTTCTGAAAGCCACCAAAGCCATCGCGCCGGGTGGGTGGGATAACTTTCGTGCCATTTGGAAAAATCCCTATGCGGGGATGCCCGCGGTGAGAGCGCTTGAGGAAATGCGCGGGCCTGTCGATTTGCCAGCTGATCCGGGCTCCTCCGGGCGATGAAAACCGCTATCGACACGTCGGTCATTTTGGCGATTTGGGGAAAGGAGCCAGGCTTTGAACGATGGGAAATTGCCTTGAAATCTGCCGCCGAGGAGGGCGAACTCTGCATCTGTCCGGTGGTTTTTGCAGAACTTTCTCCCGGGTCCGAGTCGGCCCCTGTGCTTCTGGCGGCGCTATCTTCGCTTGCCATCTCCTACGACGAGATCAATCCCGATTCCGCGCGCCTGGCCGGGGTGATCCACATGCGCTACCGCCAGGAAGGGGGCCCGCGTGAGCACCTGATCCCGGATTTTTTGATTGCGGCCCACGCTCAGGAACAATGCGCCCGGCTTGCTGCAATCGACCGGGGCTACCTGCGTCGCTATTTCCCAAACCTGAAGCCCGTTGATCCCGCTTGATGAAAACCCAATGCCCGAGGGTAGCAGCGGGTTCCTTTACTGGCAAACCGATAAAGGCGAGATGCGTCCGCTTACCACAGAGTTTTTAACGGGTATTTGACGATTTCCTCGTCACAAGTCATCAAAGGGATTTTTTCCGAAATGGCCTGCGCGACAAGCAGGCGGTCAAAGGGATCCCGATGGATCAGCGGCAGTTGCCGATACACGGAAAAATGAACCTCCCCCATCGGAAGCATCTCGTATCCGAGACCTTCCAACTGCCCGAAAAAGCCCTCTCCCACATGGAGCTTGCCGATCGTTACCTTGATCGACATCTCCCACAGCGTCGCGTGACTGACAAAAACCCGGCTCGCGTCATCGTCAATCATCCGCCGCGCCTTCCTGGAAAGCTTTTCCGGATCCGAAGTCGCCCAAATCAGAACCCAGGCATCAATGAGGAACGTTGCCATTTCAGTCGGTTAGACCGAGGGCTTTCGATTCCTCCCCGCTCCACTGGTCGTAATCCCCGGCCATCTTGATCTTTCCCAGGAAAGCACCGATGCGCCTTGGCATTTTTTCGGGCGGGGCATACCGCACAAGCTGCACCATCGGCTTCCCACCACGACCGATTGCTACAGGCTCGCCCGACGACCACACTCGCTCGACCAATGCCGAAAGCTGAGTTTTGCTTTCAGTAATCGTAAATGTTTTTGTCATGATAAATACAGAACCAGACCAGACCAGACCAGGTTTGTCAGTCAGATAAAGGAAACTAGGGGTCGGCAGTCAAACCTTGACAAATGGGGAAGCCGGGAGTTTCAACATCTGCTGCCCGAATTCCTGCCGCCCCTAATACCAGCCACGTCGCAAGTGGCTCATCCGTGCATCCACCTCCGCCGGGAGCGGCACCAAGCCGCTGCGATCACCTTCCTCGAGGATCCTGCGGTCCAATCGTTCCACCATCTCCCGACGCCCGGACGTGCTGTCTTTCAATCCCATCACCTCCAGTCCTGCGGCGGCCGAAAACCATTTTGCCCGTTTTCCGGGTGGCTGCGCGTATCCGCCCGCCAGACTGCTCCATTGGTAATCCAGGATGCTTTCCCCTTTTTCCGCAGCAATCAAGCGTGCGCGGGCGGGGTTCAAATGAATGTAAGAACCTGTGAAATAATATGGCTGTCCTCCATCCAAGAAGATCGCTTCCCGGCGATTTCCTCGCGCCATCACGTGGTAAACAGCCCCGGCATATTCGATCCGCGGTTTTCTTGGCACGGGAGCACTGAAGCGGGGAATGCCAGTAATGTCAGTAATGTCAATAGGCAAGGCCTGACCCCTTCACCTCATCTCATCACCACGGCCGACCAACTCTTCTCGCGCATGGGGCTTCATCATGAGCGCAAAACTCTCTGGGAAAACGCCCCGGTCGCGATTCGCGCCACCGATGACTGCCGCTTGGCGAGGGCCTCGCTCGCTCTGCTCGAT
>JAPLTF010000026.1 GCA_026398275.1 Verrucomicrobiota bacterium
CCTAAATGGGAAAATGAAAAGATCGCGCGGATGGCGCAACTGACGCAAAGTCAGCGGGATGGAGAAGCTTTCCGAGGTCCTATCTGTTCACCCTGCGGGTGAGAGTAAAAAAGTGGATGGCGGCGGTGCAAAATCGTGGCCGCTGGACACGCCGGGGGGACGATTTTATGCGGAATGGGACACGGAGGTCCCGGTGACTCGCGAGGGGCAGCTGATCTTTTTCTTTCAGTTCCTGCACGCGGGAGGACGCTGGAAGGAGTTCTTGCGCAACTGCCCGCTGACCTACACGGGCAACCGGGGGAGCGGGGCGGCGAAGGTCATGGGCACGGTGCTTTTGAGCGTGCTCAGCGGGCACTGGCGCTACGCGCACATCAACGGGGTTCGAGGCGACGGGATCAACCCCGGATTGCTTGGCATCGGAGGCACGGTGAGCGAGGACGCTGTGCGCCTGGCGATGGGGCGGTTCGAGGAAAAGCAAGGGCTCGACTGGCTGTCGGAGCAAATTGTCGGGAGCATTGCGCCGGTATTGGGGCTGCCTTGGATTCTGGACATGGACGTCACCGTGAAGCCGCTTTACGGCCATCAGCAAGGTGCGCAAATCGGATACAACCCGCAAAAACCGGGGCGTCCCAGCCACGTCTACCACAGCTATTTTGTGGCCAACCTGCGGATCAGCCTGGGGGTGGAGGTGCGCCCGGGCAACGAACATGCCGCGGCCCGCGGGATGCCGGAACTTTGGAGAACGCTCGCAAAGCTGCAGCGATCCCGGTGGCCCACCTATGCGCGTGGGGATTGCGGTTACGGCAACGAGGCGGTGATGCTGGAGTTTGAAGAACGCGGGTTGCCGTATCTTTTCAAATTGCGGCACACGCCGAAGGTCAAGGCGCTGGTCAAAGCCATGATGGGGCAGGGAGCGCTCTGGCAGGACTGCGGAGATGGCTGGCAGGCGCTGGAAAGCTCGCTCCAACTCAAAGGCTGGACGCGAGAGAGGCGGGTGATTTTGGTGCGGGAAAATCCGTCCCGGGCACCGGTAGCCATTGAGGGAAAACCCCCTCGCGGAAAAGACCGCCAGGGCCAACTTCTCCACGCTCAAGGGGAAGGTTGGGATGCGCAGGTCACGCCTTGGAGCGGGAAGATTGCCGTCTTGGTCAGCTCCCTGGACCCGGTGGCATTCCCCGCTCAAGCCATGCCCAAACAATACCGCGACCGGGCAGATGCGGAAAATAGTTTTGACGAGCTCAAGAACCAGTGGGGCTGGGGTGGCTTCACTTCCCGCAAACTGGGATCCAGCCGACTGATGGCCAACCTGGTGGCCCTGTTTTACAACTGGTGGAACCTCTACGTGCGGTTCTTCGACGAGGAGCATCACCGGGAAGCCATCCGCAGCCGACCCATGCTCATGCAGGGCGTGGGCCGACAGGTGCAGAGCGGCGGACAGCGGACCGTGAAGGTGAGCGTTTTGCACGAAAAACATGACTGCATCGCCCGTGCTGTCACCCAGATCAGTAACGAGTTGCAACACATCAGATCCATCACGGAGCAATGGAACTCCAACCAATGCTGGACGCTGCTCTTGACTCGACTTTTTCGTCGCTGGCTAGGCGGGAAATGGCTTCCCGGCCTGCCTCCCGAAGCCGAATTGGTCCTCAGCGGCTGAGGACGGTCACAAAATCCCGCGAAAACAACACGGTCGCGCTGCGGACAACTTCAGCGACAAACCACCATGTTCATTTTCCCATTTAGGATCAAACACGCGACCGCATTCAAATCGGTGTTTCCATGCTGACATTGCAAGCGCCTCCCATTTGCGAAGATTCGTCATTCGCGGGCCTCTTCTGCGGTTCTCGGACTGATCCCAAAGTTTGTCTCACTCGTAAGTCCCGCGCGTGACGCCGATCTGGCTTTTGGCCTTCAGGCTTTTCCAGAGGGCGGCCCCGTCAATTTTTCCGGAGAGGAGGGATTGGTAGGCGCCGATGACATGGCGGGCTTGGTCCGCGGATTCTTCAAGGAGTTCGACGCGGAAGTGCCGGAGGCCGGCTGAGAAAAAATCCTGGAAAAATCCTGCCCCGGACTGTGGCACGGCATGGAAGAGGGTGTTCCGGCATCCGACGTCGGCGCGGAGCGGATGCTCCATACCCACGCGGTCGCGGAGGTGGACGCGGTGGAGATCGCACGGTCTACCGCAGTTCGTGTGATCCGTTCCTTCGGAAAGGAACGCTGCAAAAACACAGTGCTCCATGTGAAACATCGGCATGTGGTGATGGATGGTCAGCTCGAACCAGTCGGGCGGGGCGGCTTTCAGGAGGGCAAGAATCTGCGGGAGGTTCAGATCGTGCGAGATCGTGGCCCGCTCGATGCCCATCCGGTGAAAGACGGAGGCGGTGACGGGGTTCGCGACGTTCAGGGAAAAATCCCCGATCCGGCGCAGCGGGCTTTGGGCAAAATGCGAGATGCCTCCGACGTTGCGGATGACGACTCCGTCCGGGTTGGCATTTTCGATGAGCTTGAAAAATCCCTCCTCGCCGGCCTTCTGGATGCGCGGTGTGGCGAGGAAGATCTGCGCCGCGCCAGCTTCCCGGACGGCGGCAACCGCGTCCTTGTAGCGGCGGATGTCCTCGTAGTCCACGGCCACCGTGGCGATCCCGGAATCCAGCGCCGCGCCAAGCTGCTCCTGCGAGCGGCAGAGAATCATGAGCTGAGGGGCAGTTGCGGACGGCGTGATCGTGCGCGGGAGAATCGACTCCAGCGACGTCTTGGGAGCGGTGTCCCGGATGGCGAGGCGCAGGACCATTTCGCGGCGGAGCCGGTTGAGCTCGGCGAGCGGGAGAATGACATCGCCTTCGAGGTCATTGCGGATTTCGCCCAGAATGAACGGCGTCTCCCCGAGCTTGCCGAGCTGAGCGCGGAGGGATTCCTCCGTCAGCGGGCGGGTGCGGGCCGGCTCGAGAGCGATGCCGGATTCCAACACGACGCCGCGGCATTCCAAAACCAGCGGACAGCCCGCCCGGCCGCTCACGGCAAAATCGAGCGACGGCAGATTTTCGTGCCGGGCATCAAGCTTGCCGGCATAGGTTTTTCTGAGTTCGCGGTTGAGTGCCGGATCGTCCGTTTTCCAAACCCGCGTGCCCGGAGGGATGGCGGGGAAATCGAGTTTGCCGTGCTCGAAGTAGAGATCGCTTCTGCGGATCTCGAAAATCCTGCCGCCCTGCTCGTGGTCGGTGTCTCCGCCGGTGTCGAAAACCACCCCGTCTCCGGGCTTCAATTCGACCGCCGCGGCATCCAGCCCGACGTGGTCGCCGGCGGCCCGCGAAACCATTCCCACAAAGGCTCCGCGCTTTTTTCCAAACCGCGCGCCGACGAGCTCCTGGTGGTTGACCCCGTGGAGCCATCCGCTGGAGAGGCCGCGCGAAAACGTCATCTCGAGACGGTATTGGTCGTCGCGCGTGAGCGGGGTCGACTGTCCTGCCAGCGCGGCATCGATTGCCTTGCGATAGACGGCCGTGACCGCCGCCACATATTCCGGAGATTTTAAGCGGCCTTCGATTTTGAAACTCACGACCCCACGCGCGATCAGGTCGGGGATTTCCCGGACGGCGGCCAGGTCCTGCGGGGAGAGGAGGTATTTTTTCTCGCCAAGATCGCGGAGCGCACCATCGACCACCAGCTCGTAGGGCATCCGGCACGCCTGCGCACATTCGCCGCGGTTCGCGCTCCGGCGTCCGAGCGCCTCGCTCGTGAGGCACTGCCCCGAGTAGGCGACGCAGAGCGCCCCGTGCACAAAAACCTCGAGCGGCAGAACCGGCGGAAATTTCTCCAGCTCGCGGAGCGAGAGCTCACGCGCAAGGACGACCTGCCGGACCCCGAGCGATTCGGCAAAGCGGACGCCCTCCGGCGAGGTGACGGTCATCTGGGTCGAGGCATGGACGCGCAGATCCGGAAACATCCGCCTCGAGATTTCCGCCAGCCCGACATCCTGGATGATCACCGCATCGACACCGGAAGAATGGAGGAGCTGCAACTCGGAAACCGCATCCGGCAGCTCGTCCGTGAAGATCAGGACGTTCAGCGCGACATACGCCTTCACGCCGTGGCTGTGGAGAAACGCGACCAGTTCCGGGAGCTCGTCATTGCGGAAATTGTCCGCGCGCATGCGGGCGTTGAACCGCGGCATGCCGAAATAGACGGCGTCCGCCCCGTTCGCCACCGCGGCCCGCAGGCAATCCCAATCCCCCGCCGGGGCAAGCAGTTCCACCGGCATGCTAGATCAGCGGCAGGGCCTCACGGAGGATTTCGATGAGGGAGCCGGCGGCGGATTTTCCAACGGAAGTGACCTCGTCATGGCTCAGGAGGTCGGGCGAAAGGCCCGCACCCCAATTGGTGAGGCAGGAAAATGCGGCTGCTTCCATACCGAGGGCGCGTGCCTGGATGGCTTCCGGGACGGTGGACATTCCGACGGCGTCCGCCCCCAGGCGCTGGAGCATCCGGACTTCTGCGGGCGTCTCGTATTGGGGCCCGTGCATGGCGGCATAGACGCCTTCGTGCAGGATCGTTCCCTGCCGGGATGCGACGCGGTGGAAAATCTGCCGCAGCCTGCGGCTGTAGACCTCGCTCATATCCACGAAATGCGGTCCGCCGCGCAGCGGGGTTTGGCCGGTGAGGTTGAGGTGGTCGGAGAGCATCATCCACGAGCCGGGCATGAACTCAGGCTTCACGGTTCCTGCAGCGTTGGTGAGGATCAGAGTGCGGATTCCGATCTCATGCATCATCACCACTGCGCTCACGACCTCCGATGCCTCCCAGCCCTCGTAGAGGTGGACGCGGCCCTGCGCGATGAGAAGCGGGCGGTCCACCAGGCGGACGACCACAAACCGTCCGGCATGGCCGGGGACTTTCGATGCCGGCAGGCCGAGGCCTGAGTATTCGTGCGAGCCGATGTGCTCCAGGCCTGCGGCGAATTCCCCAAGGCCGGACCCCAGGACGATCGCTGTCGTGGCACCGCATTCGGCGAGTTCGCGCGGGATGGATTTTTTCATGGGAGCGATTTCAATGAAAACATCCGGCCGGGGCGAGCTTCGATCCGTAGAAGAGTCCGATGGATCCCGAGCCGGCGATCGCGATTTTCTTCCCTCTCATCGCCTCCACATTTCCCGCTACTCGCCGAGACGTTTTCCCGGCATGAGGTAGTTCACGGCGTAATCCCGGACCGCCTCCTCGAGCGAGGTCGTCGCAGCTGCATAGCCCGTCTCGCGGACCTTTGAAATGTCCGCACAGGTGTAATACTGGTATTGGTCCCGGATGTTTTCCGGCATGTCGATGAACTCGATTTTCGAGGTCTGCCCGAGCGCCGAAAAAAGCGCGTTGGCCAGGTCCACCCATGTGCGCGCAACTCCGGAGCCGATGTTGAAAAGCCCGCCCGCCTCCTCATTTTCGGCGAGGTGCAGGGTCATGTCCACGGCATCCTTCACGTAGACGAAATCCCGCTGCTGGCCGCCGTCCGGGTATTCCGGCTTGTAGCTCTTGAAAAGCCGGATGAGCCCGGTCGAGCGGATCTGCTCGTAGGCTTTGCAGACCAGGCTCCGCATGTCGCCCTTGTGGTATTCGTTCGGTCCGAAAACGTTGAAATATTTGATGCCGACGACCTCGGGGAGGAGCTCCTCGCGCCACGCGTAAAGATCGAAGAGTTGCTTGGAATATCCGTAGAGGTTCAGCGGGCGGAAGGAGCGGAGGTTTTCGCTTTTGTCATCCATCCCCGCGGAGCCGTCGCCGTAGGTGGCTGCCGAGGAGGCGTAGACGAACCTTGTGCCGCGTGCCAGCGACCATTTGCAGAGGGCCTTTGTGTAGGCGTAGTTGTTCTCGAGGACGTAGGCCGCATCGGTCACCGTCGTCGAGGAGCAGGCCCCGAGGTGGAAGGTCGCGGCAAATTTCCCATAGTGGTCGGGGTCACGGTTGATCCCCTCAAGAAACTCGTCCGCGGCGACATAATCCTCGAACTCCAGCGGGAGCAGGTTCTTCCACTTCTCGTCCTCGCCGAGAAAATCGGTGACGACAATCTGCGTGAGGCCGCGGCGGTTGAGCTCGTGAACGAGCGCGCTCCCGATAAACCCGCCGGCTCCGGTGACGAGCACGCGGGCCTTCTCGTGGAGAAGCGTGTCGCGGGCGGCGGAATTGATCGATCCGGATTTTTTCGCCCGGCCTGCTGCGAATGGCGCGGGTTTCACTCAGCGTAGTTTGATGCCAAGATCCTGGAACGTCTCGTCGAAGAGCGCGGTCTTGGGGCCGAAAATATACTGGGCGCCGGTGACGTATTCGAGCGCCTTCTTGTTGTTGCCGTTCTTTGACTCCCAGGCCGCCTGGCCGTAATACCAGGCCGGCGTGTCTCCGGGATACTTGATGTTCTTCAAGGATTTTACGGCGGCGTCCTTGTTTCCGAGCTGGAGCTGGCAGAGGAAAATTTTGAACTGGAGAAGCTCGTTCCGCGGGTCCTTGTCCTGCATCTTTAAAAAATATGTGAGGGCCTCGGCATACTGGCGCTGCAGGAAGAAAAGCTCGCCCACATTGAACAGCGCCGGGAAAAAGTCCGGCTGCTTCGCCAGCGCCTTCTCGAAATACTTCTGCGCCGCCGCGTAGTCCTTCTTTTTGGTGTAGGCCGCGCCGAGGAGGTTCTGCACGAACGGGTCGTCGGGTGTTTTTGCATCGACGGTTTCCAGCTTCTTCAGGGCCGCGTCGTAGTTTTTTGCATCGAAGTCCGCCAGAGCCCCCTGGATCAGGAGCTTCGACTCCCGCGAAACCTCCGGTGCTGTGGTCTGGGCCTGAACAAACAGAGCCCCTGCCAGGAAGGCAGCGAGGATGATGATCGGTTTTTTCAAAGTGGGGGGATTATGAATGCGCGCAGGGCTGCGGTCAATCGCGGTTGTCAGCATTAACAGGGTTGTCTTTCGGGGGCCGAGCGCCGAGATTCTCCCCAGATGCGTATCGCGGTCATTGCCGACACTCACGGAAAGCTCCCTGTCTCGACGCTGGCGGATCTCAGAAAAGCCGATGAAATCTGGCACCTGGGAGATTTTTGCGATCTGCAGACGCTCGAGGTGGTGCGGAAAATCGGACCTCCCGTGCACGCGGTGCACGGAAACAACGATTTTGGACTGGATCTTCCGGTCAGCGCGGTTTTGGAGCGGTGCGGGAAATCCTTTTATCTGATCCACATCCCGCCCCGCCGGGCCGAAGGCGCGGAGTTTTTGCTCCACGGCCACACGCACGTGCCGCGCGACGAGATGATCGGCGGCACGCGCTTCCTGAATCCGGGAGCGATCGGCAAGGCGAACAAGGGGGTTCCGCCGAGCTACGCGTGGCTGACGGTCCGCCCCGGGGAGATGATCACCTGGGAGATCGTGCCCGTGTGAACCCTGCGGCTCACTGCGCGGTGTCGTAGCCGCCGGCGTCCAGCTTTTTCCAAAACTCCGCCGCCGGTTGATCGGGCGGATCATCGGGCGCACGAAGAACGAGCAGGCGCCTCGAGGCCCGCAGTCCGTTGAGCGCCGCCCTGTCGGAGATCAGCATCGGGCTGATGGTCAGCCGGGCCAGCGGAAGAAGGGCCAGTGTGCGGATGTTCTCGAGGGAAAGCTTCCCGGCATCCAGCGACTGCAGCGTGCGGTAGGAGGCGAGGGGGGCGAGGTCGGTAATCTGCGCGCCGGAAATATCGAGACTCGAGAGCTGGGGAAATTTTCTCAGGCAGGTCAGGTCCGAGAACCCCGTGTCCTTCAGCGTAAGCGTGCGGATCCGCGAAAACAACGGAGTGATAGCTGGGATCGCGGACACCTGGCAACCCGTCAGATCGAGCGATTCGAGGGGAAGGGCGGCCATGCTCGCCCAGTCCAATGCGGAGGCGCCCTCGATCCGTAGACGGGTGGGCGCGGGGCTGAGTTTTTTTGCCGGGGAGAGATTCGAAAGGTTTTCGATCCCCGAAATCTGAAGTTCCCGGCCGCCGCCGGGGCTGCTCTGATATTTCACCTGGCCGACCCCTCCGTTGGCGGCAATCAGATCCACTGTGATTTCCGTCTGGCCGGGGATCCGATCCGTCGGGCTCGGTCCGAACGCGGATTTCCTGGCGATCGTCTTGCCGTCAAAAAATTTAATGATCGCCGCGGTGACCTGGTCGGCGGACGATCCGGAGTTTTCCAGCAGCATCGCCGTGTTTCTAAACCGGTCGCTGGGGGTTTTCAGGGCCTGATCGCAGATCGCGGCCAGGGCGGCGGGATTGTCCGGACCGAGAAGATCCGGCTTCTGCTCCGACCGGCGGACCTCCGCACATTTTGCCGCCGTGGCGAACGCCTCCTTCGCCTGCGCCACCTCCATGCAGGAGAGATGGTAGCGGCCCTTCAAGATCCAGGCCGGAGTGAAGGTGGAATCCGCGAGGAGCGCTCCAGAGACCATCTCCAAGCCGTCGCTGATCTTGGCCTGGATGAACTCCGGATTCTTCTCCCGGCGGGTGATCTCCATGGGCAGCTCGTTGAAAAATTGGATGAGCGCCGAGTCGGTCGCCCGCCGGGCCTGCTGAAATGCGATCTCGTCCTCCTGGACGGGCGGACGGCGGAACGGCTGCCACTCGGGCTCGCGAGGCTGCGACATCGCGTCCTCCAGTTCTTGGACTTTTTTCTGGGCTTCGGTGAGCTCTCCCGTGAGCTGTTTGCCCTTCCCTGCCAGAGCCTCCTTTTCCTTCTCGACCGCTTGCTTCTCCTTCTCGACGGCTTCGCGCTTCAGTTTTTCGTCCTCGGTTTCTTTTACAGCAACGGATTTCGCCAGCTCCGCTTTGGTTTGATTTTCCAGCGCGGCCAGCGCCTTCTGCTTCGATTCATCCGCCGCCAGCATCGCGGCCTCGGCCTGGCTCTTTCGCTCCTCGGCTTTCAGTTCGTTTTTCACCGCCAGATCCTTTTGTGTCCGGGCCTCTGCCAGCGCATCCTCCGCGACCTTGGCCCGCTCGGTGATCTTCCAAAATGCGGCGATCGAGCCGGCAATGAGCACCAGCAAGGATCCCGTGATGACTGCGGTGACCGCCCGGTTGCGGAGGACAAGCTTTCGAAGCAGATCGATCGTGGTGACCGGTCGAGCTGTGATGGGCTCGCCCTTGCGGTAGTGTTCGAGGTCGGCTTCCAAGGCCTTCACGCTGCGGTAGCGCTCGACCGGCGAATTGCGCAGGGCTTTGAGCAATATGACCTCCAGGTCGCTGTCGAGTTTCGGATTCAGGCTGCGCGGGCGGGGCGGCTCGTGGGACTGGAGCGCCTGGGCGTCGGTCACGATATTACCCGTGGCCTCAAAATGCCGCCGGCCGGTGAGCATCTGGAAAAGGATCGTGCCGAGCGCGTAGACGTCCGCCCGCTCATCCACCTCCTTGCTCGACTCCGCCTGTTCGGGCGACATGTTTTCCAATGTCCCGACGACGTGTCCGCTGATCGAGAGCGATTGCCCGGACTCGCTGGTGCTCAGCTTCGCGAGGCCGAAATCCGCGACGAGCGGCTCGCCATCCTCGCGCAGGAGGATGTTGCCGGGCTTGAGATCGCGGTGGAGGACGCCGTGCTCATGGGCGAACTGCACCGCCTCGCAAACTTTCAGGAACATGTTCAGCGTCTGCTCGATGGGGAGGATCCGGGTTTCCTTCGGGCGGGGCGCAGTGGCTTCCTCCTCCGCCTGCGGCGCCTCGTCGCGGGAGGAGCGCTCCTCGCGCAGGGCGTGGATCAGGGATTTGAGATCGGGGAGCGCGCCAACCCGGCTGCCGCTCGACTCGGCCTGCGTGCGTTCGTAGAGAAGGTCCGCAAGCGTGAGGCCGTCCACAAATTCCATGACGAGGTATTGGATCCCCTCGAACTCGCTCATCTCGAACACCCGGCAGATATTCCTGTGGGGCAGGCGGGACATGACTTCCGCCTCGCGCTGGAATCGCTTGAGCTGGGCGTCGGTCGTCGCCTCGGACGAATGCATGACCTTGATCGCGACGACATTTCCATACCGGTCCTGGCCCTTCCAAACCTTGCCCATGCCGCCGGTGCCGATGACCTTGAGCAGTTTGTATTTGCCCAGCATCTGCGAAAACTGCGTGCTGACGACATTGTCGGTGCTCAGCTCGAGAGAATCGCCGATCACCGCAGGCCGAACGACCCTCAGGATCGGCACCGATTCATCCAGATCACGGGTTTTCAGCGAATAAAGATAGTCGGCGTAGAACTCCGTCCGCGACGAATCCTCCTGGATGCCCGGCCCGATGAGCCAGACTCCCCGCAGGTGCTCCGCAGGCAGCGGCTGAATCTCGTCGCCGCTCCAATGGAAGTCGCTGAGATCCGGCTCGACTTCGCTCTCGGCACGGATCGCCTGCCATCCGTCGGGCAGCGTCTGGATGATGTTGCGGAGGGACATTTCCGAAATCAGGATCTCTCCCGGCCGCGCGAGCCGGCTCAGCTCCGACGCCAGCTCCACGGTGACTCCGATCGCCGAATACTGCTGAGTGGCCGAGCTGCCGAGCGTTCCCACAAATGTCTCGCCGGTCCAGATCCCGCACGACATCGGCGGCATCTCCTTGCCCTGGTGAAAAAATCCCGAGCGGAGCTGCGAGGATTTTTCGATCTGATTGCAGGCCGCCCGGACCGCCCGCAGGGCATGGTCGGCAAAATACCGCGGCGCCCCGAAAAGCCCGACGACCGCCTCGCCGGACGATTGGTAATACGTGCACCCGGTCTCGAGGATGGCATCGGCGGATTCCTCGACAAACGAGTTCAGCATCAGGCGGGTCTCCATCGGGGCCAGCCGCTCGGCGAGGTGGGAGATCCCGTTGAGGCGCGCATGCGAAACCGTCATGAACCGCCGCTCCGGCTGGCGGGCCGTGCGGAGTTCCTCCTCGTTGAGCAGGTCGACCGATGTCCCGCTCACATGACGCAGGTCGCGGTTCACGGAATCCGCCGTCGTCACCTCGTCGAGAACAATGTCGAGCAGCCCGCCGTCGCTGTAGGTCTTCAACTCGAACACCCGTCCGCCGTCGTCGGTCACAAGCCGGTTGCTCGCCCGCCCGGTCTCGGGACGCTGGAAGCAGGTGGAAATTTCCCCGCGCGTGCGCGCCGCGAGAACTTCCAGCGGGGAGCCGATCAGGTCGGATTTCTTGACCCGCAAATACGATGCCATCGCCCCGTTGGCATACAGAACGATGTCGTCGGGCGAAACCCGCGCGATCATCGTCCGAAAAAATTCACCGTCAGGGATCGGCATAAATGCCAGCTAACCTCGGAAACCCCCGTCGCTCAACCCCCAAGTGAGTGCGCCCCTGCCGGTCGCACTGAACAAAAAACCCTTCCGGCCGAAACCGGAAGGGTTTTTTTAAGTTTCTTGGCCGTTCGACCGGATTAGAATGCGAACGTCACCTTCGCGCCACCGTAGAGCGAGCTGGGCTGGGTTGTGCCCCAGAGGTTCGAGAACGCGTAGCTGTAGGCACCGTAGCCGTAGAGGGTGATCACGTCGTTGATCTTGACCGGAACCCCGATGCCGACCTCGATGTTGTTGGCGCCGCTGAAGAAATCCAGCGTGCCGTCCTGGGTCAGCTTCGGATTGTATTGGAAGTTGGTTCCGTAAGCGATCCACGGTGTGAGCGACACGATGTCCTTGTAGATCGGGATCGAGCTGTCCACACGCAGGAGCAGATAGCTCGATGCGGTTTTTGCAATCCCTTCGCCGCTGGCGACATCAGGTCCGAGGTTGAAGAAGTAGCCGATGGACGGAGTGATCGTCGCGGATCCCGCGTGGAAGGTGTAGCCCACCTTCGCGTTGAGCTCGTGCGAGTAGAGGTTCGATCCGGTCGGGAACACGTAGTAGAAGATATACCCGGCACTCAGGGCGAGGTCGCCGATGGTGTGGGTGTAGTTCGTGTAGATGTCCACTTCCTTGTAGGACGTGTTCGAGGTGCCGAAGGCAGCCCAGGAGCCGACCGTGAGGGCGTCATTCGGAGAGATGTTCCAAGTGAAGCTGAGGTCGGTCCAGTAGATGCCGGAGCCGTATTTGCTGTTGTTGCCGTAGGCGTTGCGCAGAACGTTGACGCCGCGGAACATATAGAGGCTGTCCCAGCCCGTGCTGAGCGCGGCCCCATACCATTTGGTGGGTTCTTCCACCACGACTTTTTCCTTGAAGGATTTGGTTTCTCCGGCGAGGAGCGGGCTGCCCGCAAGGACGGCCGCCAAGCTCACCAGTGACACGATTTTGGTAGCGATTTTCATTGTGTTTTATTTCCTTTGTTTTTGTCGGCCTCCCCCCCGCTTCCGGAGAGTCTGCCGTGGTTTCATGCCTTAAGGCATGTCAAGTGTAGCATGTGCCGTGCCAAGTGAATTAACGCAGGCAGAGTGCCTGTCAAAACTATTTTGGAAGTTTTTTGAACAAAAAGCACCACTCGGTTGTCACCTTTTGGTCACATCCGCCTTCAGGGCACGAATGGCCGGACGATATCAAGGATCCCCTTGACTCCTTCCACGGCAGCCGCAGGGGTCTCTTTGATCAAACCCGCACCTTTCTCTATGACCTCGGTCCCCATGGCAGTGGCGAGCCGGGCGGAGAGATTTTCGGTGGGTTTTTCCAGAGTCCCGCCCACCGTTAATTCTGTCCAGACATATCCATTTCTGGCGGTTGTAAAAACCCGTTCGCGGGAGCCCGGCAGCCATTGCAGGGTTTGCGCGGATACGCCGATCTGAAAGTGTCCTTCCAGCGCCCCCCGCTGTCCAAGCGTTGCCGCCCCCTCGATCCGCAGCAGGCCCTTGGATTCGGCGGAAAAATTCCTGATTTGAAGGATCCCCCTCTCATAGGTGAAATCCCCGCTGACCTCCTGCAGGGGCATCCGGCGAAAGGAGGGATTCCCCGTGAAGTCCGCCACGGTGGCCTGTAGGGGAACATTTTCGAGGCGGCCATCCCGCAGTTGAAATGACCCGGTCGCGCGATCGGGCAGCGTGATGATGGCGTTCCCGGAAAGAACGCCATCCAGGCGCTTCCGCCATTCGCCGGTCAGCACGTCGGAGGTTTTCACTCCCTCCCATGTCACCTGGAGCCTTCCGCCTCCGGTTGAGTCTCCGGAAGCGGAAATTTTCCCGCTCTGACCCAGGTGAAAATTCCCTTCTGTCAGGTAATAATCTCCACCCTGTTCACGGACACGAAAACCGGTGATGCCGGGCGCCGGCACCCAGGGAAGCCGGAGCTCTCCACCGGATCCTTGAAACAACCACCCGGCTCCGTCCGGCTTGATCGTGACCGCAGAGTCGGCGATCCTCACACCGCCAAGCGCCAGGTTGGCGGCTCCGATTTTCAGGACCCCGAGTTCAAACCTGTGAGGCAGAAGGGCGGAAATCCCTGCCGGGGATTTCGAGTTGTCCGTCGGCTTCACTTCTGCGCTGCGGGACGATTTTTCCGCAGGGCCCCACTCGCCGTCGAGGCGGGAGATCGAAATTTCATCGACCCGCCACACCCCCGTGAAGGCGGCCCTCCAATTCACCTCCGCACGGAGCTGGCGTGCTTCCATTCTGCTGAGCGCACCCCCCGGATTCCCTTTCAGCGTCGCGGATTCCGAGTAGACGGACGAACCGGTCCATCGAAGCGTGTCAAATCCCGCCGTCGAATCAAATGCCGCCCCGGTCGCGGCGGCAATGGTCGCCCGGAAGGCATCGCCGCGCACGTAGGAACCAATCCAAAGCGACGAGCCTACGAACGCCGCCACGATTACCGCCAGAAGGATGCCGGCTGAGATCCAAAGAATACGCATCGGCAGGGCAGCCGGAACCTTTTAGCTGAAGGAAAGCTTCGTCACGCCGGAGGCGGATGCGGCATTGAGCACATCCATGATCCGCTCTTGCCTGGTCTGCGGGTCGGGGCGGATGATCACAGGATCCTTGTCGCCAAACTTCGCGATCGTATCCTTCAGCCAGGCCTTCAGCTCGGGCAGATCCTTGCTCGTCGGCGAATCGAACACCTTCTCGCTGCTCTGCACTTTTCCATCTGGAAAAATATCGATGATGATCGGCGTCGTGGGGATCGCGTTCAGCCCGGTGCTCCGCCCGCTGGGCAGGTTGATGTTCAGCTCCTTCTCGATGATCTGCGACCCGGCGCAGGACATGAAAAACAGCAGCAGGACGAATACAACGTCCACCATCGGCGCAATCTGAAAGCCGATATCTCCATCTTCTGATGCTCCACCACCTGCCATAATTTTATCCTCGGTTGGGTTTCAAAGTCTGTCAACTTGCGCGGGCGGTCAGGTGGTTTTTCCACCCTCCTTGTCCACGACGGAAAAGGTCACATTGCCGACGCCGGAAGCGCCGACCGCCTCGAGCAGCTGGCGCATGTATTCATACTTCACCTCTTTGTCCGCACGGATCAGGACCCGAAGCATCGGATCCGTGGCCGCCTTGCTCTTGAGCATGTTCACAATTTCCCCCGGCGACTGAAAGGTCTTTTGGTCGACCTCGATGCCGGTGAGGTTGTTGGTCTGGGAGTAGGTGACGTTGATGATGACCTGCGAAGGGTTGTTCTTGGCCTCCTTCGCCTCCTTCGCCACCGGGAGCCTGACATTCTCGTTTTTCTGCAAGACCTCGGTCGTGCTGATGGACATGAAGAACACCAGCAGGACGAGCAGAATGTCAATCATCGGCGCGATCTGGAACTCCGGATCGATCTCCGGATCGGCCTTGCGCTTTTTCTTTCCGTGCTGGTGGGCGGCCTCAGACATGAAAATCAGGCCCAGTCAAGCGTGGCGCCGCAGTGCGGGCAGGGGTTCTGTCCGGCCTGGATCGCCCCGTTGCAGACGGGGCAGTTTGTGGTGAGCGCCATCGAAACCTTCCGGGAGCCCTGCGAGGTTCCGGGGGCTCCGGCTCCCGCCTCAAAATTCTCGCCGACGCGTACCCCGGCGAGTTCCTCGAAGGGAATGTCCTCGATCAAGCGGTTCAGCTTGTCGTCGGCGTTCACCAGGACGATGGTCGCGCGGTTGCGGAAGTAGTAATAAAAAATGAATGCGGGTATGGCGATGAAGAGACCGCTGGCGGTCGCCATGAGCACCTCGCCGATCCGGAGGGCCAGCGTGCGGGGATCCGCCACGCCGGATGCACCCAGAACGGCGAACGCCCCCATCATTCCGATAACTGTTCCGAGCAGCCCGATCATCGGCGCGATAACCCCGATCACCGAGAGGTAGCTGTTCTTGGTTTTGAGGGTCTGCGCCTCGCGGATTCCGTGCTCGATCAGCGCCGTTTCAACGGCTTCCTTGCCGCGCCCGAGGCGCTCGAGGGCGCCCTTGAGAACCTGCGCAATGTAGGCTTTGTTCGCGCGGCAGATCTCCCAGGCTTCCTGATAGTTCCCCGCGTGGATCGTGCTCTGCAGCGACTCCACCAATGCGGTCGGCGCCAGCTGCTCATCCCGCATGACAATGAAGAGCTGGATGATGAATGTGAGCATCGTCATCGACGTGCCGAGGATTCCGATCCAGATCATGACGATGAGCGGCCCACCGTGGAGGATCGTCTGAATGATGTTCATGTTCTCCGCCGGCGCCCCGTCCGCGGCAAGTGCCAGCGGGCTGGTGAGAGCAAGCAGAAGGAGGGGCAGCAGGAGGGAGAGACGGCGGGTTGGTTTCATTTGGTGCATGGTAGATTAGATGAATATCAGGGGACGATCACGCTTTTTTCTTTGAGGGCGTTGGCGCGCTCCGTGGCCTTTGCGACGACGGCCTCGTCCTCATGAAAAAGTGTGACAGCGAGCAGGTAGTTTTCAAGCGCTTCCGCATTTTCCGCCGAGGATTCCTGCACCTGCCCGAGCAGAAACAGAGCCTGCCCGTAAACGGCGCTGGTGCCGGAGTCCGGGAATTTTGTGGCCTTCGCCTTCTCGACGATCGGCACCAGCTTCACCCGGGCTCCTTCAAAGTCTTTCTTGGCGATGGCCAGCCGTGCGAGCCCGATATCCGCGCTGCTGCCGGCTGCGGGGTATAGCTTTTGGAAGTTTGCGAATGCGGCCTCCGCCTTGTCGGTCTGCGCTGCGGCAAGATAGACTTCGCCAAGGAGCGCGCTGGCCCGCTCGGCCCACTTGGTCGGCAGGCCGCTGAAATTTTCGACCAGCGGGACCAGGATCGGAAGGGTCTTGGCGGCGTCGCCCTTTTGCCAGAGCGCCATGGCCTCGGTATAGGCCTTCGGGGGTGCCATGGTTACGGATACCACGTTGGCCATCGGAATCCCGGTCTCCGCCGGGCCGATTTTTATGCGGATCGCGCCGGCTTTCACCCCGAGGATTTGGCCCTCGCGCGCCAGGCCGTCATTTTTTTGCACGACGACGTCCTGAGCCCGGCAAATCAGGGAGCCGGCCGCCAGGATCAAAACCGCAAAAATCGCTGCCGCTGGGGAGACGCTTGCTTTCATCGTGCAAACGCTTTAATCACTTTTCCCCCGTAAATCAATAGTTTCCCGGTAAATTTCATGATCAACCTCCTTCGCAAAAACCAACGCGGGCTGATGCTTGTCATCGCCATCCTCACAATCGTGGCCTTCATCTTCCTCTACAACCGCGGGCCTCTCGACGACCTTGCCGCGACCCGGAGCCCGAAAATCTACGGCCAGACGCTCTCTCCGGGAGCGCTCGAGCGGCAGGCGAAAAATTACCAGCTCACGCTCGCGCTCGGCCAGTATGACCTGGTCTCGAAGCTCGGCGGAACGGGCGCCGACCAGGCGTCCTCGATGTCGGAATTTGTCTGGAACCTCCTCATCCTCCAGCACCAGGCGCGCGCTCTCGGGGTCGAGCCGACGGACGCGCAGGTGGCGGACCGGATCAAGGAAGTCGCCGTCTTTCAGACCGACAAGCAGTTTGATCCGCTGAAATACCGGGCTTTCCTCAGCGAGCAGCTGGCCCCGCGTGGATTCACAGAACACCAGCTCGAGGAGGTCATGCGCGACTCGCTGCGGCTGGAGAGAATCGAGTCGATCGTCGCATCGCCGGTCGCTGTCGGGGACAGGGAAATCCGCGAAGCCGCCCGCGTCCTGCAGCCGGTGAACGCCGAGTTTGTCCGCTTCAATGCCGAGGATGCCGCCAAGAGCGTGCAGGTGGCCCAGGAGGACATCGCGGGGTATTTCGAAAGGAACCAGGCAAACCTCAATACGAGGGAAACCCGCGCGGTGCGCTATGTGAGCTTCGAACTGCCGGCCGGGTCGAAGCTCGAGGGCCGCGCCAAAGTCGATCAGCTCCAGAAGCTCGCCGACCAGGCCACGAAATTTGCGGACTCGCTCGCCACCATGCCGTTCGATCAAGCCGCAACGGCCGCGGGGCTGACGGTTCGGAGCACTCCGGCTTTCGACCGCGCGGGCACCCTCCCGGCGGTCTCCCAGGCCGGAGCGGACGGGGCAAAGCAGGTTCAGGACATCCTCTCAAAAATCGTGCCTAAGGAAGTCGTCGCGGCGATCGCCCCGCCGGCATTCCTTCTCCCGGCGGTCGGAAAAATCAGCGATGTGGTTCAGTCGGGCGACGCATTTTATGTGGTCGAGCTTGCCGAGTTGAATCCCGCCCGTCCGCTCACGCTGGCCGAGGCCTCGCCCTCGATCGAAGCCCGCCTTCGCGAGGTCAAGGCAGAGCAGGCGCTGCGCACCTCGGGCGATGACAAAATCACGGCACTCCGCACCGCGCTCGCGTCGGGAAAAAAGTTTTCCGACGCCGCCAAGGCCGCCGGCCTGACGGTCGAGTCGCTGGACAACATCGCGCCCATGTCCGACTCCCTCACCCCGGACCAGCGCCGCGTCGTCTCCTCGACGCTCTCGCTCAAGGAGGGCGAGCTTTCTGGATTTGAAGCCGCACCCTGGGGCGGGCTCGGCGTCTACCTTCAATCCCGCGGGCCCCTCGCCGATGCCGAGCTGGCTGCAAAGCGCGAGGAAATCCAGCAGGGCCTCCTCGAGAACAAGCGCAGCCTGCTTTTTGCGGAATGGCTTCGGATCTGCCGCGAGGACGCGAAGATCAGCATTCCGGGAAAACCCCAGAGCTGATGAGCCTGCCGGCAGAGTCGGAGAACCAGCGGCTGCAGGACCTTTTCGACGAGGCCACCGGCGACCTCGCGGTCGGCGAGCTCGATGCAGCGGTGGAAAAATTCCGCGAATGCGTCGGCCTCGATCCGGAGTTCTTCGACGGCTGGCACGCGCTGGGCATGGCGCTCATGAAAACCGGCCGCCACCCCGAAGCCATCGAGGCCGGACTGCAATCCGTCCGCCTCCGCCCGAACGACCAGCTTGCCTGGTCGAGCCTCTCGCTCTTCTATGTCCGGAACAATCAGGTTCCCGAAGCCGAGGCGTCCGGAGCCAAGGCGAAGATCATTTCGTGGGGAGGCAGGATCAACCCGGATGCCATCCCGCCCGCCAATCCGAACACATGAAATTTTCCCTC
Source organism: Verrucomicrobiota bacterium (assembly GCA_026398275.1). Taxonomy (GTDB): domain Bacteria; phylum Verrucomicrobiota; class Verrucomicrobiia; order Chthoniobacterales; family Terrimicrobiaceae; genus QYQL01. Next base: position 18,412 of record JAPLTF010000026.1, read on the forward strand.
ACCACCGCCATCGACTACACGAACGGGGCCCCGCACATCGGGCATGCCTACGAAAAGGTGCTCGCGGATGCGATCGCCCGCTACCACCGTCTCAAGGGGGACGATGTCTTTTTCCTCACCGGAGTCGATCAGCACGGGCAGAAGGTCCAGCAGTCGGCCCAGAAGCAGGGCGTCGCCCCGTCGGAATTTGTCGCGGGCATCACGGCGAAATTCCTCGCCCTCTGGAAGACGCTCGACATCAGCTGCGACGCGTGGGCGGCGACGGTCGAGCCGGTCCACAAGCACTGCGTCCAGGCGATGCTCCAGCTCCTCTGGGACACCGGCCATTTCTACAAGTCGAAGCAGGCCGGCTATTACAGCGTCCGCCAGGAGCAATTCCTCACCGACAAGGAGCGCGGGCCGGACGGGGAGTTCGGACCGGAGTGGGGCGAGGTCGTCCTCATCGAGGAGGAAAATTATTTTTTCAAACTCGCCGCGCACCGCCAGTGGCTGCTCGATCTCATCGATGTGCGCTCTGCGGCGGGAACCCCGTTCGTCGTTCCGGATTTCCGCGTCGCAGAACTTCGCAATGCCGTCGAGAAACTCTCCGGCGACCTCTGCATCTCGCGGCCGAAGTCGCGCCTCGAGTGGGGCATCGAGCTCCCGTTCGACAAGGATTTCGTCACGTATGTCTGGTTCGATGCGCTGTCGAACTACGTGAGCTTCGCGGGCTACGACCCCACGCCGGGCGCGGACAATTCCCTCTTCCACTCGCGCTGGCCAGCCCTGCATGTCATCGGCAAGGACATCATGGTGCCGCCGCACGGGATCTACTGGCCGATCATGCTCAAGGCCTGCGGGTTTGCGGATGCCGACATCCCGACGCTTCTCGTCCACGGATGGTGGAACATCGCGGGCTCGAAGATGAGCAAGAGCGAGGGGAACATCGTGGATCCCGCAGTGCTGGCGGAGACGTTCGGCGTCGCTGCGACCCGCTACTATCTGCTCAGCGACATCGCCACCGGGAGGGATTCGGACTTCAGCGAGGAACGCCTCATTCTCCGCTACAACACCGACCTCGCGAACAGCCTCGGCAACCTCCTCAACCGCACGCTCAGCATGGCGAAACGCTACCGCTCCGGGATCCTCAAAAAATCCGACTCCCCGCTCGCGGCATTTGTCGCGGAAAAATGTGCGGCCTACTCGCGACGGATGGATGCCTTCGAAGTCCACGCCGCCATCGAGAGCACATGGGAGATCATCGTCCGCTGCAACGCCTACGTTGAGGAGTCCGCCCCGTGGAAGCTCGCGAAGGATCCCGCATCGGCGGAGAAGCTCGATGAGGTCCTCTACTCGCTCGCCGAGGCCCTGCGCGTCGTCTCGATTCTCATCACCCCGATCATCCCGGAATCCGCCGCGGCCATCCGCAGCCAGCTCCAATGGGACGGACCCTTGAGCATCGCCCGTTGCGAATGGGGCCTGCTCGCCGACGGCCACCAACTCGGGGACCCGGTTCCGGTGTTCCCCCGCATCGAGCGCGAATAGCCATGCGGGCGCTCCGGGAGAGGATCGAGTATGCCGGCCTCGCGGCGAGCGCATGGTTCGTGGCGCGCCTGCCGTTCGGAGTCCTCCGCCCGCTTGCCTCCGTCCTCGGCTCCCTCGTCTACCGGCTCGACCTGCGCGGCCGCACGGTCGCGCTGGAAAATATCGAGGCCGCGTTCCCGGGGAAATTCTCCAAGTCCCGGAAATCGCAGATCGCGCGCGGGTCCTACATCACATTTGCCCGCACGATGTTCGAGCTCTTCTGGGCGCCGAACATGGATGAGAAGTTTTTCGGCCGCCACGTCGTCTTCGAAGGCTGGGACAGGGACTACGTGCGCAAGGATCCTCAGCGGCCCGCCATCTACGCCTGCTTCCACTTTGGAAATTTTGAATGGCTGGCCCTCGCCGGCGCCTACTCGATCAGCCCGGGCCCGGTCATCGCCCAGCGCTTCAAAAACCCTCTCCTCGGCCCGGTCTTCGACCACCTCCGCACCAGCACCGGCAACCAGGTCATCCCCCAGGAACGCGCGATGATCCGCATGCTCAAATACCTCAAGGACGGCGGAAAATTCGGCATGCTCTGCGACCTGAACCTCGACCCGCGCGAGGGCAGCGTCCTCATCGACTGCTTCGGCGGACTCCTCGCCAGCGTCACACAGACCCACGCCGCCCTCGCGCAGAGAACCGGCGCCGCCATCGTCCCGGTCGAATGCCGCCCGGGACCATCGGGCAAATACCGCATCATCCATCACGCACCGATCGAATGCCCCGCGGATGCCAGCCCGCGCGACATCGTCCAGCGATGCTGGAATGCCCTCGAGCCCGCGGTCCACGATCACCCGGAATGCTGGCTCTGGTCCTACAAACACTGGCGCTACAAGCCCGAAACCGGCAGCTCCAGATACCCGTTCTACGCCAACCGCTCGAAGCGCTTCGACAAGCTCATCAGCCAGTGGAACACCGGAAAAACCTGAACGCACAGACGCCAGGATTTCTTCTTTTCCCGAGATTCAGGATTGCGTCTTTCCCGGTTCCGGTTACTTTTCCCCTCCCGCCGGGTTGGTAGCTCAATGGTAGAGCAGCGCCCTTTTAAGGCGTTGGTTGTGGGTTCGAGTCCCACCCAACCCACTTTTCTTTTTGCCTAGGGAAACCGCATAAACAAAGGCTCTACGGGCCTTTTCACCCTCTCAGGCGGTTACGCACTGAAACGCACGAAAACGCATAAAATAGCCCATTTCGTGGCAAGCAGCGGGCAAGTGGATTTTGGGGCACTTGCCATTTACTTGCCACGAAACGCAACCGCAGGAGGCGGTCGCCGGTCGGGGAGGGCTCGGCCTTTGGGATTCGTGGGGCGCGGTCGCTTGCCCTCTACTTGCCACGAATGGCCCTCGCCCTACTGTCTCCGCCCTGCGAAAGTTTCCGAGCCGAGTTGAAGTTTTCGGAGCAGCGGTCCTTTCAACTGTTGGACTTCGCGACGATCCGGGGCGAGCTGGCCGACTCAACCGTGGTTGAGTCAAAGGACTTGCCAACATCTGAGCGCGCAGCCCGCGAGTTGAAAAAAGTCGAACCGGCCAAGCGCCCGGAAGTTTACGCCAAGGCCGTTGCAAAACAAAGTGGAATATGAGCCGCGTGCAAGCGCATCGCCTCATAGGAGCTAGCGAAGTTTCCAAAATGTTACCAACTGGTAACAAGCCGACAACCGAATCCCAGGCTCGCCCCCTGACAAAGCTGCCAGCCGAGAAGCAGCCGGAAGCGTGGAGCAAGGCCGTGGAATCGGCAGGGGGCGAGCAGCCAATCCCGGCTTCCGGTGTTGACCAGAAGGGAAAGAAGCGTGAAGGGTTCGGGTTCGTGGTCAATTCGTTCGGATCTATCGCATGGCCGGGTGTCCCCGATAAAGTTTTCGGCATGGTGCAGGAGCAGGCGGCGGCGCAAGGGGATGTTTTATCAGTGAACCACTGAGCCCTCAGTTGGCGCTGGCAGCGAGTCACCCTTGGGTGACGCGCAAGGGGATGTTTTATCAGTGAACCACTGAGCCCGCCCCCCTCTCGCGCGTGCGTGCGCGATGCGTTGCGAAATGTTCGCCTCGCGCGTGCGCGGAATTATCGGTGAATGGCTTGGGACCCACGGGTCCCAAATTGTTCGCCTCGCGCGTGCGCGGAATTATCCCGAAATTCCCGGCATCCTACCCGGAAACATTTTCAATCCTCACTGTGATCTTGGGAGGAACAGGAACGTATTTTGCCCGCCAACATCCGGCCTTTTCCAGTTCGGCCCGGATGCCGGAAGGAGTTTCAGGCATGGTGGTTCCTCGCGGGATTGCGCCCTCCTCAATGGCAAGAAACCATTCAGCCGCCGCCCGGACATCGCGCCGCCGCATGAGTCTGGACATGGACGCACGCGCCCCGGCACGGCTCCGGGCTTTCGGGTAAACCCGCAAGTATGCTTCCACCAGTGGCGCAAGGGTGAAGCCCATGTATCGCATTCCGTGTTTCACGCACCATCTTGCAGCGTGTCGAACAACCTCCGCATGTTTCCAGTAAATCCGCTTTTCGCCGGAAGGAGTTAACCGTTTCTGGATATAGCGGATTGACGCTTTCATGCGGTAACGTTTCCACGCAACCGCCGCCGCAGAGCAACAAAGGGATGCGTTGTTCCAGTGATCCGCGCAATCTCACGGTTGCTTGCATCCGGGTTTGCCGTAAGAGCGGAATCGACGGCCTGCCGCTTTCCCTCGCGCGTGCGCGTGCGTGCGATGCTTACGGAAATTGGCTTGCCCGCATCCTCTCGCGCGTGCGCGATGTCGGAAGAAATCCCCTCGCGTGTGTGCGCGATGCGTTGCGAAATTCCCGGCTCCGCTGTCCTGATACTCGTGACGGATTCCGCGCCCGCCTGTGGCGATTGTGGCGCAAGGCCAGCCCATCGCCGCAGTTCGTCGGCTCCCGGATGTTCGACAACGCAGCCGTAGAACTGCCAGTTCTTCACCCCGGCCAGCATATCCCGCGCGGCCTGTCGTTTGTGATGGTCGGGCAATCCTGCCCAGCTTTGTGTTCTCATGGTTTTGGATGGTTCTTTGATTTTGTTGCCACATCGGCCAGTTGAGCGGATGCGCGTTGAATGTCCTTCACTTGACCGGCCAGACATCGAAAGGCGAAATTCGCGGCGGATTCCACCGAGCCAGCAAAAACAATCGGGCAGTATCTTGCCGTCCATGCCGCCACGGTTCCGACAACGGCGTTGTGATGAATCCCACGGGCGGCGGTGCAGACATCCCGCATATCGCCCTCGACAACGACGATGAACCGCCCGCAGTAGCGGGATCGTTTCAACTCGCGCTCGAATCGTTCGCGGGATGCGCCGATACAACCGGCCAGGTCGGGCGGGGTCTTGCGCTCAATGACAATTCCGTCAGGAAGGCGAGCAAGGGCCACGTCTCCAGTTTCGAGGGTGCCGGGCTCGATGCGCCAGCCGTCCGGGAGGTGACGCGCCCACGGGTGCGGGTCGGGTTCGCGGGTGTCGAGGAGGATTGTCATTCCCGCTTCCTTCCATGCGTGGAAGATTTTCCATTTCCACGCCTATATATAGGCGCGGTGGAAATGGAAATTCCACATCCTTTCCACTGGAATTCCACTGTGGAAAAACTGTGGAAAATATCAGGGAATGGCGACATAAAGCCCATCCGATTTTCGGCGAACAATCGCCTTGGTTTCTGTTGCCGTGATAATAAGCCGATACGCGAGAGACTTGGCGCATCCGGTTTCCGCCATGACTGCCGCCACAATTTTGGCCTTGGCGATGCCGTCGATTCCGCAGGTTTTCACAACATCAATGACATCCTGTGCGCTCGCCTTGGGTGCGGCGCTGGTGGTGCCTGTCACCTGTGCCTGCCAGTCGGCAAGGTCAACGGAATCGTCAACGTCATAACTCATCGTTTCGACATTCAAGCGGACAGCGAACGGTTCAAATTCCGTTGCGTCATTCGCTTTTCCCGATGCCACGACCAGCACGTCGTTTGTGTCCGGTGAGTATGGAGCGAGGTTAATCTGTCCGCGCGTCCATCCTTGCAGCACTTTGGAATTGCGCCCGAAGCTGCCACGGTCAAACCCCGTCGCTTTTGCCGCTCCCGCCTTGCCGGTCAACGCATGATGCACGATCACGGGGATTCTAGCCGGGTCGCCCGTGCGCGTTATCCTGCCAATGGCTCGGCAGGTTTCCGTCATGTATTGGTCGGCGTTCAAATCTCCGGTGCCAAAATCGCGGAGCACGTCAAACACGATCACGTTGGCCGGAAAATCCCGCAGGATTTCCGCTATCCGCTCGCCTGTCGCCGGATTTGAGAGGGAGACAAAAGTGTCATCCTCTGTTTCCAGCGTGTGAATCCGCAGGCATTCGTCAAGTTTTGCAAGTTCATCCGGGGTGCATCCCCCAAGCATTCGCGATATGTCGGCCTGCAATCGGCGGTTGCTATTTTCCGTTTGCAGGACCAGCCATTTCTGGCCGCTGGCCTTGGTTTCCCATCCAATGAACGGCTTGCCGAGAATGCAGGCAATCGCCATTTGCATGACGAATCGGGATTTTCCAAGTCCTCCCATCCCGACAACCACAAGCGGGTTTCCTTTGACCAGATAACCGTTGTCGAGCAATAGGTCGGCAGGGTCGAAAACCATTGCCATGATCTCGCTCGGCCTGCGGACTGTCAGCGGGTGAAAGCTTGTTTCGTTGGGTGTCGGAAGTGCCCGGAAGTCCGGTTGTGCCGTCTCCGGTTCCAGATATGCCGCGTTTTCCTCGTCCTTCCAGACGGGTGAAAGTTGATCTTGAAGACTCATTGTGTGATTGCCTGCGGGTTAAAAAAGTAAACTGTCTGTCTGTTGCCATTGTCGCGGGTGCCGTCCGGCATCCTCGCGAATTGTGAGCGGGTCCACATGCGAGGATCCGCACCCAGGGTGACGGCTCGCCTCATGTATCCGTGTAGCCTGTCCTCCGGGTGCCCGGAGCAGAAGAACCAGCCATGAATGGATTTCGATCCACTATGGACGGCGAGCACAAGCGGCGCGGAGGTCGCCAGATGCAGCAGAACCGCCGCCTGTTCATCCGGTGTTCCCGAATCCTGTTCGATCACAAGAAACCTGCGGTTGCCGGTGTTCGATAGCGCATGTTCGGATTCCTTGCCGTCCTGTGTCCGCCCGGTTCGAGAGAACATCGGAGACGGCACGATAAGTTGACATCCCGCCAGCCTCCCCCGGAATGATTCGCGGTGTCTGGTCGCAAAGCGCGACTTGGATTGACCGACGCACAAGAGCGGGTTTCCCGGAAACATCGCGTCAACAATCTCCTCAGTGTGCTGGTCGGAATCCTCCCAGCGAACCGGCGATGCCTCCCACAAGTCCACCAGCCCCAGCCCGGACGCAATGACGGCCTCCCTCTGTTCCTGATTTACAACCGGCCATTTCGGAGCAGTCGCCCAGACGCGCGAGCCAGTGGCCCCGTTCGCCGGTGCCGAGTTGAAAGCTTTGGCGACGGCCTGCGGGATTTCGTTCGATGGGTCCGGCCTGCGGGTGATGCGGGATTCGATTTCGCGGGTAGCTTGATCCGGGTGCATCCCGGCTCTACGGCACGCATGAGCGGTTCGCATGATCCACGCATGAACGCCTGTTCCCGATTGCGGACATGCTTCAATGTCGCAGAGTTTCATTTTCTCAACCCCTCTTTCCGCCGCAGAATTTCCACGTCAAGCCCAGCGAGGAACCCAGCAAGAACCCAAAACGACGCTTCAAGCGGGTATTGCAAAAGCTTCCCGAGGATATAGAGTGCTTGCAGTCCAATCAGTGAAAGCCGCCCCGTGTTAGCGCACGGGGTTCTTCGCTTTATGGGTCCGGTGTCGGGATGTGCGATCATCAAACCGCCCTCCGTTCGAGGTAGTCGGCCAGGTCAACCGGGCGGATGCGGACGCACCGCGCGGAGAGGCGGACAACTTTCAGATGTCCCGCTTTGATTTGCAGCTCCAGAAATCGACGGCAGACGTTAAGACTTGCGGCGACTTGCGGGAGGGTGAACCCGGCAACATCCAGTTGTCGTTTCGAGGCGGGCTTCATTTTGCCCCCCTTGTCTTATCGCCCATACCACGAGCGAAGTTTTCAAGCGTGTCCCGGTGGTAGCCAAGAACACGAGGCGCGATTTTTACGAGTTTCAGAATTCCCGACTTATGCCAGCGGGATAAGGTGGCAGGCGTTACGCCCAAGTTTTTGGCAGCTTCTTGCCGCCGGATGAAAAGCATTTGCATGAAAATCTCCTGTTGGAGTTTCGGTTATCCGATCACATGCAAATTGTCCGCGTCTGCGGGTTTGTGTGTCGGTGCTTTCAGCCCACTAGGTTAAAGCGAGTGCTTTAATTATCTAAGGGCATCCGGTCGGAGCATTTTCCGATTATCGGCTTGCTTATTTCTTTGCTCTCGATGTTGCCGAGTGTCAACAAGAATTATCCAAACGAATCAAATATTTTCATGCTAGCCGCGCAACTAGCGGCGACTCACTACCCGCCCGCCCTGTGTTGATGCGGGTTCGCGGGTGCTTTGCGTTATACGCCCCGCCTTGCCATTTTCTTTTTCCGGCAATGGTAGGCCAGCGGGCGGTTTTCGATGGGATGATATTTTCATGCCGCGCCCCCTGCGAATTTGATGACCTTGCCCTCGTCCACGGTCGGGGTGATTTGAAAAAATGCAGCGGCGGCGGTCGGCTTCACCAGCTCGGCATAGTGCCGCAGAATGATGGCCGGACTATTCCCGGCAGCGGTCGCTACCCTGCCGATGTCCTTGCTCATGGCGAGCCGGTAGGAAATCGCGCCGTGCCTCAGACAGTTGGCTGGCCACGGTGCGAGGGCGGGTTTCCTTTTCTCGGCAGCGGTCAGCAGTTCTTTCAAAACATCATCCTCCCGCCCCTCGAATGATGGCTTGAACCCTGCCCGGACCCGCGCCCGGTCAAACAGTCGCCGGAAATCGGACGGCATCACGGCACCTGATTTCTTGGCATGGGGTGCGAGCCACGCAACCGCATTGTCGGGGATGTCCACCACGCGACGGCTCCCGGTCTTGGCGATGCTTGCGTCAATCGTGACAATCTTTTCGTCGAGGTCCACCGCGCCCCATTGCAGGCGTTCAAGTTCGGCCTGCCGTAGCCCGCAGAAAACCGCGAGGGCAACGGCTGGCAGGGTGGAATCATCGCAGGATGTCAGGAGGCGGGCGGTTTGCTCCACGGTCAGAATCTCGATCTTGCCAGCCTTGTTTTTGAAGATCCCCGCACGGTCAACCGGGTTCTTCTCAACGTATCCACGCCTAACGGCAAACTTGAACATTGTCCGCAAGTCCCGGCGAAACGTGTTCGCGGTGCCGGGTGCCAGCCCCAGGTTGCCAAGGAAAGCGTCAACATCGGCGGTTGTGATCTCCCGGCTGGTCTTTTTCGGGAATGCCTCGGTGAACCGCCCCAACCGCAGGCGGAGGTCTTGAACGTAGCGAGCGGATGCGCCCTCAGTGGTCCGCGCGGCGGTCAGCTCCTTCACGACTTGCGCCAGTGGCACCCCACCCCGGCGGGATTCGAGGAAAGCAACGTAATGCGCCACGGCATCCGCGATGGTCGCCCCGTAGGGCTCCAGTTTTCGCGCCCCCTCGATGGCCTGCCCCCGGAGGCGGTCGGATAGCTCCATTGCCTGTGATCCGAATTTTGTAATCTGGACTTCGCACCGCTCATGGAAGATCCGGGCATCCTCCCGATCCTTGAACGTCTTGCGGATGCGCCCCCCGATCGGGGAGGGTGCCGTCACTTGCCAGAAGGTTTTCCCGCCGATCTTGACCCGGCGAGGGAGGGTGAGGTTTACTTTTCTCATGGGAGCGAATTGTTGCGAACTACGACGAAACAATGCGCTAAAAGGTAAGCAGAGGGCAAGTAAAATATTCCTACACTGGAAACCAACGTCCTTTTAAGGCGTTGGTTGTGGGTTCGAGTCCCACCCAACCCAACCTCTTTTTTCTGGGAAATGTGCCTGGCTCCTCTTAAGATACACAGGAGCTGTTGCAGGATGCCCTGACCGTGGCAGCCAAGATGCTGCATGACCTCGAAGGACGAGGCAAGGAGGTCTGACCGGATGCCAAACGCTGAGGCCGGGGGCGGCAACGCACCCGGTCTCCTGCTGCAATGAGGCAGAAAGCACCCCGACTTACAGGCTCTTGAATGACTCTTCGTCCATCCCGGCCTGCTTGAGGATTGAACGAAATGTTCCCTTGGGCACATCCCCGGGTGCATCGCAACATACGTCTGCCTTCCATCGGCATGCCGCAAAACCACATGCGAACCGCTTTGCCTGCGGACCTCAAATCCGGCACGCTCCAAGCGCCGCACAGCACCTCTTTGGCCTTGTAGGGCATTACGCCACCTCAAGCGTCGCGAGGATGGACTCGCCAGGGCTTTTCGGATCATTCCCTACAGACCTCATTTCCTCAACCCAGAGCGAAATCAGATCCCATGCCGCAGACATCTTCACCGCTGCCATTGGAATCAAAAGCACATCCGGCCGCAACGGGGGAACATAATGGAAGGAAAACGGCAGAAGGAAAGTCGCAGAACTTGACACCCGGGAAAGCATGCGCTAATTTGATGCGCTATGAGAACGTTTTCCATTATGGAAACCCAACACAACTTGTCCCAAGTTCTGAGAGTTGTTGAGGCCGGACACAAAGTTGGGATCACTCGCAGGAAGCATCTTATCGCGCAAATCGTTCCCGTGCAGGAAACTATCGAGTTTCCTGATTTTGTGGAGCGAGCCCGAATGGTCTGGGGCAGTGGCTGGCAGGGTGTCGCGTCCGGGGCGCTGCTTGACGAATCGCGAGGCGAACGTTGAACTCTTATTACGATACAGGCATCCTTCTCAAGCTCTACACTGCGGAGCCGGAGTCTGCGCGCGTTCAGGATTTCATCCGTCTTCGCAAGGATCGGATTTGGGTTACCGACCTGCATGTTGCCGAGTGCGTTTCCGCCCTTCGCCTCAAAGCATTTCGAAAAGAATGCAGCGAAGACGAGGCCTCCGCAGCCATCGAACTCCTCAAGGCCGACCTCCAGAGCGGGGTTTTGCAAGTCGCTGAAGTGGATTGGAGCCACACCTGGCAGGAATGCCGTTTGCTTTCCGATCAATTTGCCTCCCGGACCGGTGCCCGCACCCTGGACTCATTGCACGTCGCCGCAGCGCGGCTCCTTGGCGTCAAAGAATTCCTCACCTCCGACGGACGACAGGGCAAACTCGCCCACGCCATCGGCCTGAAAGTGCTCGACCCGACAGTCAAATAAATATTTTCCTGCTTTCACCTTTTCAAGTCTCCCATCAAAAGTCAAAAGGGTCATCATCAAAAGGGTCAGGCCGATCAAAAGGGTCAGGCCGTGCCCATTGACATTTGAAATAGAATCAAAAGGGTCAGGCCGAGAATCAAAAGGGTCAGGCCGTGCCCATTGACATTTGAAATAGAACTCCGATGGCACGTCGGCCCCGCTGCTCCGCGCGATCCCCCCAATGCAGTCTGCTGGTTTCTGATGTCGGCTGAGGGAGAAGTTCGCGCGCGGGCGATGTGCGTGAAATTTCAAAGAGCAGTAAAATCAGCGCAAAGAAGAGGCCTCGATTTCCAGCAAGTTGTCCCGGTGAGTTAACCCCGAGTTGCTCGCCGACAACATTTCCGGCAGGGCGCTCGATATCCGGCATCTTTTCACTGGAAAAATCCTCGAGTATTTTTGGAGTCCCTTTTGAGTCATTCTCGTCACAGTCAGCAAATGGGAAAGCGACAGACTTGTGAGCCCAGAACTGGTCACGGACATTTCCATCAGCGTGTTCGATAAATCCGGCAAACTTCTTGCGACCAAATCTTTTGCTGACGCCAAAACATTTCCCGGCGACTTGGTGAACCCCACGATTCCCGCCCGCCGGAGTAGTCTTGAGGAAACATCCCGCATATTAAGTGGACTCCTCACATCGCCTGAAATAGCCGCCGCTTTGTAAGCCGGTGCGTCAAGAATCGGCGGGCACCACGGCAAGGACTTTGATGTGGCGGTCGGCGAAGTCGATCCAGTAATGGATGGCGTAGCCCGAGCAGATGGAAATCTCGACCCTTCTTCCAATCGCATCCTCCTCAAAGTAATCGGAAAGGCGGTCGGGAGCAGACCGGAGGCTTGGGAGATGGTTGAGCAGGCGTATCCGGGTTTTAGCTGGCAGGGCGCTCAACGTGGAAATGACTTCCAGATCGACGAAGAGGCGATAAGGCACGGCAGGAATTACTCGGGGAGCCGCGACTTCAAGTCATCCAGTTCGACCCAGTTTTCCGGGTTACGGTCGTCAATCTTTCCGGCCAGATTGTCCTTGAAAGCCTGATCGGTGCTTGTCTGGACGGCGACCAGACAGGCTATGAGCTGCCGCTGCTCAGCAAGCGGCAACTGGATGGCTTGGTCTTTCAACTCTGTAAACGACATGAAAACAACCTATCTGATGGCGAAACGAACGTCAAATTGAAGCAATTTATTCCTGCCTGAACGACTTCAACACCCCGACGGGTGGCTGTTCAGCGGACCTGTCCGGTTCCGCGGATCTGGTATTTGTAGGAGGTGAGCTCCTCCAGGCCCATCGGCCCGCGGGCATGGAGCTTGTCGGTGCTGATGCCGATCTCGGCGCCGAATCCGAACTCCCCGCCGTCGGTGAACCGCGTCGAGGCGTTCCAGTAGACGGTTGCGGAGTCGACTTCCTTCAGAAATTTTTCCGCCGCGGCCGCATCGTTTGTGACGATCGCGTCGCTGTGGTGCGATCCGTATTTTTCCATGTGGGCGACCGCCTCGTCGAGGCTGTCTACCACGCGCACCGAGAGGATGAGCTCGAGGTATTCGGTCCGCCACGAATTTTCATCCGCCTCGCCAAGCGGCTTGTAGCCGTGCTCCGCGAGCAGGCGGAACGCCTCCGGATCCGCCCGCATTTCGACGGGGAATTTTTGAAATGCGGGTGCGGCCTTCGCAAAAAACTCCGTGGCGACATCGCGATGGACGAGCAGCGTCTCCATCGCGTTGCAGACCCCGGGCCGCTGGCACTTGGAGTTGATCGCGATCTCGAGCGCCATGTCGAGGTCCGCCTCCTTGTCCACATAGACATGGCAGACACCATGGTAGTGTTTGATGACCGGCATCCGGGCGTGCGAGACGACGTTCTCGATCAGCGAATGTCCGCCGCGCGGAATGATCACGTCCATGAACTCGTCCATCTGTGCCATGATCCTCACGGCCTCGCGGTCGGTGGTCGGAATGAGCTGGACTGCTGCGTCCGGGAGCCCTGCTTTGGCTCCCCCGGCCTGCATGGCAGCGGCGATGGCGAGGTTTGATGCGATCGCCTCGGAGCCGCCGCGGAGGATCACGGCATTCCCGGTCTTCAGGCACAGAACCGCCGCGTCGCTCGTCACGTTCGGGCGCGACTCGTAGATGATCCCGATGACCCCGATCGGGGTGCGGATTTTGGTGATTTGAATCCCGTTCGGCCGCGTCCACTCGCGCAGGATTTCGCCCACGGGATCGGCCAGCTCCGCCACCTGCCGGATTCCGTCGGCCATCCCGGCGATGCGCTCGGCGGTCAGTCGCAGGCGATCGATGGCGGCCTTCGTGAGCCCGCTCTTTTCGGCGCGTGCGAGGTCGTCCGCATTCGCGTGGATCAGACCTTCGGTCCCGGCCACGAGCTCATCCGCCATGGCGTGCAGGATCGCGGCCTTCTGGGCGGAGGATAGTTTCGCGAGCTCGTGCGAGGCAATGCGGGCGCGGGCCCCGATTTCATGGATGGATTTTTCCAGCGCGCTCATGCGGTGAATGGAAAATATTCGATCCCGAGGGCATCGGCGACGGCTTTGCAGGCGACCTTGCCATCCACGATATTGATCCCGCCCGCCAGGCCGGGCTGGCGGTGGATGGCTTCCTTCAACGGAAAGTCCGCGAGGGTTTCGATGTAGCGGTTTGTTACGTTGGTCAGCGCCTGGGTGGCCGTGCGCGCATAGGCGCCCGGCATGTTTGCCACACAATAATGCGTGATCCCCTCCTCGACGAACGTCGGGTCGTGGTGGGTGGTCGGGTGCGACGTCTCCACGCATCCGCCCTGGTCGATGGCGATGTCCACGAGCACGCTGCCGGGCTTCATGAGGCGGAGCATCTCGCGGGAGATCAGCTTCGGGGCCTTCGCGCCGGGGACGAGCACGGCCCCGATGAGGAGGTCCACACCCGGCAGAAGCTCGAGGATGCTCGCCTCGCTGGAATAGAGCGTATGCGCGGTCTGCATCGTGATGTCCAGGAACCGCATCCTTTCGAGGTCGACCTCGAGGATCGTCACATCCGCGCCGAGGCCGGTGGCCATCCGCGCGGCGTTGACCCCGGATGTTCCCCCGCCGATCACCATCACCTTGCCGGGCAGCACGCCCGGGACGCCACCCAGAAGGACGCCCTTGCCGCCATTGTGCTTCGCCAAAAAATACCCACCGACCAGCACGGACATCCGGCCAGCGATTTCGCTCATCGGCTCGAGCAGCGGCAGCCGGTGGTTCACCTCGACCGTCTCGTAGGCGATGCAGGTCGCCCCGGTTTTCATCAGGGCTTCGGTCAGCTTCCGGTTCGCGGCAAGGTGTAGATACGTGAAAAGGATCTGCCCCTTCCGGAGCAGCCCGTATTCGGAAGGCAGCGGCTCCTTGACCTTCACCACCATGTCCGACCGCTCGAAAATTTCCTCATGCTTGTCGAGGACCTCGACCCCTGCGGCCCGGTAGTCCTCGTCCTCAAACCCGATTCCCGCGCCGGCCTGGCTCTCGACCAGCACCTTGTGTCCGCGCTTGATGAGCTGGTAGGCCGCGGACGGCAGCAGCGCCACCCGATACTCCTGCTCTTTGATTTCTTTTGGGATCCCGATAATCATGGCCCGAGTATCGCCCACCATGCCTCCTCCCGCAAGATCGCATCACCCTCCTGATCGGCCACACTATTGCAGGCCGCAAAACTTACTCGGTTATCTCCGCAAGATACGCCCGCGTCAGCCACTCCATATCTTCTTTGAATACCCGGTCGTAGAAGAAACTTTCGGTGCCAACGCGGAGATTGTAAGCGTTGATTCGTTTCCATTCATCTGAAATCCGCTTGATCATGCTGTTGGGAAATATTGAGGCGGGTCGTTGACGAGAAAGCGAGCATGTTCTTGTCGGCGCGGGCTGTATCGTTTTGCAATGACTCATGCGGCATTGACGATTGACCTTGATGAGGTGACAGCCGGAACGTTGCGTCGCCTGAGCGAGCGATGGGGTTTTCCGCCGCAGGAAGCCGTGAAGCGGGCAGTGCAACATGCTGCGCAGCCGGCAGTGAAGACCTCGGACGATCTGTTAAAGGTTTTCCGCCAGTTGCAGCAGGCAGTGGGGCTGACCCAGGACGCTGCCGCAGCGTGGAAGCAGACCGTCGCTGACGCCAGGCGCTAAAGCGCTCGATCCCCGTGATTCACCTCGACACGAATTTTCTGATCGACGCACTGCTGCCCGGCAGCACGCAGGAGGCTCAACTCGTCGGCTGGCTCAATGCGGGCGAGACGCTGGGAGTCAGCACCGTGGCTTGGGGCGAGTTTTTGTGGTCCCATCTCAAACGCGGCTGAGTCTCTGGCGCGACAACTTCTGCCTGACGCCGAGGTCTTGGAGCGCGTGGATGCGGAGTTGGCGGCGGACCTTTTCAATCGGACCGGACGACGCTCCAAGAGCTTCGCGGATTGTTGTATCACGGCGACTGCGATCCGCGTCAGCGCACCTTTGGCGACAAGCAATCAGACGGATTTTCTGCCTATGACCGCGCATGGCTTGGTTCTGGCGTCGAAGGCTTCGAGGTCAGCGCAGTCGCCCTGAGAACCTGCCTTCGGAAAGGCATCGAAAAGCTCGTCTTCTCCTCTTTTTCCGCATTGGTTGGACAGCGGCGCGGCAAATCGGTTATAGAGCCTTCATGCACCGGGGGTTTGTTTTTTCGACGCTGGCCGTTTGCTTGCAGGCTGCAGGAGTTTTCGCGCAGGAGAATATTGACAAGGAGCTCAAGCAGAGCTCCGACGACCACATGCGCGAGGAGCTCGGCGTCAACCCCATCACGGCGCCTTCGATTCAGGAAATCCTCAAGCAGCTCGAGCTCTTCCGGCCGGTCCCTCTCGAGCTGATCGATTCCGCGAATCGCGACGCCACGTTCAACAACCGCCTCCAGACGGCCATGCACTTCGGTTCGCTCGTCGCCGACGGATTCATGCTCACCCTCGCCGAGCGTCCGAAGGATGTGCAGGATGTCGGGAAGGCGCTCATCCGGCAGGCCCGCGCGCTCGGGGTCGGCGAGCGGCTCACCAAGCGCAGCAAGAGCCTGCTCGAATACAGCGACAAGGGCGACTGGCTCGGCATGCGGCAGGAGCTCATCCGCACCCAGCAGGATGTCGAGACCTCGATGCTCGAACTCCGCGACGAGGAGATGGCCCACATGATCAGCCTCGGCGGATGGCTCCGCGGATTCCAACTCGGAGCCAACAGCACGGTCGCCGCCTACACGCCCAACAAGGCGAAGGTCCTCGGCAATGCGGAAATCCTGGAATATTTTCTCGACCGTCTCTCGACCCTGCACCCCCGCCTGAAAAAGACCGAGTTCGTCAAAGTCCTCACCGAGCGGCTCATGGGAATCCTCAACCTGATCTCCGAAAACCAGGGCCAGGTCCTCACGCCGGAGCAGGTCGCCAAAGTCCGCGACCTCGCGAACGAGGCCGAGGCGGCAGCCGTCGCCAGGGTGGACGAAGAGGGAAACTTCGAGAAGCCAAAGCAGTGATCCAGGGCAGGGTCTGATCCGGAAACCAAGGGCACACATGAAATTCTTATCGGCGGTGGATCATTCTGCGGTGGAGACGTTGCATGCGATCGGGGAGGAATGGATCGCGAAGACGTGCGGGCTTTTTCCCGAGCAGGCAAGCCGGTGGGGGTTCCGGAAGTATGACACGATGATGGGGGAGAACACGCCGGGCGTCCATCGCGAGTATGTGGACTTTCTCGCGGCCACGCTGCGGAGGGTGGAAGACCTCCCGGAGGGCGCGTTCTCCGGCGATGCCTGGCTCGACCGCAGGGGATTCCTGGCGCGCCTGCGCACGGAGATTCTCTTTTCGCGCGATCTGAAGCGGTGGAGGACGGACCCCCACCAGCACGCGGGCACCGCAGTGGATGCAATCTTTGATCTCGTCGTGCGGGCATCCGGGAACCTCGCCCGCGCGCTGCCGGCGCTCGAGTCGCGCCTCAAAAAACTTCCGGACTTTCTCGCGGCAGGCACGGAATGCGTGAAGCTGCCGGTCCCGCTCTGGACCGACCTGGCCATCAAATCCTGCGAGGGAAGCGTCGAATTTTTCGACGGCCTCGAGCCGGAGCTCCTGAAAATATCCCCGCACCCTGCGCATACGAAATCTCTACTGCGCTCGGCGGTGACGGCGTTCGAGGAATATGCGGATGCGATCCAGCGCAAGAAGCAGGGGCCGGCTGGCGCATTTGCCGTGGGCCGGGAGCGGTTCGAATTTTTAATCCGCGAGCGGCTGGGCTTCGATCTTTCGTTGAGGGAGGCCCGGGCGGTCGGAGAGCGGCTGGTGGCTTACCAGGATTACCAGCTCCACAGGGCCGCGGCCAGGATCGGCCGGCGTTCTGCGAATGAGCTGATCGAGGAGGCGGCTGCGAAATGGACGCCGCCGGGATCGCTGCTCGAGCACTACCGCCGCACAACCCGGGAGATCAAACTCAAGCTCGCCGACGCCAATCTCGTCACGCTGCCGAAGGGGGAGTCGCTGAAAATCCTGCCGGTCCCGCCGTTCCTGCGGCACCAGTTTCCGACCGCGGCCTACAATCCGCCCCAGCCGTTCTCGCGCTCGCAGACAGGGATTTTCTGGGTGAACGACCTGAGCCTCGAACAGACCGATCCCGAAAAAAAGCTGGCTGAAATCCGGCAGCACTTCGGCCTGGAGCTCACCTCGGTCCACGAGGCCTATCCGGGCCACCACCTGCAGTTTGTCGTCCAGTATCAGCACCCCAGCCGGCTCCGCCGCCTGTTTGAGCATTCGATATTTTATGAGGGGTGGACGATGTGGTGCGAGCAGATGGCCGTGGATCACGGGCTCGTGGATTTCCCCCATGCAAAGCTCATCCAGCTTCACGACGCGCTCTGGCGCGCCCACCGGATCGTGATTGATTGCGGGCTGCAGGAAGGCACGTTGACCCATGCGGCCGAGGCCCGCCGCCTGCAGCACGGCGTGGGGTTCACCCGCGCGCGCGCCATCGGCGATGTGAACTGGTATACCTCGAGCCCGACCGTTCCCATGAGCTACCTCCTCGGGCGCATTGAGGTGGAAAAGCTCCACCGGCGGCTCGTCTGCGGCGAAGGCTGGTCGCTCAAGCAGTTCAACGACTGGATGCTCTCGCACGGATCCCTCCCCTGGAGCTGGATCTCGCGTGCCTCGCGGTGATCTGTTTCTCTGGCGAGCCGCTGAATTCCACGAAAAGCCGAAGAACTGCATGGGACTCCTCCTCCGCCTTTTTTAGTGGTTCTTAGTGGCTATTAGTGGTTTCTAATACCCACGTTTCCATGGCCGAGCCAGTCCACTTTCAGCATTTTGAAGTTCCGCTCCGCGGGGACGGATCGCTCTACGAGCTTGGACGCGGCGCGATGGGCATCACCTACAAAGCGTTCGACACGAACCTGCGCTGCTTTGTCGCGCTGAAGGTCATCAATGCCGCCTACCTGAGCAGCGATGTCGCGCGGCAGAGGTTTTTGCGCGAGGCGCGGGCTGCGGCGGCATTGCGGCACCCGAACGTGGCCACGGTATTCCACCTCGGCGAGGAGGGGGGGGATTGTTTTTACGCGATGGAATTTGTCGACGGGGAAACGGTCGAGGCGATGATGAAACGCGACGGGGCGATCCCGGCTCCGACCGCGCTGGAAATTGTGCTCCAGGTCGCCCGCGCGCTCGGGGCCGCTCACAAGCAGGGGCTGGTCCACCGCGACATCAAGCCTTCGAACCTCATGATCGTTCGCGAGGATGACAGCGAATTCACGGTCAAGGTCATTGATTTCGGGCTGGCAAAAAGTTCGACAGGGAGCGAGGGGGAGGATGCCGCGACGCTCACCGTGGGCGGGTTTCTCGGGACGCCGCATTTCGCAAGCCCGGAGCAGCTCGATGAGCGCGACCTGGACGTGCGGTCGGACATCTACTCCCTTGGGGTGACGCTCTTCTACATGCTCGCCGGGCGGGCTCCGTTCAGCGGATCGCTGGCGCAGGTGATGAGCCAGCACCTGCACCGCGATCCTCCGCTTGAAACCCTCTCGAACCAGCCGGCCCCGGTGGTGGAGCTCCTCAGGCACATGCTCGCCAAGGATCCCGCCGCCCGCCCGCAAACGCCCGCTGATCTCCGCCACGAGGTCGAGGCGTGCCTCGTTGCGCTCAAGGCCAATGGGGCCCCGGCCACGCCGCCTCTCCCGGTTGCCCCGGACAATTTTGAGACCCAGGTGCTGGAGGAGCCCGTGACGTGCGAGCCGGCCGAACTTGCCAAAGGATCTGTCCTCGCGGGGAGGTATCAGCTGGTCGAGGAGGTCCAGGCCTCCGACTTCGGGCCTGTCTTCAAAGCGCAGTCCCTGGAGACACCGGGGTTGGTCGCAATTCTTGTGCTGGATCCTTCCCTGCTGGCCTCCTCGGAGGCCTGCACGAGAATCGAGGATCAGGTGGTGGCGCTGCAAAAACTTCAGGTGCCGGCGCTGCAGAAAATCCTTTCACTCGAACGCCTCGAGGACAACACGGTTTTTCTCGTCCTCGAATGGATCGATGGGCCCAGCCTTCTCGATCTAATGCGGGCCAGAAAAGCCCTGCCTGCTTTGGAGGCCCGCCCCTTGCTGCGGGAACTGGCTGCGGGCTTTCAGGCGCTGCAGGCCGCCGGAATTCCCTGCCCCGATATCGCTTCGCGCGCCGTGCTTCTCTGCAGCGCTGATCTTTCCCGCCCCGTCACCGAATGGCCGCAGGCGGCCGTCAAATTCAACCCGATCTCGCCCGGCACCCCCGCGGCACCTCCCGATGCCACGCTGGTGATTTCTGCCTTCGGCGCGCTTCTGGAGAGCGGGGCATTCCGCGGGAACGAAAACCGGGCCTACGTCTATGCATTGGGTTCGCTGGCTTACGAGATGCTGGGCGGTGTCCGGGGTGGAAGTTCGTCAGGCGGGCCGGTGCCGATCCCGGGGCTTCCCGAGGCCGCCAACAATGCATTGCGGCGCGCGCTGGATCCCTCGGTTTCCTTCGAGTCCCCCACCGCGTTTTTGGACGGGCTGGAGTCGGAAACTCCGACCTCGAAAGCGCCGGCGTCCGCCAGGCATGAGACATCGCATGTCCAGGCCCCGCATGCCTCCTCCCCGCCGCCGCTTCCCGCTCCGGAAAAATCCCGCGTGGTCATCCTGCTATTGGCGGCGGCCCTCTTCATCCTGGGGGTGCTTGGCGGAGGCGGGTATCTTCTCCTCAAGCTCAGAACCACCGCCACCCCGCCGCAGTCATCCCCCACGCCGGTGCCGCCCGCCACGGCCTCGCCTTCGCCCTCTCCAACGCCTTCGCCGGAGCCGACTCCTGACCCGGCATTGGCTGTGCTCGCAAGAGCGCGGGAAACCGCACAAGTCGATCCCGCTGCCGCACTCGCGATGTTGGTGGAACTGCAAAAATCCCACCCTGACCTCGCCGATGCGAAGGAGGCGTTGAAGGAGTTTCTGTCCGCGACTCTTGATCGCCGAAACTCCCTCACGCCGGGACAGATCGCCGCCCTCCGGGGCCCGCTGGAAGGCGCCGCTGCATCGGACTTTGTGGATGCCCAGGTCCTGCTGGGCGGGGAGCTGCGCGAAACCGATCCGGAGAGCGCCCTGAAATGGACGCTTGCCGCAGCCAACAACGGCAGCACGGATGCCATGCTCTCAGCCGGCCTGATGCTCTCGAACGACATCGGCGCACAGAAAAAGAATCCGCAGGAGGCGGCCAGGTGGTTCCAGCGCGCCGCCGAGGCGGGCGATCCGCACGCGATGTTCGCGCTGGGGGAATGTTACCAGCTGAGCAAGGGGGTGACGCGCGACCCGAAGCTGGCGCTGGAGTGGATCAACAAGGCGGCGGAGCGGAACGAGGTGAATGCCCTCAACCGGCTCGGGGACATCTACAATAAAGGGATTCCCGGCCTGGTTCAGCCGGATCTTAAAAAGGCGTTCACCTATTTCTCTGCGGCCAAAGATCTGGGGTTATCGGACGCATACGGCAACCTTGGAGCCCTTTTCATGAGCGCCCCTCCGAGCATGAAGGATGAGAAGATGGCCGTGGAGATTTTCAAGCAGGGTATTGAGAAGGGCGACGCCCGCTCCATGTATTTCTATGCGGTTTGCCTCGAGGAAGGCCTTGGCGGGCTTGCTCCAGACAAGGCCGCCGCACGGCAATCCTATGTGAAAGCCGCCGAACTCGGTGTCGCCGGGGCCCAGGAATGGTGCCGCAAGAACCGGGTGACGTTCACCCCGCCTGTCCGCCCGCCCCGATAGTCCCGCCTTTCCCGGCAAAAAAGGCGAAGATTCCTGTGGCGGCGGGCGGCGAGGCGTGTTTATACCATTGGGCCCGAAGAATCCTGATGAACATCCACGAATACCAAGCAAAAGAACTCCTCGACAAATTCGGGGTTACGAACACCCCCGGCGGGGTCGCCTCCACTCCTGAGGAAGCGGAGCGGGTGGCGCGATCCCTGGGCACGAACAATCTGGTGGTCAAGGCCCAAATCCATGCCGGAGGCCGTGGAAAAGGAACCTTTACCAACGGTTTCAAGGGAGGCGTTCATCTCTGCAAAACCGCGAACCAGGTCCGTGATATCACGGAGCAGATGCTCGGCCACACGCTCGTCACCCACCAGACCGGCCCCGAAGGCCGCGTGGTGAGGAAGGTTCTTGTTTCGAAATCCGTGGAGATTGCCCGCGAGCTCTATATCGCGGTCCTCATCGACCGCGCGATCTCCGCACCGGTGATCGTGGCCAGCACCGAGGGAGGGGTCGACATCGAAACCGTCGCCGCACACACCCCGGAAAAAATCATCCACATGCCGGTCAATCCGCTTTACGGCCTGCTCCCGTATCAGACCCGCAAGCTGGCGAAGCTCCTCGGCATGGCCTCCGGTGAAATGCGCCTCGCCTGCAAACTTTTTGCCAGCCTCTACAAGCTGTTCATCCGGAGCGATTGCTCGATGGTTGAGGTGAATCCCCTCGTTGTGACAAAAGGCGGCGAGATCCTCGCGTTGGATGCCAAGTTCAATTTCGACGACAACGCGCTCTTCCGCCATCCGGAGATCCGCGACTACCGCGATCTCGAGGAGGAGGACCCCCGCGAGGTCGAGGCCTCGAAGTCGAATCTCAGCTACATCGGGCTCGATGGAAATATCGCCTGCCTCGTCAACGGGGCCGGCCTGGCCATGGCCACGATGGACATCATCAAGCACCACGGGGGTGAGCCGGCCAACTTCCTGGATGTCGGCGGCGGAGCCACCGAACAGCAGGTCACCGAGGCCTTCAAAATTCTCATTTCCGACAAGCGCGTGAAGGCGATTCTCGTGAATATTTTCGGCGGAATCATGAAGTGCGACATCATCGCGCAGGGGATCATCAATGCGGTGAAAGCCGTCCAGCTCCCGGTCCCGCTGGTCGTCCGCCTCGAAGGCACAAACGTCGAGGCCGGCCGCAAGCTCCTGAACGATTCCGGACTCCCGCTCCTCGCCGCAACCGACATCGCCGACGCCGCACAAAAAGTCGTCGCCGCAGCCCAAGCCGCCTGAACCACCTCATCCTTTCTTAAAATGGCCATTCTCGTTGACAAAAATACACGCCTGCTCGTCCAGGGTATCACCGGAAAAGCAGGAGGTTTTCATGCCCGCTCCTGCATGGAATACGGCACCAATGTCGTCGCCGGGGTCACCCCCGCCCGTGGCGGCGAACTCTTCGATGACAAAATCCCGGTCTTCGACACCGTATTCGAGGCACGGCAGCAGACCGGCTGCAACGCGACCATGATCTTTGTACCCGCCGAGTTTGCGGCGGACTCGATCATGGAAGCAGTCGATTCGTGCATCGAGCTCATCATCTGCATCACGGAGGGCATCCCCGTGGTCGACATGATGAGGGTCAAGGCCGGCATGGCGGGAAGCAACAGCCGACTCATCGGGCCGAACTGTCCCGGAATCATCACCCCCGGCCAGTGCAAGATCGGGATCATGCCGGGCTATATTCACAAGCCGGGCAAGGTCGGGGTTGTCTCCCGCTCCGGAACCCTTACCTACGAGGCAGTCTGGCAGCTCTCCAGCCGCGGCCACGGCCAGTCGACCTGCGTTGGCATCGGCGGCGATCCGATCAACGGCACCTCCCACCTCGACGCGGTCAAAATGTTCAACGCGGATCCCGACACCGAGGCGATGATCCTGATCGGGGAAATCGGCGGGACAGCCGAAGAGGAAGCCGCCGCATGGCTCGCGGCCAACTGCAAAAAACCCGTCGCCGCATTTATCGCCGGTGCCACGGCTCCTCCGGGGCGCCGCATGGGACATGCCGGCGCAATCGTCAGCGGAGGAATGGGAACAGCCGCCGGTAAGATCGAGGCGCTTCAGGCCGCCGGGATCGAGGTGGCGGAAACCCCCGCCGACATGGCCGACGCCCTCCTGCGCCGCATGGCGAGGGGCTGAGAACCTGTGAAATAATTAGGAAAAAGCCGCGTTGCTGAGGATTTTTGGCTTGGCCAAGGCACGAAGGCGGCGGCAATACCCGCAGCGGTGGAAAACAAATCCGCCGAGGTCGCGGTGGGAGCTCTCAGCATCACCGCCGAAACCTGGCTCGGAAAATTGGGAGCGGGCGGGGGACAAAAAGTCAGCGTCAAGGTCTTTCCCGACATCCCAGCCTGCCTCGATGTGCTCAAGAGCGGCAAGGTTCAGGCCGTCGTCTTCGACGCGCCGATCCTCAAATACTACGTGAACAAGCTCGGGCCGGAAAAGATCCGTCCCCGATCACCGCCACCACCGGGCGCTTTCGCGCGGTCTGCTTTTCGGCGAGCGCCAGCCCGACTGCGGCGGGCATGTCCCAGCCCAAGCCGCCGGATGCAAACGTGTAAAAACTGTCCGGCTTGGTCGTCACAAACCTCCTCTGCAGTTCGGCAACATTCGAGGGAGATTCCTCCACGAGCACAAAGTCCTCCGGGCAAAGTGGCGCGACGATTTCAAAGACCCGGTCGGCTGACAGCGGCAGATCGTCCGATGTCCGGGGTATCGCGTGGACACTTGATTTCGCAGCCCCCGCTCCGTCGCGCTGCGTGACGAGCGGGAGGATGCTTTGCAAAAACAGCCCGCTGTCGGAGACAAGGCTGTGATGATGAGCGGAGTCTTGTTCTGGTAGGCGGTCAGGAGGCACCCCATCGCATTTCCAAGGCCGGCCCCGGTGTGGACATTCACGATCACCGGCTCCCAAGGACACCCGCCGTCGGAACAAATCGGATCGCATGCACCGCGTTGGCAAGCTCGCCAGCGGAAAGTTTGTTTCTGCAAAATCCGTGCCCGAAGTTCTCAAGCGCATCATCGAGCCGGGAGACAACCAGAAGCAGGCGGATTTTTTGGCGAACCAGCTGGCGACGCTCACGAAGAAGGACCTCCGCGACATCCACCTCGTGATGTCGTGCCTCACGCTCGTCCGCCAATCCACCGGCCCCGGCGGAGCAAGGGCGGAAGCCGCCCGGGGATTTCCCCGCATTTTTGAAACCGGAATTCCGGTTTATCAGGATGCGCTGGCATCCGGCCTGGCCTGCAATGCCGCGTGCATCCAAACCCTGTTCGCCCTCATGGAGTCGGCATGGTTTTGATGCGGTGAGTGGGTGCTTTGCGCTCAGTATCCGGCGAGGCGGGTGGTGGGGAGAGGTGCATGGTATTGATAGGCCGGATCCGCTTCCTGCTGTTTTTGGATCGCGGCGATTTCCGTCCATGTGGCGACCAGCCCGTGTGGACAGGGCGGCAGGTCGTGTTTGATCAGCTTGTGAAGCCGTCCGAGATTGTAGCACGGCACCGCGGCAAACATGTGATGCTCGATATGGTAGTTCATGTGCCAGTAGAGGAACTGCACGGCAGGGTTGACCGTGAATGTGCGGCAGCAGAGCCGGAAGTCCGAGACGTTGTCCTGTAGCCCGTTGTGCTGGGTGTTGTTGCAGAGGAAAAACAGCCAGCCCCCGTAGAATGGCGCAAACGTGACGAGCACGGGGATCATCCAGAGCTGGAAATAGATGGAGACGGCGAAGATCAGCCCGTGGCCGATGAGGAGAGTCCGCGCCCACAGCACAGGGCCCCGGCGCTTTTCCGGATCTTCGGGTGGAAAAAGTTTGAGCTCCCACTCGCCGGCGAACGTTCCGCGCGCGATGCGGAACGTGTCGGCGATGGCATGCCAAATCCCCTTCAGGTTCAGCGTGCTGTCCAGAAAAAATTGCCGGACAAGGATCCGGATCGGCAGCACGACCTCCAGATCCTCCGGTGGGTGCAGCGTGTAGCGGTGGTGCCGTGCATGGCTTTTCTCGAAGACTTCAAAATTGATCCAGCCGAGGAATGCGAAGATCCGCAGGAATGCGCGGTTCAGGGCCTTTGTCTTGAACACCGTCCCGTGGCCGAGCTCATGGACGGCGTTGATTTGAAAGGCGTAGCAGATGCCGTGCAACAGGGTCAGCGCGATCACTGCCGGAAACGGCCAGCGCCCGGCCGAGTAGAAGGCCAGGCCGCCGGTCACAATCAGGGTTCCAAGATAGCCGAGAGATTGCAGCCATCCCAGCGCGTCGCTGCGCTCGTGCAGGCTTTTCAAAATATCCGGCCGGACCGGGCACCGATACCAATCCACCGGTTGCGGTTTGCTTTTCGCATTCATTGCCGCGAACGTATCACGCGGGATTGCGGCTGGCTTTCGCCCGTGTATCGCAATACAAAATCAAACATGCCGCAATTGAAGAAAATGCGCGCCCATGAGCGGGTGATCCTGGATCTGCGGACGCTGGGCATTGCCGGGGTGCCCACACTCGGGCGCTACAATTTCACCCATGCCCACCGTGGCCTCGTCGAGCACGCGCATCCCGGGGCTATGGAGATCTGCTACCTGGCCAAAGGCACACAGATCTACCGGGTTGGCCGGCAGGACTACGTGCTGCGGGGCGGCGATGTCTTCGTCACTTTTCCAGGTGAGGAGCACAGCACGGGTGAGGCACCGCAGGAAAAAGGCGTGCTGTATTGGATTCACTTCGTTCTTCCCAACAAGCCCGCCCGCTTCCTGAACTGCCCGCCAGTTGACGCCGCGAAGCTGATGGCGCAGCTTCGCGCAATTCCGCACCGGCATTTCTCCGGCACCCCACGGCTTCAGGTGTTGCTTGATGAGGTCATGGCCGCCGCCGGATCGCGCGGAGATCCCCTGCGCCGGATTTTTCTCAGCGTGAAGCTGATGGAGTTTCTTTTGCTCGTCCTTGACTGCTCCCGGAAAAACCCCAGGGCCGGCCTCTCGCCCGGCATCAACAGCCTGCTCCATCACATCGACGGTCGGCTCGAGGAGGAACTCACCGTCGGGGACCTGGCGGCGGTCATGGGGTTGTCCGAATCGCGTTTCAAGGCGCGATTCAAGCAGGAGATCGGGATTCCTCCCGCCGAGTATGTCCTGCGCTGCAAAATCTCCGCGGCAAAATCCTTTCTCGTCCGGCCCGGCGCGACCGTCACCGATATCGCCTACCGGCTGAGCTTCTCTTCGTCGCAATACTTCGCGACCGTGTTCAAGCGCTATACCCGAAAAAGTCCCGGCTCACTGCTTCCGCCCCGCGCCCGGGCGCGGTAAACTCCATTGCCCGCGGCGCCGGCATTCGCTAGACAGTGGCGTCATGAATGGCCCAAAGCCAGATGCTGCCCCGGGGTTTCGCGCGCCGCGCGAGGCCTTTTTGCTGGCGGGCGTCGGCGGCAGCATCGACGCGGTCGGAATCCTCACATTGGGGGGCCTCTTCGTCGCCCACATGAGCGGGAACTCCGCGTCGTTCGGCGCGGCGTTCGGGCAGGGCGATTGGGCGAAAGGCCTGCCCCATCTGCTGGCGATCCCGGTTTTCGTTCTCGGGTTGTTCCTCGGATACCTGTGGATTCTTAGCTCCCGGACCTACCGGCGCTGCGCCGTGCTGCTGGCGGTGGAGGCATTTTTGCTCGCGGTGTTTTTCGTGCTCGTCCGCACAGGCATCGGCTTGCCTGCAGCGATCCCGGCCCTTCTGGCGATGGGGTTGCAAAATGCGACACTCCGTGAGCTTGGGTTCTCCTCCTTTCCGACAACCTATGTCACCGGGGTGCTGGACATGTTGGGAAAGTCCGCGGCACGCGCGGTGCTTGAGGGCGGCGGTCCGGCATTGTCCGATGCCCGCCGGGCCGGCGCGGTTTGGCTTTCCTACGCGACTGGCGCGATCCTCGGCAGCGCGGGGTTGGCGTGGCTTGGCGTTGGCATCGTCTTCGTTCCGGTGGTGATCCTCGGCGCGCTCGCGACCCGTTTCGCCCGGACCGGCTCGCAGCTTGGCGAACATCCGGCGGCTCGCTGATGTATCCCATGGAAATGCCTCCTCGACCCTGTGCAGGGCGCATGATGTAGTTTTCCGATGAAGACTCAACGTCTTGGAACGAGCCGGATCGAAATCTCACGGCTCGCGTATGGGTGCATGCGCATTTCCGGCTCCTGGGACCGGACGACGGTGGACGATGCCGTGATCCAGCGCGGAATCGAAGCCCTCGAGGCAGCGGTGGATGCGGGCTACACGTTCTTCGACCACGCCGACATCTACGGCGACACCGCGTGCGAGAGTATCTACGGACATGCGCTCCAGAAGCATCCGGATTGGCGCGACCGCCTCGTCGTCGCCACGAAGTGCGGGATCCGGTTCGAGGACGAGCCGAACCCCGGCCAGCCCCACCGCTACGATTTTTCTTACGAGCACATTTTGACTTCCGTGGAAGAATCGCTTCAGCGGCTGCGCCTGCAAACAATCGATCTGCTCATGCTCCACCGGCCGGACTTTCTGGCGGACCCGGCGGAGATCGCGCAGGCGTTCGCGGAGCTACGGGCGGACGGCAAGGTGCGGGAGTTCGGGGTGAGCAATTTCCGCCCGTCCCTCTTCTCTGCCGTGCAGAGCGCGCTGCCGTTTGCCCTGCAGGTGAACCAGGTCGAGATCCATCCCCTTCGGGTGGATTGCTTCACGGACGGAACGCTGGATCAATGCCTCGAACGCGGCGTCACTCCCATGGCCTGGAGCCCGCTCGCCCAGGGGCGCGTGGGGGCCGGGCAGGATCCCAAGACGGATGCGCCGAATCGGGAGCATCATCTCGCCATTCTCGCCGCGCTGGATCAGGCGGCGGCGCAGTTCGGCTGCGACCGGACGGTCATTGCGCTGGCGTGGCTTCTGCGTCATCCGGCCGGGATTGTCCCCGTCGTGGGAAGTGCCAAGCCTGAAAACATCCGGAACGCGGCATTGGCCACTAATATAGAAATGGACCGCGATACATGGTATCGCATCCTTCTCGCAGCGCGCGGGGTCAAGCTGCCCTGAGTGCCCCGCCGCATTCAGCTTTTGACATACATCTCCATCCGGCAATCGAACCCGGACATGTCCACGGTTTGGCTGCATTGCAGCTTGAGTCTGGGGTGGGGGGATCCCGACCGGAGCGGGTTGACAAAAACCAGCCGCCCGCCGGGCCGCAGCGCCACTGCGGCGACGGAGAAAAGGTCTGCGATCAACTGCCGGATGCTAGGGACGGGGACGCGCATGCCGAGCGGGGGATTTGTGATGATGAGGCCCACGCGCCCAGCCTCCAGGCCTTCGATCGCCGCGTGCTCGCGGAAATCGCTGCAACAAAACTTCGCCTCCACCGAAGCAATTCCGGCCGCCGCAAAGTTGGTTTGCGCAGTTGCGATTGCCTCCGCGCTCAGGTCGGTGCCGAAAACCGTCCGCACACCGCCGCGCAGCGCGCATTCGATTAGTTCAACGCCCGAGCCGCAAAACGGATCCCACACGACCTCCTCGTCCATCTCTCCCGCGAGCCTCGCCATGGCGGCGGCGAGCGGGGGATGCGATGCGGCGGGGATATATTGCAGCCGGTAGGCAAACCGGGGGTCGGGGATCAAACGCGGGCGCAGCTCGACCATTTCTCCGCGTTGCGCCGGGTGAATATCCATCGCCCACAGCGCGCTCCGGGGATCGTTGAGAATTTCCGGGCACAGGGAATACACGCGGCTCGCGAGTTCCCGCACCGCTCCGCGCTGGTGACCCTTGGAGACAAAATCAAGCCGGTAGCGGATCGTTCCCTCGGTGAACGTTCTTAACAGGCGGAGTGCCAGTGGCGATGCCATGAAGTCGGCTAATTCGCCCACCCGCCCCGTGCCGAGGCAAAAACCCGCCGTGCCAAAACACCTCATCCGATAAACATCGCCCAAGGAAAATGGCGCAACCGGCTCGATCACCACCAACCCGTCCGACTGGTCGAGGACCCGGAACTGCCCGCGCGCCACAGCCTTGACTTCCTCCCTCAACATGCCCTCGAGCCCCCTGCGGCCGCGGAGATGAATCCTCACGCCCGAGATATCCTCCAGCGGCTGATCCATCCGGATGCTCCCGGGGCTTTCGCTTCTTGCCACGGCCGCGCGCGCCTTCTGCTCGGTCCGGGGAAAAAGTCCCTGCGCCACCGCGAGCGTCTGCTCGCCTCCGATCTTATCGAGTGCTCCCGCCAGGAATTTCTTTTCGCGATCGATGTCGGTTTTTTTAAGGAGTGCGAGGAGTTCGGATTCTTCATCCCGGCCGGCGCCCACTTTGGGCAGGGCGTTCATCGCATACCGGCGGACTTTTTCAACCGGGTCGTTGAGCAAATTCCGCAGCCAGCGTCGCACCTCGCCGCCAAGCTCCCGCGGGCCGGATTCCGAAAACACGACGCCGACCGCGCGGATCACAGCGACCCGTTCCGCGCGCTCCGCCTGCGTGGCCCGGTCAAACCGCGGCACCTCCCCGCCCCAGAGCCGCTCCCATGGCATCGCCCGCAGCTGCTGATAGAGCTCCTTGCCCGCATTTTGTTTCTCGCTCTTCATTCCAGACAGGCCTTTGTCACAACCTGCGGGATTGTTCGTGGAAATGCCCGCATCGTCAATCCGGCAGCACGCCGTGGATGACCGTGAATAAATGGAAGGCAGGTGCGTTTCACTTTTCAGCAACCATTATGAAAACCCTCGCCTGCCCCGTTTCTGCATCCCGGCCCGTTCCATTCGCCGCCGGAGCGAAAAAATCCCATTGTCGCGTGCTGCCCCGAACCGTGATACTTTGCGGCATGGAAAATATCCGCTTCTGCCGGCCGGCCCGGCCCGCGCGAGCATGGGCTGTGATTCTGGCCGCCATCTTGGGCTGCCTCGCTCCGCTGCCGGCGCAGATCGCCGCCCAGCCGGTTCCTCCGCCCGTGCAGATGGACTCTCAAAAACTCAATGCGGGGGAGCTGGGCCAGCTTCTTGCCCCGATCGCGCTGTATCCCGATGCCCTGATCGCCCTCATTCTGCCCGCCTCCACGGTGACCCCGGATGTCGTGATGGCGGCAAGGTATTTGAAGGCCAACGGCGATCCCGAACACACGGAGAGCCAGCCATGGGATGAGAGCGTGAAATCGCTCGCCCGCTATCCGGATGTTCTTGCCTGGATGGATGAAAATCTGGAGTGGACAACTTCTGTTGGGGAGGCATTCGTTGAGCAGCCGGCCGATGTGATGGCCGCGATTCAGGCATTGCGTGAGCAGGCCAAAGCCGCCGGGAATCTCGTGGACTCTCCCCAGCAGAAAGTGGTCGAGGAGGAGGAGACGATCCGGATCGTGCCGGCGGACCCGCAGGTGATCTACGTTCCCCAATACGATCCGCAGGTTGTTTACGTGCAGTCGTATTCCACCGTTCCGGTGCTGACATTCGGCATCGGTTTCGCCGTGGGGTCATGGCTTTGCTACGACTTCGATTGGCGCCAGCGCTGCTTCTATCGCGGCAACTGGTGCGGATGGAATCGCGACCGGCACAACAACTGGAACCGCGGGCCCGATGGAAACCGTTGCGGGACCGTGAATATCGAGTTCAACAACGCGAGCCGCTGGCTGCCGAGCGCCGGCGCGCAGCGCCAGGCAAACCAGCGCCAGCAAAACAACACGGGCAACGCCCGCTATGTCAGCGCCCGATCGGGCTCCCCCGTCGCCCCGCAGGCCACCCGCCCCGCAGCAGTCTACGACCCCGGGTTGAAGAGCTCCCTGCCGCGCCCGACAAAACCAGAACGCTCGTCAGGTTGGACTGGGCGTCCCGCACACCCTGGCGCTCCCACAACGATTCCTTCCACGCCGGAAGCCGGGGAAAACTCCACCCGCCCCGAAAGACCCCGCGCTCAGCGCCCCGAGACCACTGGCCCGAATTCCACGAGTCCCGTCCCGCCGGCCCGCAGGATTCCTGACCAAGCGCCGGAACCTCTCCCGCCAGGCGTGCTTCCGCAAGCGCCCCCGCAGGCGCACCCGAATCGCGGCCGTCCGCCCACCGTGCCAATCACGGCTGCGCCCCGGGTGCCGGTCCAAACAAATGCTCCCGGGACATCGCGCGATGGAAGAGCCGAGGCCGGCCAGACCAAACAACCGGATCGCCCCGCTCCCGACGCCTCAAGCCCCGTGAATACACCGCGACAAGAAGGCGCCCACCCGAAGCTGCCTCCCCCATGCCCGGTGGCACCGGATCAAAAGCCCGTTCCTTCAGAGCAAACCGGCGACAAGCCCGATGCTCCACGCACAGGCGTTCCTCCGGCCAGCCAGCCAACCCGGCCCGCTGCGGACATCCAAGAGCGGATTCAGCCTGCACAGGAGAGCCGACAGGACGAACCTCCGAAATCGGACAGACCCACCCTGCCTGTCGCCGATACACCGGCTGGCCCACAGAGTCCGGCCCTGGTTGTGCAGCCGCAACCGCGCAGGCAGGCCCCGACGGTCGAGCCTGTGCAGCAGCAAGAACGTCCGGCCCCGGTTGTGCAGCCGCAACCGCGCAGGCAGGCCCCGACGGTCGAGCCTGTGCAGCAGCAAGAACGTCCGGCCCCGGTCGTGCAGCCGCAACCACAGACCCGCAAACAGGCCCCGACGGTCAATCCCGTGCAGCAGCAACGTCCCCAGGCGCCGCAACCCCAGCAACCCCAGGCCCCCCTGGCCGTTCAGCCTGTTCAGCAACAGCAGCGCCAAGCTCCGGTTGTTCAACCCCAGAGCCCATCGCAACCGGCAGCCGATCCGCGCAGGAATCGCGGGGATAGATAGAATTGCGCTTTCCGCAATCGCCGATTGCAGGTTCGGTGTCTATTGAAGAGCAGTGCCCATCATCGAATCCCGCTTCCGCCCTCCCTGGTATCTGCGGAACGCCCATGTACAGACGATCCTGCCGGTTCTTGCGGGCGGAGGTGAGCGGGTTGATTTCTGTCGCGAGCGGCTGGAGTTGCGGGATGGGGATTTTCTCGATCTGGACCGCATAGATTCCGGCCAGCGGCGTCTCGCGATCCTGTGCTCCGGCCTGGAGGGGAACTCGCGGGACCCCGGGATGATCCGGCTTGCCCGGAGCTTTGCTGCCGACGGCTGGGACGTGCTCGCCTGGAACTATCGCGGGTGCAGCGGTGTCTTGAACCGGCTTGCCCGTTCCTACCATAGCGGCGCGACCGAAGACCTTGCCGCAGTCGTCGCGCACGCGGGCGACCGCCCCATCGCGCTGGTCGGATGCAGCATCGGCGGCAATCTTGTCTTGAAGTATCTCGGCGAGGCAACCCCTGCCGCAAATATCCTCGGGGCCGCCGCCATCTCCGCCCCAGTGGATCTTGCCTCCACCGCAAAGGCTCTCGACCGGAGGCCCGGCAACCGGCTCTACCTGCGCAGGCTCATCGCAAGCCTCTGCAAAAAAGTCCGGACCAAAGCCGCGGCCATGCCCGGACGAGTCGACCTGTCCGGACTGACCGCCCTGCACGGGTTCGAGCACTTCGACGACCGATACACCGCGCCGATCCACGGCTTCCTCGGTGCCGAAGACTATTGGGAAAAATGCAGCGCACGGCAGTTTCTCCACGCGATTGATGTTCCGACCCTCATCCTCAGCGCGAAGGACGATCCCTTTCTGACGCCCGAATCATTTCCATTTTCCGAGGCTGCTAAGAACCCGCAGCTCACGCTCGAAGCCCCGGAATCCGGCGGACACCTTGGATTCCTCGACGCCCGCGGCTCATGGATCAACCGCCGAATTCCAGAATTTCTTTCCAGCCTTGCCCAATGAAATGGTAAAAATCCCGCGAAAGCGTGAGACCCCCCCCTAAAAAGGCGTGCGATCCCCGGCGAAAAATTTCAAAATGGCCGGAAGTGGCAGCGAGTCTGCAGATCGTTTCCTGCCCATTCCACGCTTATCCCTATGAAAGCCGTCATCCTCGCAGGAGGCTTGGGCACCCGCCTGAGCGAAGAAACCGTCACGCGTCCGAAACCGATGGTCGAGATCGGAGGCCGTCCGATCCTCTGGCACATCCTTAAAATCTACTCCTCCCACGGGATCAACGATTTTGTGATCTGCGCGGGCTACAAGGGATACGTGATCAAGGAATATTTCGCGAACTACTTCCTTCACATGTCGGATGTCACCTTCGACATGAAAGAGAACCGCATGGAGGTGCATTCCAAGCGCTCCGAACCCTGGCGGGTGACCATTGTTGACACCGGCGACGAAACGCTGACCGGCGGACGCATGAAGCGCATCGCCCCGTTTGTGGATGGAACATTCTGCATGACCTACGGGGATGGCTTGGCGGACGTCAATGTCGCCGAATCCATCGAATACCATCGCAAGCAGGGCCTGAAGGCTACGCTGACTGCCGTTCAGCCCTTGGGTCGCTTTGGAGCCCTTGGTCTGGCCGCTGGGAAAGTTGCCAGCTTCCAGGAAAAGCCCCGGGGCGACGGGTCCTGGATCAATGGTGGATTCTTTGTCCTGGAGCCATCCGTCTTCGACTATGTTGATGGTGACGACACGCTTTGGGAAAAACGGCCGATGGAAACGTTGTCCAACGAAGGCCAGCTTGCTGCCTACCAGCACAACGGTTTCTGGCAGCCAATGGACACGCTTCGTGACAAGCTGCTTCTCGAAAGACTCTGGGAGGAAGAAAAAGCTCCATGGAAAACTTGGTAGATTCATTCCGACAGACCTTCTCCGGAAAAAAGATCTGGCTATCCGGAGTTTCCGGATTCAAAGGAGCGTGGCTCGCCGAGTGGCTCCTTTCGCTGGGTGCGGAGATCCGTGGATTCTCCCTGCCCGCGCCCACTGCGCCGTCGCTCTTTGAGCAGGGCGGCCTCGCCTCCCGCATTGTGTGGGATTGTGCCGACCTGCGTGATGCCAATGCTGTGCGCGCTTCGATGATCAAGGCCGCCCCGGACTTCATTTTTCACCTGGCGGCACAACCACTCGTAAGGCTCTCCTATCGGGAACCGGTCGAAACATGGAACACCAATGTCATGGGGACGATCCATGTTCTCGAAGCCCTGCGGCAGCTCAACAAGCCGTGCGCCGCGGTCATGGTCACCACCGACAAATGTTACGAGAACCGCGAATGGCTGCACGGCTACCGCGAAGAGGACGCGCTGGGGGGCCACGATCCTTACAGCTCCAGCAAGGCTGGCTGCGAGTTGGCCATCGCCTCCTGGCGCCGGTCGTTTTTCAAAGATCATCCGGTAAAAGTCGCGAGCGCCCGCGCCGGAAACGTCATCGGCGGGGGAGACTGGGCGCAGGACCGCATTGTCCCGGACTGCATCCGCGCTCTCGAAAAGGGTGAAGCCATCCCGGTCAGAAACAAGACCGCGACCCGCCCGTGGCAGCATGTCTTGGAACCGCTCGGTGGTTACCTCGTGCTCGCTTCCAGGCTATCCTCATTATCCGGCCTCCAGTCTCCGGCAGCGTCCGCCGCAGCCTTCAACTTCGGCCCCGCTTTGGACTCAAATCGCACGGTCGCCGACATCGTTCAGGAAATCCTCAAACACTGGCCCGGCAAATGGCTGGACAAGTCTGACCACAACGCGCTTCACGAAGCGGGAAAATTAAATCTCGCCACCGACAAGGCATCCCATCTCCTGGGATGGCAGCCGAAGTGGGATTTTGCCACGACGATCGAAAAGACCGTCGCCTGGTATCGGAGTGCCGCGAACTACCGCAGCCCCGAAGAATTCTCCGCCCTCACCAGGCGGCAGATAGACGAATATCAAAATGGCGGATGAATAATTGCGCCTGGCGAATCCGCCATCATGCCGCCGCCATTTCATAGCCCATGAACCCAGTCGAACTCAAAGCCGAGATCCTCCGCCTCACCCGCGAGTATTCACGGATCACCCACGCTGCCAACCGCCCCGGCGACGATCCGCTCCGCCTGGAGTCAGAAACTTCCGCCCTGCCTTCCGTGCCCTACGCAGGCCGTGTTTTCGCGGAGGACGAGGTCGAGGCTGCCGTCTCCGCGACGCTTGATTTCTGGCTCACGCTTGGCCCCGAAGGCGCGGCGTTCGAGAAGGAGTTCGCCACATTCCTCGGCGTCAAACACAGCCTCCTCGTCAACTCGGGGTCGTCCGCCAATCTGATTGCGCTCACCTGCCTCACGACTCACAAGCTCCCGGATCACAAGCGGATCCGTCCAGGCGACGAGGTCATCACCTGCGCCGCAGGATTTCCCACCACCGTCGCCCCCATCATCCAGAACGGATGCATCCCCGTCTTCATCGACAACGATCCCGCGACCGGAAACGCCCGCGCGGATCAATTGGAAGCCGCTTACTCTCCGGGAAAAACAAAAGCCGTCATGCTGGCCCACACGTTAGGCAATCCGTTCGATCTCGGCGCCGTGCTCGCATTCTGCAAAAAGCACGACCTCTGGCTCATCGAAGACAACTGTGACGCCCTTGGCAGCACGTATTCCATGCCGGTCGGGATGGCAAAAGAACTTGGCCTCGAGCACCTGCTGAAGATCGCGGAGTCCGGCACCCACCCGATCATCCGAATCCGGCAGAATTCCGATCTCCCATCTCCCAATTTCGATCTTCTGGTCGCCCCCACCGGGGCATGGGGCGACCTCTCGACCCAATCCTTCTACCCTCCCCATCACCTGACCATGGGCGAGGGCGGAGCGGTGAACATCATCCGGCGTGCATCCCTGAAAACCTACGCCGAGAGCTTCCGCGACTGGGGCCGCGACTGCTGGTGTCCGTCCGGAAAAGACAACACCTGCAACAAGAGGTTCGGCTGGCAGCTTGGAGAACTCCCCGAAGGCTATGATCACAAATACATCTACAGCCACATGGGGTATAATCTGAAACCCCTCGATCCGCAGGCCGCGATCGGACGCGTCCAATTGAGACGCCTCCCCGCATTCATCGAGGCCCGCAAAGAGAATTGGGAAACCCTCCGCGGTAGCCTCGCCGACATGGAGGACATCTTCGAATTCTCCCTCCCGACGCATGCGACCGCATGGCTCCCGCCAAGCGGTGCCTCCCCCCTCGCCGCCCGCCCCTCGGCTCCCGACTCCTTCTCCTGGGACAGCACGCAGTGCCGGACCGATTGTTCCTGGTTCGGATTCATGATCCGCGTGAAGCCGTCCGCCCCATTCACCGTCCGCGAATTCGCCGCCCACCTCGACGAAAAAAAGATCGGCAACCGCATGCTCTTCGGCGGAAACCTCCTCCGCCAGCCCGCATTCGTCCAGCTCAAGAAAGACAACCCGAATGCGTTCCGCGCTCTCAACCCGTCACTCCCCGGCGCGGATGAAATCATGCACACCGCCATCTTCCTCGGCACCTACCCCGGCTTAACCGCTGGTCAGATCGACTACGAGATCCGGACGATTCGCGAGTTTGTCAGGCAGAAATGTGGAAAGCCAAAGCGATAGAGCTTTGCGGATTGTGAGGTGTCGAATGTTTAGTGCGGGGAGCACAACCGGAGCGGCGTCAGCCTCAACGGCCGGCTTGCCAGACGATTTTTCCTGAAACGATCGTTGTGACGGCGCGTCCCTTCCAAGTGTGCTTGTCGAAGGGAGTGTTGTGGGAGAGGGATTGGGATGCGCTCTTGTCGAACGTCCATTCCCTGTCCGGATCGATCAGCGTCACATCGCCGGGAGCCCCAACGGAAAGCGTTCCGCGGTCGAGTCGCAGGAGCTTCGCGGGCTCGAGCGTGTAGAGCTCGATGAGACGTTGAAGCGATATCACCTTCCGCTTGTGGACGAGGAGGTCGCAGAATGTGGAGAATTCGGTTTCGAGCCCGGTGATGCCAAACGGGGCACGATCAAATTCCACTTCCTTTTCATACGAGGCATGGGGCGCGTGGTCGCTGCAGAGAATGTTCAGCGTGCCGTCGGCGATCCCTTCGAGAATCGCCTCCACGTCTTCCTCCGCCCGCAGCGGAGGGTTCATTTTGAAGTTGGTATCGAAAGTTTTGAGCGTGGCATCGGTGAGGGCGACGTGGTGGGGGCAGACCTCCCCGGAGACCGGGACTCCGCGCTTTCGCGCTTCGCGGAGCAGGCGGACGCTCCCTCCGGAACTGATGTGCTGGCAATGGATCGGTGACTGGCAAAGCTCGGCGAGCATGATATTCCGTGACACGATCATCTCTTCTCCCATCCGGGGCCATCCCGGGAGCCCGAGCCTCAGGCTCCACTCGCCCTCGTGCATAACGCCGTCGCCCACCAGCGAATAGTCCTGGCAATGGTCCATCACGGGCAGGTTAAACATCCGGGCATATTCGACCGCGCGCCGCATCACCTCGTGGTTCTGCACGCAGTGGCCATCGTCGGTGAGGGCGACGACGCCCGCGGCTGCGAGTGCGCCGAACGGTGCCAGTTCCTCACCGGCAAGCCCCTTGGTGATCGCTCCCGTGCAAAAAACGTTCACGCAGGCGTTCGCCTTGGCGCGCTCACGGAGCCAGGTGATGGTTGCCGAGCTGTCTGCGGTCGGCGAGGTGTTCGGCATGGCGACCACGCTGGTGAACCCTCCCGCCGCCGCCGCGCGCGTGCCGGTCGCGATCGTTTCCTTGTGCGACTGGCCCGGCTCGCGCAAGTGGACGTGGATATCGATCAGCCCCGGCGCGACGACGAGCCCGGAGGCATCGAGAGTTTCACACTTTCCGGCGGGCGGCATGTTCGAGATCCGCCCGTCTGTAACAAAGATATCGGCAATTTCGTCGCGCTGGTTCACCGGATCGATGACCCGTCCGTTTTTGATGTGAAGATTGTTCATGTCGGGAGTCCGGCTCCTCCGGCGCAGAGGTAGAGAACCGCCATGCGGACGGCGATCCCGTTCGTCACCTGTTCGAGGATGACGCTGCCCGCCCCGTCGGCGACCTCGCTGTCGATCTCGACACCGCGGTTGATCGGGCCGGGGTGCATGATCAGGCATCCGGGCTTGAGGCGCGCGGCCCGCGCCTTGGTGAGCCCGAAAAGCGAGACGTATTCGCCGAGGCCGGGGAAATACTCCTTCCGCTGCCGCTCGTGCTGGATGCGGAGGAGGTTGATGACATCCGCCTCCTCGAGCACATCGTCGAGGCGGTGGGCGACCCGCACGCCGAGCTTTTCAAAGCCGGCGGGGACGAGCGTGGTCGGGCCGACGAGCGTGACCTTCGCGCCGAGCTTCACCAGCCCGTGGATGTTCGAGCGCGCGACGCGGCTGAAAAGAATGTCCCCGACGATCAGCACGTTGAGTCCGGCGATCCGCCCGTGCTTTTGCCGCATGGTGAAAATATCCAGCAGCCCCTGGGTCGGGTGCTCGTGCGAGCCGTCGCCGGCGTTGATGATGCTGGATTCCAGCCGGTCGGCCAGAAACCGCGGCGAGCCGGCTGAGCTGTGCCGGAGCACGATGATGTCTGCGTGGAGCGCCTGCAGGTTCAGCGCGGTGTCTTTCAGAGTTTCACCTTTTTGCAGGCTGGAGGCGGTCGCAGTGATGTTGACGACATCCGCGCTCAGGCGCATCGCCGCAATCTCGAATGACGTGCGCGTGCGCGTGCTCGGCTCCACAAAAAAATTCACGAGCGTCTTGCCGCGGAGGGCGGGGACTTTTTTCAGGCTTCGCTCGCCGACTCCCTTAAATGCGGTCGCCGTGTCGAGGAGGAACTGGATCTCCTCCGTGCTGAGGTCGTCGAGGCCGATCAGGTCTTTGCGCGTCCAGGTTTTCATGGGGTCACCACCTTCACGGAATCGGGCACGCCGTCCAGGTTCTCAAAGCGCACGCGGATTTTTTCCGCACGGGTCGTCGGAAGGTTCTTTCCGACATAGTCGGCGCGGATCGGAAGCTCGCGGTGGCCGCGATCCACGAGGACGGCGAGCTGGATTTGCGACGGTCGCCCGAACGAGGCCAGCGCATCGAGGGCGGCCCGGCAGCTGCGGCCCGTGAAAAAAACATCGTCGACCAAAACGAGCGGGCGTCCGTCGAGATCCACGGGAAGCTTCGTCGGAACCGGCGCGGTGACTTTTCCCCGCGTCGCAAGGTCGTCCCGGTGCATCGAAATATCCAGCGTCGCCAGAAACGGACGCTTCTTCTCGATCTTTTCAATGTGGTCCGCCAGCCGGCACGCCACTTCCACCCCGCGGGTGGGAATTCCCGCCAGGACCAAAGCCTCCAGGTCGGGGTGATGCTCAATGATCTCGTGAGCCATCCGGCGGATCGCCTTTTGAATGGCGTCCACATCCATCTCGATGCGTTCTGTCTCTTGCAATATTTTCTCCTTCGTGCCCTCTCGGGAGCACATTAAAGGCTGCTGATTATCAGTTGGGTTAAGCTTTTGCCTGCCGGGACCGGTCGGTCCGCCAAGTCGAGCGATACTTCACAATCCAGTCCAAAAGGGCCCGCTCGAACCCGATGTCCTGCCCGATCTTTTCGCTTTCGATCCACTTGTGCCGGAGGATCTCCTCCCTTTCGGCGAGAAATTCTTTATAGAGGACCGAGTTCTTCACGAGATCGGCACTCTCGTTTTTCTGGGAGCTCATTTCCATGGCATGATGTTGATGCGCTCCGGAATGTCAAACGGTTTCCTGCGCCTGGCCGCGCATGCTATAATGTAATATCCTGAGGGAAGGCATGTTATGACAACTCGTAGCGAGTGGTTGTTTTTAAGAAAAAAGGGCCTCCATAACGGCCTTGGTGTCGCAAAAGTCCTCAAAAAGAAAGTCCGGCGAATGTTCGGCCAGGGCAGCCCGGTCATAGTTTCCGGTGGCGATCGCGACGGTCATTGCACCGATTGCCCGTCCGCATTCGATGTCTCGCGGGGTGTCGCCAATGACAAAAATCCTCCCGGGCTCGAAATCGATGCCGTGTTTTTCGGTCGCGCGCGCCTGGGCGAACTTGCCGAGCTCGTTGCGGT
Organism: Verrucomicrobiota bacterium; assembly: GCA_026398275.1. Taxonomy (GTDB): domain Bacteria; phylum Verrucomicrobiota; class Verrucomicrobiia; order Chthoniobacterales; family Terrimicrobiaceae; genus QYQL01. The sequence goes on from JAPLTF010000026.1 coordinate 58,446, forward strand.
CGTGGTGGTCGTCCGCGAAGGCTCCGAATTCGAAATAGTCCCACACCCCGTAATGGCTGAGCTTGATCTCCGCTCCTTTGACCAGGTTGCCGGTCAGGAGCGCGATGACCGCGTCCGGGCGCTGCTTCAGGGCATCGAGGAGCGGGATGATTCCCGGCAGCACGCGCCCGGGATATTTCGATATGCTATTGCCAAGATGGTGCAGGTAGCTGTCGAGCAGGGCTGCCGTGTTTTCTGGCGAAACCTCCAGACCGTGCCTCTCCAGGAGCGCGACCGCGATTCGCGCGTCGGTGGCTCCGGGCAGCGTGATGCTTTTTAAATCCTCCTGGACGCCGAACCGCACCGCCATGGCCTCGATCAGGGCGGATTCTCCGGCACCTCCGGAGGTGATCAGCGTGCCGTCGATGTCGAAGAGAAAGAGCCTCTGGCTATTCGCTGTCGCCATCGTCATGGTCCTCGGGTTCCGGCTCGAGGATGTCGCCATGCTTGCTGAACTTCCGCTGTCTTTTGCCGGCCGGGAGCGGGCTCAATGTCATTCCGATCGCGCGACCGACGAGCTTCGGCTCCATATCAACATGGGCCATTCCGGCCAGATCCTCGCGGACCCGCTTGACGACCAGCACGCCGAGCTCCTGGTGGGCCATCTCGCGGCCGCGGAACTGCAGGTGGACTTTGACTTTGTTCCCCTTGTCCAGAAAGTCCTCCGCATGGCGGACCTTCGTGAGGTAGTCGTGCTCGTCAATGTTCACCCGGAACTTGATCTCCTTGACCTTCGTGGTCGTCTGCTTTTTGTCCTTCTCCTGCTTGGAAAGGTCGTAGCGGAACTTCCCGAAATCAACGATCCGGCAGACCGGCGGCTGGGCGTTCGGCGCGATCTCCACTAGATCCAGCCCCATGCTCCTGGCCCGTCGGATGGCCTCGTCCAGGCGCAGGACGCCCAGTTGCTCATTGCTTGATGCGACGATGACGCGCACTTCACGGGCGCGGATTCGTTCGTTGATTCGAATATCCTTTAAGTTAATAGGGCCTCCGGGGTTTGTTTGTGGACGGTTGTGTCCAGACACTGGTGAACAGGGGGCTGCACGATGCAGGGAAAGTTGGGTTCATGCGCGGCATGAATCAGCTTTTGCGAATAGAAAAATGCATGTTCAACTTGTCATCAATACGGGCGTGCGCAGGATGAGTGGAATTCGGGGCGGCACGCAAGAGCAAATTGCACCCGGCCATCAAAATCCCGGATTCGGTCCGCCGACGCTTCCGGGTCCCTCGCCGCTGCCGGCTGTTCCCGGAGGGAGGTTTTTGCGCGGGCTCGTGTCGAGGAATGTGATCGCCCCGACACCGCCTTTGGCATCGGCGAGCGCGATGTAGTGGATGCGGCGATCCGCCTTGGGGAACAGCCACTCGCCATTGAATCTGGCGTAGCCCGCATTCAGCCCACGCAGGTCGGTGAGCTGCGGGACAGCCGCCCCGGTCCTCGTTGGCGGGCCGAACCGCTTGATGAGGTAATCCCGCAGCCCGTCCCAGCCACCGGCGCTTGTCAGGGTGTGCTCGGTCGGGCCGTTGAAATACCGGAGCTCCATCTTGCGCACGCGGCCGTCCTGGAATGTCAGCACGAGCATGCTGATGTAGGCGTTCGGCTTGTAGATCTCGTAAACCTCCCGGTCGCCTCCGGATAGCGGGCTTTTCTTTGCGCTCCCAAATTTCCGGACCACGCTTTTTCCGTCACCAAGCTTGACCCCCGCCACCTCGAGCTTTTTGAAAACCGTGTCGCCTGGCTTTGGCGCGGGCTTCTTGCCGCCCGTGGCGCATCCGGACAGCATTGCGGCTGCCAGAAGGAAGGTGAGGATGGAACGGGCGGACATGGTTTCGTGGAAGTTCCGTAATCGCAACACACCCCCGGAAAAAAGGCCAGAAGAGAATAGCCGGATAATTGTCGCCAGAAAGCGGTTGCATTTCCCCGCCGACGGGTCCAGTCTCCACGTCCATCTATTTTATGAGTCAGCATCCCAGTTTGAAAGGCAAAGGGGCCATCCAGGCCAAGCGCAGTGTTTTGAAAAGGTTCGAGCGCGTCGATCTCTTGAAGAAGCGCGGTCAATTCAAAGACGGCCAGCGCGTGATCGGCCTGCCCAAGACGAAACCGGAGGATTAATTCCTCCCCGCCCATGCGGCTGAACCGCTTTCTTGCCGCTGCGGGCCTCGGGTCCAGACGGTCCTGCGAAAATCTCATTGCGTCCGGCGCTGTCGCGATTAACGGCAGCCGCGTCGAAAAGCTGGCGACGGTGGTCGCCGACGGTGACGACGTCCGGGTCCACGGGCGCATCATCCGGGTTGCCAAACCGATGTATGTGCTCTTCCACAAGCCCCGCGGGTTTGTGGTGACCAAGTCCGATGAGCGCGGGCGGCGGACGATTTACGATCTTCTCCCCCCGGAGTTCACCACGCTTTTCCATGTCGGACGTCTCGACAGGGACAGCGAGGGCCTCCTCCTGCTCACCAACGACGGCGACCTTGCGCAGAAGCTCACGCATCCGTCCCACGGGATCGAGAAGGAATACGAGGTCACGCTCGACAAATCCTTCGACTCCGCGCACTCGGCCAAAATGATTCGAGGCATCTTCATCGAGGGCGGCCGCGGCCGCTTCGAGCGCATTCGCATCCTCGGTCCCGGCCGCGTCAGCGTCGTGCTCCGCCAGGGGATCAAGCGCCAGATCCGCCTCATGTTTTACGACATGGGCTACGAGGTCGAACGCCTCAAACGGACCCGGATCGGCAAGATTGACGACGCGGGGATCCCCCCCGGCCACTTCCGGTTCCTCACCCCCCGCGAACTCCAGTCCCTCCAGGCGGAGAAAAATCCGGAGCCCGACGCGCGGAAACCCCGCAGGCCGCGGCCGTCAGCATCCGCCCGCCCGAAGACCGGGAGGGCGAGGCTCCGTCCGAACCCAAATTAGTCGGCTCGGACAGCCGACCGAAGGGAGACAGGCTTTCCGCAGAAAAGAGCGAAGCGTCCAAAGCCTCGCCCCTGCCAAAATCTTCTGCTTGAGTCGTCAGCCGCGCTCGCGTTGGATACTCGAACCATGAAGACCCTTGTCAGCAGCGTTCCCGACGGGCCGAAGGCGATCGGCCCCTACTCGCTCGGCGTGGTGGCCGGCGGGCCGTTTGTTTTTGTGTCCGGCATGACTCCGTTCAGCCCGGCGACCGGAAAAATCGAGCGGGGTTCGATCGCCGGGCAGACCGTGCTGGTCCTGGAAAACATCAAAAGAGTTCTCGGGGCCTCCGGGGCTTCGCTCGCCGATGTCGTGAGCTGCCGGGTCTATCTTTCGAGTCTCACGCCCGAAACATTCCGGGAGATGAACGAGGTTTACGCAGGCTACTTCGGCGATTCCCTGCCCGCCCGCGCAACGATCGGCGCCCAGCTCCTTGGATTCGATGTTGAAATCGAATGCGTGGCGGCTATTCCTACCCCAAACACATCCCTATGAAAATCGCCCAGGAATTCCGTGAATTCATCTCACGCGGCAGCGTCGTGGACCTCGCTGTCGGTGTCATCATCGGTGCCGCCTTCGGCAAAATTGTCACCAGTCTGGTGCAGGACATCATCATGCCTCCGATTGGGGCCTTGATGAAGGGCATCAATTTCAACTCGCTCTTCATCTGCCTCAATGGAGTCACATATGATTCCCTGGATGCTGCGAAAAAGGCCGGGGCTCCGGTGATCGGCTACGGTGCCTTTATCAATACGGCCATTGAATTTGTGATCGTTGCCGCCTGCGTCTTCGCGATTGTCAAAGCCGTCAACAAGATCAAGCGCGTCGAGTTTTCCGTCACGCCTCCCCCGACGAAGTCCGAGGTGCTCCTCGAAGAGATCCGGGATCTGCTCAAGAAGTAGGGCTCTGCTCTTCCTGGGGTTATCCCCTGGGCTGCGGCTGGGGCTTTTCTCCCGGGAGCGGGATCCCGGCGTAGAGGTCGCCCACCGTGCAGCGGAATCCGATGGACGGGATGTCCACCACGGCGTCCGGGGAGGCAAGGACTTCCGCCGACCAGTGCGCGGAGCGCCGGAAAATCGTGACCTCGGGGCGGATCTGGTCGATGAGAATGTACTCCTGGAGGGCGGGGATGTTTCGATACAGAAACCACTTTTCCCGGCGGTCCGTGCGTTCGGTAGATTGCGAGAGGACCTCGGCCACCACGGTCGGATCGGTTGCCAGCACGGCATCCGGCGAGAGCCCCGAGCAGTCCACCATCACGTCCGGGTAATAAACGGTTTCCTCCCCATCGTAGTGGAGCTTCACCTTCATGTCGCTGATGAACGTCCGGCACGGTTTTCCTTTCAGGTGGGCGAGAAGGAGGCCCGCAAAGCTGAGGCTCAGCTGGTTGTGGACGGCCGTGCAGCCAGCCATGGCATAGACCTCGCCAGCCAGAAACTCGCTCTTTACCGGGGCGTTCGCCTCGGTTGCGAGATAGTCATCCAATGCAATGAGATCAGGCTTTCTGAGAGCTGTCATGGCGACAGACTAACCCAAGCGGTCCGCACGGCCAAGAGCGAAAAGGCAGGCGCATCGGGCAGCTCGTCTCAGCCAACGAGCGCCGCGTCGCGCAACCCCGCCGCGTAGGCCTCAAAGACCAGTCGGATGCTGTCCCGGGTCCTGCGGAAAGCCTGGAGAACTTCCTCTTCCGTCCCGGTCGCATGCGCGGGATCCTCGAACCCCCAGTGATACCTTTTCACCTGTCCGGGAACAATCGGGCAGGCCTGGTCGGCGTTGCCGCAGACTGTGACGACGATGTCCACTTTTCCATTGAGAAACTCGTTCATGTGCTTCGACGTGTGCCCGGAGATGTCGATCCCGATCTCGCGCATGACCTCGATCGCCTTGGGATGGACGTAGCCTGCAGGATTTGACCCTGCGCTGCGGACATCGAGCAGGTCGCCCGCGGCGGCGCGGAGAATGCCTTCGGCCATGTGGCTGCGGCAGGAGTTGCCGGTGCAGAGGATGAGGATGGTTGGTTTCATGGGTTTTGTGCTTTAAGCGATTTTGGTGTTCCCGCGGTCATACCACTCCCGGCTCGACGTGCAGATGCGGCAGACGGAGAGCATGACCGGCACCTCGACGAGGACGCCCACCACCGTCGCGAGCGCGGCGGGCGACGTGGCCCCGAAGAGCGTGATTGCCACGGCGACGGCGAGCTCAAAAAAATTACTCGCGCCGATCAATGCGCCGGGCGTGGCCACGTTGTGCCTCACGCCGAACAATCGCATCAGTCCATACGCCAGACCGGAGTTGAAATACACCTGGATCAGGATCGGGATTGCGAGCAGCAGGACGGCTGTCCAGTTCGTGAGAAGGTTTTCCGCCTGGAAGGCGAAGATGAGCACAAGGGTCGCCAGCAGCGCAAAGATCGTTACGGGGCGGAACTTCGGCAGGAAGGATATCTCGAACCAGTCCAGCCCACGCGATTTGATCAGCAGGGCGCGGCTGATCCATCCAGATGCCAGTGGAATCACGATGAACACCACGACCGAGACAAACAGCACCTGGCCCGGGATCGTCACCCCGCTGACTCCCACGAGAAACATGACGATCGGCGCAAAGGCGAAGACCATGATGAGGTCGTTGATGGCCACTTGCGCGAGTGTGTAGGGCCCGTCGCCATCGGTGAGGTAGCTCCAGACAAAGACCATCGCGGTGCAGGGTGCGGCGGCGAGGATGATCAGCCCGGCGACATAGTTCTTTGCAGTCTCGGGATCGATCCAGCCCAGCCAGCGGGAGAAGAGCGTCTGGATGAAAAACCATCCGAGCAGCGCCATGCTGAACGGCTTCACCACCCAGTTCACAAACAGCGTGATGAAAAGCCCCTTCGGCCTCGCAAAGACTCCGCCGATCCCGCCGAAGTCGATTTTTAGCATCATCGGATAGATCATCAGCCAGATGAGCACGGCGATCGCGATGTTGACGTGAGAGCCTCGGCCGAACTCCATTTCGCTGATCCGCCGCGTCAGGTCGGGTGCAAGCTTCCCGGCGGCCACGCCCACAACCATGCAGGCAAGGACCCAAAGCGAAAGGTAGCGCTCAAAAAAATCGAGCCGCTTCGTGGAGGGTGAGTTCATCGTAGTGTTGGTTGGAGTGAGGTGAAAGCCGGGCCGGTCTCGCGGACAAGAGCAAGTAGCGCGGGGGTGCCGACAGGCTCATCGGCCTGCCAGCGGATCAAGGCGACACGCTTTGCAAGATGATCAACAACCTCCCGCAGGTAGCGCTGCTCCGCCATCTCGCGCTGGCGCAGCAGTGGATCGTTCGACCCGCACTCGAAAAGGCTCTGATTGATGATCCAGCCGAATGGCTCAATCCGCGCGCGGCGAAGATCTTCCTGCAAGGCCGCGGCCTCATGCACCGGGGTGGCCTCCGGAAGCGTGACCAGAAGAATGCGCGTGAACTCCGGATCGCGCAGCCGGTCGAGCAGTCGCAGGACCCCCTCGGGCTGGGTCGAGCGCGCCTGGCGGTTCAGCTCGCGCTGATAGGATTCCGTCGCGTCGAGCAGGAGCAGTGTGTGGCCGGTCGGGGCCGTGTCGAGAACAACAAATTTGTCCTTCCCCTTCGCCACCTCGCGGGCAAACGCGCGGAATACCGCAATCTCCTCGGTGCAGGGAGAGCGAAGATCCTCCTCCAGCAATGCCAGACCGGCCTTGTCCATATTCGCTCCCGCGGTTGTGAGGACGTGACGCCGATACGCTTCGGTCTCCGCAACCGGGTCGATGCGGCCAACCGTCAACCCCGTCACCTCGCCTGAAAGGGCTTCCGCGACATGGGCCGCCGGGTCCGTCGTCGAAAGATGCACGGCGTGTCCCCGCTCCGCCAATGCGACGGCAATCGCTGCCGCGATGGTTGTCTTCCCAACCCCTCCCTTGCCCATCGTCATGATGACTCCGCGCCCCGGGGCGGAAAGTTCGGCGATCAGATCGTCCAGCGAAGAGAAGTCCAGCCTTGGAGGGATGGCCGCCGTGCCGTCCCATTTTTCGGATTGAGGTGACGAGTGGGCGCTGACGGCGCATCGCCCTCCAATCGGATCCGTCGTCTCCTCAAAAATCGACCGCAGGCCTTCGATGCCGAGAATGTTCTTTGGCCTCAATGCCACCGTGGATACCGGGAGCGATCCGAGAAACCCGGAGGCCCGCTCCAATGCGGAGTCTCCTCTCCTTTGCAGCGCGCCTGCCAGCGCATCCGCAGGGCCGCTGGCCTCGAAGACCCCGTTGATGACCAGCATCTGGTTCCCGATTCCAAGTTCGCGCAATTCCCGTGACGTGCGTTCCGCCTCGCGCAGCGATGCCGCCTGCGGCCGGCTCACCAGCACAAGGGTCGTGAGGTTTTTGTCGGCAAGCGTTTCGACCGCCGCCGAGTAAACGGCCCGCTGCTTTTCGAGTCCCGCCAGCGGGCCGAGGCAGGAGGCCCCGCTCGTGTTTTCATCGAGGAATTGGTCCCACGCCTTCGCCAGGCTCATGAGCCGGAGCGTGTGGCCGGTGGGAGCGGTGTCGAACACGATGTGATCAAAACTTTGCCCTACTTCAGGGTTTCCGATCAGCCCCGTGAACTCATCGAACGCGGCGATCTCCACCGTGCACGAACCGGACAGCCCCTCCTCCATGCTCCGCAGCGCCGCCTCCGGCAAAATCCCGCGCATCGGCCCGATCACCCGCTCGCGGTAGGCGCGCGCCGCCTCCTCCGGGTCGATGTTCAATGCCGACAGTCCGCTCATTCCCGGAATCAGTGTCGGTGTATTGGACAGTGCCACGCCGAAGACCTCGTCGAGATTCGAGGCGGGATCCGTGCTGACGAGCAGAACCCGCCGCCCACTCTCCGCAAGACGCAGCGCGGTCGCGCAGGAAAGGGAGGTTTTTCCAACACCCCCCTTGCCCGTAAAAAAAAGATACCGGGTCCAGTCCGCCCGCCTTGCGGAAAATGCCGGGAAACTCACGACTCCGCACCCGCCGCCTGCAGCCAGCGCTCCCGCTCCGCGGCATCGGGGTATTTGCCTTTCGAGACGACTTCGCCGTCCCAAAAAAGGAGCGGGAGTGCCGCGACGCCTTCCGTTTCGAGCAGCGCCTTGACCTTTGGGTTTTGCACAAAGGCCATCGGCTGCTGCCCGAGCCCGTAGCGCTCCACGGCAATTCCGCCTGCAGTGAGTTGGTTCAGAAGCGCGGAAAACTGCGCAAGATCGGGATCGACATCCGGCCCGCAAACCCCGGTCGAACAGCACATCGGCGGATCATAAACTTGAATGGTTTTCATGGTTTCCCGCAGCACGCGCGGACCGCATCGAGTTTTTCCAGATCCTTCCGGAACCGCTTGTCCGAGACTGAGCAATCCTGCAGGCAGGCCAGGTGGCGCGAGAGTTCTGCGGCGGGTTTTTCCGGCAGCGAGTAAATCATCCACGTCCCCTCGCGGCGGTTTTCGACCATGCCCCGTTCCCTCAGATAAGAAAGATGCTGCGAGACCCGCGCCTGCGGGATCCCCAGCACTGATTGTAGGTGGCACACGCACAGCGGGCCCCGCGTCAAAAGCTGGATGATCCTCAAACGCGTCCCATCGCAAAGGCACTCGTAGATTCGGACAAGCGACATGCGGCGAATATATTCGCATGAACGAATATGCGTCAATACGAATATATTAAATTACTTTCCAAGGAAGTATCGCGTTGCGTCTGCTCTATGGGCGGGTGACCATCAGCCGGATGAATCGTCGCGGATGATCCTGAATTGCCGTGAGATCGCGATAGACCGCCTGGTCGGTGCTGCCGTCGTCCGTTCGCGCGGCATAGGACGGACCGGAATTCCAGGTTTGCAGGTCGCCCGATACCTGAACCGTGTAGGTGATGTCGGCCAGCGACCGGATCTTTGCGAATGTCAGCGTCAGGTAAGTCCTGCCGCCGTCCGTTTGCGTCCCGGCCACCGGCAGGCCCGCCACGGAACACGTCTTTGCTTCGAGGCCGAGCGCGTATTCCATCAGGTTCGGAATCCCATCGCCGTCCGGATCGGCGGCGTCGCCGCTGACGCCCGGGTCGCCCAAGTCGTCCGCCGTAAACTGTTGCTCGCGCCATCCCTGGTATTGTCCTTTGACCACCAGCACCGTCATGGAATAGGCGGGAAACGTGTGGGAAAAAGTCTGCGCCGCATTCGAGAAGATCCCTGAAGTCAGCCCGGTGAGGCTGGTGTCGTTCGGCTTGCCGTAAGAGTAGAACAGTCCCGCATTCGTGCCCGCCGTAAACCCGCTCAGCGTAATTTGGGCGGTGATGTCCGCGGAAGGGTGCTTGTTCACAAACAGAAGCGCGATGTTGCCGTTGGAAAGTTTGGCAGCGTAGGTCGAAAGCAGGGGGTAGCTGCTGGCGGCACCGACCACCCGGTCACCTCCGCGCCCCCAGCGCGCGAGAAGTTCGGCGGCATAAAATGACGGATACGGGGTGTTGGAGGGCGTGTCGCCGCGGTCCCCGCTGGCCACCAGCCCGTAATCGCCAAAAGCTCTCCAGCCATACAGGGAGGCGCGGTTGTTATTCCATGTTTCGGAACCGTCTCGAAAATTCCACCACAGGCAGGCATTGAACCCGGTGCCCGCGAGCCGCCCGATGGCATCTGCCAAGAAAAGCCCGTTCACCAGGCTCGTGGATTGTTTGCCGGGATTGGAGCTCACGGAATTATATTCGGTCATCGCAAGCTCCACATTGTCGCCCGGGGCGCCACCGACGTAATCCGCGATCATTTTTCGTAAATTGGCCGCGGTGGTCGCTATGCCAGAACTGGCTTGTAAGAGAATGGGGTCGCTCTCGGCCCCTGGCTCTTGAGGGTAGCCATGACAGATCAGGAAATGCGGGGCCATGCCGAGGGATTTGAGTGTCGCAAGAACCACCGGCGTCCATCCGCTGTGCGGAGAATTTCCTTCGTTCGGATTCGGCACGGCATGCGAGCCGTTCCCATAGGCGTCCTCCCCCGAAACCGCAACAGCTCCAAGGTGGATCGTGGGATCGACGGCAAGCATCTTGCTGGAAAAGGTCTGAAATGCCAGGGCATAGGTGTAAGGGTCATGTGCCGTTCCGCTCAAACCGCTGCCAGCGACGCCGTGCTGGTCGTATTCCCAGCCCCCGTAGCATTCGTTGCCAATCTCCCAATACTTGAAGCCAAACGGTGCCGGATGGGAGATTCGCAGGAAATTATATCCATCGTCCACGGCAAGCGGTGCGGAAGCCCGAATGGCGGCCCAGTATCCCACCGTCTTCCAGTCGCGTCCTTTGGAATCCACGCCGAGCGAAATCCCTGATGCTGTGCTGCCATTGTAATAGGCAACCCAGGCGGCGGCCTGCTCCGGGGTGCCGCTCCCGTAGTTGACCGTCACGTAGGCCTGCGCACCGCTGGCCTCAATCCTCTGCGCAAACCTCGCGGCATTCGTCGGCCACTGATACGAACTTGCCTTATCAACGCTGCGACCCGTCTGCCAGTCATAGTTGTCCGCTTCGCTGCCGCCCGGAATTCGGATTGCCCGGGTGTTCATGGCGGCGAGCAGCGCCCCGCTTGCCGCGCTAGAAAACTGCCCATCCCAAATCGTCGCATTGAGGCCATAGATGCGGTCGTCGATCGTCCGGACGACGCTTTGCGGACTCACCGTGACCATCACCGGATTCGGCGGTGGCACGACGGTCAACGCGATGTCGTCGACGGAGAACGTCATCGCAGCACCGGTGGAGTTCATGATCCAAAAGCCGTCGAAATTTGCCTTGTTCGCCACGCCGAGGCTTGCCAGCGGGAGGACGACGTGCTGCCACGAGTTAACCTGTGCCGCCGTGAATGAGAGATAGACCTCTGTCTGTCTCGCCCCGCCGAGCATCGCCTGGACGAGCAACTGATTGTTCCCGGACTGGGTCGGGTACACCCAAAAACTCAGGCTTTGGTAGGGGGAGCTGTCGAAGCCGGCATGATGCAGGTAGAGCGCCTTCCAATTCGCTGTGGGATCCACGACGCGGACCGAGTTGGTGCCGGCGTGGACCGGGTTTGTGCTCGCAAAGTCAACGGTCGCCCAACTCCAATCCGCCCACCCGTTTTCCAAGACATCGTCGTAAATGGCTTGATCCTGCGCTGCCGCCGCTCCTGCAATGACCGTGAGAATCGTGAAAACTGCGGCAAACACCTTGTCGGAACTCGACTGCAAGATGGCTACAGACGCGCCGAAAAAACATTTCCGGACAAGTGCTGGCGATCGCCGAAGACAACCGCAACGCGACAGCCAACTCCGGGAGAGGTCCGCAAGGGACGGTTTTGCCACGCCTGGAGCTAAGGCGCCAGAGACCTGGAAGACAAGCCCGGAGTCAGGGAATTTTTTGGAAAAAACCAGAAAACCTTGCCGCGATTTTCCGGGGCAAGATTACCCGCGCTGCCAGCCGGGCTTGTGGTCGAACACCCAGCGGTAGTAATCGCGCCTTGCGAGTTTGGCGGCGGATTTTTCGTCGAGGTAGATTTTCGCCGTCGGGTGCATCTGGAGGATCGACGCGGGGTTGCTGGCGGTGATCGGGCCTTCCACGGCACCGGCGACCGCATCGGCTTTGTTTTCTCCGAAGGCCAGCAGCAGAACGGCCCTGGCCTCCATGATTGTCCCGATGCCCATCGTGATCACATGGTGCGGGACGTCGTTTCCCGACGCGAAGAAGTGGGCGTTGTCGGACCGGGTGCGCTGGGTGAGCGTCTTGATGCGGGTCCGCGACGCGAGCGATGAGGTCGGCTCGTTGAATCCGACATGCCCGTCGCTGCCGATGCCGAGAACCTGCGCATCGATGCCTCCCGACTCCGCGATGCTTTTTTCGTAGGCGGCGCAGTGGGCCGGGATATCGGATGTCAGGCCGTCCGGGATGTGGATCCGGTCAGCCGGCAGGTTGATCGAGGAGAAGAGATTCTCCTGCATGAACCGCCGGTAGCATGCCGGATGGTCCGCGCCGAGGCCCACGTATTCGTCGAGGTTGAACGAGGTGCAGCCCGAGAAATCGAGGCCGTCCTCGCGGTGCATGCGGATCAGCTCGCGGTAGAGCGGGACCGGGGTGCTGCCGGTGGCGAGGCCGAGGACGGCCTGGGGCTTTTTCCGGACGAGCGCGGCAAGGAACCTCGCGGCTTCGCGGGAGGCGGTGGCGGGGTCGGGTGAGATGATGATTTCCATGGTGGTTCAGCCGAGGCGTTTGGTGAGCTTGTTGCGGACGTCGGCCTCGAAGCGGCGGATGAAGCCGAGCACGTAACCCACGATATCGAGCGAAGCGTCGGCGACGAGCGGGGTGAGGTCCATGGCGAAGGAGACGCTGTCGCATTCGTCCACCGCGTGGGACTCGAAATAGGTCGCGTTCGCGCGCCTTCTCCCGAGGGTGGCGAGATCGTAGCGCTTGCCTCCCGCAATCTGGGAGTCAAAGACCCCGTTCAGTGCAGCCGCCAAGTTCTCGTGCGCGGCCACATTGTGGACGACTTTTTCATTGTCCGGCATCCAGTCCAACCCGCGCCAGACCTCGCACCCGTAAACAGCCTTCGGCCGCTCCGCTGCCGGCATTTCCCGCAGGGCCTGGATCGTGGCGGCAAAAACTCCGATGTGGGTGTCATGCTTGTCCGCCGGATTGTGTGTGTAGACGACATCCGGTCGGGTCGCCAAAAGGATTTGCAGGAGATCGTTTTTCAGCGTGGGATCCGACGGACTTTTCACCGCGCTGCTCGGGTAGCCGAGCTGGATCATGAACCCGTAATTTCCGACGACGGCGGCCGCCTCCTGCTCATGGATCCGAACCTGCTGCATCTGCCCGTCGGTGAAATCCGCATAATCCCCGCTGCGCGAGCTTCCGGCACCGTCCGTGCAGGTGACTCCGCCAAACCATTTTTCGTTGCTGCGGAAGCAGGCGAGGATGCCGTGAAAAGCCATGAACTCGAGGTCGTCCTGATGGGCGCCGATTCCGAGGTGCGTGATCCGGGCGAGAGGTTCCGGCGCCTGATCGGGAACAAACAGGCGGGCGCGGGCGTTGTGGAATTTCATGGTGCTATTGAAGTTTTGGGAAGGCTCGCGGCAGCGACCGCCTGGCCATGCCGCTTGTCTTTTTCATCGGGTGTGCAGAGCCGGATGGCAAGCCCGGGAAATTCGTCGCGGAGAACGGTGGTGGCATTTTCTAGGATGATCCCTCCGCCTTCGCCCGAGGTGACACGGCCGAGGATAAGCAGGTTCCGGATTTCGTAGAAGTCCGCATAGTGGGCAACCGCGTAGCCGAAGCACGTGCCGATCGTCTCGTAAATCGCCCGCGCCCGGGGATCGCCTTCCGCCATGAGCCTCTGGACTTCCACGAGCTGTTCGGCGAACGGCATTTCTGCGGGCAGCGCGACGCCCGCGAGCGGTGCCAGGCGGGCGACGCCCTGCTGCGAGAAATATTGCACGCCGCAGCCTGCGTCCCCGGACCATTCGTCAGCCGGGGCGTTTTCGCGATAGTCCACCGGCGCGAACGCCAGCTCGTTGAGCCACGGGCGGATGTGCCCGTCGGGATCCACGTAGCCGGCGGCCAGGCTCGTCCCGAGCGAGATCCCCAGAACGGCGCTGTCGTTCATTGACATCGACCCGGCGAGCGCGGTCACCTCGCCGTCGTTCACCACCTCGAACGGAATTCCTCCCCATTCCTTTTGCAGATCAAAGAATATCCGGCGCACGCGCTTCTCGAAATCGTCCTCCGGAACCCCGCGGAAAAGCGATGCGACGCGCACCTCGTTGTTCACATAGACCCCGGCCGCGCTGCCGCCGATGGCATCCACCCTCGGCAGATGCTCCGCAGCCCTGCGCAGGGTTTCCCGGATCCCGTCGTAATGGTAGCGGGGATCGTTCTGAAAATAGGGATCCCACCGGACCTCCTCCGAAAAGACGACCTTGCCGTCAATAAGCGCCGCGCACTTCCGGTCGCTGCCCCCGAGGTCGAACCCGATCCGGCAGCCGTCAAGGTTGCGACCGAGCGGGACGGATGCCTCTCTCGGTTCCGGAACCTCGTCGCACGCCTCCACCTCCATCGGACGCCCATAGACTTTGCGCCCCATAAACTCGTGATCGAATGCCCGCGCGCCCCCGGGGGAATAGATCGCCTTCATCGCGGCCGCGATCTCCGGCTCTCCGGCGATCCGCACCCGGTATCCGCCGCGCTGCCAGAGGAGAAACTTCAGCAGGCGCTCGACGTAGCGGATGTTCAAAGCCGAATTTTCCGCAGTCTGTGGAAGGACCATTGTCCGGTGGACCGACACCGTGGAATCCCCCCGCTCCAAGCTGATGGCCAACGGCTTGGAGCCTGGAGTTTTTGCCGCCCTGGCGGCGTAGTCCCTGTTCCAGAGGACGGCGGGGATAAAATCGGGATCGAGGCGCGGACGGTGTTTCATGCCGATCCCAACTACACACCCGCCCCGCATTTATGCAAAGTCGTTTCTCATTGCAAATAGACGCGGTTTCCGCGACACATTGCTCCATGCCCCGCAAACCCACCCTGCTCGCCCGCGAGGCGCGCTCCGCGCTCCTGGATCTGATCCGGAACCTTCCCAAAGATACCAGTCTTCCGCCCCTGGGTGTGCTTGGAGGCCAGTTCCACCTTCACGCGTCCACCATCTTCAGGCTTCTGCGCGACATGGCGGCCGAGGGCTTGGTCTGGCAGAGTCCGGGTGGAAAGTTTTTCCCTCTGTCCGCCCAGCGGAACACCTTGCGCGGGGCTCCCGTTTGCTTCATCGGCCGCGAGCTGTGGCAGTGGAGCCGGCTCTATCAGGAAATTCTGGACGGGATCTCCGAGGTCTGCTCGGCGAATGGCAGCCCGCTCATTCTTCTTTCGTCGCGATCGCTCGTCCGGCAGGAGGCAGCCGCCGTTGCCCCGACCTTCGCTTCAGCGCGGGCGCAGGAGGCCGAGCTGGCGGCCCTCGCCGAAACGCTCCCCAAGGGATCTGCGGGCATCCTCTTTGACCATCTGTGGAACCAAAAGGCCATCGGCAGGACCAAGTGGCCCGGAGGGGAGCGCCTGCAGCTGCTTTACGGTGGCGGCCTGCATGCCCGCGTCCTTGCCCCGGACTATGCCGCGGCCGCCCAGATCTCTGCGGATTTTGCCCGGGAACGTGGTTATAAAAGCATCGGCCTCATCCTGCCGTTTGCAGGGGATCCGGCGATCGACGCCGCGCTCCATGCCCTGCGGACGGAGTTTGCACCGTTCTCCGCGAAGGAGTTCCCCTACCCGGACACGGCCACAGACCGGAACCATTTTCGGAAGGCCGCCGCCCGCACCCATCTGATGGTCTGCCCCGAAGACAACGTCACCCTCGAGGTCGCGGGCATTCTCTCGGATTTGCCGCAGAAACAAAAACCGGTCCTCCTCGGCACCCAGGGCACGGGCGTCCTCCATGCGCCGAACATCCGCCTCCGCATCGACTATCGCCGGCTCGGCCGCGCCGCCGCTTCCAGCATTCTCCACGGGACAAGGCCGCCCGGGATCACTCCCTCATTGATTCATCAGGCAGTCGAATAGAGCGGTTTAAACAATAGCGTCCGTGCATCCACATCCCGCTGTTCGAGAAGGAATGGGAATCCGGCATTCATTGTGGCCTGCAGGAAAAACATCTCGCGAACCGCGCCCGGATCCACCGTTTGCCCGAGTCCGTGGCAGATCGCATGTTGGAGGGTGGTGTTGTCCAAAAACGTTTTTTTGTATTTGCGGATGAGGGCGTGCCAAACACGTGTTTGCTGTTCAGATTTCTTTGGCTTCGCCTGTATTTAAGCGGGTCGGAGGCCGGAACGGAGAGCTTCTGCGGCAAGAGCGTTGAGGCTCTTCTCCGCCTCGATAGCGCGCCGCAGAACCTCACCCACATTTGATCACGCCCCGAACGCCTTCCGAAAGATTCTCGCCATGGCAGGAAGGACTGTTTTAACGTGACGGCCCTATGAAAGACATCTTCATCGGCACCGACAGCGGGGCCACCACCTGCAAGACCGGCGCCGTCTATGCCGACGGAAAACCCGTTTCCCTCCACCTGGCCCAGAGCTCGACAAACAGCGAGCTCGGAACTTCTGTCGTGATCGAGGGCTGGATCGCAGGCGTGGAGAAGTTTCTCGCCGAGAACAAGCTCGTCTGGGGCCAGGTCCGCGGGGTCGGGCTCGCGATCCCCGGGCCCTACCAGTCCTACGGGGTCCTCGACCGGACGCCCAACCTTCCGCCTTCTTTTGCGGGGTGGGAATTCCATGCCGAATATTCGCGCGCGCTCGCCAAGCAGGCGGGTCGGGCGATTCCGCTTGTCGTGGGAAATGACGGCAACTACGGCGGGGTCGCGGAGGCCGCCCAGGTCCGCGGAGACAAAAAAGCCGGCGTGATCATGCTGGCGCCGGGCTCCGGCCTGGGAGCCGCCTACATTGATCCGAACGGCCTTCCGCTCGAGGGCGACGCGTTCTGCGGGATGGAGGCCGGCCACATGCCCGCCCCGCTCCACCTGCTCGGCCTCCCGGCATTCACCTGCGGCTGCGGCCGCGACTGGGGATGCTTCGAATCCTACACCGCGATCGCCGGCCTTCCGCAATTCCTCGACTACCTGCTGCCGAAATACCCGAACCACGAACTCGCGAAGCCCGGGCTCCCACCGAAGCAAAAGGCGCTCTCGCTTCGCGGGCTGGCCCAGAAAGGCGACGCACTCGCCGTTGAGATCTTTGACATCCAGGCCAAGGCGCTCGGACTCCATGTCGCCAACCTCTCGATCGCGCTCGACGCGACGTATGTCGTGATCGGAGGCGGCCTGATCGACCCGCATTCGACGACCGAAGAATTCCGGAAGCGTTATCTTGGAGGCATCCGCGCCGCGGCCGAGCCATGGCTGTATCCGCTTCAGCGCCAGACGATCCAGATTGTTCCGGCCAGCCTGGGCGAGCTCTCGCAGGCGATCGGTGCAGCCCTCGTGGCGCTCTACACGTCGCGCCAGTAGGCGGGGAGCGAAGATCCAAAACCCCCACTGGGTGTGATTAAATATTGGTGCGGTTCTTCGGCGCGCGAAAGGCAGGGTCAGACCTCCGGGCTGACCGTTTCCCACGCGGCGGGCCGGGGACGTCCCGCCCTACCACGCATTGCGTCCAACCTCACCCACTGTTGATCACGCCCCTTGCTCGCGTTGCCCGCACACACGGATTGCATTGGTCGGGCGGGATGGGTAGGTTGGGCGGTTAGTGGAAACCATGCCGACACCAGTGGGGCCGGGACGTGTGCAGCGGCGCATTGAAGGCGCTCTGCGCGCAGTCTCGATTGCCCGCTCCGCCACCCGGCACTTTTTCCGCAGGCTGCGGAGGAAACCGCGCACGGTCACCGAGGGGCCGAACCTGCTGCCCACGCTGATCAAGGTCCTGGCCACATTTGCCAAGGCCGACGGCGAGCTGCTCGAGGAGGAAATTGACTCCGGCCTCGGCTTCCTGCGCTACGATTACCCGGATGCCGTCTACTCCGAGCTGCGCAAGCTCTTCCGCGACGCGCTGCACGAGAAGCAGGACCTGAACGAGATGGCGCAGAAGCTCGCTGGCCAGCTCAGCGACGAGCGGAAGATCCTGCTCGGCGTCCAGCTCTACGACCTGATCGCCAAGGCGGGCCTCAAGCAGGACCAGGTGATCGCCTACTACTCGTTCATGTCCCAGCTCGGGATGGCGGCCCAGGCGATCGACATCGTTTACCAGCTGAATTCCGACGACCAGTCCGACGTGGCGATCTACCAGGCCGGGGCGTCGCCGCTCGAGATGGTGAGCTTCGGGCATCCCGACCATGCCGATGTTGCCCTGGTCGATTTCGCGCCCGAGGAAAAGCTCAACGCCTACCGCTACGGCGACCTGGTCATCTTAAAAAACCTGAGCGGGAGGAACCTTGTGGTGCAGGGGCGGGCGCTCAAGCCCGGGGACTTCGCGCGGCTCTACAGCGGCCAGCGCGTGCTCCTGGACGACCAGGTGCTCGCGTATTCGGACATCTTCTTCTATTTCAACGCGAAAAAAAATGTCACCGTCCCCGAGCTGTTTGTGACGGTGAGCGGGTCGGACGAGGTGCGGCTGGAAAAGAACCGCTCCCGGGATGCCTGCCTCCAGGTGACGTTCGGCCTCCGGGTCAAGGTCCGGGCCCTGAAAAATGTCGATGCCGTCCTCCGCGGGGTCCGCCTCAACCAGGGGGTCGAGGTGCTGGCCACGCTCGAGGACAAGATCGTTTTTCATGACGACAGCGAGCTCGACCTCGGGGATTTGAGGCGTCGGGCGAGGTCGTATGGCGGGCGCTTCCAGCTCAAGACCTCGAAGAACGAATACCTCGTCTCCAACAACCCGGGCCTCCTCGAGGAGGATGACATCCTCCTGGCCCCCGGTGCCGGAGGGGATGTGCTGCTGAAAATTTCCTGCGACTACGACCGGCGGGAAGGCCGCCTGGAGGTGCTGCAGTCCGACCGTCCGATCCTCGTGCGCGGGGTGCCCGTGCGGAACTCGGCGCCGCTGTCCGACGGGGATACGATCCGTGTGGACATCGGCCAGATCCTCCGCTGCAACTTCACCGAGCGGCTCATCGAGGAGGAGCGCAACGTCATCCGCTCACTCGAGGTGCGCGATCTCGTGTGCCGGTTTTCCGGCGGGAACATCGCCGTCGACGGGATCGCCTTCTCCGTCCAGCGGGGCGAGATGGTCTGCGTGATGGGGGCCAGCGGATGCGGGAAGAGCACGCTTCTGCGGGCGCTCTCCGGCCAGTTCCCCCCGCACCAGGGCGACGTCCTCTTCAACAACCGATCGCTCTACGCCAACTACGACGCCCTGCGGAAATATGTCACGTATGTCCCCCAATACGACGCGTTCGACGAGCACCTCACGATCGAGGAAAACCTGAACTTCGCGGCGGCGATCCGCGCCCCCCACCTCACCCGCAGGGAACGCCTCCGCCGGATCGACGGCAAGCTGGCCGAGCTCGGGCTCAACGAGCGCAGGAATTTCGTGGTCGGCAGCACGCACAAAAAAACCCTGAGCGGCGGCGAGCGCAAGCGCCTGAACATCGGGCTCGACATGGTCAGCTCGGCGGATGTCTTTCTGTTCGACGAGCCGACGAGCGGGCTTTCCTCCAAGGATTCCGAGCATGTGATCGAGATCATCCGCGGGATGTCGCACAACAAGATCGTGCTGGTGACGATCCACCAGCCGACATCGAAGATTTTTCAGATGTTCCACAAGGCGGTCCTGCTGGACCGCGGCGGAAAGCTTGTGTTCTTCGGGACCCCGCAGGAGATGCTGAAGTATTTTGCGGAGGCCGAGCACCAGCAGCATTTCGGGACCGCGCTCGGAGGATGCGAGGCCTGCGGCACCACGCGCCCGGAATTTATTTTTGACGTGCTGGAAACCCCGCTGCGCGACCTCGGCGGCGACATCATCTTCGAGGAGAACAACCGCGGGCAGCTCATCCCGGCGCGAAGGTTTTCGCCGGACTACTGGCGCGACAAATACGAGGCCTACCGCCTGATGAAGGACGTTCAGACGCCCTCCACGCCTCGCGAGGCCGCCCCGCCGCCGCAGGCGCCCGCCCGCCGCCGCGAGCCGATCCGCCTGCGGGAGGAGTGGCA
This sequence comes from Verrucomicrobiota bacterium, assembly GCA_026398275.1. Classification (GTDB taxonomy): domain Bacteria; phylum Verrucomicrobiota; class Verrucomicrobiia; order Chthoniobacterales; family Terrimicrobiaceae; genus QYQL01. The sequence continues at coordinate 78,049 of JAPLTF010000026.1, forward strand.
CCAGTTTGTCGTCCTGCTCAAGCGGGCGTTCATCAGCAAGCTGCGGAACCCCGCGAACCTGCTCACGACAATCCTCGAGGCTCCCCTGCTGGCGCTGCTCACCGGGATGGTCCTCCGGTATTCGGAGAGCGACGTCTATGATTTCGCGTCGGCGTTCCACATCCCGACCTACCTTTTCCTGTCCCTTGTGGTGGCGATGTTCCTCGGCCTCACGAACAGCGTGGACGACATCATCCGGGACCGGCCGGTCCTCATGCGGGAGCGCAACCTCGACGTGCGGCTGATCTACTACGTCCTCGCCAAGGCGCTCACGCTCGCGGCGTTTGCCGTGATCCAGTGCGCGCTCTTCGCATGGATCGGCAACTGGCTGCTCGCGCTCCGGGGCGGCTTCTGGATTGTGTTCATCGCGATGTTCCTGACCACCGGGAGCGGCGTGGCGATCGGACTGGTCATCTCGTCGCTGGTGGCCGAAAGCAAAACCGGAATCCTGATCATTCCGGCGGTCCTGATCCCGCAGATCATCCTCAGCGGCGCACTCATCAAATACGAGGAGATGAACCGGAACCTCGACTTCGTCTACACGATCCAGCAGTGGGTCCACCAGCACCCGGACAGCGCGATGCCGGCCAGAAGCGACCTCCAGGTGCCGCTCATCTGCGAGTTCATGCCGACCCGCTGGTCGTATGAGGCGCTGGTGTATGCGCAGGCGAAGCTGAACCCGCTCACCCGCCGGCAGGAGGCCATCCAGAACCAGATCAACCGCCTGGTGACAGACAAGAATCCCACGCCGGCGCAGGAGGACCGGCTCGAGGATCTCAAGGACACGCTCGCCGTTCTCTCGGGGCTTGAGGCCGGCGATGCGAAGACCCTGGATTCCCAGTTCGGCAAGATCGACGCAATCATCGCGGGAGCCCCGTTCAAGCGGGCGGCCTTCAAGGGGTCCGGGAGCGGGACCACGGCCGAACAGCTTTATGTGAACCAGAAGGTGACCGACCTCATCTCCAAGGCCGAGATGGAGCAGAGCGACTACCGCGAAAACCGCCACTTGAACGTCTTCTTCGGCCCGGTGAAGGAATACCTCGGGCTCCGGGCCGGAATCCTCTGGTTCAATTCCCTCGCCCTCATTGGATCCACGCTCGGGCTCTTCTTTGTGCTCTATCTGATCTTGCGGGGCCAGATCCGGCGCCGACTGGCATGAGCGACACGACGGGGTTCGAGCTGGCGTCCCACTACAAGCCGGAGGGGGACCAGGGCCGCGCGATCGAAGGCCTGACGCGGTCGCTGCTTGCGGACAACCGCCACCAGACGCTGCTGGGGGTCACGGGCTCGGGCAAGACGTTCACCGTGGCCAATGTCATCCGGGACGTGAACCGGCCGACCTTGATCATGTCGCACAACAAGACGCTGGCGGCCCAGCTCTACAGCGAGTTCAAGCAGTTCTTCCCGCGCAATGCGGTGGAGTATTTTGTCAGCTACTTCGACTACTACCAGCCGGAGGCGTATCTTCCGCGCTCGGACACGTTCATCGAAAAGGACTCCTCGATCAACGAGGAGATCGAGCGCCTCCGCCTCTCTGCGGTCAGCTCGCTCCTCACCCGCCGCGACACGATCGTGGTGGCCAGCGTCTCCTGCATCTACGGCCTCGCGTCGCCGGAGGACTTTTTGCAGATGCTCGTCACGATCCGGCCCGGGCAGCAGATGACGCGCGAGGCGCTGCTGTCGAAGCTGGTGGAGATGCTCTACGAGCGGAACGACATCGCGTTCACCCGGGGGAAATTCCGGGTGCGGGGGGATGTCGTCGAGGTCCATCCCGCGCAGAGCGAGGACGAGGCGGTGCGCGTCGAGTTTTTCGGCGACGAGATCGAGCGGATCAGCCAGTTCGATCCCCTCACCGGCCACGTCTCCTCCACGCTCACGACATTCACACTTTTTCCCGCAAAGCAGTTCGTCACGCCGCACGACAAGCTGAACCGCGCGATGGGGGACATCCGCCGGGAAATGGAGGCGCGGGTGATCGAGTTCGAGCGCGACAGCAAATACATCGAGGCCCAGCGGATCAAGATGCGGACCGAGTTCGACCTCGAGATGATGCAGGAGATGGGATATTGCAGCGGCATCGAGAACTACTCCCGGCACCTCACCGGACGTCCGCCCGGATCCCGTCCCTACACCCTGATGGACTTTTTGCCGAAGGACACCCTGCTGGTGATCGATGAATCGCACGCCACGGTCCCGCAGATCGGCGGGATGTTCGCCGGCGACCGCTCGCGCAAATCGGTTCTCGTCAACTACGGGTTCCGCCTGCCGAGCGCGCTCGACAACCGCCCGCTCAACTTCGAGGAGTTCATGCAGATGACCAGGCAGATCATCTACGTGAGCGCGACGCCGGGGCCATTTGAAATCCGGAACAGCGTCGCCGGAAATTCGGGATGGATCGCCAATCCGGAGAAGGTGCTGGGAGCCACCCGGCCGCCGCCGTTTCAAGGAAAGCGGCCGGCAGACATTGACGCCCCGGAGCCGCCGCTGGACGTCCACACGCCGGGCATGCCGCTCGTGGCCGAGCAGATCATCCGCCCCACCGGCCTGCTCGATCCGAAGATCACCATCCGCCCGCTGAATGGTCAGATCGACGGCACGATCGAGCTCTGCCGGGCGCGGATCGAAAAGGGCGAGCGGGTGCTCGTGACGACGCTGACCAAGCGGACGGCCGAGGACCTGGCGGACTACCTCCGCGAAATCGGACTCAAGGTCCGCTACCTGCACAGCGATATCGACACGATCGAGCGCGTGGAAATCCTGCGCTCGCTCCGCGCGGGCGAATGCGATGTCCTGGTCGGGATCAACCTCCTGCGCGAGGGCCTCGACCTTCCCGAGGTCTCGCTGGTCTGCATCCTGGATGCCGACAAGGAGGGCTACCTCCGCAGCCAGACGAGCCTCATCCAGACCGCAGGGCGCGCCGCGCGGCACATCAACGGCGAGGTGGTCCTCTTTGCGGACACGGTCACCGGAAGCATGCAGGCCCTGCTGGATGTCTGCGACTACCGGCGCAGCCGCCAGGAGGCCTACAACAAAAAGCACAACATCACGCCGAAAAGCGTCAAGCGCGCGGTCCAGGAAAGCCTCCACGTGATCATCAAAGGCCGCGAGGTCGAGCAGAGCATCGTCCATGAGGATGCGGCGAGCTTCGACGCCCACGAGCTCATCCGCGAGCTCGAGCGCGACATGGCGACCGCCGCCGCAAATCTCGAATACGAACGCGCCGCCCTCCTGCGCGACCAGATCACCGAGCTGAAAAACGGCACCGGAAAGGCCGAGCCCCGCAGCAGGGGCTCGTATCCGAAACCCTCCCGCCGGAAGCGCGGGTAGGGCGAAAATCTCACGGTCGCGTTGTAGGCGTGCTCTCTGAAGCGCCCATCCCCGCTTGCCTGCCGGGCGATCCGGGGTCACAGACCCCGGCTACAGCTTCATCAACCCGAGTTACTTTCCGACGTATTCCCCGAAGATGAGTGTGTATCCGTCGGGGTCGGAGAGGGAGAATTCCTTCATGTTTGACGAGGAGGTTTTCAATTCGGAGGTGAGCTTCACCCCGGTGGCTTTGACCTGCTTGTAATATTCCTCGATGCGGACCATGCGGATGTAGAACGATGGCTTGTATCCCTTGGCTGCGTTCTTGTCGAAGACGAACCCGATTTGCACGCCGTCGCGCCCGACGGCAACATAGTTTCCGCTCTGGAGAATCATCTCGAACCCGAGCTTGCTGGCATAGAACTCGACCGCCTGCTTCAGGCTGGCGACCGACAGCGTCGGGATCAGGTCCACCAGCTCGGGCTTGGCCTCGAGGCGGATCAGGCCGTCCGGGCCGGGCACCACGTTCGTCTGGGTTTTGGCCTTCGGCTTCACGAAGAGATCCACAGCGGAGTTCGTCGCGGAATTTGTCTGGGCGCGGGAATCTTGAACAGCCAGAACCGCTGCCGTTGCGGCAATCACAAGGAGGATTCTCATGGCACCATTTTACAACGACGCCATCACGGACGCCAACAAATACATGGCTGTAGCGCGGTCGCGCTGGTTTTCCATGTTCCGCTACAGGAAAAGCCGCTTTCGGGATCATTCCGCCCCGTCAGGGGCCTGCCTGTCTACAGTAATAGAAAAGGGGCATGACGTTTCCGCCATGCCCCTTTGAATCTTTTCCGTCCGGCTATTCGCCGGGTTTATCGTCCATCGGGGGCTTTCCACCTGGAGGCGGCGGAGGTCCCTGGGGTGGCTTCAATTGGTCGAGGATCGGGCCGAGGGAGGGATCTGCTTTCAGGAGAGCGGCCTTCATGGCCTTGTGAAACTGCTCCATGGCTGCGTGGCGCTCCTCGGGGGTCTTGGCTTCCTTCTTGAGGTTCTCAGCCGCCTGGACCGCGGGATCGTCTTTGGCTTTTTCGCGGGCTGCCATCAGCTTCTGGCGGTCCGCTTCGCTGAGGTTGGCGAGTCCCGGCGGCTCGCCCGGCCTTCCATCCTTCACCCTGTCCTTCATGCGTTCCTTGATGATTTCCGCGAGGCCGGGGTCCGCCTTCACCAACGCGTCCCGCATGGCTTTGCGGAATTCATCGTTTGCGGTATCGGCCTTCTTTTTCAGCTCCTGGATGGCCGGGTCCTGCATCGCCTTGTCGCGGGCGGCCTCAAAGCGCGCGCGGATTTCCGGCGGCAGGTTGTCCATCATTTTGTCGCGAAAGCGTTCCTTCATCTGCTCACCCGGAGGGCCGGGAGGAGGAGAAGCCGGGCGTGGCCCAACGGATTGCGGTTGCTCCGCGCAGAGCGTGGCGGCGCAGGAGGCGAGGACGGGAATAAGGATTCGCAGTTTCATGTGATTATTGGATTGCAGGGATGAAACCCGCCGGACGCCGGAAAGTTGCAGAAAAATCAAGGGGCGGTGGAAAGCCCGGCCCCCTGGGTGAGCGGGATGCAGATCCGGAACGTCGCACCCGAGCCCGGCGTGCTCTCGACCGAGACGCGCCCTCCGTGCGCCTCGACGATATTTTTTACGATCGAGAGCCCGAGCCCGGTGCCGCCCGCATCCCGTGAGCGGTCTTTATAAACGCGGTAGAACCTCTCAAAAATGTGGGCCTGGTCGCCGAGCGGGATGCCCGGCCCGTTGTCGGCAAATGCGACGCAGATGTCGGTGTCGCTCCGCCGGGCGGAGATCCGCACGGTGAGGTGCTCGGCTTCCCCGTATCGCAGCGCATTCCCGAGGAGGTTGGCGTAGACCTGCTCGATCCGCCGTCCGTCCGCCTCGGCAAGGACGGCATCGTCCGGCCACTCGACCACAACCTTCGCTCCGCGCTCCAGGATGTTCGGCTCCAGGTGCTCGAGCACGTGCCCGAGCAGGTCCCGCAGGTTGACCGGTTGGAACTCCAGGAGCTTGGCGCGCTCCTCCAGGCGGGACATCGTGAGCAGGTCGTCGATGAGAAGCGCGAGGCGGCGGGAGTTTTTGTGCATCGCCTTGAGCGAGCGCTGGGCCATCTCCGGATCGGCCAGCGCGCCGTCCATGAGGGTTTCGACGTAGCCGTTGATAATTGCGAGAGGAGTCCGGAATTCATGGGACACGTTGGCGAGCAGCTCCCGCTGCCTGGCCTCCAGATTCCGGATGGCTGTGACATCGTGGAAGACGACGAGCACGGCCAGCGGGCGGGACTGGGGCTTCGGCATGAGTCCGCCCACGTTTACGTCCAGGTGCTTGATTTCATATCCCCCGCTCGGGGAGGGAATTTCGAGGGTGATTTCGATCTCCTGGGGGGTTCCCTCCACCAGCGCGGTTTCGAGCGCTTTCTGGAGCTCGTGCTTGCGGAAAACCTCGATGACCGGACGGTTGAGCGGCGATTCCTTGAGGGCGAGCAGGCTGATGAGCGCGTCATTGACGAGGCGGACCCTTTGCGAGCGGTCCGCGATCAGGACGCCCTCGACCATGCTGGAGAGGATCGCCCGGAGACTGAATCCCTCATCGGTGATCTGACGGTCGAGCTGCTGGAGAAGCTCGGAGATTTTGCGGATATCCCGGATCGGGCCCTTGAAAAGCCCCGCCGTGGATGGAAGGGGTGCCGGCGCGAAATTGTGCTCGGCGAGCCGGCGCAGCGACTCGCGCACGCGGGCGTATGGCCGGAGGATTTCGAAGTAGATGACCAGCCCCGCGACGATGACGAACACCGAAGCCAGGGCAGCCCACAGCGGGCTCAATCCTCAGCTACCGCGTTGAAGCGGTAGCCCTCGCCCCGAATGGTTTCCAACCGACCGGAATATTTCCCCAGCTTTTCCCTCAGGCGCCGCATGTGGGTGTCCACGGTGCGCGTGTCGATCGACGTGTTTTGGTAGCCCCAGACGTCGGTGAGCAGGGTTTCCCGGGAGAGCGTCCTGCCGCGCCGCTCAAGCATCACGCTGAGGAGCTTGAATTCCGTGGTGGTCAGCTCAAATCGCTTTCCATCCAGCTTGGCTTCAAAGCTGGTCTTGTCGAGGTAGATCCCCTCAACCTGGATGGTTTCCGAGCGCGGGACGACCCGGTGCCGTTTGAGAAGAGCCTGGACCCTGAGCACGAGCTCGCGCGGGCTGAATGGCTTGGTGACGTAGTCATCCGCGCCCAGTTCGAGGCCCTTCACCCGCTCGTGCGGCTCGCCTTTGGCTGTCAGCATGACGAGGGGAATGACCTCGGTGTTCGTGTCGCTTTTCAGCGCCCGGCACACCTCGTGGCCGGTCATCCCCGGCAGCATGAGATCCAGAACGATGATGTCCGGCCTCATTTTCCGCGCCATGTCGAGCCCGCGGTCACCGGATGTGGCAATCAAGACATCAAAGCCCGCCCTTCCGAGGTTGTAGCGTAAGAGATCCACAACATCGGGCTCATCTTCAACGACGAGGACGGAATCCTGCATGCACCACCCGCGATAGCCGAGACCCGGTGACTCGGCAAGAACTCGTTGGCGGGGAATCCGGCCAGGGGGCAGAAAGCCGCCCCCGCAAAAAGATTCGGGCCACCAGCGGAGATGATCAGAAAACAAAGGAAACTGATCCGCGGTGGCCCGAACTGCTGCCTTAACCGATAGATTTGACCCGCACGGGGCGCGGATGTTCAAAAAAAGAGCAAAAAAGGGGGAGAATTTTTCGCGCCTGGCGCGTGTTTTCACAATATCCTTCCGAAGAACATATTGCGCACGTTACGCCAAATGGATTCCGACCGGGCAGTGGTCGCTGCCTGGCACATCCGGCTGGATAAAGGCAGACTGCAGGGCGGAGCGGATGCCATGGGAGACGCAAACGTAGTCGATCCGCCACCCGATATTCCGCTCGCGGGCGCCGCTTTGGTAGCTCCACCACGTGTAGTGACCGCCGCTGGATTCAAACTCCCGGAAGGAATCCAAAAATCCGGCGTCGAGCACCTGGTCGAACGCCTCCCGCTCCTCGATGGTAAACCCGGCATTCCGGGTATTTTCCTTCGGGCGCGCGAGATCGATCTCGCGGTGGGCGACGTTCATGTCCCCGCAGAAGATGACCGGCTTGCGCTTTTCGAGGCCGGCGAGATACGAAACAAACGCCGGAGTCCATTCGCGAGTCCTGTAATCGAGTCGGGTCAGCTCGCGCTTCGAGTTGGGTGTGTAAACATTGACGAGGAAGAAGTCCTGAAATTCCGCGGTGATGACACGGCCTTCGTTGTCATGCTCGGACCGGCCGATGCCGTTCGCGACCGAAATCGGTTTTGTGCGGGTGAGGATGGCGGTTCCGGAATAGCCGGGTTTCACGGCGGGGTTCCAGAGCATGTGGTAGCCCGCAAAATCGTGGTCGACCTGCTCCGGGCGCGCCTTGATTTCCTGGAGGCAGACGATCTCGGCGTCCGTCTCCAGCAGGTAGTTCTGAAAACCTTTCCCGAGGATCGATCGGAGTCCGTTGACGTTCCAGGAGACGAGCTTCATTCCTGATCAGGCGAAGGAAAAATCCGCGCGCACCGCATGGTGGTCCGATGCGAGCGTGGGGATCACCGCGCAGCTCTCCAGCCGCAGGGGCGCGTTATAGAGGAGGTGATCGAGGACGTAGGGCATCCGCCGCCAGGTCACCTCCTGATTCTGCGCCGTGCGGAATCCCGCCCTGCCGAACTGTTCGAGCACACCCTCCCCGGGGGCGCAGTTCAGGTCGCCCGCAAGGATCGCCGGGCCTTGCTGCAGCCGGAGTTCGGCCTCGATCGCGTCCCGCTGTGCCGAGTGCTCGCTGCTGGTGGAACCGATCATGAAAAATGCCTGAAGGTGGGTGTTGAGCAGGCGGATTTCCCGGCCCTGGATGACGGTGCCTGCGGAGATCAGCAGCCGCTCCGAAGGGGTCCTCCTGGCTCCGGCGTATTCGAATTCCAAGCCGGCGGCCGGCAGGTCCGTCTTCCGGAAGTCGCGCAGCTTGGATTTGGAAAATATTGCGAGCCCGAGGCCGAACGGGATCTCGGTTTTGTTGGCCGAGGGGTAGGCAAAGACGGAGTCGTAGCCTTTCAGCTTTTTTTTGAGGAAGCAGAAATTCGGCGGAGGATCGATCTGGGTGCCGCCGTCGAACCCCTGCTCGACCTCCTGGAGAAAAATCACATCGGCGCCCTGCGCGGCCAGGAAATCCAGCGTCTGCGCCAGATCGATTTGAATGTTGTCCGGCGCGGCCTCATCCCAAGGCTGGCCGTTCTGCATGTTGAAGGTGATGGTGCGGAAAGTCATGAAGCAGGTTCTTGCCAACGCAGGATTTCTGGCGGTATAAACCACGCTTCAAATATTTGCAAATCATGTATAAACTCGTTCTCATCCGTCACGGCGAAAGCACCTGGAACAAAGAAAACCGATTCACCGGCTGGACCGATGTCGATCTCAGCGAAAAAGGCCGCGCCGAAGCGAAGGCGGCGGGCGAGCTCCTGAAAAAAGAGGGGTTCACGTTTGATGTGTCTTTTGCATCGCTTCAAAAGCGCGCTCTCAACACCCTGTGGTCGGTCCTCCAGGAGCTGGATATCGTCTGGATCCCGATGGAAAAGGACTGGCGTCTGAACGAGCGCCACTACGGCGCGCTTCAGGGGATGAACAAGGCCGAGACCGCCGCCAAATACGGCGACGAGCAGGTGCTCGTGTGGCGCCGCAGCTACGACGTGCCGCCGCCCCCGCTCGAAATCACCGACGAGCGCTGGCCGGGCCACGACCGCCGGTATGAGGGGATTCCGAACCTCCCCCTCACCGAGTGCCTCAAGGATACCGTCGCCCGCGTGCTTCCGCTCTGGGAGGAAAAAATCGCGCCGGTCATCAAGTCCGGCAAGCGCGTCATCATCGGCGCCCACGGCAACAGCCTCCGGGCCCTCGTCAAATACCTCGACGGCATCTCGGACAAGGACATCATCAACCTGAACATCCCGACCGGCGTGCCGCTCGTTTACGAGCTGGATGCGGACCTCAAGCCGATCAAGCACTACTACCTCGGCGACCAGGAAGCCATCGCGGCCGCCATGAATGCCGTGGCCAGCCAGGGCAAGGCGAAGTAGTTCAGAGGCCGAGCGCCGCAAGCGCCTCGATCACCGGCCCCGGAGCCAGCTTTCTCAGGCTCCGGACCCCATCCTCGTTCAGCGGGGCCTGATACGCGATGTGACCGGGTGCCGGGCGGTGCCAGTGCACCAGGATCGTCGGCCCGAAGACCGTGAAGCACTTCACGCCGAACGCCGCAGCCAGATGCGACGCGGCGCCATCCACCGACAGGACCGCCTTCGCATTGGCGCAGAGCCAGAGAAACTGCCTCAAGGTCGTTGGCTGGATCACGGCGCCGGTCGCGGCGGAGATCCTCTGACAGTGCGTGACCTGCCACTCGGCCTGCGCGCTGGTGATGACGTATCGGTATCGGGAGCCGAGCGAGCGGATGACCTCCGTCCACCCTTCAACGGTCCACATCTTTTTTTTCCATCCTGAAGTCGGATTGACGAGGATGAACTCCCCGGCCTTCCATCCTTCCGGCGCCCAGTCGTCCGGAGGCTTCGACAGGACCGGCGGCCGGAACGGACCGTCTGCGGGGACGGGCGTGTTGGCCCAGAAAAATTCGGCGACGTAGGAATCCCCGAGCTCGGGGTTCAGCGGGCGCGAGAACACCAGCGGGTGATACCAGTGGAGCTCGATCTTCGCGGGGCGGACATGGTGGCGTTTGAAAACCGGGGCGATCAGCGAGCGGAAGGCCGACTTGTTCAGCGGGTCGAAGCAGTAGAGGGAGTGCGCCGGCGCAAGCGCCAGCCCCTTCACAAATTTCACCCCCGGCATGAGGCTCACCAGATCGGCGTGGCCGTTCCTTGTCATCAGCCGCACGGGCCTGCCATGGTGGGCCAGAAGCCGGGACAGAGCAGGTTCGAGAAGAATAAGATCCCCGAGTTGTTTATAAAATGCGACGTAACATCCGGCCATGGAGCGGATGAAGTTCGCCCCAACACCGGCCGACCACAAGCCAGAACGCATGGCTTGCGATTTTTGACCGGGAGATTAGCTTCGGCGGCAAGATGCCCTTTCGCCCGAATCCGACCCATTCGCATGGAGAGTTCAAGCTTCGCTACGGGCACCCGCTGCCGTTCGGGGCGAGCCATGTCCCCCACGGGATCAACTTCTCGATTTTCAGCGCCCACGCGACCGCCTGCACGCTTGTGCTTTTTGACCGGGGAGCCGCGGAGCCGATGGCGGAAATTCCCTTCCCGATCGAGTGCCGGCTCGGCCAGGTCTGGGCGATGACGGTCTATGATCTCGACTACGAAAAAATCGAATACGGCTTCCGTTTCGACGGCCCCAATGATCCGCGCGAGGGGCATTATTTTGACCGGCGGAACATCGTGCTCGATCCCAACGCACATAAGATTTCGGGCCGGGAAATCTGGATGGGCAAGCCGTCGGGGCTCCTGCCGCAGCACCGCGGCCGCATCCCGCACGAGGAATACCACTGGGAGCACAGCCGTCCGCTGCGGAGCCCGGAGAGCGAGCTGATCATCTACGAGCTGCACGTGAGGGGGTTCACCCGCCACCCGAGTTCGGACGCGGCGAACCCGGGAACATTTTCGGGGCTGGCGGAAAAAGTCCCGTATCTCAAGGATCTGGGGATCAACTGCGTCGAGCTCATGCCGGTCTTCGAGTTCGATGAGATGGAGAATACCCGGACGAACCCCGCCACCGGCGGGCCGCTCTGCAACTACTGGGGCTACAGCACGGTCGGTTTTTTTGCCCCGAAAGCCAGCTACGCCGCGAGCGCGCAGGAGGGCCGGCAGGTCCATGAATTCAAGGACATGATGAGGCAGTTGCATGCGAACGGGATCGAGGTCGTCCTCGACGTCGTATTCAACCACACCGCCGAGGGCGGAGCGGATGGACCGGTCATTTCGTTCCGCGGCATCGACAACAAAACCTACTATATCCTCGACTCGAAGGGCCGGTTTCTCAACTACACCGGCTGCGGAAACACCGTGAATTGCAACCACCCCGCGATCCGGGGGTTCGTCATCAACTGCCTCAGGTATTGGGCCGCAGAATACCATATTGACGGCTTCCGCTTCGACCTCGCGTCAGTCCTCGGGCGGGATGTGAACGGCGCGCCGCTCCTCAATCCGCCGCTGCTGGAGTCGCTCGCCTACGATCCGGTCCTCGCGGGATGCGACCTCATCGCCGAGGCCTGGGATGCGGGCGGGCTCTACCAGGTCGGGAATTTCCCTTCCTACGGGCGCTGGATGGAGTGGAACGGAAAATTCCGCGACGCCGCGCGGAGGTTCCTCAAGGGCGAACCCGGGACCGTGGGCGAAATGGTGCAGCGCATCATGGGCTCGCCGGACCTCTACGCCGCCGCCGGGCGCAAGCCCACCGCCTCGGTCAACTTCATCACCTGCCACGACGGCTTCACCCTGCGCGATCTGTTTTCCTACAACGAAAAACACAATCTCGAAAACGGGGAGAACAACAACGACGGGGCGAACGACAACAACAGCTGGAACTGCGGGGCCGAGGGGGAAACCGGCGACCCGGAGGTGCGGGCGCTGCGCCTGCGCCAGTGCAAGAATGCGATGCTGCTCCTGCTCACCAGCCAGGGCGTCCCGATGATCTCCATGGGCGATGAGTGCGGCCGCTCCCAGCGCGGCAACAACAACGCCTACTGCCACGACGAGGACTGGAACTGGCTCGCGTGGGACCTCGATGAGGAGGGCAGCGAGATGCTGCGCTTCACCAGGGCCCTGATCGCATTCCGCAAGGCGAACCCCGCGTTCCGCCAGCCGGAGTTCCTCACCGCCCGCGACCAGGTCGGGAGCGGCTACCCGGATATCAGCTGGCACGGGGTGCTGCCCTGGCGGCCGGACTGGTCAGCCTCCAGCCGCTCGCTGGCCTTCATGCTCTGCGGGCGGCACGGGGAGGCGCTCGGAGGGGCACCGCACTTCTTTTATGTGGCCTTCAACATGTTCTTCAAGCCGCTGCCGTTTTCGCTGCCGGTGCTGCCGCGGGGAATGTCCTGGAGCAGGTTTGTTGATACCGGACTCGCCTCGCCGGATGACATCTGCATCCCCGGCGGGGAGCCGCTGCTCGCGTCCCAGAAGCAACATGTTCTGCGCGAATGGTCGGGGGTTGTTCTCGTCGGGAGGTAGCAAAGGAGGCGCGCGTCCGGGGTGCCGATGTCACGAAGGGGAGGTTTTTTTCCAAGAATACCCTTGCACCCGCGCATTGCAGGCGCTACATATCGCCCCCTTTCTCTTCATTTCAGCGACCACATGCCGACCAAATCCAAGAAATCCCCCAAACCTGCCCCGAAAAAGGCAGTGAAGAAGGCTCCCGTAAAATCCTCGAAGAAAGCCTCCTCTCCAGCGGCCAAGACGAAGAAGCCCGCCGCCAAGCCCGTCAAAAAGGCGGCGAAGCCAGCCCCTGTCGCGAAAACGGCAAAAAAAGCCGCTGCCCCGATCGCAAAATCCCACAAGAAGGCAAAGCCGGCTCCCGTTGTCAAAAAGCAGCCTGCCCCGGAGAAGCCCGCCGCAAAAAAACCTCCTCTTCAGGCGGTGGGATTTCTTGCCAAACAGCGCGACCGGCTCCTGACGCTCAAGGATACGCTCCTGGATTCGATGACCGGCGTGGCCAAGGACAGCCTCCGATCCCGAGCCGAAGGCAGCGAAGCCTCCGCCTTCGGAATGCACCAGGCCGACGCCGGCAGCGATGCCTACGACCGCGACTTCGCGCTCAGCCTCCTCTCGCAGGAGCAGGATTCGCTTTACGAGATCGACGAGGCGCTCAAGCGCATCGATACCGGTTCCTACGGTGTCTGCGAAATGTCCGGCAAGCCGATCCTTCACGCGCGTCTTGAAGCCCTGCCCTTCACGCGCTACACCGTCGAGTGTCAGGCCGAGATCGAAAAGAAGAACCGCTACAGCCGGGTCCGCCAGCCGGTGGCCTCGCTCTTCGGCCTGGGCGACGACGAGGGCGGAGACGACGACGACGATTCATCAACCGACAGCAAAGAATAGACCATGGCACAGGAAAACATCACTCTCGAATGCACCGAGGCGAAAGCCGAGGGGAAACCCGCTTCGCGTTACATCACCACACGCAACAAAAAGAGCCCGCAGACGCCGAACCGCCTGGAGAAGAAGAAATACAACCCCTTCCTCAAGCGCCATACGCTCCACCGCGAAATCAAATAATACGCCATGCAGCCGAAAACTCCTCAACGCCGGACCAATTTCCGCAAAGCCAACCGCACGATGCCACGCCGCCGCGTGGATCTCAACCTCGAGGCGATCGATTACAAAAACCCCGATCTCCTCAAGCGCTTCGTCACCGAAAGCGGAAAAATCCTTCCCCGCCGGGTTACCGGCATGTCCGCCCGTCTTCATCGGAAGATCACCGGCGAGATCAAGCGTGCGCGCGCCGCACTTTTGATGAAGTAAGATCCCCCGCATGAATCTCTCGTGGCTCGGTCAATACCGTGACGTGGGAATCCTCCTTCTCCGCGCCGGCATGGGGGTCATGATGGTGCTGCACGGATGGCCGAAGCTCGCGGGCGGCCAGCAGGCCTGGGAAAAAGTGGGCGCTGCGATGTCGCATCTCGGGATTTCCTTCTGGCCCGTTCTCTGGGGGTTCCTTGCCGCCATGAGCGAAACCCTGGGAGGCGCGCTTCTCGCCGCGGGTTTCCTCACCAGATACGCCGCCCTTTTCCTCACCTTCACGATGGCCGTCGCCACCATCATGATGTATCACGTCGGCCATGGTGCGTTCTCCGAGTGGAGCCACCCCGCCGAGGTCGGCATCATCTGCCTCTCGCTCGTCATCATCGGCGCCGGAAAATACAGCATCGACCGATCCTGACTCCCTAGAGCAGCGCAAGTGTGAAGTTGTAGCAAGCCACGGCGCTCTGTCGCCGTGCCGCTGCTGCGCCTCGACAGAGCGAGGCGGCTACAACGATCTCTCCGGCCATGACTTTATTTAAACCGCCCTAAATCGGTTCGCCCAGGCTGTGCGCGATGTTGCGGACAAGCGAATCCGTCGTCGCGACTTTCATGAAGTGGTCGCGGGTCCAGACCAGCGGCGCGGAATCCGCCGCCATCCAGACCGCCAGCTTCCGCGAGTCGTCCTGGGCCAGCTCCGCCCGCCGCCGCCGCCGCTTTTCGTAAAGAGCGAATGATTTTGCGATGAACTCACCATTTGTGCGCGACAGCTCATCGGCCATCACGGCGGCGGATTCGAGCGCCATCGACGCCCCCACGCCGGCTGCTGGCAGAAACGCGCATGAGGCGTCCCCGAGCAGAGCCACCCTCCCGCTCGTCCAGCGGTGGCTGCGGTAGTCGTTGAGGTTCCAGAAAAAGAGCCCGTCGGTCGTTGAGGGAAAGCTGTTCATGACATCGGCTCCTCCGCCAACCATCGACGAAAACAGCTCGCGCACGCGGAGCCCGTCGCCGGAAATCGCATCCGGCCCGAGAAGCCTTTTCGGGCCCGCCGCCACCGCTCCCACGCGCGACGGTGTGGGATAGAGGCCGACGAACCTGCCCTTGCCCCAATATTCGCGAACCGTGTCCCGTGGGGGCTCGACGCTCGTCCACCAGACCCAGACCCCCCAGCCGGTCTCGTGGTCGGGCTCGTCTCCGAAAATAATCCGCCGGGTCTTCGAGTGGAGCCCGTCAGCACCGATCACCGCATCATAAACTCCCGTCGTGCCATCGCTGAACCGCACATGCACCCGCTCGCCCCTCTGCTCCAAATGCTCCAGCCCGTTCCCCAGCCGCAGCGGCACATCCGACGCGGCAGACCGCAGGATATCGAGCAGGTCCTTCCGCAGGATCTGCCCGGTGTAGCCGAACTCCGCACTGATTTTGGAAACGTCGAAGCGGTGGAGGAGATCCCCATGACCGTTGTGAACCTCGTAGCTGTTGAACGGGGAGCTGCGCTCCACGAACTCCCCGAACTTTCCGAGCCCGTGCAGCACGCGGCTGCCCATCGGATACAGCGTGAGCACGTAGCCCGCGTGTTCAAGATTTGGCGACTTCTCGACGATCTCACATCCGATCCCGCGCTGCTTCAAGAGCGCCGCCAGCCCCAGCCCGCCGATCCCCGCGCCAACAATGAGAACATTCATTTGAACAGGTTTCCCGGGAAGTTAGCAAAACCGCCGCGCCACTGCGAGCGGCGATTTTTTAAAGCATCGGACGAAATGCATTTTCAAAATGGAGGGACGACCGCCGTGTCGTCCCAGGAATAAGTGGGACCGGACAGCGCCGGTCCCTGCAGTAATCCGGATGCGCATTCTGGATGCTGCCCTATTTCTTCTGGAAAGCATCCGCAGCGGTCAGCACGGTGCCGGCCCCTTCGCCGTCCAGCCAGGCCTTGGCAGTCTTATCCCCTTTGAGATACGCATCCCAGAATGCCGTCGAGAGGGCCTCGATGGCTTTGTGGTGGTTGGGATTGCTGGCTGAGCGGGGGATGGGCGAGTCGGAAAAGGCCATGTGGTCGGCCCCGTTGAGGACGAGTTCGTATTTTCCACCGGGAGGGAGCGCAGGGAACACGGCGAGCCGGGAAGCAAGTCTCTGACCTCCGATCAGCCCGATATCGTTCGTCCCGGTCATCAGCATCCAGGGGATTTTCACCGAGCCGAAAGCCTTGGAGGCCTTGCCGAGCCTGGGTGCGCTCGGGCTCAGGCACAGCGCGGCTTGAATTCGCGAGTCGGTGAACTTTGTGCCCACCCATCCGAGTGTTTCGCCGCTCACTCCCTGGGTCGTCACCGCACCGAACGAATGCCCGGCCATCCCGATCATTTCCAGATCGAGCCGGTTGATCAGCGGATGCCCGGGCTCGCGGTTCCAGAGCGCGAGCTGGTCGATGACCGCCGGGATGTCCTGCACCCGGAGCATGAAGTTTTTCCCGTGCGCGGCCTGCTTCATCGAAGCGGCCGGGTTCGAACTTCCCCGCCAGACCGACTCATCGCTGCCGGGGTGCTGAATGGCGACGACGACATACCCGCGCCCGGACCAGTGCGTTCCGAGATAGGAATAGCCCTTGCTCGATCCACCCAAACCATGACTGAAAAGGACCACGGGCGCGGGCTCAGGGCTTTTGGGCAGATACACCCGCACGGGAAGATCGCGTTGCCGATTGGCATCATGCAGGACGAAATCCAGAACTTTGCGCGGCCCCGCTTCGCCCGGCTTCATGGGATCGTAGGAGTCCGCCGCGCCGGCAGCCGAAATCGCGGCAACGCAAAAGACAAACAGGAGTTTTTTCATGGAAAGTTGAGCCTCCCGCAGCAGTCGGGTAAAACATCTGCCGGGAGCGGGACATTCCTTCTTTGTAGCCAATCCGATTTCATGGCAACACTTTCCTTATGCCCGGCAGCCAACCCAGCATCCTTGTCATCCGTGGAGGAGCCATCGGCGATTTCCTGCTCACTCTGCCCGCCCTGCGCCTGCTGCGCGAGGGGTTCCCGGATTGCCGGATCGAAATTGTCGGATACCGCCACATCTGCTCGGTGGCCGAGGGGAGGTTTTATGCGGATGCGGTCCGCTCGATCGAATATGCGCCGATGGCCGGGTTCTTTAATCCGCGCTCGGAACTCGACCCGGAGCTTTCCCGCTACTTCTCCAGCTTCGGCCAGGTCATCTCCTATCTTTTCGATCCCGACGGATTTTTTGAGGGAAACCTCAGGCGCTGCGGGGTGAAGAACCTGATCTGCGGCGATCCCCGGATTTCCGACTCCCAGCACGCCGTCCGCCAGCTCGCCCGGCCGCTGGAGTCGCTGGCGCTGTTTTTGGAGAATTCCGCGGCCGAGATTTTCCCCAATGAACAGGATGCGGCTACTGCCGGGCAATTGCTCGCAGGCCACCGGCCGCCATTCGTCGCCGTGCATCCCGGCAGCGGCTCCGCAAAAAAGAACTGGCCGCTCCCGGCATGGAAGGAGCTTCTCTCGGAATTGTGCGACACGGAGGCGACCGTCCTCGTCGTCTCGGGGGAAAGCGACGCGGAGCGGGTGGCCGAGCTGAAGGCCGCGTTCGGCGAGCGCCTTGTTTTCCTCGATCATCTTCCGCTGCATGTCCTCGGAGCCGTCCTGCAGTGCTGCGAGCTGTTTATCGGCCACGACAGCGGGATCTCGCACCTGGCCGCCGCGGCGGGGGCGGAGTGCCTGCTGCTCTTCGGGCCGACCGACCCGGCGGTGTGGGCTCCAGCAAATCCGGACGTGATTGTCTTGCGTGCGCCCGACGGGTTGCTGCACAACCTTTCTGTGGAGGACGTCAAATCCCGCCTCCCCGCATTCCTCTCACCGAAATGAAAGAAACCATCCTGGCCGTGGATCCCTCGCTGCGCGGGACGGGGTTCGCCATCCTCGAACGCCAGGCCGGAAAGCCGCGCTGCCTGCATTTCGGGGTGATCAAAAACAGCCCGCGTCTCCTGCACTCGGGCTGCCTCGTGGCGATTCACGAGCAGCTCGGCGATGCGATCGCCAGGTTTTCTCCGGAGGCCATGGCGATCGAGAGCGTGATCTACGTCCAAAGCTATCCGACCGCGATCACCCTGGGATCCGCCCGCGGAGCCGCTCTGCTGGCCGCCGCGCAGCGCGGGCTCCCGATCCATGAATACGCGCCGCGACGCGTCAAGCAGGCGGTCGTCGGCCGCGGCGGCGCACAAAAGGCCCAGGTCGCATTCATGGTCCGAGCCCTGCTCGGCATGACCGTGACTCCTCCGCCGGATGCTGCGGATGCGATCGCCATCGGGCTCACGCATTTTCAATCCGCCGACGCGGCATCCCGCCGGAAAGTCCCGCTCGAACGGATATGAAAATCTTCAATCTCGGCCGCATCGAATACCAGGCCGCGCTGGATATCCAGAACCGGCATGTCGAAGATCTGATTTCGGGGTCCGGCGGCGGGGTCCTTCTTCTTCTCGAACACGAGCCGGTTTACACCATCGGCCGCACCCGCGATCAATCGAGCCTCAGGGACAGCCTTCCGCATCCCGTCGTGGAGACGAACCGCGGCGGCCAGGCCACATTTCACGGCCCCGGCCAGCTCGTCGGCTACCCGATCCTCGACCTCAACAAGCGCGGCCGCGACCTGCACAGCTACCTCCGGTTTCTCGAAGAATTCCTTATCCGGCTCTGCGCGGAATATGGCGTCCAGGCCTCCCGCCGCGACGGCCTCACCGGAGTCTGGGCCGGCGAAAAGAAGATCGCCTCCCTCGGGGTCGGGGTGAGGAAGTGGGTCGCGATGCACGGCTTCGCGCTCAACGTCCTCGAGTCCAGCCTGCCCGCATTCCACCACATCACCCCCTGCGGCATCGCAGGAGTTGAGATGACCTGCTTGGAGTCTGAGTCCCGCAAACGGATCTCCATGCCGGAGATCACCGCCCGCGCCGGGGAAACGTTTTCTGGATTTCTGGAGGAAATCCTCCCGGCCCGCTAACGCGGAAATCTCACGGTCGCGTTGTAGGGGTGCTCTCTGAGCACCCATCCGCGTTTGCCTGCCGGACGATCCGGGGTCACAGACCCCGGCTACAGCCTGTGGCTTCCCAAGCCGGAGTGCGAGATAAGCCCGCTAGCGCCTGCTGCGCAGCATCATTGCTGCCCGGTGGATGGCGGCCTGCATGCTGTCGGAGCGCGCGACGCCTTTTCCCGCGATGCCGAAGGCCGTGCCGTGGTCGGGGCTCGTCCGCACGAACGGCAGGCCGAGCGTGACATTGACGCCCTGGTCGAACGCGTGAAGCTTCAGCGGGATCAGCCCCTGGTCGTGATACATGCAGAGCACGCCGTCGAATTCCCCCGCAACGGCCCGCTGGAAAATCGTGTCGGGCGGCAGCGGGCCCGAGAAGACCGCGTCCTTCGATTTCTCGAGCTCCTTGACTGCCGGCGCGATGATTGTGATCTCTTCGGTTCCGATGTCCCCGCCCTCGCCGGCGTGGGGGTTGAGCCCGGCCACCGCGATCCTCGGCTCCTTGCAGCCGCACTGTTTGAGAAATGCCTCGAGCAGGTTTCCGATGCGGACAATTTCGGCTTTGTCCAAAAGGCCCGCGACATCGGCGAGCGGCACATGCGCGGTGACGAGCGCGACGGTGAGCCCGCCGCCGGTCAGGCACATCGCATAGTTCTCGATCCCCGCTCTCGCCGCAAAAAATTCCGTCTGCCCCGGGAAATGGCAGCCGACGTCATGCAGCCCCTTTTTCGAGACCGGCCCGGTGACAACCCCCTGCCACTTTCCGGAGTGAAGGTTTTTCGCCGCAGTTTCCAGGGCGTCCACCGCCGCCCGGGCGGACTCCGCCGTGGGCGATCCGGGCTTGTGGCCGGACATCTCTCCGACGACTTCGAACTCAAAATCCCCCGGAAGGTCGCGGGATGCCAGTGCTGCCCGGATCACTTCCGGGCCGATGCCTGCCGGATCTCCGGTGGTGATGCCGATGATGGGTTTCATAGGGTGATTTTTGGATGGAATTTTTGGGCGAGCGGCATCCGGCGGCCGATGCCGAATGCGCGTCCGGTCACCTTGAGGCCGGGGGCGGCCTGCTCGCGCTTGTATTCGTTGAGGTCGACCCGCTTGATCACCCAGTGGACGGTCTCCTCGTCAAAACCTTTCCGGATGATCTCCGCGGCCCCGAGGTTTTCCTCGACGTAAAGCCGCAGAATTTCGTCCAGCACCTCGTAGGGCGGCAGGGTGTCCTGATCGGTCTGATCCGGACGGAGCTCGGCGCTCGGAGGCTTCATGATCGTGCGCAAAGGAATGAGCTCGCGGCGCGCGTCCGCATTGAGAAATTCCGCCAGCTTGTAAACCGTCGTCTTCGGGAGGTCCGAAATCACGGCGAGCCCGCCGCACATGTCGCCGTAGAGCGTGCAGTAGCCGACGGCCAGCTCGCTCTTGTTTCCGGTGGTCAGGAGGAGGTGGCCGAATTTGTTCGACAGAGACATGAGCGTGAGCCCGCGGAGCCGGGCCTGCATGTTCTCTTCGGTGATGTCCTCGGGCTTCCCGGAAAACGCCCCGCTCATCTGCGCCTTGAACGCGTCGAAGCTTTCCGCGATCGGGATGGTCAGGCATTCCATCCCCAGGCTGGCCGCGAGCTGGACCGCGTCCTCGATGCTGTGATCCGACGAAAACTCGGATGGCATCGCGACCCCCTTGACGTTCTCCGCGCCGAGGGCCTGGACGGCCAGGCACGCAGTCACGGCGCTGTCGATGCCCCCGCTCAGCCCGAGCACCGCCGTGCGGAACCCGCACTTGTGCATGTAGTCGCGCAGCCCGAGCACCAGCGCGTCTCGGAGGTCGGCCATGTCTTTGCGCGCCATGGCCTCGGTCGGCCAGGGATTGAGGATCGTAACCTTTGGCGCGGAACCCTCCTTGAGCGTCACGCCGTGCTGGAACTCCACCTCATGGTTCATGTCGCCGATATCGAGGACGAAGGTGCCCTCCTGAAATCCGGGGGCCTGCATCCAGATCAGCCCGTCGGCGGTTGCCGCGAAGGAATAGCCATCGAAGACCAGCTGGTCGTTGCCCCCGACCGCGTTGCAGTAGAAGAACGGCACGCGGTGGCTCCCGGCCTGCCGCCTGATCATCTCCCGCCGATGGGCCGGCTTTCCGATCTGGAACGGAGACGCGCTGATGTTCAGGATCGCCGCCGCCCCCGCAGTCACAAGGTCGTGAACCGGATCGCGCGCGTAGAGGCCCCGGGGAAGGTATTCCGGCGTCCAGATATCCTCGCAGATCGTGACCCCGATCCGGCGGCCGCCGATCTCCACAGGGACCGGGGCCGGCCCCGGCTCAAAATATCTCGCCTCATCAAAAACATCGTAGGTCGGCAGCAGCGACTTGAAGACTTTCCGCACGGGCCGGCTCCTTTCGAGCACGGCTGCAGCGTTGAAAAACGGCCGCCCTTTTCCCGAGGGATTCCTATCCACGCAGCCGACAATCAGCGCGGCCTTGCCGACGCTTTTGTGCAGCTCGTCGAGCGCCGCCAGGTTCCGCGGGACAAAATCCGATTTGAAGAGCAGATCCTGCGGCGGATAGCCGGTGAGCGAAAGCTCCGGCGTCAGGATGATCTGGGCCCCGCGGCTTTCCAGGTCCTCCGCCGCGCGGGCGATCTTGCGCGCGTTACCCGCGAAGTCGCCGACCGTCGTGTTGATCTGCGCGAACCCGATTTTCACCAGAACCCCCATTGACGTGTCGTCATGATATAAATTCCCAGCCCGAGGTTTGTGATCGCATGCGCTGCGACGCAAGCTCCCAGGCTCTTCGTGCGCACGAGCAGGCCATTGAAGATCAGGCCCGTCACAAATGCCGCCGGCCAGTCGGGCATCGAATGCACGAGCATGAACGCTGCGGCGACACCGAAAAATGACAGCGGGGCATACGTCCCCAGCGGAACTTCCGAAAAGTCCTCGCGGACCAGATACCGCATCAGGAAGCCGCGCCAGAAAATCTCCTCCACCAGCGGGACGATCACGACCAGCCGCGCAAACCTCGCCGCCACCGTCAGCCAATACAAAAGCGGGCTGCCGGAAAAAACCGTGGGATCAAACCCGGCCGTGCGCGGCGCCGCCCCGAGCGCGACCTGCGGAACAAGCCAGAGCCCGAGCGCGAGAACGCCCGCAATAATCGCGGCCATCCACCCGCCGCCCCTGCCGAAATCATAGCGCCTCCAGAAAAAAATCAGCGCCCCGCCGCAGGCCAGAGTCTGCAGGGGGTAAACCCAGAACTCGGGCTTCGAGAGAGGGAGCGCATTGGAAGAACCCCCCAGAAAACGGACGGCTTCAACGAGTGCCAGGCCGCCCATGAACACCACAAACGGCACGACATATGCCGCAAGCGGGGACGTCTTTGATTCCTCCATACCGGCTTCCTGATAGCTCAAATTCGGGAGCGGGGGAACACTTTTGCTTTCCGCCAGCTCTCCGCCTCTGCTACTGTGCCGAGCCGTGACGAACAATCCCGTCTTCCATTTCTTCCACACCCCCGGAAATGCAGGCCCGCTCGTCCTCCGGATGGCCGCCGCGGGCGTTTTTTTCTTTCATGGAACCCAGAAGGCACTCGGCTGGTTTGGAGGGGCCGGCTGGCATGGGACGATCGAGACCTGGAGCTCGGCGACCGGATTTGGACTTCCGGCGGTCGTTGCCCCGCTGGTCATGATCCTGGAACTGGTGATCTGCGCCGGGCTTTTTCTCGGGTTCTTCACCCGCCTTGCCGGAATCGGCGTCGTCCTCGTCATGTCGGGCGCGCTTTTCGCCATCGGAAAATCCTCGCCCGTTTTTCTCGATCTGGAGCTCCCCCTGATGATCTGGGCCGCCGGCCTTGCGCTCTTCTGCCTCGGCGGCGGCGCGCTCTCGGTGGACAGGGCGATCAGCAAGAATTTGCTGCCGGTCGTCGGATAGCTGGCCCGCCGTGAAAAATCCGGATGGATCGCGCTGGCGGGGGCCGGCATTTTCAGCGCCGCGTTCTCCCTCCTGACTTCCTTTTTGCTGCGCCGCTGGCTTCCAGCGGCACCCGCTGTGGCGTCCCATATTTTGACTGGGGAGAACGACACATCGGCGCAGACGGAGCAGCGCCCTCCAGACCGTCAGGAGCCGATCACCGTTTTTCTGGCTGCTCGCCTGGCTTCCCCTCCCTGTCTGGTGGGCCGGCCGCTGGATCCAGCCACGAAAACTTGGGAGTTGACCCCCGCCCCCGCCGGCGGTAGATCTGGCCCTCTTTCGCGGGTATAGCTTAATGGTAAAGTTCCTGCCTTCCAAGCAGGCCATGAGGGTTCGATTCCCTCTACCCGCTGTCTTCCTCACCAGAATTTTCCTGCTGACGCCATGCTCGGTTGTTCGGGTTGCGGATGCGTGACAACCGGCGCGGGATCTGAGAGAGAGGGGGCATGCCGGACGATGCGGAATCACAGCGGGTGGCGGCGCGCGATGCGGGCCGGGAACCCTGGGGGCTTTGGGGGTCGTATCTGAGCGACCGGCAGTGGGGGACGGTCCGCGAGGACTACTCGGCCGACGGGGATGCTTGGAAATTTTTCACGCACGAGCAGGCGCGTTCGCGGGTTTACCGTTGGGGTGAGGACGGGCTGCTCGGGATCAGCGATTCCGACGGGCGGGTGTGTTTTGCGCCGGCATTCTGGAACGGGCACGATCGGATGCTCAAGGAGCGCGCGTTCGGGCTTTCGAACCCGCAGGGGAATCACGGGGAGGATCTCAAGGACTACTTTTATCACCTCGCGAACACGCCCACGCACAGCTTCATGCGGGGGCTCTACAAATACCCGCAGGCCGCATTTCCGTATGACCATCTCGTCGAGGAAAACGGCCGCCGCCCGCGCACGGAGCCGGAGTATGAACTCGTGGATACCGGGGTTTTCAACGAGGGACGGTATTTCGACATCTTCGTCGAATACGCGAAAGAAACCCCCGAGGATATCGGCATCCGGATCCGCGCGATCAACCGCGGGCCGGACCCCGCACCGCTGACCGTCCTCCCCACGCTCTGGTTCCGGAACACGTGGTCGTGGGGGCAGAAGAACATCCCGAAGCCGGAGATGCACCTCGCGCCGCACGGCAAGGCGATCATTGCGGAGCCATGGGGGCTGCCGGAATACCACCTCTATTGCGACGCGGCCGACGAATTTGTTTTCACCGACAACGAGACAAATGCCGCCCGCCTGTTCGGGGCGAAAAACCCCGCCCCCTATCTGAAGGATGGTTTTCACGACTATCTTATCAGCGGCGATGCCGGGGCGGTAAACCCCTCGCACTGCGGGACGAAAGCGGCGGCCATCTATCGGCGGACGCTGGCTCCCGGCGAGGAATGGACGCTCCGCCTCCGACTGTGCCTGCCGCCGAAACCCGAGCCGTTCGGCGAGGCATTCGACGGGCTGTTCGCGCAGCGGGAAAGCGAGTGCGCGAACTTCTACGAGCTCCGCTCACCCGGACTGCCCGCCGAACTCGCGCTCGTCCAGCGCAGCGCGCTCGCGGGACTTCTCTGGTGCAAAAAGTTCTACTACTATCCGGTGATTCAATGGCTCCAGGGCGATCCCACGATGCCGACCCCGCCGGCCGAGCGCTGGACCGGGCGGAACAGCTTCTGGAAAGAGCTTCACGCGCACGATGTCATCTCGATGCCGGATTCCTGGGAGTATCCGTATTTCTGCGCGTGGGACCTGATGTTCCAAGCCGTCGCCTTCACGCTCGCCGATCCCGCGACCGCCAAGAAGCAGAGCATGCTCCTCCGCGGCGAGAGGTTCACTTCGCCGAGCGCGCAGCAGCCGGCCTACGAATGGGCTCTCTCGGACGCCAACCCGCCGATCGGCGGCTGGGCGACCTGGCGGATCTATTCGATCGAGCGCGGGATGACCGGAAAGGGGGATGTTTCCTACCTTAAAAAGGCATTCAACAAACTGCTGCTCGGGTATTCGTGGTGGGCGAACCGGGTGGACCAGACCGGCGACAACGTTTTCGAGGGCGGGTTCCTCGGCCTCGACAACATCGGGGTCTTCGACCGCCGGTATCCGCTCCCCGACGGCAGCAAAATCGAGCAGAGCGACGGCACGGCCTGGATGGCGATGTATTGCCTCAACATGCTCAATATCGCGATCGAACTCGCGAAAACCGATCCCGAATACGAGGACATCGCCGACAAATTTCTCAACGACTTCATCTACCTCTCCGCCGCGGTCAACGCCGTCGGCTCGGGCGGGTTCGCGCTCTGGGACGACGAGGATGGGTTTTACTACGACGTGCTCAAGCGCACCGACGGCTCGACCGCGTATCTGAAAACCCGCTCGATCGCCGGCCTCACGCCGCTGTTCGCGGTCGAGAGCTTTGACGCGGAGACCGCGCGGCAGTTCCCGCTCCTCTGCAAGCGCATCGACTGGTTTGCCCACCACCGTCCGCACCTTCTCGAACAGCTCCACCACATCGGAAAGGAGGTGGACGGGCGGCTCCTCTTCTCGCTCGTCCCGCCCGACCGGCTGCGGCGGATCTGCGAGCGCCTTTTCGACGAGGAGGAATTCCTCTCGCCCCACGGCATCCGCGCCCTCTCCCGCATCTACAAGGACCATCCCTACACGTTCACCGAGGGCGACAGAACCGAAACCCTTTGCTACACCCCGGCCGACAGCCCGGTGGGAATGTTCGGCGGCAACTCGAACTGGCGCGGGCCGGTCTGGATGCCGATGAACTACCTCCTCATCGAGGCGCTGCAAAAATTCGCATTCTATTTCGGAGACACGTTCAAGATGGAATTCCCGTCCGGTAGCGGAAACGAAATGACCCTCTGGGACATCACGCTGGAACTCGAACGCCGGCTCGTCGGAATCTTCGCGCGCGGCGAGGACGGACGCCGGCCATTCAACGGCGGCGTGGATCTTTTCCAAAACGACCCGCACTGGCGCGACCTCCTCCTCTTCAACGAATACTTCAACGGCGACAACGGAGCCGGCGTCGGGGCCAGCCACCAGACCGGCTGGACCGCCCTCGTCGCCAAGATGGCCCGCCAGATCCACAGCTTTGAGAAACAGATTTAGGAGACGTCTGCTGCCTCCGGAGGAATGTGAAATCCGGTGGCGAGCTTCTTCTATTTGCCAAGAGGAAATTCGCAGGGTAAGATTTTCCTACCATGACGACGATACTTTCCCAAAAGGGCCAAATTGTGCTGCCGGTGCCGATCCGCCAGGAACTGGATCTTTCTCCTGGCGATGATTTCGAGGTTTTGATCGAAGAGGAAAACACGATCACTCTCCGGCGGATCTCCCGACCGGCCAACGGCGGGCTTGTCGATCTTCTCTTCGCCTGCCCCTCGCCTTTTAAGATTCCAAAGCGTGAGCGCGACGCGTCGAGGCCACTCGAGTTATGAGTTTTCTCGTGGACACAAACGTCCTCAGCGAGTCGGCGAAGCCAAAACCTGATGCAGGAGTTATGGCGTGGCTGCGGGAAAATGAGAGGGACCTTTACGTCAGCACGATCACCATCGGCGAGTTGCGAAGGGGCATCGAGAGGCTGCCAGACGGTGCCCGCAAATCAAAATTGCGTCACTGGTTGCGATCGCTTTGCGACTGCATGCAGGGCCGGGTGCTCAGCTTCAGCACAAGCTCCGCCCATGTCTGGGGTCAACTCAAAGCCAAATGGGATGCCGCCGGCCTTGTCATCCCCACCCTCGACAGCCAGATCGCGGCCATCGCGCAGCGACACGGATTGACTGTGATCACACGCAACACCCGCGACTTTGTGAAAACCGGGGTCAAAGTTGCCAATCCGTTCGATTGATCGCATCGCAACCAACCGTGGCTCAGGGATCGATGAGGAACCGGAAATCCTCCG
The DNA here is from genome assembly GCA_026398275.1 of Verrucomicrobiota bacterium. Classification (GTDB taxonomy): domain Bacteria; phylum Verrucomicrobiota; class Verrucomicrobiia; order Chthoniobacterales; family Terrimicrobiaceae; genus QYQL01. The sequence continues at coordinate 104,836 of JAPLTF010000026.1, forward strand.
CGGTGAGCGCGGCGGCTCCCCCTACGGAAGACGTGTCGCCCTGATCAAGAACGGCGGCGAAGAGCGCCTGCTTTTTCTGTTTCAGCCCCATCATTTTCTCCTCAACCGTATGCCGCATGAGGAGCCGCTGGACAAAGACGCTGCTCTTTTGGCCGATCCGGTGCACGCGGTCGCTGGCCTGGTTTTCGACAGCGGGATTCCACCAGGGGTCGAGGTGGTAGACGTAGCTGGCGCGGGTCAGGTTGAGCCCCGAGCCGCCGGTTTTGAGGCTGATGAGAAAAATTCCCGGACCGTTGCCGGACTGGAAGCCTTCGACGAGTGCCTTGCGTTCTTTCGTTGGCGTGGAACCGTCCATGTGCAGGAACGGCAGCCCGGCGGATTCCAAGGCTGAGGCGGTCAGCTTCAGGGCTTTGACGAACTGCGAAAAGACGAGCGCGGCATGCCCTTCCTCGGCGAGCTCCGCCAACTGCTCGACGAGGTAATCGATTTTCGGGGAGCCGGGCTCGAAGTCGCCGGGCAGCATCGCGGGCGAGATGCAGATCTGCCGCAGCCGGAGAAGCGCGGCGAGCGCCACGATGCCGGCCTGCTGGGCCGGGCGGTCCTCATAGGCTGCAAGCACCTCCTTGCGGACCTCTCCAACGACGCGCGTGTAGCACTCGCGCTGGGAATCGCTCAGCGGAAAATACGCATCCGATTCGACCTTGGGCGGAAGCTCGGAAAGGATCTTGTCCTTCGTGCGCCGCAGCAGGAACGGGCGGACGCGATCCAGCACGGGAAGCCCGGCTTCATGGTCCCGGAGGAAGGCCTTGCGGTCCCCAAAGAGGCCGGGGACGGCGGTCTCCATGATGCTGTGGAATTCGCCGATGTGGTTCTCCAGTGGCGTGCCGGTGAGGCAGAGCCGGAACCGCGCCCGGATCTGCGTCACCGCCCGGGTGCGCGCGGCTGCGGAGTTTTTGACCGCCTGGGCCTCGTCGAAAACCGCCACGTCGAATTGCATCGCCGTCAGCGCCTCAATGTCCCGGCTGGCCAGCCCGTAGGTCGTCATAATGATGTCTGCGCCGGAGAAATCCAGCGTGCGCTCGAGGCCGGTGTATTCGTGGATTTTCAGCGACGGCGCAAACCGCTCGATCTCGCTCTGCCAGTTGAACAGGAGCGTGGGCGGCAGGACGATGAGGTGCGGGTCCGTGCATCCGGCAACCTGGCGGGGGAGGATGCCTTCCTTCAGCGCGGCCAGAAGCGCGATGGCCTGCAGGGTTTTTCCGAGCCCCATGTCGTCGGCCAGGCAGGCCCCAAACCGGTGCCGGTAGAGAAAGCAGAGCCAGTCGTAACCGTGGCGCTGGTATTCGCGAAGATCCGCGCGCAGCCCAGACGGCAAGGGCTGGGAGGGAATCGCCGCGAGTTGCTGAAGCGATGCCATGACGGCCTCATCCTCCGGGGGCAGCTCGCAGGAGACCCCCTCCCGGCGCAGCGCGAGCCAGTCAAATAGCTGCAGGCGTGGGCGGCGGACGGCCGCCTCATTGTCCCCTTCCTTCACGAGCCCGGCCAGGCGTCGCAGCCGGTCCAGCGAGGCGGAGTCGAACGAGATCAATGTCTCATCATCGGCGCGAAGGTGTCCACTGAGAAGGACCTGCTCCCACTGGCTGCGCGGGATGGTGATCGCCCCCGCTCGAGCCTCGGGATGGAGTTCGAACCAATCGATCTCTCCACCCCGCAGGATGCGAACGGAAACCTCCAGCCTCTCAACCTTGGTCGTTTTGTCATCCACTCGCAGCTCGACGCCGAGGTCGCCACACGCAGCGATCAGGCTGGACAGAGATTCAAAGAATCGCAGACCGTCCATTTCGCAGACGAGATCTTTCGTCCGCAGCGGATCCTCTCCGGGAAAGGCGCTTACGAATGCGCGCAGCGCACGGCCCAATGCCCGCCCGCCCCGCGTGCAGGCAAGCCAGGGATTGCCCGAATGCGAGGGGGCGACGACGAGATGCCGATCATCCAGCATCCGGAATTTCCCGTGCAGGCTCCGGAGGCATTTGGCCGCGTCATCGCCATGCATGGACCGGCTCGTAAACGCGGGGTCGCCGGCGGCGTCGAGCAAGTGGCCCTCGATGTCCCCTTCTTCCAGAGCCAGTGCGGCGAGGCGCTCCGCGAGCTTGCGCCGCCGCCCGGGGCCCTGGACAAGGAGTGCGAACGGCCCGTCCAGAAACAGGTCCTCAAACGCCTGCGAAATCAAGCGGTGCGCGGGGATCTCCTGCCCCCGGTCGGAAGTCACCCGCAGCCGCACCCGCACGCGCGCGCCCTCGCTCACGGCGTCCAGAAGCGCACAGCAGCCGACAGCAATCGGAACCGCCGCCTTCCCTTGTCCGTCGAGCAGCTCCCATGACCCGGCGACCTCGGTGGGATAGGGGGCGCAAAACCCGTTCGCGGGGGTTTGAAACATCCGGGCTCCCGCAGCCTGGCTTCCGAACCTTTCAAATCCCTTCCAGGCTCCCTCCGGCTGGACCCGCGCGAAATATTTTTGTTCCGGAAGAACCACGAGCCCAAAGCCGATGTCGAGAAACGGATCGAGCGACTGCCCGGCTTCGTCGAGGACCGCGCGGCGGATCACAACCTGTTCGTCCCGGACTTCCATCTGTGTTGTGCAGCGCACCGTTGCGATCCGCGCCCCGCTGAGCAGCATGTCCCCGCCTCGCGTGCGCACCTCAATGTCCGGAGCATCCTGATTCCCGGAGAGCCATTGGCAGAATCCCTCGGCCACGCATCCCGGTGCCCGCTCCTGCAAGGAAAGCCACTCCATGCCCGGCGGCGGGCCCACCACCCGCCACGACGGCTCGCGGAGGCCGGAATGATAATCCCACTCGAACGGCCGGCCGGGATCGCCTTCCGTCAGCACCACCTTCGGCCGCACCACCTCCGGCTTCGGTGCGCGGAGCTGGCTGCGGAATTTTTCCAGCTTCGCGGGAGGCAGATCCTCCCGGTGGAATTTCGCGTCCAGCAAAACCCTCGTGATCGTCATGATCGCGGCGAGGACATTGCGGGTGGTGTGGGCACCGTCCGGGTTCGCGGAGGTGATGAGCTTGCCTTCCCGGCAGGTAAACAACACGGACGGTTTCCCCGCGAGGTCCAGCCGGGCTTCCAGCAACTGCCCGCTCTTGCCCCAGCAGAAAGATTCCACAATCCCCTGCGAATACGCCGCCGCAGCCGCCGAGATCTCCTTGGGCTTGCCCATCGTGTAAATCATGTTCGGCTTCAGCGCGAGCAGCGCGTCCAGCAGAGGCGGAGATTTTCGGGCAGTTGGCAAATCGACGGACGACATGGGCGCCCTGCATACGGCATGCGCCGCCGGAGCACAATTCGATTGGCCGGAAAAATGGACCAGCCCTGTCGGATTCCGTGAGAGCCTGGAGAAGGGCTGGACTGATGTGGAACTCAAGGGAGTGCCCCGCAGGCCATTCTGCCGCCATGAAATCTATGACTTGGATCATAAGTCCTGTTGTTTCACGTCGCGGGCGCAGAGGCCGGAAGGTATGAAGGTCGGCAATTCTCATGGAACCAACAACGCCCTCCCTGCAAACCCTGCCATCCGACGAGCTCCGCGCGATTCTTTGGAGGTTTTCCGAACGGTATGATCTTTCGATGCTGGTGCAATCGGTGCGGGCGGTGGCCCGTGGTCCGGTCGCCCGGCTCGTGGCCAACGGTGCCCGCAATACCCACGAGTGGACGGATGAAAAAAATGCCCTGCTGGACGTGTTCGACAGCTCGGGGATCACGTCCGTTTTTCTGGAGCCGGAATTCGGGGGGTTCATTGAAGGCCCGAAGAATCTGACGCTGGCGCTGGTGGCGTTCGAGCTGTCCTGGGTGGACGCGGGCGCGGCGACGTTCAGCCTGGCTGGCAACCTCGGTCTCGCACCGATCCATGAGCGCGGAACTCCCGAGCAGCGCGCGCACTACATGTCGCTGGCGGCTCCGGCCGAAGGACGCGCGCCGATCCGGGCGGCCTTTGCGCTCACCGAGCCGATCCCGTTTGTTGGCGTCGAGACCGGGCTGCTTGGCGGCAAGCTGCGCGTCGTGTCCTGGAAGGACGGCGAGGAGCCGGTCCTTCATGTGGACAAGCGCGGGCGGTTCATCACGAACATGGGGTTTGCCAATGTCGTGACCGCTGCGGTGGACTCCGCCGACGAGCGGATCAAGGGAAGCTGCCTCGTGATTTTGGAGAAGGGCGACCAGGGGATCTGGGATCGAGGGATTCCGACACGCAAGCTCGTCCACCAGCTTTCATCCACGCGCGATCCGGTCTTCAGCCTGCAGGTTCCCGCCAGCCGGATTGTTGGCGGCTATACGGTCAAAGACGGGGTGATCATTCCGAATTACAGCCACGGAGAGGTCATCGAAGCGGTGTTCCGCCGCACGCGCGTCACGGTTGGCTTGATGACATCGGCCAAGCTGCTCTCAGCCGTCGAGCCGATCATCCGCTATCAGCGTGCAAGATTCCGCGGCGGCGAAGCCGGGCAGCCCGGGTCGCCCCGCTTCGACCTCGGTTTGCAGACCAAACAGGATGTCCTCCATCGGCTGGTCGACGTGTGGGCGACGGGCGAAGCCAGTGCGGCCCTCGGGTTCGAGGCGGCCAGAATGTTCGACACCCTGGATCCGCTCGAAAAGGAAAAGGACCGGATTTTTGCAGAGCGGAAACTTGTTGGACGCAATGCCTTCAAGGAAATGTCCAAGCTGGGTGATCAGGCGATCGAATTTCTTGCCCTCTCCCGCGAAACCGCGCCGGACGAGGCCAAACTTGCCGCCCTCCGCGATGACCCGCTCGTGCAGTTCGCGCTGCTCGACGCGCTGGCGAATGTCTATTGTCCCGCCTGCAAACTTTGGAACACCGGCCACGGCGCAAACATGATGCGCGAGGCCGTGAGCCTGATGGGCGGCTACGGGGTCACGGAGGATTGTCCGGGATTCCTCGGCCACAAGTGGATGGATGCCCAGCTCGAGGCAACCTACGAGGGGCCGGAAGCGGTCCAGCGACGCCAGATGTCGCTCACGATGACGAACCCGGTCTTCCTGGCCCAGTTCGAAAACTGGATCAAAGACCTGCGGAACACCGCGTCCGACCGGCCGGAATCCGGCGCCTGCCTGCTCGCTTCGGCGATGCAGCTCTGGCTCTGGACGCTGCGCCATTTGCAAGCGGCGACCGATGCCAACGGTCAAAAACTTTACCAGAGCAACCGCCAGGGAGTCACATTCCCGCTGGCCGATGCGCTCTGCTGGCTGCTCGCCTCGCGGCAGCAGATCCTCGACGTGATCAACCTCGAGGCATCCGCAGACGCCAACCCCGCAGTCGCCGAGGAACTTCCGGGCGTCCTGTCGTTCCTCACCTCGCTCTGCCATGTGCAGGCCGCGCGTGCGGCCGGCGAAATCTCGCGCATCTGCGCCGACCTTGTCTTCGGATACAACGCCCATCCCGAATGGACGGACGAAGCCTGCGCCGCCTGCTACGGAGCCTCCGAACTCGACGAGCTCGAAGGGATCATCCCCGGCATCGCCAGCGCCGCCCGCGCAACCGGAACCGTCCGCGAAGACTCGCAGAAGCATCCCGTCAAAGCCGGCCCATGTCCGGAGGTGTCGGCCCTGCAGCCGTTCCTCCGCCTGAACGGCAAACTGAACAGCTGCCTCACCGGATCACGCCTTGCCAAAGACCGCGCCGCAATCGCGCTGTCGCAGGTCATGATCCCCGAGGCGCTCGACTACCCGCAGTAACTCGACCCGTCCCAGCCCCCTAATTTTTCATTCCCTGGATCGGGGCCGGGATTCTGCCGCCCCGGTCGATGAACTCCTTGGAGCTGAGTTTGCTCACAGGGATCACCGGAGCTTCCCCCAGAAGACCGCCGAAGTGCGCGGTGTCCCCGACGGTTTTGCCCGGCACCGGAATGATCCTCACCGCCGTGGTCTTGTTGTTGATGACTCCGATGGCGGCCTCGTCGGCGATAATGGCTGAAATGGTCTCGGCCGGCGTCTCCCCCGGGATCGCGACCATGTCCAGTCCGACCGAGCAGACGGAGGTCATCGCCTCCAGTTTATCCAGGGAGAGGACGCCCTCCCGGGCGGCCCGGATCATCCCTTGATCTTCGCTGACCGGGATGAAAGCTCCGGAGAGCCCGCCGACATAGGACGAGGCGAATGCGCCCCCCTTTTTCATGGCGTCGTTCAGCAGCGCGAGCGCCGCTGTGCTGCCGGGGGCACCGACCCGTTCGATTCCCATCGCCTCAAGGATTTCAGCCACCGAATCGCCGACGGCCGGGGTCGGGGCGAGGGACACATCGAGGATGCCGAACTCGACGTTCAGGCGTTTGGAAATCTCGCGGCCCACCAGCTCCCCCATCCGGGTGATTTTGAATCCCACCTTTTTAATGATCGCCGCGATCTCACCCAGATTTTTTCCCCTGGCGTCCGCGACGGCAGCGCGAACCACGCCGGGGCCGCTGACGCCGATGTTGACGACGCACTCGGGCTCGCCGACTCCGTGGAAGGCGCCGGCCATGAAAGGATTGTCATCCACCGCGTTGGCGAAGACCACCAGCTTGGCGCAGCCCAAGCCATCGCGATCAGACGTGAGCCGGGCGGTTTCCTTGATGACCTGGCCCATGATTTTCACGGCGTCCATGTTAATCCCGGCGCGCGTCGAGGCGACGTTCACCGACGAGCAGACCCGTTCCGTGCGGGAGAGCGCCTCGGGAATGGCTTCGATCAGGGCCCGGTCCTGATGGGTGAATCCCTTCTGCACCAGCGCGCTGAAGCCGCCGATAAAATTCACCCCGACGCGCCTGGCTGCCTCATCCAGGCAATCCGCGATATGGACAAACCCCGCCTTGTCGCCTCCCGCCACCACTTGCGAAATGGGGGTGATGGAAATTCGCGTGTTGATGATCGGGATGCCGTAATCCATCTCGATTCCGCGGGCGGTAGCGCCGAGTTTCCCGGCCAGCCGCTCGATTTTTGCGAGGATGTTTTTCCCCGCCACCCCGACATCGGGATGGGAGCAGTCGAGGAGGGAGATTCCCATGGTCACGGTGCGGACATCCAGGCATTCCCGCTCGATCATCTCGATCGTTTCTAAAATCTCGTCCGACGAAATGGTCATAAAATTGGTTGTTTGAACTTCGCGAGGTCCGGCGTGCGGCGCTCCCGGAACGGGATCAAATCCGGTGCATAAACTTGAAAATATCCTCGTGCTGGGCGTGGATTTTCAGCCCGAGCTCCGCGCCTTTTTCCTCGAGCAACCGCTTGAGTTCGGCGAAATCAACCGCCGTCTTTTTCATGTCCGTCAGCATGGTCATGGCGAAGATGTCGCCGCCCATGACTTTTTGGTTGATGTCGAGAATGTTGGCGTTCTGCCTGGCCAGCAGCGTGGCCACGTCCGCCACAATTCCAATCCGATCCGGCCCGATCACTGTAACGACAACCCTTGATTCACTCATAAGATTGACCCGTTGAGAAAAGGATTGGGATTCCAGCTGGTTTTCACCGGGCGATCTTGGGAACCGCGTCACATCCGGTCAAGGGGATTGTTGCGCCTTTGCAGGCGGCGGGTCTCCGAAAGTTGCATGCTCCATTCGACGCGGCTTCGCCGCCCATGGTTTTCCCATCGCGCTCGGAGATCGCGATTCACCTTCCGCGCGATTGGCGAAGCCGATCGAATGGGGGAAGTAACAGTTTAGCCCGACAGGTTCAGCTTCGGCGCGAGAATCGTGTAACAGTTTAGCCCGACAGGTTCAGCTTCGGCGTGGAGGCGAAAATGACATCCTGGGCGTGGATTGGGGAGGAGCGGAAGAGGGAACGGAACAAGTCGATGACTTTTGCTCCCTGGAGGGCGGCGGTCTGGGCGAGGGAG
>JAPLTF010000099.1 GCA_026398275.1 Verrucomicrobiota bacterium
CACCCGGGCCTTGAATGTCGTGTCGTGTCTTCTGCGTTTGGCTTTCATTTTCGATGGTCTTTCAGGTTGTGGTTTTTCACACCTGTATGCCATCGCTTTTTATAGCTTACCAACTGGTCCGAATTTCGGGGTCCACCTCAAAATTCGACGATTCGGCCACCTTCGCGCCGCGACTCTGCGACAATAAAAAATCCCTCGTCGAGGGAAATTCGGAATTGCTTTTCAGGCATGGCGGGTTTCAGTTGCCTGGATCACTCCCACCCATCCTGAGCATGACTCTTGCGGCTTCGCCGGAGCGGAGGGCGGCGATGGCTTCGTTGACCTGCTCCAGCGGGAAGGTGTGCGTGACGAGACCCTCGAGGCGCATTTTCCCCAGTCGGACGAGGTTGATGAGGCGGGGGATTTCGATATCCGGGGAGACGCTGCCGCCGTGGGATCCCTTGAGGACTTTCTTGAAATGAAGTGGAAGAGTATAGATCGAAACATTGTCGCCCTTGCGCGGGACGCCGACCAAGATCGTGCGGCCGTCGGCATGAGTCAGGTCGTAGGCCTGCTCGATGACGCGCGCGTTGCCGGTGGTAACCGAGGCGGACTTCGTTTTCGAGGGCGCGAATGATCGGACCCGATGTGGTTAACAGCCCCAATCTTTCCGCTTGGCGGATGGCATTGAAAACTTCCACGCGATGCCAAGGTGTCCAGATCACTGCGATTTCCTGGGCGATGTCCCACAATGAAACAGCCGCCTCATGGTGATGATCCCGTGAATTTTTGAAGGCGACCCACCACGATGTATCGGCGTAAAGAATCACTTTTTCAGGCTTTGAAGAAAGGCGACGGAGTCGAAATCGGGAGGAGTGCCCCAGTCGGAAGACAGCGACTCTGCCAGCTTGCGTGTCATTTTCGGGCGTTCGCCGTAACGCGACACGAGAAATTTCGGCTTCCCGTTGGCTGTCACGACAAGCTGTCCGCCCTCTGGCAGCTCGTCAACCAGCTTGGAACTATGGTAAAACTCTCGGGCGGTCACAGTTTTCACTGCAGTCTAACGCTGCGTTAAACGCCGCGCGGTGTCAAGCGAGGTCAGAGAAATGGAGAATTGGCGGCGGCAATCAGGAATTGGGCGGAGTGAAGCCGCCCGGGAGCCACATATCTCCCGGGAGCCATGTTTCCTGCCCATCCTGATGCCGGCAGACAACGACGGTCCCCGCGCAGCCGGTTTCAAATGCGATGATGGGGCTTGAGGATTCAAAATCGTCGTCTGGAATTTTTCCCAAAGCAATGGAATGATCCATCCCAGCGATCTCGGTATGGATTTCCCCATCGCGCGGATCAAACCAGACCCGACCGATGACTGCCGAATCTGTCTCAAAGGCCACGTTCATCAAGAAGCTTTATAAACTCTCCAACGGCTTCACGCAAACTTTTCCCCCAATGCGCCTCAAGTCCGGGCGCACGACGCCAAAGTTCCAAAGATCAAGCGGCTTTCTTTTTTCTGGCGAGCCAGAGGTCGTCAAATCGGTTGCTGAGCAGGGAGGTTCGGAGGTCGAGGATGTTCTGAGCCCCCTTGAGCGACCAGAACATGCCGG
>JAPLTF010000012.1 GCA_026398275.1 Verrucomicrobiota bacterium
AGAACTTTGCAACTTTTGAGCGTTCACCCGTTTGAGAAAATGACTATGCATGAGCTACTTACAGAAAACGACTTCAGACATTTGGAACCATTAGATCCTAACCAGTTGATGTTGTGGTAGTTAAAACCGGACGCTCGTGATTTTCGCCAATTTTTCAGTGCGCAATGATTTCACAGGTTCTCAGCACTTCTCATGCCGAACACTATTGGCGGGACGCGTGCGCTTCCCGGGCATTTTGACAAAGATCAAAAACCGTTGATTGCATCGCCGGCGGTTTCGTGTTTAGGGTTTCGCTCCCTTATGGCTAAAAACACAGCATCCGTCGGCATCGAGTCCCACCTGATCGAGAAACGGGTTTTCAAACCCTCTAAGGAATTTTCAAAAAAGGCGCTGATCTCGAATCCCGCCGCCTACAAAAAACTTCACGCGGAGTCGGTCAAATCGCCGGAAAAGTTCTGGGCAAAAGAGGCGGCCGCTTTGGTCTGGAACAAGAAGTGGTCCAAGGTGCTGGATTGGAAGGCGCCGTTTGCCAAGTGGTTTGTCGGCGGACACCTGAACGCCAGCGAGAACTGCCTGGACCGGCACCTCGACGGGCCGCGGCGGAACAAGGCCGCGATCATCTGGGAGGGAGAGCCGGGCGAGCGCCGCACGCTCACCTACCACCAGCTCCACCGCGAGGTCTGCATCTTCGCAAACATCCTCAAGCGCAACGGCGTCAAGTCCGGCGACCGGGTTTTGATTTACATGCCGCTGATTCCCGAGGCGACGATCGCCATGCTCGCCTGCGCGCGCATCGGGGCGGTCCACAATGTGGTTTTCGGCGGATTTAGCAGCGACAGCATCCGGGACCGGATCGTGGACAGCGGGGCGACCGTGGTGGTCACCGCAGACGGAGGCTACCGGCGCGGGCAGATCGTGACGCTTAAGCAAAATGTGGACCACGCGCTCGAAGGCGTGAAGCAGGTCCGGCGGGTGATTGTTTTCCGCCGCACGCATTTGGACATCCACATCCAGGAGGGCCGCGATGTCTGGTGGCACCGCGAAGCCGAATACGTGGATGCGAAGTGCCCGCCGCACCCGGTGGACAGCGAGCATCCGCTCTTCATCCTCTACACCAGCGGCTCCACCGGGAAGCCGAAGGGCATCCTCCACACGACCGGGGGCTACCTCACGCAGACGTCCTCGACGACAAAATACGTTTTCGACCTGCGCGAGGACGACGTCTACTGGTGCACGGCGGATGTCGGCTGGATCACCGGGCACAGCTACCTCGTTTACGGGCCGCTTGCAAACGGGGCCACGTGCGTGATGTATGAGGGCGCGCCGAACTGGCCGGAGCCGGACCGCTTCTGGAAGATCATCGGGGAGTTCGGGGTCACCATCCTCTACACCGCGCCAACGGCGATCCGGGCATTCATGAAGTGGGGCGACGACTGGCCGAAGAAGCACGATCTCTCATCGCTCCGCCTGCTGGGAACGGTCGGCGAGCCGATCAATCCGGAGGCCTGGATGTGGTATTTCAAGCACATCGGCCAGAGCCGCTGCCCGATCGTGGATACCTGGTGGCAGACCGAGACCGGCGCGATTTTGATCTCGCCGCTGCCGGGAGTCACCCCCTTGAAACCGGGCACCGCGACGCTCCCGTTCTTCGGGATCGATGCCGCGATCGTGGATGATAATGGCCAGGAGGTCGGCCCCATGGAGGGCGGGAAACTCGTCATCCGCAAGCCATGGCCTTCGATGCTCCGGACGATCTACGGCGACAAGCCGCGCTACCGGAAACAATACTGGAGCGAGGTCAAGGGGTGCTACTTCACCGGCGACGGGGCCCGCAGGGACAATGACGGGTATTTTTGGATCGTTGGCCGGATTGACGATGTTCTCAACGTCGCAGGCCACCGCCTGGGCACCGCGGAAGTCGAGAGCGCGCTGGTCTCGCGCCACGAGGTCGCCGAGGCCGCGGTCGTCGGGCGGCCGGATGACATCAAGGGGCAGGCGGTCGTGGCATTTGTCACGCTCCGTTCCGGCCACAAGGCCAGCAACGAACTCGCCGAAGCCCTCCGCCGGCATGTGACTCATACCATCGGGGCCATCGCCAAGCCGGATGACATCCGCTTCACCGAGGTCCTCCCGAAGACCCGCAGCGGAAAAATCATGCGCCGCCTGCTCAAGCAGGTTGCAGCCGGCACGGCGATCACCGGCGACACCACCACGCTCGAGGACTTCAGCGTCCTCACGAAGCTGCGGTCGACCGACGAGTAGGATCTAATCCTCCGGGTCGCGGCGCACATCGTATTTGCGGGACTTCGCCCGGTGGTCGCGCCGGTTCCGCCGCTCGATCGTCATCTGGCGCTTCTTGCGGCTGACCCGGAGCTTGGCGATCTCCTCTTCGAGCTTGAGAAATCCCTCCAGCCGGGAGGCTTCAATTTTTCCTTCCGCCATCGCCGACCGGATCGCGCACCCGGCGTGCGGGCCGTGCCGGCAGTTGTCGAACCGGCACCCGCCGGCCAGTTCCTCGAGGTCTGCAAACCGCTCGCGCAGGGTCGCCTCATCGGTCCACATATGAACCTCACGGATGCCGGGATTATCAATAATGATTCCGCCGCGGGGCAGCACCATCAGCTCGCGGGCGGTCGTCGTGTGGCGCCCCTTGCCGGTCGTTTCATTGACCTCATCGGTCCATTGGTAATTCCCGCCGAGAAGGTGGTTGATCACCGAGGACTTTCCCGTTCCGCTTGAGCCGATGAACGTGATGGAGATGCCGGGCTTGAGATAGTCCGTCAGCGCTTTCAGGCTTTTCCTGGCTTTCAGGCTGGTGATCAGAACGTCCGCGTCCGGATTCTGGGAGCGGATGGCCTCCGCCGCCGCCTGGTTCTCCCCGTCGGAAAAGAGGTCGGCCTTGTTGACCAGCACGACGGCTTTGGCGCGGCTGCGGCCGATGATGGCAAAGTATCGCTCCATCCGCCGGGGATTCAAGTCGGGCCCGGCATCGGTCACCACGACGACGACCTGGATGTTGGCCGCGATCACCTGTTCCTCCGTGCTCCGGCCGGACATTTTTCGGGAGAGGCAGGTCTGCCTGGAGAGCCTTGCGCGGATCACATGTTCCTTGTTGTCGTCCCCGACTTCGAGCGCCACCCAATCCCCGACTGCGGGAAGCTCCGCATCCGTTTCCGCATCATGGTAGACCTTGCCGCCCATCACGACCTCCAGCTCCCCGCCCTCGCCCAGCAGGGCTCCGTAGGTGATCTTGTTGTCGCGGATCAGGCGGGCGGGCTTCCAGCCTTTTTCCGAATAGGCGGCGAACTCCTCTGCAAATCCCGCGTTCCAGCCGAGGTCCTCGAGGGTCATGCAGGAGGCGCTTGGTTTTCATCGAGCACGGAGCCGATCAACCCGAGGATCTCCGTGCGCCCGGTGTCGGACTTCGAGGAGCTCAAGACGTAGCCCGGAGGCTCCTCGCTGATCTCCCGCATGCTCGACAGAAAGGCGTCGATGGTTTTCTGAGCCGCCTTTTCGGTGAGCTTGTCCGCCTTCGTGAACGCGATCACAAACGGCAGCCCGCTCCCGACCATCCAGTGGATGAATTCCAGATCCAGCTTCTGCGGGCTGAGGCGGCAATCGATCAGCACAAATGTCCCCAGGAGATTTGGCCGGTGCTGAAGATATTCGGCAACGAAGGCGCTGAAGCTGCTCCGCTGCTTTTTCCCGACCTTCGCGTAGCCGTAGCCGGGAAGGTCCACCAGGCTCCATGTGTTGTTGATCGTAAAAAAGTTGATCAGCCGGGTCTTCCCCGGGACGCGCGAAACCTTCGCGAGCCCCTCCTCGCGGGTCAGCATGTTGATGAGTGACGATTTTCCGACGTTCGACCGGCCGATGAACGCAAACTCCGGCAGGGCGGATTCCGGGCACGTGGCCAGATCCGGGGAGCTCGACTGAAAGACAGCGCTTGTGATCTTCATCGGCCCCCCTTGCCCGGCACATGCAATGGGAAAGTCTTTTTCATTCGTCCCGCATCCTACCACAGACCCTTCGCGGGCCGGGATATATTTCCAGCCTGTGGACCGACTCAATCACGGGCTGGGAAGTCTGTGCCACATTCTCTGGCGTCGCGAGATGGCAAGAAATGGCGGGCAACAGGGCGCACCTGTTTGACACGGCCAGCATTTATTTCCGAGCGACGGGCTCAGGGTTTTTCGGGAATCAGCAGGCCGAGCCCGCGCATCGTGGCGTCGGTTGTGGGATGGAATCGCCATTGGCCCTGCCAGTCGCGGCGGAGGATTTTATCCAGCCGGTCGCCCCCGCCTGAGACGGCGACGTCGGGGAGGAGCGGGGTGCCGGTGGCGGCGAGGAGCGGAAGCCGCTCGGCGCTGGCGAGGATGAGGCCCTCGAGGATCGCCGATAGCAGGTGGGTCCGCGTGGTGGCGAGCGTGATGCCGTGGAAGGCGCCTTTTCTCTGCACGATGCTGGTGCGTTCGCCCGCCATGCAGGGATCGAAAACCACTCCGCCCGAGGCTTTTTGGCCAAGCCGGGCGAGGCGGTGGAATTCCTTGCGGAACTGCTCGATCGGCCACTCGGAGAAAAACTGGTCCCGCGCCCAGTAGATCGCGGAGGCCACGGCGGCCAGCGTGCTCACGGCGAGGAATTTCCCATCGATCCCGAGCGCCCGGGTGAGCAGGCGTTCCTGCGGGGCGGGCTTCGTCGTGCACAGCGCGAGCACATCGGTCGAGCCGGTGACGTTGAAGAGCTTTCCGTGCTCCGCTCCCGCGAAAAGCATGCCGGCGCTGCCGTCCACGATCCCGGTCAGGACCGGCATTCCCGCGCGCAGACCAAACCGTGATGCTGCTCCCGGCAGGACCGAGCCCGCGACTTTGTTGGCCTCGAGGACCTGCGGGAGGAGGGATTCGCTGACGCCAAGGCCCGCGCAGAGCTCATGGCTCCAGCCGCGGAGCTTGCGCGTTTCGTAGAGCCCGGTGAACGAGGCGTTTGAGGGGTCCGTGACGCGGGCGCCGGTCAGCTGCCGGTGCAAAAATGTATTGAGGTGGCCGACGAGGTCCGCCTTCCGCAGGCGCGCGGGCTCGTGCGCGAGATACCATGCCCACGTCGTCGAACTGATCCCGCCGGGGAACGGCCGGCAGCCCGTGATTTTGAGGTGCCGGGATTTCCCGATCCGCTTCTCGATCCCGGCCGCCTCCTCCACGCTCCGCCTGTCCTGATGCGTGATGATCGGGGTGAGCGCCCTGCCGTCGCGGTCCATGGCCACCCAGGCCGGACACATGACCGCCATCGCCAGGTAGTCCGCATTTTTTGCCTCCTCACCAAGCGAGGAGATGGCTCTTGCCACGGCATCCGGCAGGCTTTCCGGTGCCACCTCGACCCGCTGGCCGGCGCATTGGGATTTGAAAAATGTGCGCGGGGATTCTTTCAGAACCTTCGTGCCGCGGAGGATGCCGGCGATTACCGACGAGGAGCCAATGTCGAGACCGAGGATGGAGGACATTCGCAAAGCCTATTTTTATTCCTGCCTGCTTGTCCAGTGGGCGGGATCGTTTTTCGCGGGATCGAGTCTTTTGCGTCGAAATCCTGCGGGCATGCGTTTAGGGATAAACGGATGGATTCATTTGACGGGCGTTCTCCGCGGGCAATGGGAAGTCGTTCCCTGCTGCTGATCAAGCCCGGTTCGATGGGCGATGTCATTCACGCGCTTCCCGTGGCGGCGGCGATCCGCGATGCGTGGCCGGAGGTGGATCTCACCTGGGTTGTCGATCCGCGCTGGGCACCGCTGCTGGCGGGAAATCCGGCGGTGTCGCACGTGAGGCTGTTCCCCCGGCAGGACTTCCGGGGTCCGGCCGGGTGGTTGCGCGCGGTCCGCTGGTATGGCGCGCTCCGCGGAACCCGTCCGGATATTGTGGTGGATCTGCAGGGGTTGCTGCGCAGTGCGCTCATGGCCGCATGCTGCCGTGCGAACCTGGTGGCGGGGCTGTCGGATGCGCGCGAGGGCGCGGGATTTTTTTACAGCCGGACGGCGCGGACGCCGCCCGACGAGCATGCGGTCATCAGGTATCTGCGATGCCTGCCGCTGCTGGGGATTTCCGTGCCGGAGCGGCCTGAGTTTTTTATCCCGCCTGGCGCGCCGCCTTCTCTTCCCGGCGACTACGTGGTGCTGCATCCGTTTGCCCGCGGGGGGGGGAAGTCGATGGATGCCGGATCGATCCGCGCGTTTGTCGCGGAGGTTGCGCGGAGCAAATGGCGGACTGTCATCGTCGGGGTGGGGGAGTCGCCGGATTCACTGCCCGCCGACGTGATCGATCTGGCTGGCCGGACGTCGCTTTCGGAATTGATCGGAATCCTACGCGGCGCGCGTTTCGTCGTGAGCGTGGACAGCGGCCCGATGCACCTTGCTGCGGCGATCGGAGCGCCGCTGCTCGGCGTCCACACGTGGAGCGATCCGCGGCTTGTCGGGCCATTCCACAAGGCGGCATGGGTGTGGCAGGGCGGAGAGATCCGGCCGCAGAATATCGGAATTCCTCCGCTCGCGCAAAAGCCGTTCACTCCCGAATCCGCCCGCGACATCGCGCGGTTTGTCGCCGGGGAACTCACGCGCTGAAGCCTCCGCAGGGATTGGCGCTTCACTCCGCGCCGGGGCACAGGTCCGTTTCTTCGCCGCCCTCATCCCCGAAGATGGCGGCGACCTCGTCCGACTCAGTGCTCCGCACAATGTAGATCCAGCCCTCCTCGGTGCGGAGGAGGTCGATCCAGCCCGCCATCTGCAGGGCGAGGAGAAGCCTGCGGAGGCGGCCGGCATCCGGGAACCATGCGCCCAGCGAATGCAGGGGGGCTCGCTTTTCCGTATAGATGTGGTGCAGGAGGTCGAGCGCCTCGGCTTTTTCCCGATGGCTGAGGCGGATGATCGCCGCGAGCTGGTGTCCGAATCCAAATGTCAGCCGCGCCGGGAGAAGCAACACGTCCCCGAGGATGTGCCATCCGACGACCGCGCGGTCGCTTGCCGGATGGTAACGGTTTTGCCGCTCGTCCACAGCCGCCCAGATGAGGAGCGCCAGAGCCCCGCCAAGCGCCGCCGGATGCATCCATGCGGGCAGCGTCATCAAGCGCTCCCCTGTGAGAACCTCCGGTCCGTTGGCCACGGTGAGCCCGCCAAGGATCACTCCGACAAAGAGCCCGTAGGCGATTGTCCATCCGAGCCATGCGCCAACAAGGCTCATCACCGCGGCGATGACCGCATGGCGGTTGTGGGACGCGATCCGCCGCCGGAACCGAGGGTTCATCTGTAGCCGTCCGGGTCGATGATCACGGAATCAAATCCCGCGCTCTTCAACCCGGCATCGATCGCCTCCGTCGTGCCTGCGAGAAAAGCCGCTTCCGCCGGCGAGACTTGAACCTTCGCGGTGAGCGGAGGGCCGGCGAGGTAGCGGACCCGGAAGATTTTGAACCCGAGCGAGCGCACGACCTCCTCGCCGCGCTCGACCAGGGAAAGTGCATCGCCTGTGACCCGCGTGCCGTGCGGGATGCGTGAGGAGAGGCAGGGTTGGGCGGGGGCGTCGTGCGTGGGGAGCCCGAGCGAGCGCGAGATCTCCCGCACGTCGGCCTTGGTGAGCCCGGCTTCCTTGAGCGGGGCCAGGACATGAAACTCCGCGGCCGCGCGCGATCCGGGCCGGAGATCATCCCGGTCGTCCGCGTTTTCCCCGTAGGCGATGGCTTGGAATCCCCGATCCCGAGCGATCTTTTCGAGGCACGAAAACAGCTCCGCCTTGCAGAAGTAGCACCGGTTCGGCGGGTTTGCGAGGTAGTCCTCATTTTCAAATTCCGCCGTGTTGACGATTTCGATGCGGGCGCCGAATTGCGAGGCGACGTCGAGCGCCTGCCGCAGGGCCGCGCGTGGAAGGCTCGGGCTGTCGGCGATGGCACCGAGCACCTGATCCCCCGCCGCGCGCGAGGCGAGAGCCAGCAGGCAGGTGCTGTCCACTCCGCCGGAGTAGGCGACGATGAGCGGCGATCGTGAGAGGATGATCTCCTCCACCTTCCGGACTTTTTCTTCGAGTGTCACGGCGCAGATCTCCGGTTCCGGGGTGTCGGATATTCTTCCGGTGTCGGCATGGCGTAAAAAATATGAGCCTCTTTTTTCAAAAAACGATTGCAATCTGGCAGGGGAACCCCAATTTTCATGGTTCAACAATTTACTCAAATGGCCGACCCAGCAAACAAATACAGCGAGAACGCGAACGGAAAATTTTATGTCGATGACCAGTGCATCGATTGCGACCTCTGCCGCGAGACCGCTCCTGCAAATTTCCAGCGCAACGACGACGGCGGACACAGCTATGTGTCCAAGCAGCCGGAGACACCCGAAGAAGAGACGCTCTGCAGGGAGGCCATGGAAGGCTGCCCGGTCGAAGCCATCGGCGAGGACGGCGTCTAGGATCGATTTTCCAGGAAAGGGCTCCCGGTAAACCCGGGGGCCTTTTTTTATGTCGAACGACATGCTCCGCCGCAAGGCTCTCGCCGAGTGGCGGGGACTCGACGAGCCCAGGCAGAAGGCCGACCGCTGCGCCTCCGTGGCAGAGCTTCTGCAGAAGGTGATGCCGAAGCTCGGGCTTGGCGAGAGGCTCGGGGAGCAGGAGATCTCGGCGGCCTGGAAGGAGGTCGTCGGAGATTTTCTGGCGCAACATTCCCTGCCGGTGGGCCTGAGCGGAGGCACCCTGACCGTGCAGGTTGTGCAGCCGAGCGTCCGCTACGAACTCGACCGCTCGTGGAAGCGCGACATCCTCTCCAAGCTCCAGATGCGGTTCGGAAAAAAAGTGGTCCGGGAAGTCCGCTTCCGGCTCTGAAGCAGACCGCCATTTTGTCTGGAGGGACCGGCGCCGTCCGGTCCGAATTTATCCACGGACGACACGGCGGTCGTCCCTCCATCATGATCGGAGGGCTCTGCCTCTACCCGTGGATGATGAGCTGGATATTGTCCGGCAGGCTGGCGGCGACCTCCGAGGCGACGTTGCCCCGCAGCATCTTGGTGAGGGAGCCGCGGTGTGAGGCCCCCAGAATCAGGAAGTCCGCCCCCAGCGTCGCGGCGGTATCGACGATGAGGGATGCGGCGGAATGCGAGGAGGCAAAGATCGGGATCGTCGTGATCCCGCGGGTCCGGCCGATTTGGAGAGCGGTGTTCAGGATCGCGCTCGCCTCCGGATCGTCCTTCCAATTCGTGGGAGCCAGCGGGGCCCCTTGATAAAGGACGGCCACCTCGCGGACATACAGGATATAGAGCGCGGCCTTCCGCAGCTCCGCCTCGTCGAACGCGAATCCCAGCACCGGCGTGAGACCGCGGATGCTGACAAGAATCTTCTGCGCGTCGGCGACCGGCTGGCGGAGGACCTCGACCATCTCGGGGCGGACCAGCTCCGCGATTTCGCGGCTGACGGTGAGCGTCCGGATCCCGCTCAGGCGCTGCGAATAGGCCCAGAGGGAGAGGCCGACGACCAGCACGCAGACCACAAAAAAGAGGGCCTCGTGCTTGGTCTGGGCGAGGGTGATCTCGACGGCCGCAAGAATCAGAAACGTCCCCGCCATGAGGAGGCGCTCCGCCCAGTGCATCGGCAGTTTGAAATTCGTGACGCAGGAGCCGAGATTGACGCTGATGGCCCCGACAACGCCGATCGCGTAGAGCCCCGCCAGCGCGTCAAAATTATCGGTGAGCAGGAGCACGAGAACCGGCAGGCCGACAGCAATGGCAAGCGGGGCGAGGGGCACGCCATGCGTGTTCAATTTTGAAAAATTGCGCGGCATGTCGCCCTCGCGCGACATCATGAACAGCAGGCCGATGAGCGCCGCGATGGCTGTGTTCACCGCACTGAGGAGAAGGAGGGCAAAAACCAAACCCACCACGAAACCGAATATGTTGCCGAACCAGGGGCCGAAATTCATCGTGCCGTATTGCTCGCCCATGAAGCGGAGCATGTCCTCTTTGCGGACCACCATCTCCGGGGCCAGCTTGGCGGGGAGGGAGAGCATCGCCCAACCGAGAAGTGCAGTGCCGATGCTGACTTCGATCGCCACTGGTATAATGGCTTTCGCGGAGGCCCAGCCCACCTTGGGATGTCCCATCACCGAGCCTTTGTCCGGCTTGAGGGTTCCCGTGAGATTGGCAATCGCCTCGACCCCGCTCAGGGCAAGGATCACCGCGCAGAACGAGACCCACATGTGCCCCGCGCTTTCCTTCATCGGCGTGAGATGCTCGAAGGTCAGGAAGCGGGCGCTGAGCAGGATGATGGCGATCACCACCGCCACCGTCGGCAGGGCGAGGGCGACAGCAAAGCTCCCGCTGTGCCGCGGGCCGAACAGGTTGATCAGCCCGATGACGATGATGGCAAAAATCGTCGCCACCATGATGTATTGCTTCGGCACCCCCAGGTAGCTCAGCGCCGCCCACCCGCTGAGGGCGGCCGTCACCGTCAGATCCGCCACCAGAAGGAGCGATCCCACCACGGCCAGCAGCTTGCCATGCACGCGGGCGGCGGAGTAGACGCCCCCCCCGTCTGGGAAGCAGCGGCAGACCACAAGGTAATTCAGGCCGACCAGCGCGGTGAGGGCACAGACGGCGATGATGATCGGCAGCGACGAGAAACCGGAGGCGGCAAATGCGAGCCCGATGACGTAGGCCTTGCTCGTCCCCCAGTCCCCGTAGAGGATGGCCGAGGCGCGCTGCCAGTCCAGGTTTCGTGGGCGCTGTATGGAAATGTTGTCCACGGGAAAATGCGAGCCGATCCTTTTGGGGATTCGCTCGGGTTTCGTCAATCGGAATCACATTTCGGGAGAAATCTCCTCGCCAATTTTTGCGGGTCGGGCATTGTAGACAACTGTATGCCCGCACAATCCTCGCAACCCACCAGCGTCGTCACCGGCGGAGCCGGCTTCCTCGGTTCCCATCTCACTGACAGGCTTCTCGCCGAAGGCCACCGGGTGGTCGCCATCGACAATCTCATCACCGGCAACGTGGCGAATATCGAGCATCTCGCCGGAAACAAGAGCTACAAGTTCATCTGCCACGATGTGACGGAATATATCTTCATTCCCGGCAAGGTGGATTTCGTGTGGCACTTCGCGAGCCCGGCCAGCCCGATCGACTACCTGAAGATCCCGATTCCGACATTGAAGGTGGGTTCGCTTGGCACGCACAATGCCCTGGGTCTCGCCAAGGACAAGGGCGCCGCCTTCCTGCTGGCATCGACCTCCGAGTGCTATGGTGATCCGCTGATCCACCCGCAGAAAGAGGACTACTGGGGCAATGTGAACCCGATCGGGCCGCGCGGGGTTTACGACGAGGCCAAGCGTTTTGCCGAGGCCATCACGATGGCCTACCACCGGTTCCACGGGCTCAACAACCACATCGTCCGCATCTTCAACACCTACGGCCCCCGCATGCGGCTCAACGACGGGCGCGTCGTTCCCGCCTTCATCGGGCAGGCGCTCTCCGGCGAGCCGCTCACGATTTTCGGCGACGGAAAACAGACGCGCAGCTTCTGTTTTGTGTCCGATCTGATCGACGGAATCTACCGGCTGATGATGAGCGATTATCACGAGCCGGTGAACATCGGAAATCCGAGGGAGATGACGATCCGGGAATTTGCGGATGAGATCATCAGGATCACCGGTGCCGGAACCCATGTCGAGCACAAGCCGCTTCCGGTGGATGACCCGAAGGTCCGCCAGCCGGACATCGGCCTCGCGCGCAAATTGCTGGGCTGGGAGCCGCAGGTGGATTTCGATGAAGGGATCCGGAAGACCATCGAATACTTCCGCGGCAAGGTCGGAGTTGCATAAAGTTTGTTGCGCGGGTTTTCTTTATTTACTTCACCTCATTAATTATTTATCAAATTCGTCGTATGCGCCCCTCACCCTCCTCGATATCAGCGGCAGCCCTGCTGACCCTTTTTGCGGCCTGCACCTCTGTCCGGGCCCAGCAATCCGCCCTGAACTCCGAAGTCGCGATCACCAAGATCGAATCCGCCTTCATCGACTCCCCGAAGCTCAATGCGGCGGGTTATACCAAGAAGTCGGCCGGCCGGCCGGGATCCTGGCTTGAGGTCGAGGTGACGTTTGAGCGGGCGGTTGTCCCGAAGGCGCCGAAGTTTGCAGAGGAGCTCACCTTCAACTACTACATCCTCCTGAAAAACGAGCATGCCACCGAGGATAAGAAGCCGACCCTCCTCACCGGCTCGGTCACGCATGTGTGCGTGCCGCAGGAGAAGGGGTTGCACTCCGTTGCGTATGTCAGCCCGCGGACGCTTGCGAGGTTCTTCGATGGCAAGATTCCCGTGAACGCCCAGCAGGCGGTCACCGATGTCGGTGTGACCATCTCCGGGGCTGGCGGCCTCCTGGCCATTGCGACCTCGAAAGGGACCGTCAAGGGGGACAAAGGCTGGTGGGATAACACCGCGCCATTTACCGTGGTGTCCGGCGCTCTGCTGAATAAAAATGAGACTCCCTTTGCTCCGCTGGAGTGGGATTTCTACGAGGCCATCAAGTCGAAATCCGGCAACTGAGTCTCTCAATGGCCAAACCTTCACGCATCTACGCTCTCGATCTCGGCATGCAGACGGTCAGTCTGGCCGAATTCCATAAGCTTCCCAACGGCGGCCTCAGCCTCAACGCCTTCCGGGAGACCGAGCTCATCACCGATCCGTCGGCCGATGCCACCCGCCCCGCACAGATCAAGGAGGCGGTCAAGGAGCTTCGCGAGGCGCTGAAAGTCCCCGCCAAGGAGTCCGTCAATTTCAGCCTGCCCGCCCAGTCGGTTTTCTCCCGCTTCGTCAAGCTGCCCGGCGGATCGCCGGAAGATGTCAGCTCGATCATCGCCTTCGAAGCCCAGCAGAACGTGCCGTTCCCGATCGATGAGGTCGTCTGGGATTACCAGATCATGGGCAGCCAGCGGGACGGAAACTGGGATGTCGTCCTGGTTGCGATGAAGTCGGACCAGCTCACCGAGGTCGCCGATGCGGTGACTGCGGGCGGGCTCAAGCCCCAGATCATCGATGTCGCGCCGATGGCGGTTTACAATGCTTTCCGCTTCAACTATCCCGAGGCGACCGGGTGCTCGCTGATCATCGACATCGGTGCCCGGACGACGAACCTCGTTTTTGTCGAGGGAAGCCGGGCGTTCAGCCGGAGCATTCCCGTCGGCGGCAACTCGATCAGCGCCGCCGTCGCGAAGGAGTTCCACCAGGACATCACGCTGGCCGAGCGGCTGAAGGTGGAGAAGGGTTCCGTGAGCCTGGGCGGGGCGTATGCGGAGCCGAGCGATCCCACGGAGGCGAGGGTCGCCAAGGTCGTCCGCAACACGATGACCCGGCTGCATGCCGAGATCGCCCGCTCGATCAGCTTCTACCGCACCAGCCAGGCCGGGAGCCAGCCGGTGAGGGTCCTCCTCTGCGGCGGCACGGTCAGCCTTCCCTACATGGTGGAATTTTTCAGCGAAAAACTCCAGACGCCGATCGAGTTTCTCAACCCGCTGCGCAATGTGACCGTGGGCAACGCGCAGGTCGCCGAGTCGCTGGCCGACAAGGCCCACACGTTCGGCGAGCTGGTCGGAGCCGCGCTGAGGTCGTTCGAGAACTGCCCGCTCGAAATCAACCTGCGCCCGCCGTCGGTCGTCCGCGATCAGGATCTGGCCCGCAGAAAACCGTTTTTGATCCTTGCCGCGGTCTGCCTGCTCCTGACCCTGGGTGCCTGGTGGCTTTACTTCAGCCAGGCCGCCAAGGTGACCGATGAGGTGCTGGCGCGCGTGCAGGCGGACGTCTCGAAGCTGGATGGCGTCGCGCAGGAGATGGAGAAGCTCGCAGCGGAGCAGAAAAAGCTCGAGGCCATGGTTGCTCCGGCCCTGCTCGCAGCCGCGGAGCGGTCCGCATGGGCGGAAATTTTTGACGAGCTCGGGGCGAAGCTGCCGTCGCGGTTCATCTGGATCACGGACATGCAGCCGGTCGGGGGGCGCGGCCAGGGCGACAAGCCGGAACCGCCCGGACAACCGAAGCCCGGGCAGCCGAAGGCGGGCGCACCGGCGATCTCCGCCCTGGAAATCAAAGGCCTCTATCTCGATAATCCTCCCAATGAGAAGGAGGCGAGGATTATTGACGAGTTTGTGGACAATTTGAAAACCTCGCCCGTCTTTGCCCTTCCTGAGGACAAGGCCAAAATCATCACGCAACGAACCACTCCCACCGGAGAGAGCTGGGCCTATGGCTACACCCTGGTCCTGCCTCTGCGCAAAGCGATTCCCGTCCCATGAACTGGTTCAAGGATAATCCCTTTCTTGCCGGAATCGTCGCGGTCTGCCTTGTCGGATCCGGCGTGCTTGGCTACCTGATCTTTGACTCCGCCGCGGCCTTCTCCGCCTCGTCGGAAGCCTACACCGCCGCAGTGGCCAAGCTTCATACGCTGCAGAACAAGGTCCCGTTCCCGAGCGAGGCGAACCTGAAGGGCATCAAATCCGCGCTGGCCGACTACTCGGCTCGCATCGGAGACCTGCGTGCCCAGCTGGCAAAAATGGAGGTCCCGCTGGATGAAAAGGTCACGCCCCAGCAGTTCCAGGACGGTCTGCGGACGGCGGTCAATGACATCCGGATCAAGGCGGAGGCCAACGGCGTCAAGCTCCCGGCCAACTTCTACTTCGGGTTTGATCAATACCAGACGCAGGTGCCGAACGAGCAGGCGGCCCCGTTTCTTCACCGCCAGTTCCTGGTGATCCAGTCGCTTGTCGTCCGCCTCGTCGACTTCAAGGTGGCCTCGATTGACGGGGTCGCCCGCACCCCGCTTCCCCAGGAGTCGGCCGCCCCCGGTGGCGGAGCCAAAAAGCCGGATGCCGCCGAGCCGGTCCTGTCGCGGTTTCCGTTCGATATTTCGTTTACGGCCGAGCAGGGGAAATTCCGTGTGGCCTTCAACTCGCTTCTCGGATCGGACCAGTTCCTGATCGTCCGGTCGCTGACGATTCAGAACTCAAGCCCGCAGGCCCCAGCCAAGAAGAGTTCGGACCCGGCCGCGGCATCGTCGAACCCGCTGGCCGCTGTCGCGGGAACGCCGGGGAAAGACCAGTCAAATTTGCAGGTGATCCTCGGGCGTGAGCTGCTCAAAGTAACCCTCCGGCTCGAAATGCTCGACTTCTCCGAGCCGGTGGCCGCCAAAAAATAAGATTCATGGACTGGATGAAGAAACATTACGAACTCGCACTCCTCGGGGCCTTCGCTCTTGCCTTGATCGCCTGTTCGGGCTGGCTTTCCTGGCAGGCCCTCTCGTTTCCGGAAACCTTCGCGGAGCGCAACAGCACCAAGAAGCCGGACAATACGATCACCCCTCCTGACATCAACTCGGTGGATGCCGCCGCCGCCCTCGCCGCCAGCCCCCGCTCCTGGAGCCCGCACGAGGGCTCGCTTTTCGTCTCCCGGCCTTACGTCCTCCGCGATGACAAGATTTTTGATCCCCTCGAAGGGGGCGACCCCCTGCACGCGCCGATCACAAACGAATGGCTCGTGAAGTATAACCTCGATTACGGCGACCCGGATGTCAAAAACCAGGATCCCGACAAGGATCGCTTCTCCAACCTCGAGGAATTCGTTGCCGGAACAGATCCCACCAACGAAAAATCCGTCCCCCTCTACCACACGAAACTCCGGCTCACAAAATTCGATCCCAAGCCGTTCCGCCTCAAATTCGGCGGGGACTCGGGCGACGGGGAGACGTTCATTATTAACGCGAAGGACGCGAAGGCCCGCACCCAGTTTCTCAAACTCGGGGACATGATCGAGGGTGCCCCCTACAAGGTCCTGACTTACGAGAAGAAAACCTCGAACAAAAATGACATGGAGGTGAACATCTCGGAGCTCACGATCCAGAACACCGAAACCGGCCGGAAAATCGTCCTCGTCTACGACAAGGAAGCCGATGATCCGACCTCCTACGGAGAGTTCCTCTACCTCTACGACAACTCCAAGCAACGCCTGAAAAAAGACGACGAATTCACGCTCATCCCGGAAACCACCAAGAAATACAAACTTATTGACATTTCCGCGCAAGAAGCCCAAATAGAAGATCTTGGGTCCGGACAGAAGTTCCGGATCGGAAAGGCGGAATGACCAGCCGTCGCGATTTTCCTTCCATGCTGCCAGAACCATTCATGAAATTGACCTTGCCTTCTCGTGGCATGGGCTTCCAGCCCGTGCGAATTCGCCGGATTCCCCCCGCGCTGTTCCCCTTCGCCCTCCTGGCTTTTATCCTCTGCGCAACCCCTTGCTCCCATGCCCAGTATGCCGGGGTCCAGGGAACCGCCGAAGGCCAGATCGCCCGCTCCGAGCAGACCGCAGACTACGCAAAGGGGATCGTCGCCAAGGGGCAGAAGGCCCTCGCCTCCCAGGACTACGAGAGTGCGTTCGCCTATTTCAAGAGCGCCGTGGACATGCTCCCGGGGGCGGGCTCCGGTTCGGCGACACTTCGCCAGCAGGCCATGGATGGATTTTGCGACGCGGCCGTCAAGCTGGCGCGCCAAAGGATTTCCGAAGGGCGCTTTGAGGATGCCAAGACAACCGTTGCGGTCGTTCTTGAGGATCGCTACAATCCGAACTACAAGCCGGCGGTTGCCCTGAGCAACGAGCTCAAGGACAAAACCTCGTTCTACAGCCAGACGATGACCCCGGGTTTTGTGGCCAACGTCGAGGAGGTCAAACAGCTTCTGCAGGAGGGTCAGGGATTCTACGCCTCCGGCCGCTACGACCTCGCCTTCAAGCGCTACGAGCAGGTCCTGAATGTTGACAAATACAACATCGCGGCCCGGCGCGGCATGGAGCAGGTCAACAACGCCCGCATCAAATACCAGGAGACCGCCTACAACGAAGCGCGCAGCGACATGGTCCGCCAGGTCAACAAGGCCTGGGAGCTCCCGCTTCACAAATTTGACGTCTCGGCCTCCCAGATCATCGACCAGCCGCAGATCGACACCCGCGGCACGGCGAGCATCAACCGCAAGCTCGACGAGATCATCATCCCGAAAATCGATTTCCGCGACGCGACCGTCCGCGAGGCGCTGGACTTCATCAAGCAGCGCGCCGCATCCCTCGACTCGGTCGAGCAGGACCCGGCCAGAAAGGGGATCAACATCGTCCTGAAGCTCGCCCCGGATGCCGCAGAATCCGGCTCGCGAATCACGCTCTCGCTCACCGATGTTCCATTGCGCGCCGCCATTGACTACGTGGCGCGTGCCGCGAATTTGAAGCTGAAGGTGGAGCCCTATTCGGTCGTTGTTGTTCCTCAGTCGGAGGCGACGGACGTGCTGATCACCAAGGAATACAAGGTTCCCCCAAGCTTTATCACCGCCCTGCCGGCCGGAAGCGGAAACACGCCGGCACCGGTTGCCGGAGTGGCCCCGGGCTCGCAGTCCGCAGTGACAGCCCGCTCGGGAGCCCGCGAGTTCCTCGAGGCCAACGGCGTCACCTTCCCTCCGGGCGCCAGCGCCAACTACATCTCCTCCTCGAGCCGCCTCATCGTCAAAAATTCCCAGTCCAACCTCGATCTGGTCGACAACCTCGTGGAGAACTCGATGACCGCCCCTCCGAGCCAGGTGGAGATCGAATCCAAGTTCCTTGAAATTACACAGAACAATCTCAAGGAGCTCGGCTTTGACTGGCTGGTCGGCAATTTTGGCCTGCCATTCGGGACGGGAACCTACGGGTCCGGCGGAACCACCCCCGGCGGCACGGTTCTCCCCGCGAACGCCTACCCGTTCATGAGCGGCACAACTCCCGTCGGAGCCACCTCCTCGACGCAGGGGCCGATCACCTCCGGAAACCGCTCGGGAACCCGGGCGATCAGCGTGAATGCGGTGGATGGCCTCCTCTTTGGCAGCCCGCTCGGGCCTGCTCCGGCCGTGCTGGCGCTCGCGGGAGTTTTCACAAACCCGCAGTTCCAAGTCGTCATGCGCGCTCTGAATCAATCCAAGGGGGTTGACCTTGTGAGCGCTCCGAAAGTGACGACCAAGAGCGGGCAGCGGGCCACGATCGAGATCGTCCGGGAGTTCCGCTACCCTTCGGAGTATGATCTCCCGCAGGTGTCCTCGACAACCGGCCTGACCCAGTTCACCCCGGTCACTCCAACAACGCCGACCGCGTTTGAGATGAAGCCGACCGGAATCACGCTGGAGGTTGAGCCGACCGTCGGTCCCGATGGATATACGATCGAGCTCGTGCTCGCTCCCCGGGTGATCGAATTTGATGGGTTCATCAACTACGGCAGCCCGATCAACGCCAATATCCAATACTACGAGCTCGGTGTGCTGCTGGCGCAGCGAACCATTGTCGTGACCGACAACACCATCAACCAGCCGGTCTTCTCGACCCGTGAGGTGACCACCCAGGTCTCTGTATACGACGGCCAGACAGTCGTTCTTGGCGGCCTGATGCGGGAGGACGTGCAGAAGGTTGAGGACAAGGTTCCGATTCTGGGAGACATCCCGATCGCGGGGCGTTTGTTCAGAACCAGTGCGGACCAGCATGTCAAACGGAACCTGATCATGTTTGTCACGGCCAACCTGATTGACCCGGCCGGACAGCCGCTCATCAGGTCCGATGCCGAGGATCAGGTCGTGGCCGTGCCGAATGCGGCAGCCATTCAATCCGAGGCCATTCCCGGGGATACGTCCACGATCCCCCTCCCACAATAATTTCGCACCTTCGATGAAACTAAGCACCTCCGACAACGACTTCTCCCTTAATCCGTGGCACGGGCTTCCAGCCCGTGTCTTGAATCGCATGGGCTGGAAGCCCATGCCACGTGCCATTTGGCACACTGCATCTCTGCTGGTTCTGTCGGCGCTTCTGTCCGCGTCCCAGTTGTCCGCCCAGAATACCGTTGCGCTTGCCGACAAGGAGATTGTGCGCCGGCAGGAGGACCTCGTCGTGGCGGGCAAGCTGATCGCCAAAGGCGACCAGGCGGTGGCGGACAAGGAGTTTGAGGCGGCTTACGTCAACTACCTGGATGCGCTGGATAAAATTCCGGAAGGTCCGGCAGCGGCGGCCCAGCGGGCCCCGGCAGTCGCAAAGTTTTCCGCCGCAGGGATCGCCTACGCAAATTTCCTCGTTCAGAACGGACGCTACGGCGATGCCGAGAAGGTGGCCAAGACGATCCTCCTGCCGCAGTTCAACCCCGGCTACGAGCCGGCCGTCAAGTTTCTCTCCAACCTCGAGCAGCCGGACTATGTCAACAAGACGGTCACCCCTCAATTTGCCGCCAGCAGGGATGAGGTTTCCAAGCTGTTGGCCGAGGCGGACGGATACTATGCCACGGGACGGCTTGATCTCGCCATCAAGCGCTACGAGCAGGTGCTGAATATCGATCGCTTCAACAATGCGGCGCGCATGGGCATGGAGAGGGTGAACAACCAGAAGAGTAACTATTACACCGAGGCCTACAACGAAACCCGCAGCCGGATGCTCTGGCTGGTTGACCGCGCGTGGGAGCGCCCGGTGAGAAGGTTCCAAAACCGCGATACAACCAACGGATCGGGATCAAGAAATATCTCCGGATCCAGCACCGAGGCGATCTCCGCGAAGCTGAACCGGATCATCATCCCGAAGATCGAGCTCCATGACGCGACGATCCGCGAGGCGGTGGAATTCCTGAAGCAAAGAAGCCGGGATCTCGACACCACGACTGACGATCCCAAGCTGAAAAAGGGCGTCAACATCGTCCTCAAGCTCCCCAATGCCCCGGCCGCTACGGAGGCTCCAGCCGCTGATGCCACAGCGGTTCCCGCACCTGGTGAGGCCACCGCCGCTGCGGCGGTCACAGCGGACACAAAGATCACCCTCTCGCTGAGCAATGTCCCCCTCATCGAGGCGCTGAGGTATCTTACCGAACTTGCCGGCCTCAAATACAAGGTGGAACCTTTCGCGGTTTCGATCGTTCCGATCACTGAGAATACGGACGAGCTTCTGACCAAGGAATACCGCGTTCCCCCCGGGTTCATTCCGGCGGCCAGTGCCGGAGCGGACTCTTCCACACCTGTCGCAGGCAAGGCTACCAACGTTATGAATGAGGTGCGGGTCAAGGGTGGGAAGGACGCCCAGGAATTTTTGAAGGGTGAGGGCGTCCCATTTCCGCCTGAGTCGTTTGCCCAGTATGTCCCTGCGGGCAGCAAGCTCTTCGTGCGAAACACGCAGAGCGCCCTGGATCTCATTGATACTCTGGTCGATGCCGCGATGGGCGTTCAGCCGGTCCAGGTCGAGATCGAGTCAAAATTTCTCGAGATCACGCAGAACAACCTGAAGGAGTTGGGATTCAACTGGCTTCTCGGTCCGCTAGCCATCGGCGATGGAATGTATGGTGCCGGAGGAACGAGGGGGTATGGCAATGCGGTTGACGGCTCCACCTACCCATTCGGAACCGTCGGTCAGAATCCGGTGACCGGCGGATTGAGATCCGGCCAGGGAACCACTCCGGAGGCTGCCATTACGGCCAACTCGCTCAATGCGCTTCTTGCTGGTATTACGCCCGGCGTTACCTCCGCCGCTCCCGGCATCTTCGGGCTCGCCGGCATCTTCTCGAACCCGCAGTTTCAGGTTGTGATCCGGGCGCTGAACCAGAAAAAAGGCATCGATCTGATGAGCGCTCCGAAAGTGACGACCAAGAGCGGGAACAAGGCAGTGGTCAAAGTCACGCGGAGTTTCCCTTACGCCACGCAGTATAATCCGCCGGAACTCCCGTCGGCAAGCGGCACGGGAACGACGACAACGACGAGCGGCGTGAGGTCCGGATTTTACACCGATACTCTCGTGACCCCGACCACCCCGACGACATTTGAAAACCGCGATATCGGTGTGACGCTTGAGGTCGAACCTCAGGTGGGTGCGGACAACTACACGATCGAGCTGAATCTTTCGCCCGAGGTTGTGGAGTTTGAGGGATTCGTCAACTACGGCAGCCCGATCGTTGGACCGACCTATAGCCCGGTCACCCTCTCGATTGGAACTTATAACATCACCACAAACGTCATCAACCAGCCGATCTTCTCCACACGCAAGGTCACAACGAGCGTGAGCATCTGGGACGGCCAGACGGTTGCCCTGGGAGGTCTCATCCGTGAGGATGTTCAAAAAACACAGGACAAGGTGCCGATTCTCGGGGACATTCCGCTTGCCGGACGCCTTTTCCGCTCGGATGCCTCCGAAAAGATCAAGCGCAACCTCATCATCTTCGTGACCGCCCGCCTGATGGATGCCGAGGGGCGGCCGGTTCGCCAGGATGAGGAGCAGGAGGAGATCGTGGAGCCACTGGGCCTGCCCGAGAACCTTCCGCCCCCGACTTTCCAGGCGCGTTCGATGGGCAAGTAGCGCGGAGCGCACACTTTGCGCGGCGTGGCGCAGGCGTCCCGCCTGCGTTCTTGATCGTTTCCGCAGGCGGGACGCCCGTGCCACGCCTGGCTGAGAATTGATCCCCGCCCGGCGGGTCAGAGCATCTTGATCGTCAGCGGGAACTTGTAGGTCTCGCCGTTGCTGGCCTTCACCGCCCCCAGAATCACGAAGACGACCCAGGCGATCCCGAGCGCGACCGGGATGACGATCGGAACGATCAGGCACGAGCCCACAAACGCGACGATGATCGAAACGAACATCCAGATCGTCCACGAGATCTGGAAGTTCAGAACATTCCGCCCAGCGGCATCGATCGTCGGACTCTCCGGCTTCTTCACGAGCCAGATGATCAATGGCCCGAGGATGTGGCCAAGCGAGGGGATCACCATTCCGGCAAACGCGCTCAGGTGGAGGAAGACAAGCCATTGTTGCTCGGTGATCCCGCCGGGAGCGGGTTGCTGCGGCGGCTGGGGCGTGGGAGTTGGCGTGGGGTTTGAATCAGGAGTTTCCATAGTTGGTTTTCAAGCAGGTTTCATTCCAAATGTGAAGAGGTTTTTGCCCGGGCCCGTGGAGACCCTTGTGCCTGTCGAGGTCCTTGTGCCAAGGGCCACTTGTGCGCCAAACGTAAAAGGCCGGGACTCTTTCGAGGTCCGGCCTTTTTTGGGTGTGTGAGTGTTTTTAGATCAGCCCTGAAACCGGCGCCGGCGGCGCAGGTTCCACAGCATAAACGATGTGCCGATCCCGATCATCACCCAGGTTTTCGGCTCGGGGACGGCTGTCACAGAGAAATTGTCGACACCAATATGTGCGTTACTCCCAGCGCCAGCTCCATTAGTCCAACTAAAGCGAAAGTCTGCCGTTGAAAGGTTTGCCATTGATAGCCCAGTAATTGAGATGGTCCGGTTTGTCACTGCAATGCTGGGCAAATTTGAAGTAGCCGGGTCTGTCCCAGTGGTTGCCGTGGTTAGTGTTGTTCCAGTTAGGTTAATCGTTCCGAACGAAGCTGCTCCGAGCCGATAGGAGAAATTAACCGTTGTCGCTCTCCCTGCCTGCGAGTATTGCTCCACATCCCATGCGACATCAAAACCAGTGACTATTGCTCCAGTATTGTTTTGAACGTTGAGGGTAAGTGTAATCACAGAACTGCCGCTCGCCATTTTTCCCCCGAAGGATATGTCGGAACTGCTGCTTGTGTCGCGCAATGCATAGAGATAATTCGAGATTGAGTAAGCATCAGCGCGGTTATAAAACCCTGTTGAACTTCCAAAAGCTCCTCCGGAACTAAAACTTGATCCGCCCGCTTGAGTCCAATTTGCAGGAATTGTGCCCGAGGTTCCTGCGAACGAGTCGAAATTTTCTGTTAAAGCGGAATAGTTGCTAATGACAAGCTGCGCCTGCACCCCCGCCAGAGTGGCCGCCGCGAGGCCGATGATTGTGAGAATTTGTTTCATAATGTTTTTTTGAGTGTTTGTTTTTTTGTCTTCGACGGATTCGGAATTCGAAATGGGACCTGCGAGCAGGCCGGGTTGCGAAGTTTGAAATATTCCAAAGAGCGAGGGGGAATTTTCTCCCCTCTTCCGGTTCGGTCCCGGAAGTGACTTTTTACCGCCTAGCGGCTGCGGGCGGTCACCACCGCCGCGCACTTATGTCTGTCCGCAAAATGCCGGACGCCCTGGTTCCGGGAACAGATAATTTGTGACATTGTTGTCGCGCAAAACTGTCGCGGAGGGAGGGCTGACAAACGCGGGAAAAATACCGCCAGAAGCGACGTCGCGGCGAGAAAAATGTCTTCCGCTGCAAATATTTTGTCGAAACCAGTCCCAAGCATGCCCGACAGCCAGCAGGAGGCCTGCCGGAAGACGGGTCTTTTTTCGTGGGGAGCGGGTCAGGCGGGGATTGTTTCATGCTGCGGGGAATAGCTGAAATCTTTTTACAACCGGAAACGGATTTTGGACAAAACTCAGCGGGAGAGACTTGCAACCACCAGGGCGTGAGCCTGCAAATTTACCTGGCCCTGATCGGAGCCCTGCTCCTGCAGCTCCATGGCAGCGTGCGCTCCCAGGAACCGCGATGTTGCGCTCGACCTACCGCGAAAACGTCGCCCTCATCCGGTCGCAATAATACCGGACGAGATCCCATTCCGCTTCGAGCGGGATCCGGTGATCGGGGCATGGAATATATCCTCCGAGGTCGATGAGCGGCTTCAGGCGTTCGATCTCGGCATCGATGGCCGCCCGGTCGATCGCAAAGACCCGCTTGTCCATCCCTCCCACGCCGCGGATTTCGCGCCCGTATTTTTCGCGCCAGGGGCGGACGCTCGCCGCCCATGTGCCGACCTCGATCGGGAACATGACATTCACCCCGCTCTCCAGCCAGATCGGCACGAGCAGGTCGATGCAGCCGTCGCAGTCGACCGAGGTAAAACCGACGCCATGGCTGCTCGCGAGGCCCGTGATCTTTTGATACCACGGCGCGCAAACATCCCGGAAGAAGGCCGGATTGACGAGCGGGCCTTTGTTGAAGCAGATGTCCTCCCAGAAATGCAGGTAATCGGGTTTCGCGCCACGCGCGAGAATCTCGCCGACTACGCGCAGAATCAATCCGGCGGCGGTATCGACGATCTCCCGCACCAGATCGGGATCATCGGCCAGCATATAAGCCAGCCCCTCGACCCCGACCCAGTTGCGGACCCAGCCGATGATGCTGCCTGCGTGCAGTCCCTGCAGCTCGGCGCGATCCTTCCGCTGGAAAACGGCCAGGTCCTCCTCCTTGATCCGCTCCGGGAACCATCGAAGACGCGGCAGATAATGTTCCTCCCACGAAGCGCGGTCTTTCAGGAGGTGATCGATCTCCGACGGAATGGAAAGCACTCCGGGATGGTCCATGACGGTCACTCCGTCCGCCTGCCGGATGTGGCGGGAACCGTCCGGAAACGTCCGGAGAATTTTTCGCGGAAACTCCGGGTCCAGCCCGTTGGAAGGATACGAGCCTTCTCCCCACCCGATGTCGAACCCGAGCTTCTCGGCCACCATCCGCTCGCCCGAGCCGTTCCCGAGTTCCTTCCGCTCCGCGGCGCACGGGATCCGGCCCTCGGCCTCCCACTTGTCATACAGCTCGTCCCAGAATCCGAAATGCACGACCGGCATCCAGTCGTATGGCTCGTAGCGCAGGATGTGCAGAACGCGTTCGCGCATCGTCAGATGCTCTTCGGTCAGGGACGAGGCAGGGGAGGAAGAACATGGCATGCTGGAAATCATAAAAAACGCAGGGCTTTTTGCCATGGCATAACTAGCCAAATAGCTATAATATCCTGCTATGCCCAGGGACATTGTCTTTTTTGACCCGCTGTGTAGTCCGGGCGATTCCCGAATCTCGGCCGGCGAATTCCGGCAGGGCCCACGCTACTCCACCACCCGGCCGAAAGGGCGGGGCGACTATCTCCTGCTCGCCACCGTTGCCGGTTCGGGACTGCTGGAGTCCGGGGAAATCCGCCGGGAAACGAAGCCGGGAACCGTGGTGCTTTTCGAGCCCAACAGTCCGCAGCATTACCAGACTCACCCCGGGTGCACGCAATGGCACCTGCTCTGGGCACATTTCCAATGCCGGCCGACATGGATGGCATGGCTCGACTGGCCGTCTCCGGCGCGCGGGCTGAGAGTCGCGGAAATTCCGGAGGGGGAGGCTCGGACCAACTGCTGGAGGGCTCTCCGACGGGTCCGGCAATCCAGGGTCCTGGCGGGCGCATCGAGCGAGGACTTTGCGCTGAACGCGCTGGAGACCGCGCTGCTGTGGATCCGCGAATCGCTTGCGCGGGAGGGACGCTTCCTCTTTGACCCGCGGATCCGGCGCGCGCTCGACATCATGGGGTCGGATCTTTCCTCGCCATTTTCCGTGGCCGGACTCGCCCGCGCCTGCGGACTCTCCCCTTCGCGGTTGACCCACCTTTTCCGGAACCAGGTCGGAGTGAGCCCGCAGCGGTTCAGCGAGCGCTGCCGCCTGAACCGGGCCGCCGAGCTCCTGCGCCATGGCGGCATGCCCGTCGGCGGGATCGCGCAGGAAGTCGGCTTCGGCAACGCGTTTTACTTTTCCAACCGGTTCCGGAAAGCCTTCGGAAAAAGCCCGAGGGACTTCGCGAAGGCGCCCGTATGAAACGTCAGGGCCTGATCGGGGACCGGCGCCGTCCGGTCCGATATTTATCCACGGACGTCACAGCGGTCGTCCCTCCATCAGGAAAACCTAACCCCCCGCGATGGCGGGGACGATGCTGATCTCGTCGCCGTCCTTGACGGCGGTGGCCTTCTCTTCGAGGAAGCGGATGTCCTCGTCGTTGACGAAGATGTTGACGAATCGGCGGACGTTGCCCTGCCCGTCGCAGATCCGCTCGATGAGGCCCGGGAAGGCCTTGTCGAGGTTGGTGAGGATCTCGCCGATGTTGGACCCCTCGGCGGGGACGACCTCCTGGTCGCCGGTGAGCTTGCGGAGCGGAGCGGGGATGCGGACTTGGATGTTCATGAGAAGTATTAAGGTTAAAGGTATTAAGCGGGTGGAATTGACGTCGGGTGCAGTTTCGGTGGCTCTTAAAACTTAAGGCTTAAACCTTAAGCCTCCCCGCGACAGCGGGGTCCTGGGCGATCAGGGCCTCGAACTCGCGGAGGCTCGGGTTGATGAGGCGGGGCTCGCCGCATTTTCCGTGGATGGCTTCCTGGGTCTTGAGGCCGTGGCCGGTGATGCAGAGCACGATGCTCTCGTCGCGCGGGATTTTTCCGGAGTCGATCAGCTTTTTTGCGCAGGAGACGGTGACCCCGCCGGCGGTCTCGGCAAAGATTCCCGCATACTCGGCGAGCAGGCGGATGCCCTCGACGACCTCGTCATCGGTGCAGTCCTCGGCGCTGCCTCCGGTCTCCTGCATGGAGCGGAGCGCGTAGTATCCGTCGGCCGGGGTTCCGATCGCAAGAGATTTCACGATCGTCTGCGGGTTCGGGACCGGCTTGACGATGTCGGTCGCCTTCTTTTGCGCCGCTGCAATCGGCGAGCAGCCGGTGGCTTGGGCACCGTGCACGGAATAAGGGGTCTCGTCCAAGATCCCCACGCCGATGAATTCCTTGTAGGCCTTGTGGATTTTGGTCAGCAGCGACCCGCTGGCCATCGGGATGACCGTGTGGCGCGGGAGCTTCCAGCCGAGCTGCTCGGCGATCTCGAAGCCCATGCTCTTCGAACCCTCGGCGTAGTAAGGCCGGAGGTTCACATTGACGAAGCCCCAGCCGTATTTTCCCGCGATCTCCGAGCACAGGCGGTTGACTTGATCGTAGGCTCCGTGGATGCCGATGACCTGGGTGCCGTAGACGAGCGAGCCCACAACCTTGCTCCGCTCGAGGTCGGCCGGAATGAGGACGTAGCTGGCCAGCCCGGCGGCGGCGGCGTTG
Source organism: Verrucomicrobiota bacterium (assembly GCA_026398275.1). GTDB lineage: Bacteria > Verrucomicrobiota > Verrucomicrobiia > Chthoniobacterales > Terrimicrobiaceae > QYQL01. Next base: position 26,819 of record JAPLTF010000012.1, read on the forward strand.
GCGGCGACCGAGTTCGCGAGGTTCCCGGTCGATGCGCAGGCGACAATCTGGAAGCCGAGCTCTTTCGCCCGGCTCAACGCCACCGAAACCACGCGGTCTTTGAACGAAAGCGTCGGGTAGTTGACGGTGTCGTTTTTAATGTGGAGCTCCTCGACGCCGAGCTTTGCGGCCAGGCGGTCGGCCCGCACGAGCGGAGTGAACCCGACCTGCGCGCCCACGGTGGGAAGCCCGTCGATCGGGAGCAGCTCGCGGTAGCGCCACATCGTTTGCGGACGCGAGGAAATGATCTCGCGGCTGATGTTTCTTGCGATCAGCTCGTAGTCGTAGGCGGCCTCGAGCGGGCCGAAATCAAACTCGCAGATATGGATCGCCTCCTTCGGGTAAAGGCGTCCGCATTCGCGGCACTTCAGGTTGGAAAAATAGGATGGTTGTTCGCTCATGGCAGGCATTTGTCCAATCGAGAGCGGACGAAGAAACGGGCCGGTTCGTGCCAAGGAACTGACTCACCTCATCTTTTCCCCGGACAGCCGCATTCGCGGAAATCCGGAGCTGGATTTGGCACCTGGGCCCGGAAGCTTCCGCCTGCATAAAACAAGGCGGTCATTCCCAGCGGTTGCCGTGGCTTCACAGGGCCAGTCCCTCTGCCACTCTCGATAAGATTTCTGGAAATCATCGCGAGGAATTGATTTCCGTCAAGGGAAAATTTCACCCGCGCCCGGGCGCATCTCCGATGGCTGCAAACCAGAGGAGCGCGGGCATCCTGCCCGCTTGGTTGGGCATGCGCAGGAAGGTGGCTTGCTGCTATTGTGACTGTTCTTGGCCAACTGATCCGCCAGATGCTTGACCTGCTCTTCGAGCTTTCCCAGACGGGCGTCCAACTCCAGCAAGACCCCGACCACGGCCTCTTCCCCGGCACGATAGATGGGCGATGGCTTCTTCCCGTGTCAGAGGCGTCCTCATTTCACCACCCTCTTTTGCTTTCGCTTCGTGCGGCGCAGCGTGAGCCGCCCACGGGTTTCAATCGTCCATTCCACGATTTCTCCCTTTTTGAAATCCATCCCGCGGGCAATCGCCGCCGGAAAGTTCACATACCACTGCTCGGTTTTCTTTCGGGCGATCAACTGGATCGTTACATTATTTCACAGGTTCTTACGCATGGCTCAGGCCTTTTCGACCTGCCAGTATTCGAGGTCGACCGGCGTGTCGCGGCCGAAGATGCTGACGGAGACGCGGAGCTTTCCGCGCTCGGGGTCGATCTCCTCGACGATGCCGTTCTGGTTCTGGAACGGGCCGTCCGCGACCTTGACCTTATCGCCGACTTCAAAGCTGATTTTGGGTTTGACCGTGTCCTCGCGCTCGCGGACCTGGGCCAGAAGGCTCTCGACCTCCTTTTTGCGCATCGGGATCGGGCGGTCCTTGGTGCCGGCGAAGCCGAGCACGCCGGTGGTATCCTTGATGAAATACCAGGTCTTCTCGACGAGCTGGTTGTCTTCGTCCAGAAGGTGCATGTTCACGATCAGGTAGCCGGGAAAGAACTTGCGGGTGGTTTCGGTCTTCTTGCCGCGCTTGATTTCCTGAACCCGCTCGGTGGGGATGAGGACCTCGTAAACAAGGTCCCCCATCTCTTCGGTCTGGATGCGACGGTTGATGTTTTCCTGCACCTTCCCCTCCTGGCCGGAGAGGACATGCACGACAAACCACTGGTCTTTCGGAGCTAATGCCATGATAGAAATTTACGGGCGGGTCAGGTAGCTGACCACGTGGATGAGAGCAAAATCGAAAAGAGCGATGTATCCGCCGAGAATGAACATGGCCACAAGGACAACAACCGTCGAGTCGTTGAGCTCCTTGTAGCGCTTGAACCCCTTTTCGTTGGGATCCCACGGCCACTGCGCCTTGGCGAGCTCCACCCGGACCTCGGAAATAAATTTGCGGCTTTTGGAAAACATCTGTGTGAATCGGGGGAACCACAGGCCAGGAGGGACTTGAACCCCCAACACCCGGTTTTGGAGACCGGTGCTCTACCAATTGAGCTACTGACCTTTGGAAACCACCTTTATATCGGATTAGTCAAGGATGTCGGCAACACGTCCGGCACCCACGGTGCGGCCACCCTCGCGGATCGCGAAGCGGATGGTCTTCTCCATGGCGATCGGAGTGATGAGCTCGACCTCGATCGAGACGTTGTCGCCGGGCATCACCATCTCCACGCCTTCCGGCAGCTTCACGTTCCCGGTCACGTCGGTCGTGCGGAAATAGAACTGCGGACGGTAGTTCGTGAAGAACGGCGTGTGGCGGCCGCCCTCGTCTTTGCTGAGGACGTAAACCTCGGCCTTGAATTTCTTGTGCGGCTTGATCGAGCCGGGCTTGGCGATGACCTGGCCGCGCTCGATGTCGTCCTTCTTGATGCCGCGCAGGAGCACTCCGACGTTGTCGCCGGCTTCGGCGCTGTCGAGGAGCTTGCGGAACATTTCGATGTCGGTGACGGTCGTCTTGGCCGTGTCCTTGATGCCCACGATCTCGACTTCCTCCATCTTCTTGAGGATGCCGCGCTCGACACGTCCGGTGGCGACGGTGCCGCGACCTTCAATGTTGAACACGTCTTCCACAGGCATGAGGAACGGAAGATCCTTCGGACGCTCCGGCTGCGGGATATACTCGTCGATCGCGGCCATGAGGTCCGCGATGGCTTTTTCGCCTTCGGCGTCACCTTCGAGAGCCTTGAGCGCGCTGCCCTTGACGATCGGGATGGTGTCGCCGGGGAACTCGTATTTGCAGAGGAGTTCGCGGACTTCCATCTCGACGAGGTCGAGGAGGTCCTTGTCGTCCACCATGTCCGCCTTGTTCATGAACACAACGATCGAAGGCACGCCGACCTGGCGGGCGAGAAGGATGTGTTCGCGGGTCTGCGGCATCGGGCCGTCCGCCGAGCTCACGACGAGGATCGCTCCGTCCATCTGGGCCGCGCCGGTGATCATGTTTTTGATGTAGTCGGCGTGTCCGGGACAGTCGACGTGCGCGTAGTGGCGCTTCGCGGTCTCGTATTCCACGTGTGCGGTGTTGATGGTGATGCCGCGCTCTTTTTCTTCGGGAGCGGCGTCGATCTCATCATATTTTTTCGCGGTTGCCCCGCCGGTTTTGGAGAGGACGGTCGTGATCGCCGCGGTGAGGGTGGTCTTGCCGTGATCAACATGGCCGATTGTGCCGATGTTGCAGTGCGGTTTGTTTCTGTTGAACTGTTCTTTAGCCATGTTGAGTTTGTGCGGATTGTTGATTTTTTTGCATCCGATGTTCGTTGGAGCCCATGACCGGGTTTGAACCGGTGACCTCGTCCTTACCAAGGACGTGCTCTACCAACTGAGCTACATGGGCATCTGGCGGCCGGAGCCGCATGTTTTGAACATCGAGAGGCGTTTTGTTTTTTCGCCGGAAAAAGGGTGAAAAACGCTTGCCGTTGTCGCCTCTGCGAAAACGGGCAGCGTTGTCCTCCCTGCTTCTGGCAGGAGGGTTAGAGTAGCGCGCTGAGGGTTTCTGTCAAAAACAAAAATCGGGGCGTTCTGCGGGGGGGTGCAGGACAAAAATCTTCCGTCAGGCAGCAAGGGGTAGCAAGTGGTTCTGCGCGGCCTGAGAGTTGAGGCGGTCTTTCCAGAAGGAATCGAGTCTGCGGCTCGCGTTGATGCAACGGAAAGCGAGGACTTTTTCG
>JAPLTF010000106.1 GCA_026398275.1 Verrucomicrobiota bacterium
GGAATCCTCCAGATCGCCAAGCGCATGGCGCGCGGCTTCCGTAACTTCCATTACTTCCGCATCGCTGCCTACCTCAAAGCGGGCGGTCTTCAACTCAATATTGTTCATGCTTGAACCCACTCAAAACGTCGAAGCGGCCAAATTCACGATACACGAAAACGGGATTCAGCTTGTCCTGCAAACCCCGGCGGATGCGCCGGTGCGGCTGCTGCAGTTCGCGCCGGAGGGCACACCGCTGGATGTGCCGGAGGAGCTTTATTATTGCTTCCCGTTGGTTGAGGTTCGCGGCACGGGCATCGCGGGCGGAAGCGCCCCGAAGGGGGCGCATTACCTCGGCTGTCACCCGGGCTCCGCGCTGCGCTATCGAAGCCATCGGGACCACCGCACAACAGCAGGGCGCAAGTTGGAGATCCTGCAGGTTGGAGAGGGACTGGAAGTGGTCAGCCATTTCCAATTCCACGATGACGCGCCGCTGGTGAGGGTCTGGACAGAGCTGCTCAACCGGAGCGAAAGGCCGGTGGGGCTGACCTATGTGGCGTCATTTGCGCTCACCGGGTTGGGCCGGGTCACCGATGGGGATTTTGGGCAGGGACTCAGCTTGTGGATTCCATTCAACAGTTGGGGCAATGAGATTCGCTGGAAGGAGCAGAGCCTCTTTGATCTTGGCTGGGCGCCGATGTGCGAATCCACCCAGCGCATCAGCTTCCAGCAGACGGGCACGTGGCCTTGCAATGGGACCCTGCCGCTGGCTGTGCTTGCCGATGCCAGGCGCGGTACGGCACTCGCATGGCAAATCGAGCACAGTGGCTCCTGGCACTGGGAGTTGGGCACTTACGGCTACGACGTTGCCCTGCGTCTGAGCGGGCCAACGGAGAACGAAAACCACTGGTTCAAGCAATTGGCGCCCGGCGAACGGTTTGTCTCAGTGACGGCGGCCGTCGGCGTGGTCACGGGAAAGTTTGAAACAGCCATCCAAGCCCTGACGCGATACCGTCGGAAAATCCGGCGTCCGAGTCCCGACAATGAGAAATTGCCGGTGATCTTCAATGACTATTTTTGTCTTTGGGGCAATCCGTCCATGGAGAACCTCCGCCCGATGATTCCGTTGGCGGCGGAAATCGGCTGCGAGGTATTCTGCATTGATTGCGGTTGGTATGCCGAGGGGAATTGGTACGACAATGTCGGGGAGTGGCGGCCCTCCGTCGCCCGGTATCCCGATGGCATCCAGGAGCCGATTGCGCTGATCCGTGCGCACGGAATGATTCCCGGCCTCTGGCTGGAGCTCGAAGTTATGGGCATCAATTGTCCTCTGGCTGCAACGCTGCCCGATGACTGGTTCTTTGTCCGGCACGGCCGCCGTTTGGTGACGGACCACCGTTATCATCTCGATTTCCGCAACCCAGGGGTGATCCGCTTTGCCGATGAGGTGGTCGATCGCCTGGTGGGCGAGTATGGCATCGGTTACATCAAGATAGATTATAACACGAGCGCCGGACTGGGCACGGAGTTGCATGCCGACAGTTTTGGCGAAGGACTCCTCGGGCACAACCGGGCCTACCTCGCCTGGCTGGATCGGGTCTTTGAGCGCTACCCGGAGCTGGTGATCGAAAACTGTGGCAGCGGCGGCATGCGCATGACCTACGACCTCCTCAGCCGGCACAGCGTGCAGTCGATCAGCGATCAGACCGACTATCGGAAACTGGCCTATATCGCGGCGGCCATCGCCTCGGCCATCGCCCCGGAACAGTGCGGGGCTTGGGCCTATCCCTTGCGCAATGACGACGACGAGGCGGTGGCCGTCAATATGGTCAACGCCATGTTGCTACGCATGTTTGTGAGTGGTCATTTGGCGGAATTATCCGATTCCCGCCGCGCGCTGATGGCGGAGGCAATCGCGGCCTACAAGACGATTCGAAATGATATTCGTGAGGGTGTTCCCTTCTGGCCGCTGGGGATGCCGGAGTATCCCGATGCCTGGCTGGCCTACGGCACCACGGCGGGGAGCCGTTCGTATCTTTCACTCTGGAACATGGGGGACGAAACAGGCTCGATCGCTCTCTCGTTGCCAGCGTTTCGCGGCCAACCGCTTGAGGTCGATGTCGTGTATCCGGCCCGTCGTCCAGTAGCCTGGCAGTGGCATCCTGAGTCCGCGACACTGCGGATGCAACTCGCCCAAGGGTGTGCCCGGGTGCTGAGATTAGTCCAAAGCACGGACGAAGTTCGGTCCAATGTTGAAATCCAAATGGCAGCCGAAGTCGAGAGTCTGATCAAGAAGATCTGAGGACATCATGATAAAGGAAAACGTGATGAGGAATGTCAAGATGACAATGAATGAAAATGGCCTGTGTTTCGTCGATGCCGACGCAAATATGGGGGTGAAGGATTTTGGACTCCGCCTGACAGTGGCGGGGAAAGACGTCGTTGTCCGTTATGGGGCGGCGACCGGGGCGGATGGTGTGGTGACAGCCGAGGCTGACGCCGGGAGTGGCCTAACGGTGCGCACCACGGCAACCCCCGTGAGCGGCTTGCGCGCTGTGGTGCTGCAACACCGGCTGGCGAATACGTCCAATAAACCCGTCTGGATCAGCGCGGCCGCCACCGGGCAATTCGCGGAGTCTGCGGCCGTGCTGCATGGCAAGGGGAGCTCGCTGGGCTGGGACCTGCGCTGCTGCCACACCGACCATGTCCGCACCGAGCATTATCCCCACTGCCAGATGGAATATCCCTACTTGAGGATGCTGCCGACTGAAACGATGCGCCTGGGCCGGGGCGAGGATCAGGCTTTTCCCGCGTTTTTCATCAAGGATCTGCAAGGCAAACAGGGCATGGTCTTGGCCGCCGCCTCGCAGACGTTGAACTATACGACGTTCGAACTGCGCAAGGGTGGCATGGTCAATCGCAGCATCTTCGAGGAGTTCGCCATCCAGCACGACCCCGGCCAAAGTGGCGGCTTCGAAGTGCCGGCGGGCGGGACCTTGGAATTGGACGGCGTGTTCATTCAGATCACCGGCAACCTTGCGACGGAAGACGCCTTCGTGGACTACCTCAACTTCCTGGTCACGCGCTTCACCTTCCGAGGACCGAAAACGCCGATCCTGCGCGAGGCGTTCCACTGCACTTGGAACTACGGCGTCTTCGCCGACCAAAGTGAGCAGTCGCTTTTGCCGACGGCGCGCTTCATCGCGAAGAACTTCCCGAGTCTTAAGTGGTTTCTAATGGATGCGGGCTATCTTATTGACAGCACCTTCCTTGACCATTTCTATCCCGATCCGAATCAGCATGTGTCTGCCGAGAAATGGCCTCGCGGCATTCGCAGTTACACGGACGAACTGCGGAAGTTGGGGCTGCGGCCCGGCATCTGGTGGTCTCCGACCGTGTCCGTTCCCTCACAGCTTCATACGGATCATCCGGATTGGTTCCTCCGCAACGCCGATGGCTCGCTCTACCTGATCGGCGACACCAATGCGTTCCTGGATTACAGCAATCCCGAGGCACTAGCCTTCCTTGACAGGACTTTGGCGGTGATCCTGGGTGAGTGGGGCATGGATGCCTGTAAGATGGATTTCTGGAGCCAGATTGTGGAGGATCGGCATATCCGGCTGCAAAATCCACGGCTGACCTCGGTGCAGGTGCGGACGCGCTTTTTCGAGACCATCCGCAAGCATCTGCCGCCGGACGGCATCTTCATGACCTGCGTGGCCACCGGCATGGGGAATCCCTTCATCGGCCAGCATGCCGACACCTATCGCAACACCATTGATGTGGGGGTCGGCACGTGGGACGAGCAGGTGCGCAACTGCATCTGGTCCTTGCCCACGCTGGGATTTGAGGGCCGCAAAACCTTCCTGCTCAACAACGACAGCGTCGGCATCATGCCGGAATATCCGGACAACGAAAACTTCTTCCGGTTTACCTGGAGTTTCATGAACATGGGCCTCATCGAGACCGGAGGCCGCATGGAGACCTGGCCCGACAAGTGGGTGCAGGCGATGCGCAAGCTTACCGACCGCTGCGATCGCGGCTATCGCGTGCATTGTCCGGACGATCGCGCCTTCACCGGCGTGCCGCTGCCCGAGGTGTTGCTTGTGGACTATCCCGCTGGCAGCCCCACCGCCAAGGCGGGCATCCGCCAATCCGTCGCCCTCTTCAACTGGAGCGACGAGGCCCGCGTCATCTCCGTTCCCCGCGCACGGCTCAGCCATACCGGCCCGGTGGTGGCGGAAAACTTCTGGACCGGCGAGCGCGAGACGCTGGAGGGCGAGTTCATCAGCAGGCGCCTCGATGGCCGCTCGGCGGTCTTGTATGATGTGAAGGCATAAAAAAATAACTTAAGGAAGAAATGACCATGAACCCAAACGCAAACCCAACTGCAGATGAACTGCTGACGACGCACAGATGGGTCTCCGCCGCAGTCCTCAGACAAGCGACGGCCTTGGACGGGACAAGTATGGCCGTCTCGGGGGCCAAATTCTCAACGGCGATCCCCTTCTCGTTTGTCTATGGGGGAAAACCTTCCGCACAACTCCTGCCGTCATGGAAATATTCCATAAGGAAGGAAGCCGGAATGCCTGGGACGGAAAAGTATGTTATTACGTATCTTGATCCGGCCACAGGACTCCAGATTGCATGCGAAGCCGTGGTCTATAACGATTACCCGGCGGTCGAGTGGCTCTTGCGCCTGACGAACACCGGCACGGTGGACACACCGATTATCGAGAACATTCTCCCTTTGGACATGGGCATCACGACCCCGGACAAGGGCGCCGCTCCATTCCCCGGACTCGTCGATGTCATGTTGCATCACGTTTACGACAGCGGTAGAACGTGCACTGATTACTTGCCACAGGAAAAATTGGTTTATCCCGGGGCGGACATAACGCTTTCGCCGCACATCAAATCGGTAGATCTCGAAGCGATGCAATCTCGTGAAGAACGCATGCCTGTATGGGCCAGGAAGCCCGGGAGCATTCCGTATTTCAGTCTCGAATGGTCCGGCGGTGGGGTCGTGGGCGGAATCGGGTGGACCGGAATGTGGCGTTTCGACCTCCGCCGCGATCAGGGGCGCGAGTTGACCATGCAGGTCGGACAAGATCTCACGCACCTGAAACTGCATCCGGGCGAGTCGATCCGCTCACCCAGTGTCCTGCTGGTCCCCTGGCAGGGAAACGACCGGATGCGTGGGCACAATTTCCTGCGTCGCCTATTGTTAGCGCATTATGTTCCGAAGGTCGATGGCCAGATCCCCGTTGTTCCGATTTCTCATTGTTGTTGGTTTTACTTGGATTCAGGCAATAACGGTACGGAAGAGATTATGTTTGATGTTATTGACAAGTTGTCATCGTTTGGGGTGGAGGCTTTCTGGCTTGACGCCGGTTGGTTTGAAGGTGGCTGGCCAAATGGGGCAGGCAATTGGATGCCTCGACCCGAGCAGTATCCACGTGGGCTCAAGCCTATAGCTGACGCGGCTAAAAAACATGGGATGAAGTTCATCCTTTGGTTCGAGTCTGAGCGAGTTGTACGCGATACAAAGATACAGCGGGAGCATCCCCAGTGGGTAATCGGTGAGCGACTGCATCGGGAATTCGCCCTTGAGGAAAGTGGATATATAGAAGGTGAGGTGTTCAATCAGGGCGATCCGGCAGCACGGCAATGGATGACTGATTTTTTATCAGATTGTATTGCAGAGTGGGGAGTCGATATTTATCGTCAGGATCGTAATTTTGTGCCTTTGAGTTGTGTCAACGCTTACGAGAAGGATGATCGGCAGGGCATGGCTGAGATCCGTTACGTGGAGGGGCATTACGCCATGTATGACGAACTGCTGCGACGTCATCCCGGGCTTATGATCGACAACGCAAATTGGCGGAATACAGGTTGTGACCTGGAAATGGTGAAACGGACTATTGGCTCACTCACGAGATCCGAATGGACCATCTTCCCGAGTGAGTCTAATCAATCCTATGATCAAATGGGGACAGCGGCGCTGAGTCAATACGTCCCCCTGAGCGCGTCGCTCATCCATGGATTTGACCCGTACCGTGTCCGTTCTGGCGCGACCAGCGGCGTAGGGTTTTGCCTCGATCCGCGGGACAAAATGTTCCCAGTCGAGCAGGCGCGCCGCGCCGTTGAGGAGATCCGGTCGTTGCGTCCCTATTGGAGCGGCGACTTCTATCCCTTGGTCGAGAGAATCGACTCAGATGATCGCAACTGGTGCGCCTGGCAGTTCCACCGTCCCGATCTCGATGCAGGTTTCGCCGTCTTCTTCCGCCGCAGCAAGTGCCCCTTTGTGCTGGTCGAGATTGCCTTGCGCGCTATCGATCCGCATGCGAATTACAAAGTCGCCTTCAAAGAGACCTACGATGTCAAAGAAGAACGGACGATGTCCGGCGCAGATCTGGCGAAACTGCGAGTCGAGATCCTTGACGCGCCCGGGAGCGTATTGGTGACCTACGAGAATCCCACTCACCTCGCGGCTGCTCCTCTGTGATGCCATTGAACAAGCCCGAGATTTCCAGAGCCGCCATGCATCACATCAACCCGCCACGGAACTTCTGATGAAAAATCTTCTCACTATGAAACATCCGAAACCTATTCTTATTAATCTCGCTTCCGCATCCGGAATTCGCTGGCAGTTCTGTCCGGAAAACGGCGCTTGGGGCGAGATTCAAGTGCCGGCTGGCGGCTGGCGGACGCAGGGGCATTCCTGCGATGCGGGTACTTACCGCGCGGAAATACCGATTCCGGAGGCTGCGGCCGGACATGTGGTCCTCGTTGCCTTTGCCGCCGTCAATTTCGGTGCCGAAGTTTTTGCGGGCCCCGATGCCGACCATCTCATGCGGGTGGCTGGGCATCTGAATGGCTGGCTGCCTTTCACGGCCGACCTGACGCCGCACATCATACCGGGCCGGACGATCCTGCTGGTGGTCGAGGTCAAAGGACGAAAAAAATATTTGCGTGACGGCAAGTATATCATTCCAGAGGGGGCGGGCTGGTTCGACGGGTTGGCCGATGGAATTATCCGGGACATCGAAATGCAGGTTCTGCCTCCTGTGTTTATTGAGGATGCCTGGGTTCGCACCCGAGTGGACGAGGACTTCATCGAACCGGAAGTCACGCTAGTAAATGCCACCGCCGGGGCGGCTGTGATTTCTCTGGACGGACGGTTGTCCGCTGCTCTGGGCACGGGCGACTTCCCATACCCTACGATCCCTACATTAACCGTGACGCTGACAGCGGGGGAGCGGCGGACGGTGAGCCTCGGGCGCACCCTTTGGGGACTTGGAAGCGCCAGTTACTGGTGGCCGAATGTGCCTTATCGTCCGGATTATCGAGCCCGGCAGCATTGTCTGACCCTGACGGCGAGCGTCGAGGGCAGCGATGCGCACACCGTGGATCAGCGCTTCGGGTTCCGTCAATTCGAAGCCAAGGGTTGTCATTACTATCTTAATGGAATTCGTTGTAACCTGCGAGGCGATAATCAGCAGGAGGCAAATTTTGGCACCGACGCCTATGGCATTTTTCCAGGGTTTGGGCCACCAACCGTCGAGAATCCGGGCTGGCCCCAGGCGGTCGACAATCTGCTGCGCGTCAATTTCAACGTCATGCGCATCCATCAGATTCCAGCCACCCCTTACATGCTGGATGTCTGTGATGATCTCGGGCTCATGATTGTCGTCGAGTCCCCGGTGCGGGGATCGGAATATCTGGAGGATTTTGTTGCGGGGAAAGAAAACATGATCGCGTCCGACCGTGAATTGGTCCGGCGTGACCGCCGCCATCCCTCGGTGGTTCTCTGGAGCGCCGGCAACGAGACCTGGGGGCAGCGTGGCTTGATGCTCGCCTGCATCGCGGGCATCATGGCTGAGGATGATACCCGGCCCGTCATTGTGGATGGAGTGGAGGACATGGGGTGGCCGATCATCAACATGGAGCATTATGTGGGCGAAGGGTATTGCAACGGGCAGTTGGGCGTTTTGCCGGAGTTTGGCGGGACGCCACGCACTGATCGCCCCTATGGGGAGACCGAGTGCGTCTGGCCCATGGACAACAGTTGGCAGGGCTTCGCCTGGATGTCCACCTGCACCCGCATCCGGCGTCTCAAGGGGAACGCCGACATCCGTAATTATGTCCTGAACAATGCCTGGTCCAATTATGTGCCCGGACAATCGGATAGGTTACAGCACTTGGAGAAACTAATCAGGAAGATGCAGTGGACTCTGGAGCCTCCATTTTCGACCGAGATCTGTCCGGCGTTGGAAGACACGTGGAATCATCCCCTGATCCGGTTGATGCAGAAGTGCTTCAACCCCGTGGCTATTTGCGATATTCAGTTTGACGACGCCAATAAGCGGAGCAATGAGAACGGCGACTGGCCGGTGGTTAGACCCCTATTGCGAGCCGGGGTGATTGAGAGTCGTGAATTGGCGATTTTCAATGACGAGTTCAGCGGAGAAGAGGTGGTTGTATCATGGGAATTGCGATGCGAGAGGTATACCACTCCGCTGCTGGATCGCGGCGCTTTCACGCTCCGCATTCCCTTGGGTGAGTTCCGGCGGCGCGCCGTTCAGCTTCACATTCCGCCACACATAATGGGCGAGGTGCAGCTTGTGCTGAGTGCCGCCAAAAATGGAGAGAAGCGTTTTTCTGAGGAGGCTATTTTCTTTGAGGTGCGTCCATGCGAGTGAAGCCCTCGAGGAAGTATCTCAAATGGGTAATGGCAAAGCCGCCGGACAGCCCTGTTTTTCATGGGATCTCGCTGAAGGTCCCGTTCGGACAAAAAGGTGGCATTCGCGGGCCACTCGGGAAGCGGGAAAAACACCTTGGTCTCGCGTTTAAAACGGTTCTGCCGTCTGCCCGACGGGCGAATCTTTGCCTCTGCGGGACCAGACATCGCTCACTGGTATGTGATCGCGGAGGAGGTCGGCTGGGCCCGCGATCTGGGTATTCCGGTCTTCTGCTGCAATGAAATGATCCACGGGGCTTTAGTCTCTCCATGAAAATCCTATTCCAAGGTGACTCGATCACCGACGCCTTCCGCAAGCCGGAGGAAATCAATCCCGCCTACCAGCTCGGTAACGGATACGCCTTTCTCGTCGCCGCGCACCTCGGGGCGCAGTATCCGGATCGCCGGTTCGAGTTCATCAATCGTGGAGTCAGCGGCCAGGCCGTCCAGCATTTGGCGGAGCGCTGGCAGACAGACGCGCTGGACGTTCAGCCCGATCTCCTCTCCCTGCTCGTTGGGGTCAACAACATCCTCCGCAGGAACAATGGCCAGCCGGATATCCCGGATGCCGGGTTTCTGGAACTCTACCGCGGCCTTCTGGATCAACTGCTCGCACAAAACCCTCATGTTCGCTTTCTCCTGATCGAGCCGTTCCTCCTGCAGGCGGGCACCGTGACGGAAGAGATGTCCGCTTCGTTCAGGCCGATCCAGAAAGGAATCGCGGCGATCGCGAGCGATTTCGACGCGCCCTTCATTCCTTTGCAGAGCATTTTTGATCGCGTGCTGTCGCGGGCTCCGGCCGCTTATTGGGCCTATGACGGCATCCACCCCACCCATGCCGGATTTCAGTTGATCACGGAAGCCTGGCTCAGGACGGCAGAGTCGCATCAGCTTCTCACTCCGGTCGCATGAACGATTCCTGGTTTACTGAAGCCCGATACGGGCTCTTCATCCACTACGGTCTTTACTCGCTGCTCGAACGCGGAGAGTGGGTCTGGAACCGCGAGGAAATCCCGCGTGAGGAATACAGGGCGCTAGCCGCGCGGTTTACCGCCAAGGACTTCGATGCCGATTGGCTCTGCCGGATGGCGGTGGATGCCGGCATGCGCTATGTGGTGCTTACCACGATGCACCACGAGGGCTTCCGGCTTTATCCGACGGAGCTTTCGGATTTCCACATCGGCAACAGCGGCGCAGCCGGGCGCGATCTAGTAGCGGAAATCATCGCCGCCACGCGCAAGCACCGGCTCAAGGTCGGCCTCTACCACAGCCTCAACAACTGGTATGACCAACCGGACGCCGTCGCCGCGCTGGAAGATCCCGCCGCCTACGAAAAGTTCATTACTGCGACGCACGCCCGCATCCGCGAACTCGTCACCCGCTACAACCCAATCGATATCCTCTGGTATGACGGTTGGTGGCCGTTCAACGCCGGGGGCTGGCAGGCGGAGAAGATGAATGCCATGGTGCGCGAGATCCAGCCGCACATCCTCTTCAACGGCCGCAATGGGCTGCCCGGCGACTTCGCGACCCCCGAGCAACATCTCAGCGCGCCGAATCCGTGGCATCCATGGGAGGCCTGCGTGACGATGAACGAGAGTTGGAGCTTCCATGCCGGAGATCACGAGTGGAAGACCGAGTCGCACCTACTCGACATGCTCGCCCGTTGCTCCCAGGGCAACGGCAACCTCCTCCTCAATGTCGGCCCCATGCCGGATGGTATCGTGCCCGAGCCCTGCGTGCGCGTGCTGCACCGCGTCGGCGCATGGCTCCTCAAAAACGGCGAGGCGATCTACGGCACGGAACTCTTCACCTTCAGCCTGCAGGAGCGCGACGACCATCGCGGCGACTGGAATTTCCACGGCCCGATGACGGTGAAAGGAAACTCCCTCTTCTGGCTGCTACGGCGTCCGCCCGGCGACAAGGCGACCCTCGGCGGCCTGCAAAGCAATGTCGTCTCTGTGAGCCGCCTCGACAACGGCGAGGCACTGCCTTTCACCCAGACCGGAACGCGCCTCCAGATCGCCATTGTGCCCGCAACCGACGAGACCGGCCTCTGGCCGGCGCTGCGCATCGAGTGCGATACGCCCCCCGTTGTCTATCAAACCGGCGGACTCCGAGTGCCGAAGGCCCCGCATCCGCACTACGACCCGTGCCCCTCAGACATAGCGCATTAAGGAACAGCCATGAAAAGCTCGCCTTACACCTGGCCATTCGGCCAACCCTGGCTCCCGCAAACCGAACCAGCTTTCGCGCCGGGCCAGGTTTTCATAGCCTGCGAGAACGACGCGCTCGTGATCCGTGCCGAACTGAACGACGCGCACGTCACGCAGGACGTTTTCCCGCTCAACTTTCCGGCGTTCATGCACTGCGACGCCTTCGAGATCTTCCTCGGACCGGCTGACGAGAAGGCCTACTACGAACTCCATGTGACGCCTTCGAACAGCGTGCTTCAGCTTCGATTTGACGGTGGGGGGGAAGCGAAACCGCTTGAAGAACTCACGGTCGCTGAGCCGCTGTTTACGAGTGAAACCGCGATCATGCCCGAGGGATGGAGCGTCATTGCCCGAATCCCGCTCGACGGACTGTTCCCAACAACGCATCCCGAATGGCTTCTCTCCTTCGGCCGCTACGACTACACGCCGGGGCAGACCAATCCGGTGATCTCGTCTACCTCGCCGCATACTGTCTGCAATTTCCACCGCAAAGAGGAGTGGCGGCGGGTGAGGTTGGTTGACGGGGTGCATCCGACCGCCGCCGGCCACATGTTGATGGCCCGGACGTGGCTGAAACAAATTGGCACTGCCTAACTCAAAGTCTGCGAAAACCATGAATAATCCTTGTTCACAAATCACTTGGTCGGGCACGCCGCCGACCACCGTGCAATTGACGGGATCCGGCTGGGTCGAGGCGGCCTGGGGCGTGCCGGCTGGCAAGTCCTTTGCCGCGACCTGCCGGCTGTTGCTGCCGGAAACGGAGGAGCCGTTCTGGTGTATCCCCGGCTTGTTTTGGGGCGACAACCAGCAGGACCGCACCGGCCAATACTACCCGCGATTTCGTGCCGGAATGGACGCGCCACGCCGCTTCGAAAGTTCGTTTTGGGAGTTCAGCGTGGCGCGTGCGGCGCAACCAGTCGCCGCCATGTTCGACGGCGTGGGGTGCTGGATTCTTCAGGTCACGCCCGCTGCGGGTGATCTTTGCGCGAGCGTGGGATTCGAATATGAGCATGGCCGCCCGGTGCTGGTGGCTTCGCTGCCGGCAAGTGAGCGGCCTTATCGCAACGCGGGCCATGATTACACGATGCCCGTGATCGGTTCCTCCACTTCGGATCATGCCCGCAAAATCATCTGGGCAGTCCGGGCGCTGCGCTTGGAGGGCGGCTGTAGCTCGCTCCTGGATTTTCTCCAGACCAACTACCACGCCCAAGAGGATCGCGCCTTTGTATTGCCGGAGGCCGATTATGCGGGCACCACGCGGAATGCCCTGATGAATTGGCACTATCATCCGGGGGACCACTACTTCCGTTACACGGTCGCCTTCGACCGGGTGGGACAGCAGATAGCCGAGGCAATGGGGGCGTCCCTTGATCGCCACGAGATGGCTCTTGGCTGGGTGAATGGATGGGTTGTCTTCGAGGCCCTCATCGAATACGCCGTGAAGCGCTCGGATGCGGAAGCACTTCAGGCAGTGGAGGATGTTTGGAAAAATCTGACCGGATCCGGGCTGGTCTCCCCGAGCGGGTACTGGTGGACGCGCTTTGCTCCGTCGCGCGGACGGACTCAGGGAATCTTTGACTCGAAGTCACCTGACGGATTTGATGGGAACTGGATGCCCGACCCGGATCATCTGCACATGCGGACGCTCGGCGATGCCGTCTGGCGCGCTGCCCGTTCGCTGCGCCGACACGGGAAGTCGCTCTCTTTTTCCTCGGCAGTGCAGGATCAACTTGTCGTCCAAGCCGGTCAGGTCGCCGGTCTCGCCCGGCGAGGCTGGCCGCTCCCGCTCAGCGTCGATGCCCGCACCGGAGAACCGACGGGATTACACGGCACCGCCGCAATGATTTGGATCTCGGTCTGGGCGGAACTCGCCGCGATGGGGCAGTGGAGCGACACCGCTCTCATAGCGCAGGGGCTCGACCATTACCGGGCCGATGTCGAGTCGGGGCAGCTTTTCGGCGCGCCGGAGGATGTCGGCGAATGCGTCACCTCTGAGGACATCTACATTGCCGTGAATGCGTATCTGGACGGCTATCGCGTGACCCGGCGGCCCAGAGATTTGGAGACGGCCCTCCAAGCCGCCCGGTGGATTTATATCTGGCGGAAAGCCTTCAATCACTCGCTCGATCCGAGGACGATCATCGGCGTTTACCAGTTGAAGAGCCGGGGTGGAGACCTCGCCTCGTTCAAGAACAATCACGTTCACCTCTATGGGCTCGATGCGGAAGAAAGCTTATTGGAACTCGCCACACTAACCGGCGACAACCGCTGGCGCGAGCTGGCCGATGACCACTGGAAGTTTGCCGCCCAGCTCACGCCCGTCGTGGACGGCCAGTTCAACGCCTACGAAGGGATGGTGACCGAACAGTTCTATTTCATTGACTGGTCGGCGCTGGGAAATTCCGTGCGCCAGTTCGAGGACGACGAGCGCCGCTCGAGCTACGATGTCGGTCCGCATTACCGGAACCACGGCAACCTTGCCGGATTCTCGCACGCCTGGTGCACCGCATTCGTATTGCGCAGCGCCCTCAGGAGAACTTTATGAAAATCGAGAAATATTTGGCGACCGTTTTGCCCGTCAAGTCTGCGTTCAATTACGCGCCGTCGTGCAAGCCCGCCAACTTGGCAACCTTCTCGAAAAGCACACTAACCCGATTATTTGATAGAACGTAACAAAGACACCATGAAACACCGCCCTGAGCAGATTATGGAATCGGCCCACAGCCGCCGACTCTGGCGACCAAAGTATTTCGCAATCTGAGCCCCTCCCAGAGACTCTTCCCTGCCTCTAAGCACTGGCGAGACTTTCCAGAAAGTTGCGGCTTCCGAGTACCGCCTCTTCACCGGCGACCTCAAGCGTGGTATGGCCATCGAAGCCCGCCTTGAGGAGCGCTCGATAGACCGCCTCGATTCCCACCACTCCCGCGCCGAGAGCAATCGTCGCCATACCGCACCCGAAGACTTTGCCGCGCCGGGATTCCATCTCTACGGGCATGTCTTTCCAATGCACATGCTCGATCTTCGCGCCAAACTTGCGGACATAGGCGACCGGATCACCTCCGCCAAGCCAGAGATTGCCGGTATCCAGATTGAGACCAAGTGCTGGTGAGTCGCACGAATCGAGCACGCGCTCGGTGAGCGCGATATTGTCGGAGATCCGGCCGTGCGGCTCGAAGAGAATCTTCACTCCCATGTCTTCAGCCAGACGCAATGGTTCGTGCAGTTTTTCCCGCACCAAGAGGATCGCCTCGGAATCCGAAAGGTTTTCTCCAAATGCCGTCAACGGCTCGCCTTCGGTAGTGATCACATGCCGGACCCCGATGGCCGCCGCGGATTTCACCGCCTTGATGATCTGCGCGGTGCCGTAGCGCCAGGGCGCGCTCGGATCCAGCAGGTTGCCGTGCGCGCACCAGGCTGAAATCTGCAGACCGTGCTTTGCAAAAAGCCGGGCGATGTCATGCGGATTCCCGTCCAGGCTGGCGAGAGCGGTGAAGCCAAACTCCACGCCCAGACAGGCGCCGTCGGAGTTGTCGGTGACATCGGCATGCGAAAATCCCCAGCGGGCAATTTGCTCGAGTTGGACTTCCAGTGGCCGATACGGGGTGTTGGCGGCAAAACAGCCTGTTTTCATGGTCAGGTGGTTTGGTTTTTCCTGGCGATGGCATCGACCGGCCAGACATCGAGGTCGGAGGCCAGCGGGAAATCCACGCGGTCGCCAGTGAGCGCGGAGACATACAGGGCAAGGTTGAGTTCACTGGTCAGCAACTGATTGCTCGCTCCCAGATCGGGCTCCGGGCCGCCTTCCATCCAGTCGAAGAGCGCATTCCAGACCCCAAGCCACACTTCGGGACCGTAACTCGGCCGCGTGAACTCTTCGAAGCCATCCTTGGTTTGCAGGGCGCCCCTGCCTTCGTCCACGAGTCGGATCGCCCCCTCGCTGCCATTGATCTGCATGCAGCAGGAACCGATCGCGCTGCCGCCATCGAGCAGGGCCTTGCACCCGTTTTCAAAATGGAAATACCCCATCCCGTGCTCCTCCATCTGGTGGCCGAACGAGCGTAAATCGCGCGTCCGGGTCTGGCCAAAGGCCCATTGCACCGGGGAGTCCGAATTCAGGAACCGGAAAATGTCCAGCCAGTGCGCGCCCCACTCCGAAAGATCCCAGTCGGCGATTCCCGCGCTCATCAGCGCGGGCGTGCCGATGCGTCCGGCGTCGATCAGGGCCTTGGCATGGACGAAAATCGGCTGGTATCGACGCATGTGATTCACCACGATTTTCACCCCGGTCTCGGCCACCAAGAGGCGGAGTTTTTTGATCTCGGCGGGCGAGTTGAGAAACGGCTTTTCGCAGAAGACGCCTTTCACGCCGGCCCGGGCGGCGGCCTCGATCATCGGGTAATGCGAGCCGACATAGGTGGCGAGCGCCACGACGTCCGGCTTGAGATCGCGGAGCATTTCCTCGTAGCTGGTGAAGCCTTGCGGAACACCGAATTTCTCGCGCCATGCCTGGAGATTTTCCTCGCTGATATCGACGCCGGCCAACAGGCTGCCGCGGGCCTGCCGGGCCAGCATCTCGGCGTGAATGTAGCCGATTTTGCAGCCGTCCTTGGGGCTGTCTTTCTGGGCCTTGCCCACGCCCACCAGGGCAATGCGATGGGGGTTTTGTTTGCGATTCATGGGATGTCGATTTGGTTTTGCGATGAGGGTCAGGAAAGCAGCCAGCGCACCGAGTTGGTCCAGAGTTGCCTCATGGCCGGACACTCAAAGGCCCGCAGATCGTGGCCGTTGGCGAGGTAAACCAGTTTTCCAGCGCCCGCAGTGCCGCGCCCGCCCTCACCGGTAAAGACCATCGGGAGGCGCTGCCCCTCGAACTCCGCCCACGCATGCGCGGCTGGCTCGAATCTAGGGTGGATGTGAAGATTGTAATAAAGCTCATCGATGAGCGTGTAATCGCCCACGCCTTCGATGACCGGGTGGGCGGAGGGCGGCGCGCTCACGCGGTATTCCGCAATCGGGGAATGAGCGGTGCATCCCTCACCGCTCCACACCCAGTTGATTCCGATGAGGCGCTTGAACACCTCCGAATCGTCGTAGCTGGCGATGGCGCCGTGGTGAAGCAACACCGGTCGCCCCGAGGCGACGTAGGCGCTGAGCGCTTCCTCATGCCTTGGCTCAAGCGGGGTGTAGCTGCCCGGGCACGAAGCGTTGCTTCCGGAGTAGAACAGCCCCATCAACACCAGCAGGTCGGCCTCTTGCAAGTGGTCAAAAACCACCCTGTTGTCGTGAATGGCGCAGTCGTAGGAATCGCCCAGCCAGGTTTGAATCAGGCGCGCTTGATCAGCAACGGGATGAAAGTCAGGACCGCCGACATGAAAGAAAATGAGAGGGTTTCTTTTTGAGATCATTTTGGTGATCCTACCAGCCTCGGCTCATCATCGGCAAATATTTACAGTGGTGTTTCATCATCCATTGCTGGTAAAAGACAACCATGCTTCTGCCCGATATTCCGCTCTGGACCGTTCCGATTTCCGCCCTGCCCAAGCTCCAGTCCAGCGGAGCCGGCCGCTTATTGGGCCTATGACGGCATCCACCCCACCCATGCCGGATTTCAGTTGATCGCGGATGCCTGGCTCAGGACGGCAGAGTCGCATCAGCTTCTCACTCCCGTCGCATGAACAATTCCCGGTTTACGGAAACCCGCTACGGTCTCTTCATCCACTACGGACTTTACTCGCTGCTCGAACGGGGGGAGTGGGTCTGGAACCGTGAAGCAATTCCGCGCGAGGAATACAAAGCGCTCGCCGGCCGGTTCACCGCGAAAAACTTCGATGCCGACCGTCGAGGTCGACCTCGATGACAGGACCGCCGACTCGCGTGTGTCAGCCGCTGACGCGCAGTTCGATGAAGTCGTCCGGCGCCACCGAAACCCGGCACTCGGGGAACGACGGGTTTTGCTGAAAGGGCGTCTCGCCCCGGCCGATCGGCGACGTCGCTCTCGCCTGAATCGCGCGCGTCAGGGCGCGGAAAATCGCGCGGTTCGAGGCGAAGTCCACGCCGCGCGCGAGTTGCTCTTCGATGGTCCGAACGCCGCAATACACCACTCGCCGCGGCTCGTCGGAGTGCGTCACCGGTGACCCGTGCAACACATCTTCTGAGTGGATGACCAAATCGCCCGCCTGGGTTGGCACTGGGATCGCGCCGGGCAGGCGAAAACCATGCTTCTCGATGAGCTCCTGCAGATCGTAGTCTTTGCGCCTGTGGCTGCCGGGCACCGCCCACAACATGCCGTTACTCTCATTGGCGCCATCGAGGTAGATGCCGATGTTGATGCCATTCCGGACCTTGCAGAACGCCGGGTCAACGTGCCACGGGACTGCGGCGCCATAACCTTTTGACTTTGTCACCATGCTGAATCCTACCCCGCACACCATGTTGCGCCCCTGCAGCGCCTCGGCGATTCGCAGGATCACGGGGTGGCCCAGCAAATGGAGGAATGCATCCGTTTTGGTTTGCATGTAGCCGATCCGATGCAAGACCGCCCGCCCTAGGTGGGGCGGCCGGATGTAGCCATAGTCCGAATTGGTAATCTGGTCATTCGAAGGGATTGCCGTGATTCTGTCGGCGTCTGCCCGCAAAATGGCCAATTCCTCCGCGCTTACCACGCCGGGCACATGCAGATAACCGTTTTCTTCAAACGACGCGATTTGCTCGGGCGTCAGCAGTGCTTGGTCGCTTTCGACGATCGTGCTCCGACTCGCCGCCTTTGGCGTGAGCGTTTCAATGGGCATTGTTGTCATGGTGATGGAACTCCTGAAATGTGAGAATGTTAATAAGTGACTTTACGACACGAGTTGGAATGTGTCAATACGGTTTTCGTAAGTCCATGCCTGTTTGTCTGTTGCAAAGTCCCAAATCCAACGCAAGCATCAGTTGGCCGGAAATATCAGGTCCCTCTGGAAATCGATCATCTCGCGCATCAGGCGTCGAACGACCGCCTCCTCCTTCGGCATCAGGGCGTCGAGATTCATCGATTCGATGAGGAGATCCTCATCGAATTGATCGCAGCATCGGGCGAGCAGCAGTTGGCTTTGGCCGACGCGCGCAATCTCGGCGGTGATGCCATCGGGGAAGCGCACGGAAGGCCGGATGACCTCGCCGTTCTCGATGCGGCAATACATCTCCAGATGCCGGTCGTCCGCGACGCCTTGGATCGCTCCTTCGTTGCGGAGATTGAGATGAACGTCGAGACGCTTGCCGGTTTGGAAGGCAGCAAGAATTTCCGCAATCGGCTCACGGCTGTGATGCAGGTTCCAGGATTCGGTGGCCGAAAAATCCCGACGGGCATCGGAAAGCGCCGCTTCCAGCAGGGTCTGGCTGTCGTCATGTCTTTCGCCGTGGAGCGGATCGATCTCGCCAGCGACCGGAGCGACTCCCCAGAGCCGGCCGAAATCGTTTTTGCGGTCGTTGAATCCCGGCAGGAACTCAATCGGATGCCGCGCACAGTTCCCGACATAAACCCCGTAGCGTGACCATACCGCCTCGCGGAAGGGACCGTCGAAGATCTGCGGGGTGAGTTCGCGGATCTCGGATTGCGTGTAGATCCGGTCGCCGATCTGCAATTTGTCGGCAAAAACGAAGTGGTTGTTCCCTGCCAACTCGACCCGCACGAGCGGAGTATTCTGCCGCCAAACGGAGTCATGCGCCGTATGCAGCGGGATCAGACCGAGCGCCTGTGCGATGATGTGCTCGGTATCATGGTAGCCGTGGCAAAACCCGTAAACCCGGATCCCGGGAATCCCGTCAATGCATGCGGTGAGGACGTTGAGCGGGTTGGTGAGTTGCAGCAGCAGGGCATCCGGAGCGCCGACCTCCGCGAGTGTCTGCGCGATGCCGCGCATCACCGGAGCATGGCGCAAGGCCCGGATCGCGCCTCCGGGGCCTGTGGTGTCGCCGACGGCCTGGAAAATGCCATCGAGTTGCGGATGTGTGGAATCGTAGCGCCAGAGGCGGTCACCGCCGACCGAAATCGCCGTGAGGCAGGCAGTGGCCCCGCGCAAGCCCTCTTTCAAATCCGTGTGGGCCGAGATCCTGTGCCCGCAGCCGAGCCTGCGCCTGGCGAACTCACACCACTCGTGCACCATGGCAAGGCGCTGCTCGTTCAGGTCCACCAGACGAATCTCCGCCCCCGCGAGGTCGGGATTGAGCATCATGTCCACCGCGATGTGGCGGCCCCAGTTGAGCGAACCCGCACCCACGATTGTCAGGACGGATGCGGCGGAGACGGCTTGGTTTGGATTTTTCATTTCCGTGATCTTCGCATGCCCCTGGCCAATTTGCATCTTGCTAAATTCCAGAGTTCTCTTGAATAGTCACCTCGAAAGTCGATGGTGAGGAATCCGCCATCAATTCTTAAAGCGAATTCCCCAGCCGATGATACCGACTTCAAATGATCAATGCGTTCCGCCTTCCCAGACCGTTCCCTCGCGCAAGCTGCTGCCGCATGGGCCGCCGCTATCGTTGGCCTCGATCATGACATCCTCTCCTTCGGGTGATAGCAGGGGTAGATAGAACTTGCTGATGCGCTGCGTGGATTTTGGGACATAGTGGCAGATGAAGGAACGGCGGAAGCGGTCCTTGGAGCGGTTGGGGCCGGATCCGTGGATGGAGCTGCCGTTGAAGAACAGGGTGTCACCAGCCTTCATTTTGCACGGAAGCGCTTTTTTGCCTTTGGGCGTCGGCACGAAATGCGTGGTGAAGGATTCTTCCTTGTTTGCCAACTCCGGGCAGGCGATCTCCTCATCGGCCGTGTCGGAGACGAGATACATGCCGCCGTTCTCAGGGTCGGCATCATCGATTGCGGTCCATGCGGCCACGCAGGTATTGGGTTCGACTAAGAGGTAAAAATTGTCCTGGTGCATCGCCTGGCCACGTGAGCCCGGCGGTTTGTAATAGAACATGCAATTCGCTGCCAGGACATCATCACGCAACAGCTCACGCATGCAGGTGAGAACTCCCGGATGTACCAAATACCGGCGCGAGACAGGATCGAAGCGATGCGGATGAATGATGCGCGGAAATTCCTTCAACGGATCGCCGTCGGATTCTTCCTTGGAAACAGGCTCGAAGTGGCCGGGAACCGGACCGTTCTCCGCGATGCGAGCGAAGGTGGATTTGATTTCTTCGACTTCGGACTCGGAAAAAAGGCCGCGGGCGACGGCATAGCCGTGCTGTTGGAACGAGGCATTCATTTCCGCCAGGTCCACGGACTTTGGAAGAGTTGACGCAGTGGTTTGTGTTGTGCCCATAGGGTCAAGAAATTGGCACATGTGCCGAAAGAAGTGAATGGACAGGCTTCTCAAAAGGATGGACAATCTTATCACTCGTGAAAACGAAGCTGAAGGGCTGCCCAGACAGGATCATTCATTATCCGCCGGCGGATGTGCTGGAAAATGTGCGTCGTCATCCGCTTGGCGTCGGATTCCATGTCGTCTGCCTCGGCTGGTTTCCCGAGGCGCGCGGGAGTGGCATTGAGCGACCGCGCGGACTCAATGAATGCATCATGATTTTCTGCACCAAGGGCAAGGGGTGGTTTGAAACCGACGGACGCAGAGTCGTTGTGGGAGCCGGTGAGGTCTTGATCATTCCGCCCAACAAAGCACACGCCTATCATGCCGATGATGAAGATCCTTGGTCGATTCATTGGGCGCATTTTTCAGGCACCGCGGCGGCATCCTATGCAAGCCTGCTTCCCCCGCACGAGCATGTGATGATGCTCCCCGCCGGCGATTTCAAAGCGATCGCAAACATGTTCCGCGAATCCTACAGGCTTGCTTCAACCGGATTCACGGAGCGCACCTTGTTACTTGTTTCCCATATCCTGCGACATGCGCTTGGTATTTTGTTTTTCCAAATCGGCACAAGCTTGAGTGGCAGCGCGCGGGCCATCGCCCACGACCTGACCAAGAGCATTGAATTCATGCGCGCTAATGTCGCGTGCTCGCTCACCCTTCAGGAACTCTCGCGCCACGCCGGGCTCTCCCCCGCCCGTTTCTCCTCGCTGTTTCGCGATCAGACCGGATCCTCCCCCGTCGAACATTACATTCGCCTGCGCATGCAAGCCGCATGCCACTACCTCGATACCACCGCACTGAGCGTGAAGGAGGTGGCGGCTGAACTCGGCTATGACGACCCATATTACTTCTCACGCATCTTCCAGAAAACCCTCGGTTGCTCCCCGCTGGCCTACCGAAGGTCGGTCAAAGGATAAGGCGATGAAGATTTGCGGCAATGGGTCGAGGATTTCGGGAGCGGAAACGCCATGCGCCGGAAAGTGCTCCTGCTGGAAATCCAGGCCCGCCAGCCCGCGGGACCCGGCATGGAGCCCAATGCCTGCGCCTATCCTGATTGCTCCGTAAAGACCAACGCGGCGACATTGCCCTCGCTGTCACCGGCGAAAAGGGTATTGCCGCTGAAAATCGGCGAGCACAGCAATGGCGCGGGCAGGGTGATCGACCACAACCCGGCACCGCTCTCGATTGCAAAGCAACGGAGGCGTCCGCCGCAGTCGGCCGAAACAACCGATCGGTTCAGAATCAGTGGCATTGCGAAAGCGCCGAGCGGAGACTCGAACCCGTATTTGCTGTAACTTGCTCCCCCAAAATGCCAGCGCGCGGGCAACTGCGGCACCCGCCACCGGACGCTGCCGCCGCCGCCTTCATAGCAAACAATTTCATCATGGTAGGACACAACGACCAGATCCTCCCGGCAGGCGGGACCGGCACTTCCTTCGCTGTGCTGGAAAAACCGCAGGCCGCCATCCGGGTCTGCCAGGTCGACTTCAACAAGCCCGTTGGCAACACCATAAAGTTTGCCGCGATGGAAAACCGGAGTCGCGTGCCGGAAGCGCGGGTGCATTTGCGGATGGGGATCGACACATTGCAGGTCTCGGCCGGTGGCCGCCAGCACCGACTGGATTTGGGATGTGCCGCGCTCGGTGGCGTTGAACGGGCGGACATGGAAAACCCGGTCGCCGACAACGAGCGGGGCCGCGTTGCCGGGCCCCATGTAGGTAAAGCCGTCGCTGGTGGCAATCGACCGCCAGCGGGTGACACCCGTGGCGGCATCCACCGCATACATCTCCCAGTTCGCCGCGCAATGGACCAAACCATCAGCCACCAAAGGTTGGCAACCGATTGGCATGTTGTCGCGGTTGTTCCACCGCCAGCGGACTGCGCCTGTTTCGGCGTCGCATGCAAGCAGACTGCCCGCCGAGGTTCCACAATAGACCGTATCTCCGTGAACGACCGGTCCACCCAAAGAATCGCCATCGAGGCTGTGCTGCCAGAGAATTTCTCCGCCGACTGGATCGAGCGCGGCAAGGATGCGATCCGCCGGATTCCCCCAGCCAAAACCCGCCACCAGGAGCCGCCCCCCGGCCAGCACCAGGCCGGAAGGTCCAAAACCGCCGCCGACTTTCTGCCTCCACGCAAGAGTCGGACGTGTCGTTTCGCAGACGCCACCTGCCGCCGCACGGGTGCGCGAAGGCCCGCGAACATCCGCCCAATCGCCATCTATGCAGACAGTGGCACGGCTTTCCGGCAGATCGGTCTCTATGGCAGGGACGTTGACAGTTACAGGACGGAGAGAGCAGCGCACCTCGCCGCCAATACAATCCACGACGGCGATGGTGAGCGGGGAGGAATCATGGGGCCGGTCGTCGCCGACGCAGGTGAAAAATGGGATGCCACGGAAGCCCCCGGTGTAGTTGGCCTGCACGTGTCCGAAGAGCAGGGAGCGAACATTGTGTCGTTCCAGCAGATGCATCAATTCGAGCCCGCGATGGAACCGGGAAACACCGACCGGATCGTCGTGCAAAGCGACGATCAAAGGTGTGGCGGGATCCAAGCCGGCAAGGAGTGTGCGACAGCGGGCGATGGTTTCCGCCGACATCGCAAAAGCGTGTTGGGTGTGTTGGTAGGTGCGGAAATAACGGTCCACGCACAAGAAAGCCCACCCTTTGTGGCGATGCAGGCAGGTCCCCTCCCCATAGACCGAGAAATATTCGGCATCCGGGATTATGGCATCGTGGTTGCCTCGAACGAGGTGAAACGGCACGCCATGTTCCCGAGCCAGCCTGTCGATCAGCTTCTTGAACCGTCTGTGTCCTTCCACACCGATATTGCCATTGCAAAAGTCGCCGGTATGCAGGACGAAATCGGCGCCTTCGCGCAAACCTTCCCGAACCATTTGTTCGAAAAATTGTTCCGCGCTGCCGCAGTCGCCACGGCCATCCGGCGAGGTATTGCGGGCGTAGAGATGCGAATCGGTCAGCCAAAGAAATCGACAAGGTTGTGGAATCTGGTCGGCAAGCATTTGAGTGAGTTGGGTTGTGGGGCGGCGTGGAGTGTTGCAGCTACGAGCAATGACAGGGCGATCAGGGGGAATTTGGACATGCGGGGATATTTCGAGATCGAGATAAGAATGGGAAGGATTTTTACCGCTTCTGGGTCATCATGAATTCGTTGCCATCCGGGTCCACGCACATGGCGAGATGAAGCGGATCCTCCGGTGTATCCTCGGGTTCCCGTGTCAGGCTCCCTCCACAAGCTTTCAGGCGGTCGATACCACCCCGAAGATCATCGACTTGAAAAGTCAGGCCGGTCCAGGTTCGCTTGCCTTCTCCACCGCCATGGATTCCGATGGTGGCACCGGCGATCACAACCTCGCTCCAAACATCCGACTCCCTGGCCACCTCCCCGGAGAAGAGGTCCCGGTAAAAATGAAGACAGCGCTGCCAGTCCGCTGCCCAGAGAGCGTATTTCACTTTGGTCACTTGCATAAAGGAGACGGTATCAGTTCCGCGCGCATACGCCAGCAGGGGATTCAGGCGTCAACTCATCTTGAGGGAATGATGGTTTCTGGATTTTCAAGCCGGCTCGTTCCGTGATACTCCTTGCAGCCCCTGCTGCCGGAGCCCCATGAAGCCGAAATATACAACACTCTCACCTGAAATCTTTAACTACGTTTGCGACAACAGTTCAGGAGGCCACGTTCCGATTCTTGATCAACTGCGTGCCGAAACTGAGGAACTGGGCGAAATAAGTGAAATGCTGATCGGAAAAGATCAGGGGATCTTCATGAGCATGTTGGTGAAATCCATCAGCGCAACCTCGGCAATTGAGGTCGGAACTTTCACCGGCTACAGCTCCACGTGTATTGCACTGGGACTTCCTGAGCATGGTCGCCTGATTTGCGTGGACCAGAGCGAAGAGTGGACCCAGATCGCTCGTCGCTATTGGAACGACGCGGGAGTTTCTGACAAAATTGAACTCAGGTTGGGTGACGGAAGATCGGTGCTTGGGGAATTGTCTTCGGATGAAGCCTTCGACTTCGCTTTCATTGATGCCGACAAACCGGGCTATGATGCCTACTACGAGCTGCTCTTGCCGCACATGCGCCCGAACAGCTTGATGCTTTTCGACAATATGCTCCGCAACGGGCGGGTGGTAAATCCAGGGAAGGACGATGTCGATACGCAGGCGTTAAACGCACTCAATAGCAAACTCGCATGCGATCCGCGAGTCGATTCTGTCCTGCTGACTGTCGGGGATGGAATCAACATGTGTCGCAAAAAGTGAAACGGGATTCCATTTATTGTTGAAAACAACCACCCCCATCAAAGTGCTCTTCGTTTGCGGCAGAAACCAACGTCGAAGCCCGACCGCTGAGCAGATATTCCGCACCGACCCCAGAATGTCGGTCCGGTCAGCCGGCGTGAGCGACAGCAGCAAGAGAAGGATCAAAGAAAACGATCTCTTCTGGGCCGATCTCGTTCTGGTGATGGAGCCCAAGTATGCATCCCGTATCCGATTCCAGTTCCCCGGTGAATCCGTCCCGCCCATACGCTCCCTGGATATTCCCGACGACTACGAGTTTATGGATGCCGAGTTGATTGAGTTGCTCAAAACGGCTGTGGAGCATGAACTCGCCCAAACACTTTGAATAAACGCGCGCTCTCCATCACCGGCGTTGTTGTTGGGGCCTTGATTACCCTGAGCCCACTGTGGGGCCTGCTTCTGACGGTATTGAGTATGTCGCGTGCCTTTACGATCTTGGAAAAGGCCGGTGTATCTGACCCCCGACATTTGGCCCAGGCGGTGGGTGACAGCCTCATGGCAACGACAGTCGGGCTATTCCTGTGTCCCGTGGGGCTTGTCGTTCTTGGGCGCTATCGATCTATTTTCTGCACAGGAATCGTCACCCTGACCTGATCCCTCCTTTTCCTGTTTCCATTTCGCATTGCGCCACGGATAAAATCAAACTGCGAGATGACACCACAAATCGAAGCGCATCGAGGAGACAGTTCCAACGACCCGGCGACCCTACCTTTCTGGAAGGCGATTGGTGTGGATAAGCTCTGCACGAATCGACCTGCACTTATGGCACGTTCGATGCGGGACAGCTCTGATGCCATATCCA
This sequence comes from Verrucomicrobiota bacterium, assembly GCA_026398275.1. GTDB lineage: Bacteria > Verrucomicrobiota > Verrucomicrobiia > Chthoniobacterales > Terrimicrobiaceae > QYQL01. The sequence goes on from JAPLTF010000106.1 coordinate 25,417, forward strand.
AGCGGACATAGATTACTGAGAACACTGGCGGTTAACCGCCGAAACAGAAAAGGCCAGCTATGGAGCAATCCACGCGGGCCTTCGCGTGTCTGGAATACAGTGATACTTCCGGCGATCCTATTTCCCTCTACTTTTCCACTCAATCGCATCCGCTTTGCATTTCGGGCAGATGAACATCACTTCTGATGTCTTCCCGGGAATCCTGCAGCAACCGCCCTCAATGACTGTGAGGTAGTTCGGGAAGTGCTCCATGCGATATTGGTAGGTCGGTTCTCCCGGAGCCGGTGGAACAGCTTCACCCCAATGGATCAACACAGCTTCAGCTGTCATTTTAATCCTGTGGATTTCACAAATGCCGGTCTTTTGCGCTTCTGCATGCGCTTTGGCGGATTGTTTCCAATCAAAGCTGGGGCTCTCCGCGCGTAATGTGACGCAGCCAAGATGGACCAGAAACAACAACAGGCATATCAAGTGTCGTCCTGGAGACATCGTGATCGTCCCGTCAATTGCTTGCCAGAGTCAGAATGGATTCTTACCGGCCTTCGCGAGTTTGAACCCCTTCTTGGCAGGCTTCCCGGCCTTGGCTGCAGGTTTCCCAGCCCTCTTGGCGGCCCAGCGGGCCTTCATGTTGGCCGAGAGCTTCGCACGCCCCTCGGCGGTGAGAGCGCGCTTCTTTTTCGCCTTGGCTGGTTTCTTGGCAACGGCAGTCACCGGCGCTGGCTTGGCGCTTGGCTTCTTGGCGGCCCTTGTGAGTTCCGCCTTCATCGATGCCGGTGGCTTGAGATATCCTGTTACCGTCTGAGTGGATGCAGAAGTCGGCTTGGATCCCTTCACCGCAAAACGACCGGGTTCAACCTTAGTGACGAGCTTCTTGCCGGTCGTGCTGAACCACACGGAGATATTGCCAGGCTTGGCAGCAAGTTTCTCGGCAATCTCCTTCACCTTGAGTCCCTGGTCACCGGCATCGTGCAGAAGGGCAAGGATGCGCTCCTTGAGTCCACCGGACTTCGTGACCTTGGATTTGGCGGCTTTGGCCTTGTGGGCTTTCTTCCCCTTGGACTTCTTGGCAGGCTTGAAGGGGGTGACGGCTTCTGCGGCTTCGACAACTGATGTGGCGGCACCCTTCAGGGCCTTGGCGATCTCGTTCTCGACTTCCTCGATTCCCTTGATGAGTTGTTCTTTCTTTTCGGTCAGGGTGAGCAGACGGCGGATGGAATGACTGGTGATGTGGGTTAAGCTCATAGTTGAGAGGAAGTAAGCAACAGGGTAACTGTGTTGGCAATAGAAAAGGGAGCGCAACAGGAGTCTTCCATCATGGCGATCAGCGTGGCATTATCTGGCAACCGATTTGAATTCCCCCATGCTCACCGTCGCCACATTCAGCAAGCCGGAGGAGGCCCACATGCTCAGGTTGCGACTGGAAGCGGGTGGTGTGCCTGCTTACATCCAGGACGAGAACATGGTGCAGACGGATTGGCTGTATTCAAACGCGATTGGCGGAGTGAGAGTTCAAATTGACGAGGATGACGAGGATCGAGCCAAAGAAATACTCCAAGACCCCGGCATAGAAGGTGAGCCCGTGGGGATGCCAGTCTGCCCGAAATGCTCCTCTACCAACACAGCGCCGGATGAACTACCCAGAAGATTGTCCTTCCTGTCATTGATGCTCGCCGGGATTCCATTCCTGTTCTCCAAGACTCGATGGAGATGCTCCCACTGCAAACATGCTTGGAATGAGAGGAACAAAGAAATTTGATAAATACCCCACTTTCAAAAGAACAGAAGGCAGAGATCATTGCGTCACTCCGGCGCTATTTCACCGACAACCCATGACATACTGGAAGATGTTAGCAGAGTTAATATTGCGTGCATGACCTCCGCTCTTCCCATCAGGCGATTCACTTACAGGCAAGATGATTTCGATGCTTGGGTGGAGGCTTTCACCCGATGGTGGCCCTACAGGAACGACCCTGCAGTATGGGGCAGATTTCAAGAGCAAGCGGCAAGCGGACGTTACCTATTCAGCCATTTCAGGCAGCCACGTCGCCATTTCGCTGAGACGCTGGTAGCTGCGGAATTTGAGAAACAGGGGTATTTGTGCTGGACCGCTGCGTGCGTTCTGCGACGGCCGAATCGTGGGTTTTATGGCTTTCGGCGTAAACAAACGGACGAAGTAGAGCGTTATCTGAATGCAACGCTTGGCATACTTCCGCAGATTGCATATGAAAAGCAACGTCTCCAGGAGAGCATCAAACTGAAGAACATGGACGTGATAGGCTTTAATCCAGATACAAGCCATTGGATTTTTACAGAAGTCAAAAAGGGAAAGGACACAATGCACCCTTCTCAAATCGACGGTCTGTGCTTCATCCGCCGTCTATACAATCCAAGCCAAGCTGATGTGTTTATCTCTTGGGTAACAAAGCAAAAATAAAAACTAAAGGTATAGATGAAGCGGAGGCGAGGCGCGATCCCTTTGACAGAACCCATGGTTGAACAATTACCCGAATCTATGTCCCACAGACGCCACTGATCCACCATTTCACGCCACACCATGAATACGTTCAACAAACACGAGCCGGTCACAATGGGGAATTGGATGCTCACCATGATCGTGCTGGCAATCCCACTCGTAAATCTCATCATGCTGTTCTACTGGGCTTTTTCGAGCGGCACGAATCCAAGCAAACGAACTTACTGCCAGGCAACGTTGATGTTCGGACTCCTTGCTCTCGGCATTGTCGCCGTCGCGGTAATTCTTCAACAAGTCGCCAAGTAGACGCTTACAGGCCAGGTGCTGGTTCGATCAATGAAGGATCATCGAATCGGACGCTCCCCACCCGCCGATCCACTGGGTAGGAATCAAGGCTGCCATCGGGCAATGGCCGCAGGAACCACCGGCGCTCCTCCTCTGACAGTGGGCTTGCTTCCATCCACCGGTCGTATTGTGATCGGTCCAGAATGACCGGCATGCGGTCGTGGACCTGCGCCGCCTCCGCATTGGGTTCGGTCGTGATGGTCGCCACCGTCTCCCCCTCCCAGATCGCGGCAAACGCCAGTGGGGCGCCCTTCCTGCTGAAACAGAATGGCTGCCTGGTCCCGTCGGGCAGTTTCTTCCACTCGTAGTATCCGGTGGCCGGAACGATGCAGCGGCGGGTTTTGAATGCGGACCGGTAGGAGGGCTTCGTGGCAACTGTCTCGCCCCTGGCGTTGATCATGAGCGGGAGCTTCGATTCTGGCTTGGCCCAGATCGGGACCAGCCCCCACCGCATCTCCACCAGCTCACGCTCACCGTCATCTTCCTGCCTGATCACCGCGATGCCCGTGGTCGGAGCGATGTTGAACCGTGTGGGAGGCATGTAGCGGGTCCGGGTGACACCGAAATCCTTGAGGGAGATCTTCGAGGTATCGAGAGTAAACCGGCCGCACATAGTGCGATCCTAGCATGGGTCTGATATGGTTTCCAGTGGTCTGGATGGCAGCGAGCTTGGCATGTCCCCTGGTGAGGCGGAAGACGAGCATGGCGTCAACGACCTCCGTGTGCTGGGCCGATTCACTCTCTCCATTTGCCGTCTTGAGAATCGCGGTGACGATTCCACTCAACCCCGTTACTCTCATATTTCACCCATGAAAACCATCATCCTGATCGCCATCATCGCCTCCGCTCTCGTCGCCCATGCGGGGGACCAGACCCCGGTGGTCGTCCCGGTGCAGGGCGGAGGGACCGCCACCACGTCAAAATTCGGCGACGGCTACATCACCCGCACGAGCAGCGGGCAGACATTGACGACCTCGCAGTTCGGCAGCGGGACGATCACCCGCGACAACAAGGGCAATACCTGGACGACGAGCAAGTTTGGCGACGGCGCAATCACACGCGGGCCAGACGGGCAAACGGTCACGACATCGAAATTTGGGAGCGGCTACATCAGCCGGGACAATCAGGGAGGCACGACGACTACCTCGAAGTTTGGCGACGGCACCATCACGAGGGGCAACGGCGGGAGCACGGCTACGACGGCCCCGTTCGGGAGTGGCTTCATCACGCGGGGCAGCACGACAGCGACCCCGGCGAACAGCCCTGCGGCTGGCAACGTGATCATCCTGCCGGCGAGGAAGTAACGGGCGGTTGCCCCACAAGCCCGCACAGATACCCTTAAGCAGGCAAAATGGACCCTTACTTACGGATGGAGGTGAAGTTTGACCGGGGGATTTCCCTTCCGGGCTGCGGCGTGTGGTTTGACGCCGGTCGGAAGCAGAAATTTGCGGTTGTCACACATGCACACAGCGATCACGCCGCTTGGCACTCTGAAACCGTGCTGACCCCGGCCACTGCGACCCTGATGGCGGTCCGCTTTGGCAAGCCACGAGGACACGTCCATGAGATGGCTTATCATCAACCTTTCCATTTCGCTGCCGGGCAGATCACCCTGCTGCCGGCCGGACATGTGCTCGGATCGGCCATGGCGCTGCTGGAAACATCCGGCGAACGGCTCCTCTACACCGGGGATTTCAAGCTCCGGCAGAGCCTGACGGCGGAACCTGCGGAGGTTGTGCAAGCCGACACCCTGATTCTGGAGACGACCTTCGGTCTGCCACGCTACCGCATGCCCCCGGCCGAAGCAGTGATGGCGGAAATCATCGCCTTCTGTGAAAAGGCTCTTCTGGAGAAACATTATCCCGTGCTGCTCGCCTATTCCCTCGGGAAGGCACAGGAACTGAGCGCCCGGCTGGCAGGGTCCGGGCTGCGTGTCGCCGTGCATCCCTCCATCCACAAGATGAGTCGGATTTACGAGGCTTTTGGCGTCCGCCTCACTGGCTACGAGTTGTTACGGGCTGATGACAATAACCCCAAAGTGCTGATCTATCCTCCCAACTTGCGCTCCCAGCTTGCCGGGATTCCCAAGACGCGGACAGCGATCGTGAGCGGGTGGGCGCTCGATTCCAGAGCCAGATATCAATTCCGGTGCGACGCGGCGTTCCCGCTCTCCGACCATGCCGACTACGACGAACTTCTTGCGTGCGTGGAGCGGGTCCAGCCTAAGCGGGTTTTCACAGTCCATGGTTTCGTCGAGGAATTTGCGGCCGACCTGCGGCGCAGGGGAGTGGAGGCGTGGGCGCTGGGAGGAGGCAACCAGCTTGAACTTCCACTGGTTGCCTGATTGGGATCAAACCCTCGCCACCGGCAGCTCACCCCATCGGGCAGAGCAGATGCTTGTTGACCGCCCCGCCTGCTGATACCTCCCATGGGCGTGCTCCGCGTCATCTTCCACCTCGACATGGACGCCTTCTATGCGTCCGTGGAGCAGCGCGACAACCCCTCCCTCCGGGGTCGGCCGGTCATCGTCGGCTCGCCGCCCGACAAGCGCGGGGTGGTGTGCGCCGCCAGCTACCAGGCGCGGAAGTTCGGCGTCCGCTCGGCCATGCCGTCGAGGACGGCGCACCGGCTCTGCCCTGCCGGGGTGTTCATCCGCCCCCGCATGGACGCCTACCGCACGGAGTCGCATGCGATCATGGATCTGCTGACCCAGTTTGGCGGTGCCGTCGAGCAGGTCAGCGTTGACGAGGCCTACCTGGACATGAGCCACCGGTTTGCAGTCTTCGACCCCGAGACCGTCATGGGGCTCGGCCGGGAAATGAAGAATCTTATCCGATCAGAGCGCCGACTGACCGCCAGCATCGGCATCGGCGGCAACAAGCTCCTGGCCAAAATCGCGAGCGACCACGGCAAGCCCGACGGACTCTTCTGCATCACGGAGGAGGAGAAGGTGGCGTTCCTGCGCCCGCTCCCGGCATCGGCCATACACGGCGTTGGGAAGGTGACAGCGGAGGCATTGACCAAGGCGGGCCTGCGCACCATCGGCGACCTCCAGGATTACCGGGGTGAGTTGAGGGCACTGGTGGGCTCCTACGCGCCAATCCTCAGGCGCTACGCGATGGGGGAGGATGACCGGGCGCTCGAATACGACGGGGAGGTCAAGAGCGTGAGCGCCGAGGAAACCTTCGAGCGTGACACCGACGACCGCCGGGTGCTCGTGCCGGCGCTGAAGGACCAGGCCCGCGAGCTGGCTGAGAAGCTCGGGAAGGAGCGGCTGGCCGCGAGGACCGTCCAGATCAAGGTCCGCTACAGTGACTTCAAGACCCTCACCCGGCAGACCAGCGTGGAGGATCCCGTGGAGACCGCGGACGACATCTACGCCATCGCCTGCTCGATCCTGCGCCGGGAGCAGCTGGTGGACCGGCCCCTCCGCTTGCTGGGGTTGGGTGTCACCGGCCTGGTTCCGCCGAGCCTGCAGATCCCCCTGCCGCTTTGAGCTGGGCGGGAGCCCTATTGGTCAACCCGCAGCATGACCTCGTTCCGGCGCAGGAACGGCGGTGTCCAAGGTGGGTCGAAATAGGCGAAGACCGGGGCCGCTGATACCGTTGGCGAGGGCGACGCTCACGATGCGATCCCAGTCCGTCCGGGGCTGGCGGCTCCTGGATTTTCCAATATCCGTGGTGGACCCCGACAGGTAGCGGACAGCATTTTCGATGGCGTGCCAGACCTCACGGTACAATTCGGTGGCAGGCCGACCGGCTTTCAGTCCGGCCGGATACAGGATTTCATACACCTGCTCCGGGGTATGGCCCTCGGCGAGCCCCTGAATAACGGCGTAGAAGATCGCCTGGTTCAACTGACCACATCCGTCCGGCGGCAAACATCCGGCTTGCTCCGCGAAGGGTTTGTAGTTTTTCGCGAGGTGGGCGATGACGTTCGGATTGTCCACCGGGATGGCCTCGCGCTGGTCGTGCTTCTCCGGCGGTTCCAGCGGCGATGTGTATGCGACTTGCGCCTGTGCGGGTATCTGCACGTTTTCTCCCGTGGCCTTCTGGACTTCCTGAGTGAGATCTTTTACCTGGGCTCTTTCCTGCTCGTTGGCAGGCGTCACTTTCAAGGCCAGCAAATGTCCGAGCGTGTCCACTGCCGCATGAACCTTCGAGCC
>JAPLTF010000020.1 GCA_026398275.1 Verrucomicrobiota bacterium
TCCTCGCTTTCCGTTGCATCAACGCGAGCCGCAGACTCGATTCCTTCTGGAAAGACCGCCTCAACTCTCAGGCCGCGCAGAACCACTTGCTACCCCTTGCTGCCTGACGGAAGATTTTTGTCCTGCACCCCGTCGCCGACAAGTGACAAAATAGTTCTTGCATCTGGCGCCAACAAGACCATCTTGATACCGATGCTCGCAAGAGCAACTACTCCTCGCCTTAGAGCAGAGGACAAGGTTTCTAGCCCCGTGAACCAGTAAATCACGGGGCATTTTCTTTCTCCCGTTTCCAAACTGTGCTGCTTCTCTTGGTGTATCGCCGCATGTCTTCCGTGGTCGTCGGATAGGCAGAGGAAAATTTCCAACTTCCGTCTCGAAGCCCGTTGAGCCAGATGATGTAGCTGTATTCCCAAGCCAGAACGAGATATTTTGGCGGTTGCCATTGTCCGGAGTCGTTGGGCACTTGGCGGCACTCGGTGTCGGGAACTCGGCCCTCAAGGATTTCTCTGATCCACGGCATTCGCTCGATGCGGGCGAAAGACACCTCCGTCTTGGAATATGCCCGCCGTGCCCGATCCGGGGAGGTTTTGAATGCATGATCATACCGGTCGGCAAAGAAAACCACTTCCTCGCCATGCCATGTCTGGACGGATCCCCGGATTCCCTTGATCGAAAACATTTTGGCGTAAACCTTCCGCCCCATGTCAAATGCCTCTTCCGGCGAGAGGTCATCGAGCGGAAGCAAAAGGGAGTTGAGATCGGTGGGCGACATGGTTGCAGTTCGCTCACAGATTGATCCGGAAGATGTTGAGTTTCGACGGTCGCGGGGATGCGGATGGCAGGATCAGTCGAACACCGCTTTTGGCTTCGAGATAGCGGACAATCTCGCCTTTGGCAGAGGTTGGAGGCTGGTTGCACCATGCTGCGGTGACACAACCGGTCAGGAGATCGGCCAATTGAGCGAGGGGGGACTGGAAGGAATCGTTGACCGTGAGGTCCAAGATGGATGCGCCAAATGGCATGCCGTTCTTGAGGACGCGCTTCAATTCTCCGAAGCGATCGGAACCCTTGTTTGTCTTGAAATCCAGAAGCACCAGATACCGGTGGGGCGACTCCATCCACTTGACCAGCATCTCGTAGTAAAATTTGTAGAATCCCAACTCGTGATCACCGTCATTGTGGGCCGAATGATCGAGTTTGGATTTTTCAACCAGGATGATCCGGAACCTGAGAAAATCGTTTGTCAGGAAAAAATCAATCAGCCGCTTGTAGGATTCTAGCTTCAAGGCGCTGACTTTTGTCCATTTGATTTCTCCGGTCAGACCGACCTCCCGGCGAAGTTGCTGCAAGGCCTTGGTAAGACGGTCTTTTTCAGAACGGGCAACCCAGAGACCACCAATACCCATGAATGGACCGCTCACAGGCCCGTCGTGCCGGCTTTCGTCTGTATAGATGACGTAGTCCATGAACTAAAGTCCCAGTCCCTTCTTCCGTGCCAGAACGCCATCGACCCAGCGTTTTTCTGAGGTGCCGGTCGGGTAGAGGGCGCTGAGGGCTTGGGACAATTTCCAGAATCCGGATTCCTGGCCGACGCCGTCATCGACGAGGAATCGACGCAGGGCCTCGCCACGTCCGGTGGCGAAGAGGATCATGGATTGGTGGACGCGGTCGAGGATCGTTTCGCCACGTTTGGTGACGGTCTTTTCTTCCCAGACTTGCTCCGCGACGCCGGGTTGAGTGAGTTCCGCGAAGAGGTCGAGTTGGTGTTTCGCCTTCTTGCGCTTGGCGGGCTCTGGGGCTGACGCCTGATCCTTGCCGAAAAGAAAGCCCGTGCGCTCGGAGACCGGGAGGAGGCGGGCTTGGTCGCCCTTGATTTCCACGAGGGATTTCAAGTCCTCCAAATGCGCCCCGAGTCCTTGCGCGATCTTCCGGGCGGCATCGTATTCCAGCGAAAATCCGGACGGGGCCTTGCCTTTGGGCGTTTCCTCCTCTTCGTCTTCCTCCGTGTTCCCGGCGTTTTCAGTAGTTGATCCGCCGGAGAGCGTCCACAGCCACATGGCCGTGAGGCGGGCATCTGGTTCATAGCCGGAGAGGTCTGCGTCAAAAATGATTGTCGAGAGCGCCTCACGCGACACGGCAGCCCAGACATGTTCAAGATATTCTTTTAGTAAAACGACTTCTCCGCTGGCCTTTTCTACACGTTCGTAGCGGGAAAATATTTCGAGCGCCGGGCCGAGACAGGCGAAAATGGCATCCGCACCGACAACGCCTTCTTCGGCCAGACGCGGCATCCATTCGTGAATGCGGATGGGCAACGCTTGCAGCACGTCACGCCAATCACCGATGTCATCCGGGCGCACCGATCCGTCGAACTTTTCGCGCGGGCGGCACACAATGTGAATGGAAGACGCCAAAACGGCTGAAGCTTGGGCACGAAGCCGACTCGCGTTCTCTGTGTCAATCGGCCACGAGGCGGTGATTATCCAACCGGCGTCAATCATGGCTTGAAGTTGTGCCTCCCAACCCGCCGTTGATTTGTGGGCAAAGACCAAGACACCGATGCCTGAGGGCTGCAAGCTCCGCCTACCGTGACTCATCACTTCACGCATCGTCTTCTCGAAGTATGCAGCATCCTTTCCTTTTACCTCATCAACGATACATTCCTCTGCTTTGGGTGTGAGCTCTGTGCGGAAAAGAACCTCGTGCTGCCCCAAGAGGGCGCGTTTCAACCACACATAAAATAGGTCAGAAAGGTCGGCATAGGGCACCGCATCGTAGTAAGGTGGATCAGTAAAAAAGACTTGAGCTGAATCGTCCGGCAGGGAAAGTTTACTGGCGTCCTGTTGTTCCGCGTGTCCGGGTAACAGGCCAACTTGTTTCTCAAGGATATCAGCCATTTTTTCCAAGTAGTTGATCCATGATCCCCTGCCTTCACCAGTAGGAACACCCTCTGCGAAATCCCAACACATCGAGATTGCTTGTCTGCCAAACACATGTTGAATTGTTGGGATATTGGGTTCCCATGCTCCTAAGGTTGTTGCTAAGTCCACGAGTTTGCTCAAATTCAGAGCGAGAACTGTTTGCACCGCCACCGCGAAATCGGAACTCAATTCATTCGCTAGTTTACTTCCTGCGTCTCTGATCAAACGAGCCAAAGCGTCAAGGGCAACGAGTTGACGGGGTGAGAAAACGCTTCCCCAATCTTCCATGCCGTAAAGTTGCACGCGAAATCCTAGAGCGCCTTTCGGCGGCATCGGCTCTCTAGGCAAAGCGCTAAGTTGACCATATGTTTTGCCAAGCAGGGTTGTAAATCTCTCCTGTGCTTCAGAGATCGCCCGGAAGTCGTTATCATTTGGCAGGCGGTAGAAACGGCCCGTTTGTCCATCACGTGTGGTCGCAACGGTAAATAATCGCGCTGTTTTGATTCCACCTTTTGAGTGCCGGAGTTGCTTCCTCACGGACGCAACCGGCGTAGTAAACCCACATACTGGGCAAATGGCAGATCCACGCTTGACCGTCGGCTCCCCCAAATCTGACGGGGAAGGATTTTGCACTATCTCAAAATCCACACTTTTCGATTTATGATTTGCTATCAGACGAAAACCGACATTGCGCGTTGATTTCTTCGTAAGCCAAAACGAACGAATCAGCGGGACCTCTGCTCCACAATTTGGTCCTTCGCACTGGATAGTTCTTGCCCACAGATAAGCTATAGGGATTCCTCCGTCGGGGTCCTTTGGGTAAAACTGCGCCAGTTCACGGTGTGCTTCGCGTTGAATCCACCGCCCCCACCTGCGAACTTCCTCCGAAAGGCGACTCCCAAACCTTGGAATGTATTCGAGTGCTACTTTGTTGAGTAGCACTGCAACCGGGTTGATGTCGCTGGCAAACGCGTCGCAGCCGACGCGAACAGCTTCAACTGGAATCGATCCGCCCCCGGCAAAAGGATCTACAACCAGAGGCCTAGTTCCTTCAGCACCGCCCAGTGCGACATGAGCTGCCTCGGACAGCGCACGAGTGGTGGTCAGAAAATCAGGCAATGCTCCGCTTTCCCACCTTGAGAAATCGGCAATGAAGTCCAGCAGTGCACCCCTTAACTGTTCTGGATCCTCCAGCAGGGATGGGTTTTGTCGAAACTTTTCAAAACGTTCCCGGCTTTTCGGACTAAGCAGTGCCTGCCGCTCATGTGAAATCCAACAGAGCATTTCTTGACGGGCTCTGGCTCGGAACGAATTGGGACAAAGCTCGTCTACGGGGTCCGGCCATAGTGCGGCGCACATCACAGCGCGGCAGGCAGCTAGAGGACGCCTTGCCCACCACAAATGCATCTGCTTAAGGTGACCGGGGACTCTCTTTTTTTCCCAGCGCGAGTATTCCGAGATCCTGCGGATGGGTAGGTCAACTTCTATTAGGCGTTTTGGGTATGTGGTCATGCTAACGGTGCAAATACAGTATCAAAAAGTTTGTCCCAATCGATTTCACTCCCAATGCGCTTTGGCGTGGTATGGATCCGTCCCTCATTCTCCCATGCCTCGATCTTGCCCAGAATCGCGCCACGAGCACGTTCCGCATCGAATGGTTTGGGATCAAACACGAATAAATGATGTTCCATACTGCTAGACATCCAATTCGCGATGAGCGAATTGATGCCCTTGTCAGCAAACCCATATCCACAGACCGCTAAACGGTCTGCACATTGCAAAGTATTGTGAAACTCACCTAGCAATTGGAGGAAGACGGGGGAACTGTATTGGAGAATCTTATTGAATGTTCCGGCCAGGATCAGTGGAGTTTCGTCCATCTGCTCAAATACACGGTTTTTCCCCATTTCTACGCCGATGAATTCGTAAATCCAAGGGTTGTCCGCATTGCGAGCGCGTGTGGGGCGGTGTCGCCACCAATTGATAGAGCCATGTAGTTTGAGAAGAGCGACCGCGCTTGTTTCAAACCCCTGCCGGTTGAAATCGAACCGTCTCCCATGATCCACTCCGTCGATTGGGGCAAATCCATCATAAAAAACGAGTCCGGTTTTTTTCAGATATTTTTCCAGCAGGAGGTCGTGGTTCAGGCTGAAGAAACGAACCTTTTTCGAGGAATGGCTTTCGAGCGCTGAGTCGAGTGCAATAAATGCCTTGGCTGCTTGTTCATCACTCGAACTCAGTTCGCCGCAGACCACGTGCAAGATAGAAATAATTATTTCCTCGCAAGCCTTTTGGATTATTTTTGGTGCCAACTCCGTCTTGGAGTTGAGGTCAGCAATCAATGGGATAAGGCCAGGGTTTTCGTATTCGCGATGGACGTGATCACGCACCTGAGTGGCAAGATAGAGCCAATCTTCGTAGTTCGATGCAGCACCATTCCGGTCCTCATCACATAGGCCCTTGAGCGCCTTGAACAGTGGTTCGCGCGGGGTGCCGATGAAATGTGATGCGGCTTGCTCCGAAAGTTGATCCACGCTAGGGAGGTCGCCAGCGCAAGAGACACCTGAGCCAATCAGGATGGGAATCATTTTAATGTCTGCTGGGATCGCCATTTAGAGTGTAACGATCTGGATTAATCACTGGCATCGTCGTCGTCCGGCTCCTCGTTGACTGGCACGACGCCGAACGCATCGTCAATGTGCCATGGGCTATCCACGCATAGCCCCGCTGATAGTCGGGAACTTGAAAAACCTTTCCTTCAAAGGTTTTCTGGATGGAGAAGACGTTATTCACCGAGCGACTTCTGGTTCTCGACCTGGAGAGGCTTATCTTTTGCCGGATAAAACGAAACCGACGGCAAAATCGCAGGCATGTAGGGACCTTGGGCCGAAACAGAACGGATGATCTCGCGAGCCGCGCCGTAGAGCATCGAGGCTCCATTCGCTCTCAGGAAAAGTTCCCGTTTTTCCTCCGGGACGAGTGAACTGACCGAAAGGTAACCAACGAGTTCCAATGAGAACGAGTAGGGCTGGTCATCCGCTGCGAGCTGCTGGACGCGCAGAGTCATGATCCATTCGGGCTCGCTTTTGGGGTCCTCCGATTTCCGTAGCTCCGGAAAAATGCGGAGGTTGCCTCCCTCCAAGGCACTGCTCTCACCAGCCTTGAAAGTCTTGTTTACGGAAAACGTCAGTTCCGTGACGTAGTAGTAGTGGAGATCAAGCGGCGACGGCTTCATCGGAGTAGTCCACTGCGGCAGGAGTTGAGAAGTTGTAAGCGGTGAAATCCGCGCGGAGCGCCTGGAACCGGGCAATCGGCTGGAACCGCAGCTTGGGATAGCTCAATGAATTCAGGTAGTTGGCATCGATCCGGCCATCCCACAAACTGTGGAGAAGGATATTCATCGAGCGGGACGGACGCTCCCGGCCAGACTCCCATCGGGTCCATGTTTTCTCCCCGAGCTGGAGCAGGGCGGAGATATTTTTCTGCGTCAGCCCGAGGTGCTGGCGTAATTCGCGAATCTGATCGGGGGCGAGAAGGCCCATATAGCGGGCTTTGGTTTCCTCCAATTCGGCCTTCACATCACCAGGGATGATGAGTTCGCCAGAGGGATTCTTCCATGCGTCGATTTCCACTTCGATGGTTTCGGAGAATCCGGTGCCATCGAGATTGGGAATTCGGACAGGGTAAATTGTGGTCACTGCAATCCATCCGGGAGCCGCCGGTTGTTTTTGCGTTCGGATCTTTTTCATAACGATTCTTTGCCTTTGCGTGGTGTGTGGCTTGAGTAGATGAGGATGATTTTGCCGTCAGGAAAGAGGTTGATCTTTCCGTAGAGTTGGACGGCACGGTGATGAAACCAAAAGGCGTAGGTCTCGCCGGGTTCATCCATCCCCAGGATGTGTTTTCCAATCACATCGGGCTTTTCGAGAGCGGCTGACATGGCCCCGAAGCGCACGTAATCCCATGCGTCATCAGGGAAAGTTGCTTCCCAGTCGAGATCCGACTGGCCGGTGGTATCGATAAGTTGGCGATCCCCACTGCGAAGGATCTTCGATACCGCATCGCACCAAGTCCGGGGAATTGGGATATGATCATCACTTGCCATAACGTATCAATTGATACCAACCCGTCAAGCGGGTTTTTCTCCGTATGGGGTTTCGTCCTCTTTAATACGAGGATTGCGTTGATCCTCCAGCTTGAGCCGGTAGTGCTCGATCTTCACGATTGGCTGCCAATGCAGCCGCGCAGGGTCGCGAAGGATGTTGAGAGAGGGGTTCGGAGTGGCGCAGTGGAAGACGATGTAGAGCCAGTAGTCCTGCTTGAGACGCTCCGCTGTCTTGAATTCATTGGTGGTCAGGGCCACCTCGCCAATGTCGGCACGGCCTTTGACTTCAACAAATCGGACGGAGGGCGCGGCATTTGGTTCGGCTGGATCAGCCTTGCGAGCAACCAGATCGAAGCCTCTGTTATCCGATTCGACACTCTCAACGGTAAATCCCTCCGATTCGAGTGCCTTCGTTGCGATCTCGACCGCAGTCCGTTCCACTTCCTCATCACGCCGCATGGCACGTCCGGTGGGGGTATCGCGGTCCGGGTGCGGCAGAACCCAAGCGCGGCCCACATGGCGGATGTCCGTCACGGCACATTCCCGTTGGCGGGCGAGTTCGCTTCGACGGAGTTCCAGCCGGCGGTGGATTTCTTCGATCCGGTTCTCCGCCTGCTTAATCCGGCCCTCAAGACCGGACTCCTCGGAGCCGCTCTCACGCTGGGTGACGAGTTCGGCGAGGGTGCAGTTTTCGCGATTCAGAATCGTGTTGAGGCTGGTCTCGACGTGGCTCTCGACAATCCGCGTTTCGCGGAGGCGTTCTTTGCGGACATCTTCGAGAAAAGGCGTGAGGCTTCGCTCCAAGAGAATCGATTGGAGTTGGTCTTTTTGCGGGAGATGGGATCCGTCGGGCACCTGAACGGGATTTTCGGCGGGAACGATCTCATGGAAAATCGTGGGTGGGTGGATTGAGACGGTGCCCTCGATCTCAGTTTGAACGGCAAAAATGCGGCGGTTGAGGACATTCGCGCACCCGTCACGGATCGTCGCCGTGAAGACATCCAACTGGGCCGGGGTTTGGCGGTGGAGATCGTAGAAGACTGCTCCCCGTTCGAGGGCAGAGATCGTCTCCGACTCGATTTCTGCGCGGATGGACTCGAAAAGCGGGTGGCCCGGAGTCACCCACTCGGAGGATGCGTCCTTTTTCAGCAGTTCCTTGTCGAAAATGACATCAAGGTATTCTCCCCCGAGCCGACCGAACCGGGGTTCCAATTGCTCTCCGCGAGTCAGGAGATGGCGGGGAATCCGACCGACGCGGTAAACATGGGAACGTCCGCGGCTGTTTGTCAGTTTGAGGCCCACATGCTCGGCAGCTTCCACAAAGAAATCCTCGATCACCTCGGGAACGAGCCGACGTTCTTTTGCCTCGGCTGTTTTGCCGATGATTGCGGAGAGGTTGAGTTCGCGCTTGGCAAGGCCCTCCAGCGTGGAATTGGTGATTTCTGAAAACCGGCGAATATCGATGTCGGTGACGATGCGATCCAAGATGACCTGCTCGGTCTGGTTGCGGGCATACATGTCGCGCAGCATCCGCTCCAGGAGGTTCGAGGGGAACACATCACCCAGGACGTTGAATATTTTCCCTGTCCGACCGGGATCGAGGTCGTCCTCAATGGCGGCAATGCGGTCAAAAAGCTTTTGAAGGACGCGTCCCTCCGCCGTGTTGGTCGCCACAAAGTTGAATATGAGACAGTCCTTTTCCTGGCCATACCGGTGGATGCGGCCCATGCGTTGCTCCAGACGCATCGGATTCCACGGGATATCGTAGTTCACCATCAACCAGCAGAACTGAAGGTTGATTCCTTCACCGGCAGCCTCGGTAGCCACCATGACCTGGCAGGATTCCTTGAACTCGCGCTCCGCGAAAATCCGACTTCCGGGAGTATCCCGGTCACCGATCTTCATGCCTCCGTGAATGGTCGTGAGCGACAGCCCCCATTCCCGGAGCTTTCCAAGAGGGCGGCCATCGCGTCCGTCGCCTGCAAGGTAATCGAGCGTGTCCTTGTGCTCGGTGAAAATGAGGAGTTTCATTTTCGAGTCGGCAAAAATGCCGTGCTCGGTCAGAAGCTCCTTCAGAGAGGTCAACTTTGTCTCGGTGGATTTGGTTTCCAGTATCCTGGCTTGGTCGATCAACTTGCCCAACTCCTGAACCTCCGCCTTGAGGATAGCCGGGTCCGGGTTCAGAACGACTTCTTCCAATTGATCGATGATGGCCTGCTGCTGTTCTTCATCAAGATCATCGAAGCCCTCGGGTATGCGCCGGTTGATTTGATCACGCCGGTAGCCGTCGGGGTCGGCGAGAATTTTTTCACGCCGGTCTTTCATTCGCTCCAGGGTGCGCCTTGCTGCGTAGAGGCTGGAGGCAAAACGCCGTTGAAGCATGGCCATCGTGAAGCCGACTGCCCGTGCCTGAGGTGAGTTTGCCTCGGCTGCACGGATCGACTGGTCTTGCACGAATCGGGTCAGGGCGTCGTAGAATTCCAGTTCGTCATCGGCGATCTCAAACTTTGCTGTTTTGACAATCCGTTTGGTGAAGAGGGATTTGACAAGGCCGGTATCGGGATCTGGAAACGATACCAGCGCCTCTTTGACACGTCGCAGGTAGAATGGCGCATCACGGTTGACCATGGCCTGCTCCAAGCTGCTCACGTCACCGTAAACATCACGGTCGAGGAGTTTGAGAAACAGGGCGAAATTTTCCGGGTCGCCCTTGTGAGGGGTCGCCGTCATGAGCAAGAGATGATCCGTCATCTCCGACAGGTCTTTGCCCAGCTTGTAGGCAAGCGTCTCATGGTCTGAGCTGTATGCGCTCATTTTGTGGGCTTCGTCCACAATCACGAGATCCCAACGACTGCGGAGCAGGCTGTCGCGGGCGTCTTCGACGCGGGAAACCCACGAGACGGAGGCGATCACCTGATCATGCTCCTGCCAGGGGTTGGTGCCGTAATTCGCTCGCAGGATGTCCGAGCGAATCACGGTGAACTGCTCGCGGAATTTGTCCTTCATCTCGCGCTGCCACTGGAACGTGAGATTTGCCGGGGTGACGATGAGGATGCGTTTGATCAGGCCGCGCGCCTTGAGTTCTTTGATCAGGAGTCCCGCCATGATCGTCTTCCCAGCTCCTGGATCATCAGCCAGGAGAAAACGAATCCGCGGCATTTTGAGAAAATACTCGTAGACCGCTTCGAGTTGGTGCGGCAGCGGGTCCACCCGCGCAATCGAGAGAGAAAAGTATGGGTCGTATTCGTAGGCCAAGCCAAGTCTCATGGCCTCGATCCCAAGGCGGAACTTCCGTGCATCGCCATCGAATGGCTCCCGCTGGGGGTTCACTTCAAGGAGCGCAATCTGCTCGGCGTTCAAGATTGGCTGGTAGGTTTGATTGCTGTGCATCCCAGTCGCGATCAATTTGATCGAGGTGCCCATGGGAATCGCGGTAATCACCTGCACAGGCTCCGGGAAGAGCGCTCCCCGCACGATGCTGTTTGGGACAAGCTGATCTGCTTTCATGTCAGGAGACACGTTTGCGCTATACGAAAATGCGCATTGCTTCGCGGTTGAAACATGCGGGCTATCTTCGATGCAATGGGAGATGAACGATGATGCCGCATGTGAGGGACCCCTCTGCGTAGCATTACTGTTGCCGTTTGGCGAGCAGGGATCGTAACGAGAGAAGCGTGTTTCACTCTCTCCCATATATCAGGCAAAATAGACAAAAGGTGTCCTACACCCGGGTTTCTGTATTTTTCCCGACACGGGACACACCTTGACAGAATCAACCCAGCCCGAGCAGGGCCACGAGGTTGAGTCCGAACGCAAAGAGGAGCGCGCCGAGGAAGATGCAGACCGGCAGGGTGAGGACCCAGGCCAAGAGGATGTTTCTCAGCGTGCCCATCTGGAGTCCGGATTTGTTCGCGGCCATGGTGCCGGCGACGCCGGAGGAGAGAACGTGGGTGGTGCTGACCGGGAGGCCGAAGCGGTCGGCGACGAGGATCGTGCACATGGCGACAAGCTCGGCGGCGCCGCCCTGCGCGTAAGTCAGGTGATCCTTGCCGATTTTTTCACCGACCGTGACCACGATCCGCTTGTAGCCGATCATCGTGCCGAGCCCGAGCGCAAGGGCCACGGCGTATTTCACCCAGTCCGGGATGAAGTTGGTGAGATGCTCCCCGCTTTTCTGGAGCTCGGTGGCTTTCGCGAGATCGGGGGCTGTCAGAGCAGTGCCGGCCTTCTTCAGCTTGGCGATGGTTTTTGAAATGAGATAGAGATCCGAACGGACCTTCCCCCGATCCCCGGCGGGCAGGGTTTCGAATGTCCTGGAGTCGACGAGCCTGCGGTAGACGTCGTGGCATTGATCCGAGAGGGCGGCAAACACCTTCGGAGAGAACGTCCCGGATGACTTGATGTAGTTGGTCAGCGCATCATCCGCCTCCATCTCGTTCAGTTCGATGCCTTCACCGGATTTTTCGAAGATGGCCCCAAGGGTTTTTGCGGATTCCGCCACTTGGGCAACCTTCGAGGGGTTGGCAGTCATCTTCAGTGCATAGGTGCCGGGCAGGATGCCGACCAGGATCAGCACAATGAGCCCCATGCCTTTTTGTCCGTCATTCGAGCCGTGAGCGAAGCTGACGCCTGTGCACGTGATCATGAGAATCCCGCGAATCCACAGCGGCGGGGGAGTCTTGCCTTTCGGGGCCTTATAGAGCGAGGGGTTTTTGACAAGGGCTTTGCAGAGGAGGAGCAGCAGGCCTGCCGCGCAAAACCCGACGACCGGCGAGATCATCAGCCCGAGCCCCATATCCTGTGCCTTGGCCCAGTTGACCCCGTCCGTCATAGAATGCGATGGGCCCATCAACGAGTTGGCGAGACCGACGCCGATGATCGAGCCGATGAGGGTGTGGGAACTGGAGGCCGGAAGGCCGAAATACCAGGTGCCGACATTCCAGAGAATGGCGGAAATCAGGAGGGAAAACACCATCGCGAAACCCGAGGCGGACCCGATATTGAGAACGAGTTCCACGGGCAGGAGCGCCACGATGCCGAAGGCCACGAGGCCCGATGAGGTCAGGACGCCGATCAGATTCCAGATGCCCGACCAGACGACCGCCGGGGTGGCTTTGAGCGTGTTGGTGTAGATGACGGTCGCGACGGCATTCGCCGTATCATGGAAGCCGTTGACGAACTCGAAGCTCAGCGCCAAAAGGATCGCCAGAACGAGGAACACGTAGGTGATCAGCGTGGGGTCGGAATAGGCTGTGGCGGTCAAAAGCATAGAGGCTCCCGCATGAGAACAACCGTAACGAGCGACTTCTGCAAGGATGGAAGATTCAAGCCCCCCTCAGAGGGCATGGCATTCGGGCAGGCTCTTGCCCCACGTCAAGGAAATGGCGCGGGGTGGCCGGAAAAAGGCGGAAACCCGCAGCGGCGCCACGAGCGCGACAATTCCGTGAACCCGCCGGCCGGCTCAGCGGTCGTTCGTGTCGCTGCCCTTGAATGTCTCGCTGAAGCTTTTCCCGACGTCCTTGAAGGCCTCGCCGATTCCCTGGATGGCCTTGGAGGCGCTGTTGATCGCCTGCGCCATCTTGGCCGCCTGAAAATCGGTGCGGAGGCTGACGGCCTGGCGGCGGAAGATGTCGGCCTGGGCGCGGTCGCCCTTGGCTTCGAGCTGCTCCACCTGGGCGTCGAGCTTGGCGAGCGACTGCTCGATTGCCGCCTGCTTCTCCGCATCGGGAGCCGCCTGATATGCGGAGAGCTGCTTGCGCGCGGAGTCAACCGTTCGCGAGGGAGAATCGCACCCGGCGAGGGCGAACAGGAGCGCCGCGGCCACGAGCAGGCGTTTCATGCGGAGAACGTGTCGAGAGCCGGCGAGCGGCCGTTTTCGATGCGGATGTTCGGACGGTTGGCGGCGAGGTGGCGGAGGATGTGAAAGACTTCCTCGGGGTCGGCCTCCACCGCCAGCGCGACCTGCTCGGAGGTCTGCGGCTTTCCGGCATTTTCCAGGAAAGCCACGACTTTGAGCTGGGTCTCGATGATTTTTGCGGCGGCTTTTTTTCCGGCCTCGACCCCCGGCTGGTGGTAGGCGTTGATGTTCACGAGCGAGCCGTAGAACCCGACCGCCCGCTCGTAGAGCGCGATGAGCGCGCCGAGCTGGAACGCGTTGAATTCCGGGATGCTAACGGTGATCGATTCGCGGCCGTTCTCGTGGAGGGCGCTGCGGGTGCCGCGGAGGAAGCCCTGCAGAAAATCCCCGGCGGTGACGCCCGGCTCGACCTCGACCGGCGTCGAGAACGTGGCCTTGCGCGCCTCGATGAACGTCACGAAGAAATTGTTCACCCCGTCGCGGAGCTGCTGGACATAGGCGTGCTGGTCGGTCGAGCCCTTGTTCCCGTAAACCGCGATCCCCTGGTTGACGACATGGCCGTCGAGATCGAGCTCCTTGCCGAGCGATTCCATCACGAGCTGCTGGAGGTAGCGGCTGAAGAGGAGGAGGCGGTCCTTATAGGGAAGGATCACCATGTCCTTCAGCCCGCGCCCGCTGCCTGCGTGAAACCACATGAGCGCGAGGAGCATGGCGGCATTTCTGCGGATGTCGTCGGTGCGGGTCTTCGCATCCATGGCGGCCGCGCCGTCGAGAAATTCATCGACCTCCAGCCCCTGAACCGCCATCGGGAGGAGCCCCACCGCGCTCATCACGGAAGTCCGCCCGCCGACCCAGTCCCACATCGGGAACCTGCGCAGCCAACCCTCGGCCACAGCGACCTTGTCGAGCTCGCTCCCGTCACCGGTCACGGCCACAAAGTTTTTTGCAAATCCGATCCCCGCCGCTTTGAAGGCGGACTGGGCGGCGAGCATGCCGTTGCGGGATTCCTTGGTTCCGCCGGATTTGGAAATCACGGCGACGAGCGTGGTGCCGAGGTTGCCGCCGATCTGGCCGAGAACTTTTACCATCCCGTCCGGATCGGTGTTGTCGAAGAAGTGCGGGCGGACCGGGTTTCCCGGGGTCCAGAGCGCGTCGGCGACCAGCTGTGGTCCGAGCGCGGATCCGCCGATGCCGACGACCAGAAGATCGGTGAACTTCGCGCCCGTGGCCGAAAGGATTTTTCCCGCGTGCAGGTCGGCCGCAAAATTCAGAATGGATTTTTTCGTGGAGTTGATCGCCTCGCGGATCTCCGGCGTGGGGGCGAGCCTGGCATCGCGGAGCCAGTAGTGCCCGACCATGCGCTTCTCATCCGGGTTGGCGATCGCCCCGGCCTCGAGCGCCTTCATCTGCTTGCAGGCCCGGTCGGCCACGAGCGCCATCCCGGTAAAAAAATCCTCTGGAAAGTTCATCCGGCTGATGTCCACAGAAATGCCGAGGTCATCGTAACTCAGGAAATATTGCTGAAAGCGGCTCCAGAGTGAGGATTGGGAGATTGTGCTCATGCCCGTGAGCGAACTAGATTGGCGGCGGTATGGCAAACCGAAATCCGATATGTGACGGAATCTTTACAGCGCAAGGGGTTGTTTGCGCCTCCGGGGAGGAGACGCGCGCGCTGGGAAGGGCGCTGGCGGAGGCGATCGCGACCGATGCCACGCTCAGCCTGGAGGGACCGCTCGGGGCGGGGAAAACGTGTTTTGTGCAGGGCCTCGCCGAAGGGCTCGGGCTCGACCCCGCCATGGTCTCCAGCCCGACATTCACCCTCGTTCATGAATATCCGGGCGGACGCCTGCCACTGATTCATTTCGACCTTTACCGCCTGAATTCCGAGGAGGAACTCGCCGGGCTGGGATACGAGGACTATTTTCAGTCGCCGGGGATCCGCGCGATCGAGTGGGGCGACAAATTTCCAGCCGCCCTTCCGGCAGCAGCCTGGCAGATCCGCCTCTCCATCGAGGGGGAAACCCGGAGGGTCCGGGGGACGCGATGAACGTGATCGCCATCGAATGCTCGTGCCGGCAGGGCAGCGTCGCCATCCTCGAAGATGGGACATTGGCGAAGCTGTGGAAATTTGAGAATCCTCGCGGACGCGGCACCGAGCTATTCACACATTTGGAATCCGCGCTCCGCGAGTGCGGCAATCCCAGCCTCGTCACAGTGGGTACCGGCCCGGGAAGTTACAATGGTCTGAGGACGTCGATCGCCGCAGCCTGGGGTGTTGCCAGGGCGCGCAGTGCTCAGCTCGCAGGAGTGCCGTCGCTCCTCGGATACGATGCGCCGGAATACTTCGTCGCCGGCGACGCGCGCGCCAATCAATGGTTCCTCGCACACGTCGAGAATGGAAAATTCCTGTCGCCGCCCACCCTCTATTCCCCGCAGGAGGTGCTGGGACTTCTCAAGCCGGGAACCCCCGTCTTCACAACCTCCGGGTTGGAGGATCTGCCGGATGCCACCGTCGCTGCCCCGTGCGCAGGGATTCTCGGCTTAAGGGACTTCGCAGAGGGACAGCCGGTGCCTGCCTATCTGAAGCCCCCCCATATCACGAAACCAAAATTCCGATAAACCCGAATGCGGATTATTGACCGCGAATAAAGCCAATGAACGCGAATATTATGAGGAAGATGGAAAAAGTTGGCCGTCTTTTCCTGCTGGAAGTCCTTCCCATTCGCGGGGATTCGTAATTTGCGGGCCTCTTCCGCCGTCTTCGGGATTTGATTCTCACCCAAGTTCCGCGAGACCTTCCAGTGCGATCTGGGACCATGTCTCCAGCGAATCGCGGCGCGTGAGCAGTTCCTCCCGTGTGGCAAATCCTAGCTCGGCGATCGCTTTTTCTCCGGCCCTCACGTCGGCGGTTTCGAGATCGACGATGTGGACGATTCCCAGATGAACCTTCCCGACCTCCGTCGAATCATCGTTGATCAGGGCCGCCGCCCGTTCGGTAAATCCGCCGCCGATCTGCAACTCCTCGCGGATCTCGCGCTGCACCGCGTGGTGGTAGGCCGACTGGTCGAATGAAAAAAGGCTTTCGTCGGTGTCGTTGATGTGGCCGCCGATTCCGACCGAGCCTTTCGCGACCAGTCGCTTTTCCCCGCTTTTTGCCCCGCGTGTGTAGTGGAGAATTTTGCCGCCGTGGCGGAAAATCGCGTAGGGAATCAGTTGCTTCAGCGAGGGGTCTTCCTCAGCGGATGATCGCGGAACAAAAAAATTGTTTTCCTTGAGCAAAAAGCTTTGCAGGTAGCGGTCCACCTCGTGGCAGAGCCCCTGAAAGCTTCCCAGCTGGTCGAAATGCGAGCGCTTGATCACCAGGATCTGTTCTTCTGTTTTGGCCATGGTGACGGGCACTCTGCACGGGCGGGAATCGCGATCAAAGAGAAAAACTCGCGATTTATGCAACGGGACGCAACAAGAGGCTTGCCGAGCAGTCAACATCGCATATGATGCCGTGCCATCAGGCGACCGCTGCTATGAAACTTCAACGTATCTCCCTCGACCATATCGCGAAGCTGGCCGGTGTTCACAAAGCCACGGTCTCAAGGGCATTGCGCAACCATCCGACCATTCCGCTCCACACGCGGGAGCGGATTCACGAGATTGCCCGGCGCGAAGGATACCGCCCGAATCCGCTCGTGGCCATGTATCAGGCGCAGGCCCGCTCGAACCGGCCGACCGCAATGCAGTCCGCCCTCGCATGGCTCAACGACTACCCGAACCCGACCTGCTGGCAGGAATTTCCCTGGCTGCGCGGATACCTGCGCGGCGCCCGGCAGCGCTGCGAGGAACGCGGGTTCCGACTCGAGGAAATTTCGATCGGCGGAAACTCAAACAGCAGCGTGGCGGAGGTCGGTCGCATTTCCGAAATCCTTCGCCAGAAAGGGATCTTCGGGGTCATCCTCCCATTGATGCTGCACCAGCAGTTCCTGCTGGAAGAATGGTCGGACTGCGTGATCGCCTTGGTGGGCAGCGGCAACCTGAGCGGCTCCGGCGCGGTATCGGCCACCGCCTCGCGCTTCTACCCGCAGGGCTTCCCGATTGCCGACCGCGACTTTTATTACAATCTCCGCCTCGCCTTCCAGACGGTGGTCCAGCGCGGATACACACGCGTCGGCTTCATCTACAGCCGGTATCTCGACCGGGAATCCGAAGGCCGCTCGCAGGCCGCATTCCTCGTCGAGCAATCCCAGCTCCCCGAGGCGCAGCGCGTCCCGATCCTTTTCCTGGAGCGCTTCAAAGAGGGCCGCCCGGCGGCATTCGACCGCTGGCTCGAAACCTACAAGCCGGATGCGATTCTTTCCATCAACCCCGTCGTGCGCGAGTGGGTGCAGGATTCCGGCCGCACGGTCCCCGAGGAGTGCGGGCTCGTCAATCTCAACGTCGTGGACGATGTCGAAAACTGGAGCGGGATCCGTGAAAACCATGACCTGATCGGCGCCGCAGCCGTGGACCTGCTGATCGGGCAATTGAGCCGCAACGAAATCGGCGTCCCCCGGCAGCCCCGCAAGGTTCTCATCCCCGGCGAGTGGCACGAGGGCGGCACGCTTCGCGCCCAGGCCTCATTCGCCACAGAACGCCGCTGAGGCGATCGCTTCCAAGTCCCGGACAAGGCGCGGATTGATTTGATCAGTCCCTGTGATACGGCAGGCCGGCTTTGATCGTGCAGGCGCGGTAGATTTGTTCGATCGCCACGAGCAGGGCGAGTTCGTGCTGGAGGGTGAGCGATCCTAATGCCCAGAGGAGATCGGCATTTTTCCGCATGTCGCCGCTCCACCCATCCGCTCCGCCCACCAGGACCGCGCATCTTGAGATCGAGCGGTTTTCCCATTTCATGATCTCGCCTGCAAACCCCCTGCTCGTGAACTGCTTTCCGCGTTCATCGAGGAGGATCCGGAAATGCCCCTCCGACTCGGCGAGCATTTTGGCGTGGACATCCGGCGTCGGCTTCAGAAATCGGGTCTCGATTTTGTTGAACCCCTGGATGCGTGAGAGGTAGTCCCGGATGCCATCGCGGGCGTAGCCGAGCGCGGGCTGGCCGACGGCGATGATCTTCCAGATCAACGGGCGACCGGATTAAACTCCCCGGCGTGGTAGGAGCTGCGGACGAGCGGCGCGCTGGCCACAAACGTGAACCCCTTGTTCCTGGCGATCTCCCCGTAAAGCTGGAACGTTTCCGGGTTGACAAACTCGACCACGGGCAGGTGGTTCGGCGTCGGGCGCAGATATTGTCCGAGGGTCAGCACCTGGACCCCGGCCTCGCGGAGGTCGTCCATCGACTCGAAAATCTCGTTCTCCGTCTCGCCGAGGCCGAGCATGATCCCGCTCTTGGTCATCATGCCGGGCTCCATCTCCTTGACGCGGCGTAGCACCGCCAGCGACAGCCGGTATTTCGCGCGGGAACGAACCAGCGGGGTGAGCCGCTCCACCGTCTCGATATTGTGATTAAAGATGTCCGGGCGGGCATCCAGAACCCTCCGGATCGAGGAGTCCTTGCCGTTGAAATCCGGAACGAGCACCTCGATGGCCACCGCAGAGTCGCTGGCGCGGATGGCTTCGATCGTCCGGGCGAAATGGTCGGCCCCGCCATCGGCCACATCGTCGCGCGCGACAGCGGTGATCACGACATGCTTGAGTCCGAGACGCTTCACGCCTTCGGCGACCCGCTGCGGCTCGTCCTCTTCGAGGGGAAGCGGCTTTGCGGTGTCCACGGCGCAAAACCCGCACGCCCGGGTGCAGCGCTCGCCGGCAATCATAAACGTCGCCGTCCCTCCGCTCCAGCATTCCCAGCGGTTCGGGCACTGGGCGCTCTCGCAGACGGTGTGGAGCCGCAGATCCGACACAAGGTCCTTCGTCGAGAAGAAGACCGGATTGTTCGGAAGGCGGACCTTGATCCAGTCCGGCTTCTTGCTCTTGTGCAGCTCGGGATCTATCTTGGGACTTGGCATGTCCGGAGATCATCGCCATCACCCGCGCCGCTGTCAAATTTTCCGCAACTTGCCGACAGGCGCGGTGTTGGATTTGAGATGTCTTCCAATCGCAAGCCGATCCTGATCGTTTCAGGAGTCCTGGTTCTGGCCCTCGCCCTGGTCTGTTACTTCTGGCCGGACGGGCTGATCACGCTGGATTTCAGGGACGCCCCGGTATCGAATGTGATTTCCTCGATTGAGCGCCAGGGACATGTGCGCATCGGGACCAATGTTCCCCTGGAGACACTCGTGACCATGCAGATGAAAAGAGTTCCGCTGATGGATGCGCTCGAAACGCTTTCCGTCAGGATCGAGGGCGAGCTCAGGGTTGTGTTTGCAGGCGCCACCACAAAAACCCAGGCCGTTTCCGCCTTGGAGGAGCTTCAGTCGGGCAAGCCGTCGGACAATTGGGCGGTCGCCTGGTTTCCCTCCATGGGCATGATCGCAGGAGACACGCCTCCGGACCCCCGCTCGCTCGCCGTCAAGCCCGAGGCCGGCGAAAAAAATGATCTTCAGTCCGCCCTCCAGCAGGTGGCCATGAAATCCGGAGTGATGACCGCGGTGCCGAAGGATTGGAATCCGGATGCCAAAATGCCCACGAATACCGCGCCCGCCTCGAACATCGTGAAGCAGCTCATCAATTCCTCGGGCGGACAGGTTCAGGAAAGCTTTTTGATTATTGCCCGCGGCGGGCGCGATGGGGGGCGGGACGGAGGTCCGCCGGGACAGGGCGGGCCCGGGGGCGACCGGGGAGGTCCGCCGGGAGGCCAGCGCGCCGGTCGGGACGCGATGAATCCGGAGTGGCTGGCTCAACGTGCGGAGGCCGCAATCGCACAACTCCCTCCGGAAGAGCGGCTGGCCGCAAAGGCGGACTTCGACGCGATGCGCAAGTTCTGGGACGTGGTCCGCGCACTCCCCGATGATCAGCGCCGCGCAAAAATGGAGGAATTTTTCAACCGTCCGGATGTTCAGGATAAAATGGAGCAGCGCCAGACGGCGCGCGACTCCCGACAATCTCCCCAGCAGCGGGAAAAGCGGATGAAAGCCTACATCGAGCGCAAGAGGCAGATGATCGCCAATCCACCCAAACAATGAAAAAGCCCGCTGGATTCACATTGATCGAACTCCTCGCCGTCATCGCCATCATCGGCATGCTCGCCACGATGCTCGTGCCGCAGATCGGCAAATTCCAGGAGCGGGCGCAGAGCGTCGTCTGCATGAACAACCTCCGGCAGATCGGCATCGGGGTCCTCGGCTACGTCGGCGACAACAATAATGAGTATCCCGTCATTGAGCCGAACCCGCAAAACCCGGTTTATCCGCCGGCCATGGGCGACGATCCCACGGAAATTGAAGCCAAACCCCTGCTCGCCGTGCTCGAACCCTACGGGATCACCGAGTCGGTCTTGAAGTGTCCGGCAGACATCAAGGGGCCGAACTATTTTGCAAAAATTGACCCGCACACGAGCTACCAGTGGAGGGTGGTGCTCGACAGCGAGAACGCGAATGCCCCGAAAATTTACGGCGGCAGGCGCGGATACGGGGTGCGGATCGTCAAGCCCAGTCGCGTCACCATTTGCACCGACTACGAAGGCGTCCACTCCGGAAGACTCAACCGCCTCTACGCCGACGGCCACGTCTCAAAACCGAACTGATCAGCCTTCCGGATTTCCCTGTTTGAGGAACCGCACCCGCCGGTCCGCCCGCGGCAGACGGATCGTCAGCGTCAGCCCGCGTCCCGGCGCGCTCTCGAGGACGACCTCGCCTCCATGGGCGCGGACGATCCGGCGGACGATCAGAAGGCCGAGGCCGTTTCCATCGGACTTCGTCGTAAAATAGGGCTCGAACATGCGCCCGATGTGTTCGGGGGAAATCCCGCCGCCGGTGTCTGCGAACGAGACGTTCACATGGGTCTCGTCAGCGGATGTGTGGATGCGCAGGATTCCGCCGGATTTCATGGCCTGGAAGGCATTCCGGCTCACATTGTAAAACGCCTGCTTGATCTGGTCGCTGTCGAGGTTCAGCGGCGGAAGGTTTTTATCCAGCTCCGTCTCGACCAGGATGTCGCGATCCTGGATCTCCGCGGCCAGGAAGTGGAGCGACTCCTCGACGATCGTGTTGATATTGACCGGGCACAGCTCGAGCGGCTGCGGGCGGATGGCGCGGAGGAACTGCGTGATGATGTGGTCCAGCCGCGAGACCTCGGCGCGCGCCACGTGGACCGACTCCTCAAGGCCCGCCCGGGTTTTTGCCGGGAGCTTCCGAAGTTCCCGCTGCATGAGCTGGAGGTGGATGTCGAGGGAGTTGAGCGGATTCCCGATCTCGTGGGCGACCCCTGCGGCGAGGAGCGTGAGGGCGGAGAACCGCTCGGTTTCAATCGTTTCCTGTGTGGCCCGGCGGCTCTGGGTGATGTCGCGGAGGATGACCGCCCCGCCGACCATCTCGCGATCTTTTCCATCGGCCTCGTCGCTCATCAGCGGGACCACATAGAAATTGAGGAAACGGTTTTCCGGATAAAAGACCTCGAGGTCGCGGTTCACGACCTCGCCGCCGGCCCCGCTCAGCGCGCTCCATTCAAGCCCGCGGATCACATCCCCCAGCGGCTTCCCAAGGTTGCTGGCGGCCTCAATTCCGAAGAACCCGCAGGCCGCGCGGTTGAGATAGATGATCCGGCCTTTCGGGTCGGTCACGATCACCCCCTCAAGGATCGCGTTGAAGATGGTTTCGAGGAACCCCTTTTCGCGGGCGATCTCGACCAGATAGTTTTGCACTTCGCCCGGCTGGACGAGGCTGATCCGCTCGATGAGTTTGTCCAGAAATCCGCTTGTCATGTTCTCAGGCCTTCCGCTGGATCGATTGTTCGTCGGTGGTGAAGCGGATGAACCCCCGCCCGCCCGGGTGGCCGTTCCCCGAGGCTCCCCATCCGCCGAAGGGAAGCGTTGACGGCGAAAATGTCGTCGGAAGATTCCAGTAAAGGTTTCCGACCGAGAGCCTGTCGCCGATCCGCTGGAATCCTTCCTCCTCGCGGGTGAAGATGCTGGCCGTCAGGCCGAAATCCCATGCCTCATGGCGCCGGACCGCCTCGCCCTCATCCGAAAATGTCTCGACGACCAGAACCGGAGCGAACGTTTCCGCGCTCGCCAGCGGAGTGGAGTCGATCCCCGGGCCCGCGAGGAGAACCGCCGGACGGACGTAGAATCCGCGCTTTCCACACAGGAGGGCTTCGAGGCATCCCCCGGGCAACATCCATTTCATCTCCGGGAGCGAAACGAGCCGGGCGTAGCGCCGCGCTGCGGCTTCGCTGATCAAGGGCCCGAGATTCGTCGCGGCATCCAGAGGGTCGCCCGGCTCGAACCTTCCGAGCGAGGAGCTCAGCCGCTCCAGAAAATCCGCCGCCACGCGCTCGTGGACAAGGACCCTGGATGTTGCATTGCAGCGCTGGCCGGCGGTCAGGCACATCCCGTCGGCCACCGCCGGAGCCGCGGCATCCAGGTCGGCATCCGCGCAGACGATCACGGAATTCTTCCCGCCGAGCTCAAGCGCGAGCGACTTGGAATAGTCGGCCGCGAGCTCGCGCGCCAGCGCGGTTCCGACCGGAACCGAGCCTGTGAAACAAACCGCCCTCACGGCAGGATGCAGGCAAAGCGCGCGGCCGGTTTCCCCCCAGCCGGGAACAAGCTCGAAGACTCCTTCGGGCAACGCAGCCTGCATTGCTGCGGCGTAGGCGACCGCCACATTCACCGCAAGGGGCGAGGGCTTGAAAAGGACCGGATTCCCGGCGAGCAAATACGCCATGGCCGCGCCGTGCCCGAGGTGGATCGGAAAATTAAATGGCGCAATCACCGCCGCCGGTCCGCGCGGGCGGTGCCGGATTCCCGCCGGATGCGGCCCGTCCGTCACGATCTCCTCGCGCACCCAACGCTCCGCATCCGCAAATGTCAGGTCGAATTTCGCTAGGACAGCGCCCATTTCCAGACGCGCCTCGCGAATCGGCTTCCCCGTCTCCAATGCGATCAACAACGCCAACTCCCCGCTCCGGGCCAGAAGCTGCCCGCGGCAATTTTCCAGCGCGGCGCGCCGCTCGTCGAGGGAGAGAGCCCGCCATCCGGAAAACGCATTTTTGGAACGCCCAACGGCACGCTCCACGTCCGCCGCGAACGCTTCAGGAAATTCGTGATCCAAATCCCCGGGCGAACGGTTTTTCCATGAGTCAGGATCCTTGGACATGTCAGCAGTTTGCGCCTTCACAGCGCCGGTGCAAATCGAAATGTCAGCGCCCCGGGGGGAATGGGCGCATCTCCGAAAGTTGCAGAGCACAGGGGGAACGGGCGTCCCGCCCGTTTAGAGACTGGAAATCGCATCGGAGTGATGTGCCTCACACGGGCGGGACGCCCATGCCCCCTGTGAAGATCCGCGAAGTTGCAACTATCAAATTTGAACAAGTCGCTTGAAACCTCACGGGACCGACTTACCTTGGTGGCCTCAACAAAACCATTCCATGCCATTCGAACTTCCTGCATTGCCCTACGCCGCCACGGCGCTTGAACCCAGCATCGATGCCCGCACGATGGAGATCCATCACGACAAGCACCATGCCGCCTACGTCAACAACCTGAACAAGGCCCTCGAAAGCGCTCCGGACCTCGCTTCAAAATCCCTCAATGCCCTGATCGTGGACCTGGCCTCGGTGCCGGATGCGATCCGCGGCGCCGTCCGCAACAACGGCGGCGGACACTGGAACCACAGCTTCTTCTGGAATATCCTCGGCCCGGATGCCGGTGGTGCACCGACCGGTTCGCTCGCCTCGGCGATCGACAGCGCCTTCGGCAGCTTCTCCGAGTTCCAGGCAAAATTCGAAGCCGCCGGCCTCGCCCGGTTCGGCAGCGGCTGGGTCTGGCTTTCGGTGAAGCCCGACAAATCGCTCTGCATCTGCTCGACGCCAAACCAGGACAACCCGCTCATGAAGGGCGTCGCCGAATGCACCGGCACGCCGGTCATCGGGGTGGACGTCTGGGAACACGCCTACTACCTCCACTACCAAAACCGCCGCGCTGATTATCTGAAGGCGATCTGGGGCGCGATCTCCTGGTCGGCCGCCCAGAAGAATTACGACGCAGCCATCGCTTAAGACTTTCCACCCGAAACGCCCGGTGCCACGGTACCGGGCGTTTTCGTTTTTATATGGCACGCCTGAACTCCAACTACCTCAAACTCAAAGCCGGCTACCTCTTTCCGGAGATCAACCGGCGGGTCAAAGCGTTTACCGACTCGAATCCCGATGGTGCCGCGCGGCTGATCCGGTGCGGCATCGGCGATGTCACCGAGCCGCTCCCCGACTCGGTCCGCAAGGCGATGCATGCCGCTGTGGACGAGATGGGTGTCCGCGAATCCTTCAAGGGCTACGGCCCGGAACAGGGGTATGAATTCCTCCGACAGGCGATCGCGGAAAATGACTACCGCGCCCGCGGGATTGACATCGCGAATGATGAGATTTTCGTCTCCGACGGCTCGAAGTGCGACTGCGGAAACATCCTGGATATTTTCGGGCATGACAACCGGGTCGCGGTCATGGATCCCGTTTATCCGGTCTACGTGGACACAAATGTCATGGCCGGGCACACAGGCGAAGGCGATGCCTCCGGTCTCTACGGCGGGCTGGTCTACCTCGCCTGCACCGCGGAGAACGGGTTCGTGCCTTCGGTCCCGCAGGAAAAGGTCGATCTCGTTTATCTGTGCTATCCGAACAATCCGACCGGGGCCACCGCAACGCGCGCCCAGCTCACCGCCTGGGTGGAATACGCGCTGGCGAACGACGCAGTGGTCCTCTTCGACGCCGCCTACGAGGCCTACATCCGCGATCCGGAAATCCCGCATTCGATCTACGAGATCCCGGGTGCCAGAAAATGCGCGATCGAATTCCGCAGCTTTTCAAAAAATGGCGGATTCACCGGTGTTCGGTGCGCGTTCACCGTCGTGCCGAAGGATCTGGAATGTTCCACCGGTTCAGGGGACCGCCGGCCGCTGCACCCGCTCTGGAACCGCCGCTTCAGCACGAAGTTCAACGGCGTCGGCTACGTCACCCAGCGCGCCGCCGAGGCGCTCTATTCCGGGGAAGGCCGCGCGCAAGTTTCCGCCTTGATCCGCCACTACATGGGCAACGCCGAAATCCTTGTCGCCGCCGCTAAAGACTGCGGGCTCGCAACCTTCGGGGGAACCAATGCGCCATACATCTGGGTCCGCGGACCGGAAGGCCTGACCAGCTGGGAAATCTTCGACACGGTCCTCAACAAGGCGAATGTCGTCGTCACTCCCGGCAGCGGCTTCGGCCCGGCCGGCGAGGGCTACTTCCGGATCTCCTCGTTCAACAGCCGGAAGAACGTCGAGGAAGTCGCCGCGCGCCTGCGCGCCCTGGAGTGGTAGGACATCGGCGCTGGAGGGACGGTCGCCGCGCCATCCCATTTTTCGGATTGGAAGAAACCCAAATGGGCGCATGCAGACAATCCTTGTAGCGGCTATAGAATTATTTAAACCGCTCTAGATGAGCGAGCCTTGGCGCTTGAGCCGGCCCTTCCGTGGCGGCACATGCAGGACGACCGAGGGCTGATCGAGTGAGGCCGCAAGGCGGGGCAGGTCGGCCCCGGTGTCGGATATTAGGAATCGGAATTTCAGTTCCCCGCAATCCACCGCCGGACGCCAGACCAGCGCGGATACGGCCGAGGGGTGGTCCTTCGGCGGCTTGCGCGTGACGGTGGTGTCGATGTCGCCCGCCAGAGCGTTGAGCGCCTCAAACTCGGTCTCCGCCGCCTCGTGCAGGATGCTGCCGAGCGAGGCGATCTGCTCGTCCATCGCCCGCTCGATGCTCGATCCGGGCAGGATGTCGTGAAACGAATTGAAGAGCAGCACGTCCCAGGGCTTGGAAAGATCGGCCCCCGGACGATTCTGCGAAGCGGCGACAATCGCATCGGTCGCCTCCGCGCGCCCGGGCAACGCCTCGCTGCGGCGGTAGGGGAACTTGAATTTCGCGACCGAGGAATAGCAGCCGCGCAGGCAGAAATTGAGTTCGCCCCGGTGAGTCGGGAGCAGGTTTTCGCCCCGGCGGGCGACCTCCTTGCGCAGCGCATCCGACAGGCGGTGGAGTCCCGAGTGGATCACCTGGATCCCGGGATCCCGCGCGGCCCATTCCCGAATCTCCAGCAAATGACGGCGGGAGGGTCCGCCACCGTGGTTCCCGAGACCGTAGAAACAGGCGGTATTTTCCAGGCGGCTGGCAGAGGATTTTTCCAGAATCATGTCGAGCCGCGCCCTCATGTCATAGCGCTCGTTCTGGTAGGTGCCCACAACTTCGCGGAAGGCGAGGATGCGCGCGCCGGCATCGCCGAGCCACCAGAAGGCCGGTTCCTTCAAGGGAACCATCCTGGCCTGCGGACGGCTGAAGGCAAAAAAGTTGATGCCGCCTGCGGCAAGGATTTCGGGGAAGCCCGCGCTGTGGCCAAACGAATCCGCCTGCCATCCGGCTGTGACCGTCTTCCCGAACCGGGAGCGGAAATTCAGCAGTTCCGCCGTTCCATCCAGATCGAATGGATCAGGTCGTAGCTCTCCATGGGCATTCCTTTGAAAACGATGTTGGAGGTGGAAAAGATGTAGCCGCCGCCGGGTTTCCCATGGGTGAGGGCGTATTCGGCGCTTTCGCGGATTTGTTCCGGCGTGCCGGTCTGCATGTGCGCGCAGTGGACGTTGCCGATGAGGCAGACCTGCTTGCCATATTTTTCCTTGAGTGTCCGGATGTCCATGCCCGCCATGGGATCGAGTGAATGCAGGCCGTGAGGCCGGCAGGAGAGGATCTGGTCGATGACCGGCATCAGGTTGCCGTCGCTGTGTTTGATGGCGTAGCACCCGAGCGATCGGATGCCATCGATCGTTTGCTTGAGGTAGGGGGTGATGAACTCCGCGAACATCTCCGGGGAGAGGAACGGCCCGGGGTTAAAGGCGTAATCCGACCATAACAAGAAGCCGTCGGCCCCGGCGTTCCGGTAGCTCTCAAAACTTCGGAGCGCGCCATCGACCCGGCGCTGGGCCTCGTCCTTCATGCCCTGCGGATCGTCGTAGAGCTTCTCCACGAACTCCATCATATCGGTTCCGGGGATGGCATAAGTGGGATCGCCCCCGCCGAGCACCATGAACTCGCTTCCGACGAGCTCCCGGAGCATCGCGATCTGCTCGCACGATTCCTCGTCGAATGTTCGGCCCGGGCATTCCGGGGTGACGGTCGAGACGATGATGCTGTGATCGAACTTGCGCGCGATGTCGGCGCGGAGGCGCGCATTGTGGAGGTTCATCTCGCGGGGCGTCAGGCCCGTCCGGTCTGTGTCAAAGTCGCGGCTGAACAACGTCCGGCCCCCGAATTTGCAGGCGGTTTCCTGAAATTCGATTTCAAAATGCGGGACAAAATCCGGTTGCCTGCCTTCCAGGGCAAGGATGGCTCTTTCGCGGTGGGTCATGGGATCTATTGAGCGGCCTCCGCACGAAGCAGATCATCATCAGCCAGCAACCCGTTGGAATCTCCCGCCGGGAGCGGCGGAGCATAGAAATAGCCCGGATCCTTCCGTTGTCGCTTCAGGATCGCCACCATCTCCTTCCATATCGCCCAAAGTCCGTGCGGGGCCGGGGGAAGGTCGTGCTCGATGGCCTTGCGAAGGCGGGGAAGGTTGTAGAACGGCACGGCAGGGAACATGTGGTGCTCGACGTGATACTGCATGTTCCAGTAAAGGAAGGCCGGAAACCAACTGCAGGTGTAGGTGCGGCAGCAGAGCCGGAAATCCGGCACGTCCGGAGTCATCCCGGTATGCTGCGGTGCGCCGCAGAGCAATTGGAGCCAGCTGCAATACTGGCATCCGAACGTCACGATCAGGATCAGGATCCAGTTGCCCGTTGCCACGAAGAGGATCGCCAGCAGCAGGTGCCCGAAGAGGAGCTTGCGGGCCCAGCTGCGGTGCTCGCGGCGAAGCTTGAGGTTTTCCTCCGGCAGGATTTTT
The DNA here is from genome assembly GCA_026398275.1 of Verrucomicrobiota bacterium. Classification (GTDB taxonomy): domain Bacteria; phylum Verrucomicrobiota; class Verrucomicrobiia; order Chthoniobacterales; family Terrimicrobiaceae; genus QYQL01. Next base: position 27,930 of record JAPLTF010000020.1, read on the forward strand.
TCCGTCCATTCCGGGGTAAAATTCCAGATCCCCGACGAGAGATCCCCGCGGGCCGCCAGGATCCATTTCCACACAAGAGCAAAAGCACCCTGCGGGTGCATGATGGGTGATAACTGCCAAAAGACGAACTTCACGCCATACCAGTCCAATCCCATCGGCAACACCACCTCGCCGTCATGGTCGTGATGGACGGTGACCTGGTGGTGTTTGACGTGGCTGACCCGGTAGGCGACCGGGTCGAACCAGCTCAGAAAGGAATACACGTTGTAGAAAAATTCGTTCCAAAACGCGGTCTTGAATGGCGTCTTGTGCGAAAGTTCGTGGCAGGCGGTCCCGCCTAAAAAAACGGCAAAGCTTCCATGGACGAAGAGCGCCAGGAGCAGGACCGGCACCGCCCAGGGCCAGTTCGTGGCGTGGATGTTTTTGAACGCCAGAAAGGCCAGCGTGGCAGTCACGGCGTAGAGCCCGAGTTGCGGGAGAACCTGGGCGAACCCACGCGCGTCGCTCTTGCGCATGAGGTCGCTCATCACCGCCTTGTCCACTTTCGTGCGATACCAGTTGATGCGAATTTTCTCGTTCATAATAAAATATCCTAACGGCGCTTTTCACCCCCTGCCCGAAAACTGCTGGTAATGGGCCATGATTTGTTGGTAGAAATTCACCATTATTACTCCCGACTGCGGTAAAGTGAGGGACTCATTCCGGTGAGACGACGGAATTGTTTATTGAAGTAGTGCGGGTCGGGGATCCCGCATTCATGGGCGATTTCCTTGATCGGGCAGTTGGTCGAAATGAGCAGATTCTTCGCCATTTCGATCCGGAGATGAAGCAGGTATCCGTCCACGGTCATGCCGAAGCGCTCGCGGAAGCGGGCGGAAAAAAAGTTCCGGCTCAAACCGCTGGCGGCGGCAAGCACCGCCACATCCAGAGGCTTCTGGAAATGCAGTTCGATCTCCAGGCGGACTGCGTCCAGCGCGTGGTCCGACCGGCGATTTTTTCGTCCGCTTTTTTCTTCATGGGGAGGCCGTTGCGCCATCATCAGCAGCAAGTGCTGGAGCTGCGCCCCTGCGGCAGCGGTGGCCAATTTACTCCCGGTGCGGCTGCCGTCTCTCGGGCGCAGCGTCTCGGTGATCGCCCGGAAACGATCCTCGAAATAGCCGCGCAGGCTGGCTGGCGACAGATGGATGGGAATGCGGAATCCGGTCTCGCCGGGTCTCAGTGCGACGGATTCAAAGTGGATGCACCAGTGGGTCCCGCCCCTTGGCAGATCATAAATTGTGATCACCCCCGGCGGGCTGAGAGTCAGGTCGCCGGCGCGGAACTTGCAGGCTTTCTTCCCGAAGAAAATCGTGCCGTCGTAGAGATGTTGGTGCAGGGCGACCCGATCATGCAAATACTCCCGCCCCGAATTCGATGCAGGCATGGGAAACCGGCCCGCACTCTTGATTTGCGGGATGCAGCGCAAGGGCCATGGAAAATATTTCACAGCGCGCGGATCTCAGTGCGGCGTCGCGGGTTGGCGAATGACAATAGCTTCATGGATATGAATGGTATCCAGGGCGATGGCGGGAGTTTGGCCCTTGTGCGTCCAGCGCGAAAGCAATCTGGGCAGACAGGACAGAACGGGGCGTTTTGCCGTCATGATGACGCATCAACTCCAGACAGCCAAGCAGCGTTTTCGGCCGTGGCCGGGAATGCGGCGAAAGGGATCCCGCAACTTGTGACGAAGCGCGGGAGGCCATTCGTCGTCGTGAGTGCCGCAGACTTCATCTGCAAATCCCATTCGTCATCGGCAAACGGTTGCAGGTCCGCCATCAATTCGCAGTATTCCTGCGGGGAAAGCTGCGCAATCGCTTCCTTGATCTCGACTAAACGCCCATCACCACGACATCGACCTGCCGGGCATGGGCGGCGCGGCGGTGCTCGAAGAGAAAGATCCCCTGCCAGGTGCCGAGGGTGAGGCGTCCGGCGGCGACCGGGATCACTTCGCTCGTGCGGGTGACCGCCATTCTCAGGTGGCTGGTGGTGTCGTCGGATCCTTCCAAAGTGTGCACATAGTCCGGATCATCCTCCGGCGCGATTTTTTCCAGCCACGCATGGAGGTCGGTGCGGGCGCTCGGGTCGGCATTCTCGTAGATCACGAGGCTGGCGCTCGTGTGCCGGACGAAGACGGTCGCCGTGCCGGTTGTCACCCCGCTGGCGCAGACAATTTTTTCCACGTCACTTGTGATTTCATACGTCCCCTTTCCGCGCGTGCGGACGGTGAGCGTTTCGTGGAGCGCCTTCATTTCCGGGGTTTGAAGAGCATCGCCCAGCCGACAAGGAAAAGAATTCCTCCGATTGGGGTAATGGCCCCGAGCCACCGGATGTTTGTAATCGCGAGTAAATACAGCGAGCCGGAAAAGAAGAGGACCCCCGCCGCCCAGAACCACACGACCTTCGGCTTCCGCTCAGAGGCCCAGAGCGAGGCCACAGCGTGAACGAGCTGATAGAGAACGGCTGTCTGCCAGATCGCAACGGTTCCGTTTGCGGCGAGCAGGTCCTTCAGCGCATGGGCTCCAAACGCCCCGAAGGCGACGCCGGTAAATCCCAATATTGCGGCAAGTGTTGTAGCGGGCATACGGGGAGCCTGCACGAATCGCGCCTACTGATCAACCGTTGCCTCCGGTCCCAAATCCGCGCGCAAGCTCGACTCTGGAGAAACACGTTGCGACTAGAGCGGTTTCCGATTTACTGAGCCACGGCGCTCTGTCGCCGTGCCGCTGCTGCGCCTCGACAGAGCGAGGCGACTACAACGATGTATCCGGCCATGACTTTACTTAAACCGCTCTAGCTTCGCCGGGCATGTAGCGGTTGCAACGCAGGGCGCAAAGCGTCCGAGGCCGGGCTTTCCATTCTGAAAGAATTTCGTTCCCGATGTTTTCGCTATGATGTCCTTGCGCTCACAACCTTATGGGAAGCTGCTTCGGAAAAATGAAAAATCACTTGCGCGGATGCCGATCCCGGCATCCACTCCGAGTTATGAAATTTCTGGAACCTGCGGCACTGATCGAGACTCTGAACTGGCGGTATGCGACGAAGCAATTTGATCCGGCGAGGAAGATCCCGGCCGCGGTGTGGAGCGCGCTCGAGGACGCGCTGATCCTGACGCCCTCGTCCTACGGGCTCCAGCCATGGCATTTCTTTGTTGTCACGGACGCAAAGCTCAAGGCCGCCCTGCGCCCGCATTCTTGGGATCAGCCCCAGGTGACAGATTGCTCGCATCACGTGGTTTTCGCAGCCCGCAGGGACATTGATGCGGCATTTGTGGAAAAATATCTCGCGCGGATTTCCGAGATTCGCGGCGTCGGAGTTGAATCGCTCGGGTTCTACCGGGACATGATGACTTCGGACATTCTGAACGGTCCGCGCTCGAAGTGGGTGCAGGAATGGGCGGCCCGCCAGGTGTATATCGCGCTGGGAAACTTCATGACCGCCGCCGCCCTGCTCGGCGTGGACACCTGCCCGATGGAGGGTATGGATCCCGCCAAATACGACGAGATTCTTGGCCTCCCTGCAAAAGGGTTCAACACCATCGTCGCCTGCCCGACCGGATACCGCGCCGAAGGAGACAAATATGCCGGCCTCCCGAAAGTCCGGTTCCCAAAGGAAGATCTCCTAGAGGTTTTGTAGCCCTGCGCCCGGCTCAGCGGAACCCGGCATAAGAGGCCCGCAAATCACGCATATCCCCACGAATGGATGAGGCTTCCGGCGGGAGAAGGGGAGGCTTTTTCGTGTTTTTCTGTTCCTTGTTGCATTCGCGGTCATTCGCTTTATTCGCGGGCAAAATCCTGCGCCTGGCTCAGCCGAAAGTCCCGATCCAGTGCCAGATCCCGGCGGCCCCCGCGCCGCCAAGGGCTGCGATCAGGATGACATACGCCGCTGACAAAACGGTCAGCACGTAGCCGAAGCAGGTCACGAGCCCGTCGCGTTCCAGCATGCCCAGGCAGAGCATGATGATGGCGAACCCCGGAATCGTGTTCGTTAAGGGGAACGGCGGGGGAATCGGAAGGCTCAGGAGGAATGCGGAAAGGGCGATGGCAAACCCGGCCGCCATCTGCGCCTGGCGGCTGTCCACCAGGCCCAACCAGCGCACGCGCAGGAATTTTTCCAGCCTCGTATGGATCGCGATCCCGAACCGGAGCGTTTTGTCCAGCACGGCAGATGAAATCCTCCGCTTCGCGATAAATTCCGGGAGCCATGGCCGGTGGCGGAAGGCGATCCTGATCCCGCAGATCGCAATCGCGATCCCGAACGGAATCGAAAGCCCGGGGATCGCCACCGGCGACAAAAATGGAAGGCAGAGGACGATGGCGATGGTCTGCAGTCCGCGCCCGTGGGTGTGCCGGATGATATCCTCGACGGACATCGGCTCCCCTCCGGCGAGTTCGAGAATCCGCCGGAGATCGTCGGAAACGCGCAGTGCCGGAGCGGGAGATTCGGGTTCAGTCATGGGAATCACGCCTGTCATACAGCGCCGGGCGCAAAGGAGCAAATTTTGTTCGCCTTGCATGTCGGGCGGATTCCCTGTGAGATGAGGGGAATGACAGACGAACTCGCCCAAGCCGTGGAGAGCGGCTCAATTGACAAGAAATGCGCAGACGCCCTCGCCCGCCTTACTCCCGGCTCCTATTGCCAGCACAAAAGCTGGGGATTCGGGCGTGTGGCGGAGTGGAACCTGATCGCCGGACAGATCTTCATCGACTTCGGAACCAAGAAGGGCCACCCGATGCAGGTCGCATACGCGGGGGAAACGCTCACGCCGATCCCGGGCGACCACATTCTCGCCCGCAAAGCCTCCGAGCCGCAGGCGGTCCGCGACCAGGCGAAGGGAGATGCCCTCGAGCTTGCGCGCAAAATCATTGCCGACCTTGGGGGCAAGGCCACCACTGAGCAGGTGGCCGCCACACTCCAGCCCGAAATCTTTGACGCGGCCGGCTTCAAAAAATGGTGGGATGGGGTGAAGAAAAAAATGAAGGCGGACGGGCATTTTCAGATTCCGTCAAAGAAGTCAGATCCGTTCGTGCTTCTCGAGGTTGCTGTGAATCCCGGCCGCGGATTCATTGACCAGTTCCGCGAGGCCCGCCACACAAAGGACCAGGTGGCTGCGCTGGACCAGATCACCAAGGCCCTCGGCGATCTCGCCGACGAGGTCGAGGAGCTCAAGTCCCTCGCCGCGCAGATCGAGGACACCGCGCAGAAAGGGCGCAAGCTCCAGTCGGCGGCAGCGGTCGAAATGCTCCTCGTGCGCGATGAGATTCTATCCCGCCACAGCGCTCTCACTCCGGGGCCGGACGCCCCGACGGTCGCGGACATTCTGGTCGGCGAGGAATTCCGCCTGCCCGCCCTCTTTGCCAGCCTCCCCGCCTCGAAGCACCGCAAGGTTCTGGAATCTTTTGAAAAAGCCTTCGGCGACCGCTGGACGGACAAGGCGCTCAAGCTTGCCCAGCAGGCGAATTCCCGCCTCGTCATCGAAATTGCCAGGCTGTTCGAGAAGGTCGGCAAGGGCGACGTCATCCATGCCGCCCTCGCGCGCTGGATCAGCGAGCGCTCGATTTCCTCTGAGACCCTGATCTGGCTTTGCAAGGAGCGTGGTGCCGGGTTCTCCGGAATCTTCAATGCCGAGCTGCTCGCCGCGGTCTTCAGCGCGCTGGAGACCGACCTGCTCTCCGAGCGCCGCACGTCGCGACTGCGCGACCTCCTCATGGACGACCGCAAGCTCCTCGGCGAGCTCATCGCCGGGGCGGACCGCGACACCGTCCGGGACACGATGCGCAAGCTTTTGCTCACGCCGGTCTTCGATGACCTGACGAAGCGCTCGCTCATGGCCCGCATCGTGAAGCTCTATCCCGACACCCAGAGCATGATCACGGGCGACTCCCCGGAGGAAAAGGTCGAGTCGCTCACGGTCTCCTGGTCGAGCCTGGAAAAGCGGAAGGCCGACTACGAGCACCTGATCTACAAGGAAATTCCGCAGAACCTCAAGGACATCAACGTCGCCAAGGAGCAGGGCGATCTTCGCGAGAATTTCGGATTCAAGGCCGCCAAGGAGCAGCAGCGGGTTCTCGAGCGCCGGAAGATCGAGTCCGAGCGGGACCTCTCGAACGCGCGCGGAACGAATTTCGAAAACCCCGACACCAACCAGGTTTCGATCGGCACCGTTGTCACCCTCGTGCAGGAATCCGGAGACAACGAGGTCTACACGATCCTTGGAGCATGGGATAGCGCGCCGGATCTCGGCATCGTTTCCTACAAAGCCGGCATCGGCCAGATCCTCCTCGGGCGCAAGCCGGGCGAGACGGTCGAGCTTCCCGGCGAGCAGGGCGCCCGCCAGTTCCGCATCGAGTCGATCACCGTGTTCAGCGGCCTGGATCTCCTCCGCGAGAAGGTTCACGCGCTCAGCCCGGCCGAAAACTGATCAAGGCTGAACCTGCCGGAGGAACGCTCTGCGGTATTCCCGCGGAGTCGTTCCCGTCCGCTCGCGGAACCGGCGGTTGAAATTGGTCAGCGTGGAGAATCCGGTGTCCAGAGCGATGTCGGCCACCGTGCGGCTGGTTTCCCTCAAAAGCCGGCAGACGTGCTCGACCCGCAGGTCGTTCAAAAAATCCGACGGTGCCCGGCCGGTTGAGCGCTTGAAATACCTGCTGAACGCCGCCGGCGACATCGCGGCGGACCGCGCCAGTCCCGCCAGGGTCACCACCTCCCGGAAGTGCCGGGCCGCATAGCTATAAACCCTCGCCAGGCGGGCTTCCTTCCTGCGGTCCAGGACCGGCGCATAGCACAAGCTCGCCAGCGGCTTCGCTTTTTTATCCTTGGAAAGATGCTCGAGCAGCTCCAGCAGACGCGTGAGTGCCCGCAATCCTGACAGCCCGCGAAGCGTCCGCAATTCCTCCGCCGCCGCCCGGGAAAATTCCCGCGAGAACTCGAGCCCCCGAGCGGCGGATGCGAATAGCTGCCGGAGGTTTTGAAATTCCGGGCGGGTATAAATCTCCTGACCGAGAAATCCGGTGCTGAACTGGACCACGACCGAGTGCGCACGCGAGCCGCGCGGCTGCGGGCCTTCATTCTGCCAGAGGTGCGGGAGGTCCGGACCGAGCAGCACAAGATCTCCCTCCCGGAATGGCGCGATGCTGTCCCCGACGAACCGTCGCCCGCGGCTCTCCACAATCCAGGTCAGCTCGACTTCGGGATGGAAGTGCCACGGCGCGTCGAACCTTGCCAACCGCTGCTCGGCAATGTGAAACGAGCGCTCGGGGTCGGCGGTGATCTTTTCGTATCGCGCCCGCATATCGGTATTTTAAATAGCGGATCGTTCCATATTTTTCCAGTTTTAAGCATTTAAAGCCTGATATTGGCAATCAGACTGGGATGATTTAAAACCCGGCCGCTGCGATACTCCCGCCATGAACTCCGGATCATATCGCCCCCACAAAAACCTCCCCCCGCTCGCAGGTCTCAGCAGTTTTGAGGAAGCTATGCGACCGGGATTGCCGGTCGACGAGTGCGTGAGCCGGCTCAAGCGTTTCCACTACTCGCTCTGGCGCCTTCACCAGATCAGCCTTTCCCACATTGCTGAAGAGCCGGTCTACGAGCTGAAAATGGCGTTCAGCCTCCACGGGCACCTCGCTGCGGAAAACGATTCGGCTTTCCGGTCCCGCATCGGCGAGATGCGCGAGCCTCCGCTCGGGCTGGAAAAAATCCCTCACCCGGCCGTGGCGGCATTTTTCGATGAGATCCTTGCGACGCCCTCGACCGAAGAGCGCCTGCTCGGGCTTTATGAAAAGGCCTGGCCTGCTCTGCGGGATGCGCTCCGGACGTATATCGGGCAGACCCATGTGCTGGCGGACGAATGCTGGAGCCGGGTCCTCTCCGCATGGAAGCATTGGAAGGAAGCCGGCCTCACGGCGCACCGCAATTGGTGGCCGGACCTCTACAGCGCCTGGTGCCGGGAGTCCGGTCAGACGCCCGATCCGGATGTTCTGGCATTCCATGTCTCCTACGAGGACAAACGCGCTGACCTGAAAGAAATCGCCTCATGAACAGCCTCGAACGCTACCTCGCTACACTGGAAGGCCGGCCCACCGACCATCTTCCGCGGCTCCCGATTCTCATGCAGTTCGCCGCCGAACACATCGGCAGCAACTACGGCGCCTTCGCGTCCGACCACAGGGTTTTGACCGATGCCAACATCGCCTGCGCGCGGGAGTTCGGGATTGATCAGATGAACACGATGTCCGATCCCTACCGGGAAACCCAGGGCTATGGCGCGAAAATCATCTACGAGCGGGATATGGTTCCGAGATGCGAAAAGCACCCTTTGGAGGATGGCTTCGATCTTTCTAACCTCCCCCGCCCGAACCCAATGGAAACTGAGCGGATGCGGGACAGAATTGACGCGGTGAAGCGCTATAAGGAGCTCGTCGGGGGAGAATATTCCATCATGGGCTGGGTCGAGGGACCGGCCGCGGAAGCGGCGGATATCCGTCGCCTGGACAACTTTTTCATGGACCTCATTGATGAGTCTCCGGATCTGCGATCGCTCATGGAGATCTGCGTGGATGTCGCGCTGGATTTCGCCCGCATCCAGATCGAGGCAGGAGCTGAAACCGTCGGCATCGGCGATGCGGCGGCCAGCCAGGTTTCGGCAGAACTTTATGAAAGCCTGATCCTTCCCCACGAGCAGCGCCTGGTGCGCGGGCTCAAGGACATGGGCGCGAGGGTGCGGCTGCACATCTGCGGCAACATCACCCGCCTCCTGCCGGGAATCGCGTCGCTCGGAATCGACGTCCTCGACGTGGATCACATGGTCGACCTCCGCAAGGTCAGGAATGCCGTCGGCCCAAAAGTGGCCATCGCAGGCAATCTCGATCCCGTCACTGCCGTCCTCCGGTCCACTCCGGACAAAATCCGCGCCCACGTCCTCTCCTGCTACGCCCAGGCGGGCAATCCCTTCATGGTCAATGCCGGTTGCGAGATCCCCAGCGCGACTCCGGTGGAAAATCTGCAGGCGCTTTGCGAACCGGTTCCCTTCAGGGCCTCGTAACACCAGTTTCACTTTGAGAGAGGCTGAATAGGACATTATGAGTCCCATACCATGACCTGATATGGACATATTGTGTCCTATGCCTGTTGTTTTTTAGATCACACTCCACTGATCTTAGAACCTGTGAAATAATTAGGAAAAGCCGCGCCGACACGAACCGCGTGAACAAGATCTCCATGTCAATGCGGTGATGAAAAATGATGAGCAACCTCCGGGATCATAAAAACAGGCACCCTGCCTAACCCCAATGCTGTTCACTTAAGAAGGGAACGCGGGCGTCCCGCCCGCTGGTTTTTCGGTTGCGGGCGGGACGCCCACGCTCCTTTTTGCAGCAAAGTGAACAGCACCCTGCCTAACCCGCATCTCTCACGGTCGTCGTTGTAGGGGTGCTCTATGAGCGCCCATCCCAACCTGCTTGGCAAACGACCCACGGCCACAGCTTGCGACCCCCTCAAACCGGAGCTTGAGTCATGCGGCCTAAAGTTCCACGTGGAACATATGGGCGAACACAAAGCGAGCCGGGTTGGTGTTCCGCGCCAACCCCATGAACATGTTCCACGTGGAACATGCATCACCGCAGCGCTCTAGATAGTCTGCGACAAGAACCCACCATCTACCCGAAGGTCGATCCCCGTGACGAACGAGGAGGCGGCAGGAGACGCAAGAAAGACAGCCGCGCCGAGAAGCTCCTCGGAATTACCGAAGCGGCCCATGGGAGTATGGGAAAGAATCGAGGCCGCACGCGGTGTTGGGGAGCCATCAGGATTGAAGAGTAACGCGCGGTTCTGCTCAGCGGGGAAGAAGCCCGGCGTGATCGAGTTGACCCGGACATGATGCGGCGCCCACTCGCGGGAGAGGAATCGGGTCAGGTTAAGGACAGCAGCCTTTGCCGCCGAGTAGGCCACAACCCCGGAAAGAGGCAGATGCGCGGACACGCTTGCGATATTGATAATGCTCCCCTTCCCGGCCGCGACCATCTCTGGACCAAAAACCTGGCAAGGCAAAAAGGTGCCCCCGGTGAGGTTGAGGTCAAAGTTTGAAGCCCAGTCAGCGGCGGAAATACTTTCGAAAGGATGCTCCATGGTGACCGTCACCCTGGGATCATTTCCCCCGGCGGCATTGACGAGAACCGTGGGTGATCCAAAAAGATTCCGCGTGCTGGCAAGGAGGCTCTTCAGGCTATCCTTGGAGGAGGCGTCCACTTCACTGAATGCCGCCGTTCCCCCCGCCTTGGAAATGGCGTCAACCCGTTCGGTGCCGCGCGCGGCATTGCGTCCGGCGACAACGACCCTTGCACCGCTCGCAGCCAACCCGCCGGCAAGGGCGCCACCAAGAGCCCCGGTTCCACCGATCACAACAGCGACTTCGTTTGTTAGATCAAAAAGATTCATCCAGGCAGGATAATCAAAACTTTTCCTGGTGGCATTGATTTTCTCGCGAATCTGCTGCGGGTCCTGTAGGGTGCTCGAATGAAAGATATGCAGAACGAACCCGACACCCGACAACTCCCGATCGACCGGGTAGGAGTCAAGGCCTTGCGGTATCCTATACAAGTTCGGGACAAGGACCACGCCACGCAAAGCACGATCGCAACCGTGCAGTTGACGGTTGATCTTCCGCACCACTTCAAAGGCACGCACATGAGCCGGTTCATCGAGGTCCTTGGGTCACACGGACCAGTGGTTCACGTGGACAATATCCGCGCGATTCTTGAGCAACTCACGAAGCGCCTCGAAAGCGACTGCGCGCACCTCGAGTTTGAGTTTCCGTTTTTCCTCGAAAAAAAGGCCCCGGTGACGGGCTCCGCCGGGCTGCTCGACTACACGGCGAAGTTCCAAGCGACTCTCGAACGGGGAAAAATGGACTTCCTCGTGCAGGTTATCGTGCCTGTGACCACCCTTTGCCCGTGCTCGAAAGCGATCAGCAAGGCCGGAGCCCACAACCAGCGCGGCGACGTGACGCTCGCCATCCGTTTCCGGAAACCGATGTGGATTGAAGACATGATCCGCCTCGTCGAGGACTCCGCAAGCTCCGAACTTTACAGCCTCCTCAAGCGCCCGGACGAAAAAGCCGTCACCGAGCGCGCCTACGAAAACCCTGTCTTCGTCGAGGATCTCGTGCGCAATGTCGCCGTGAAGTGCGAGGCGGATTCCAATATCACTTGGTATCGCATCGAGGCGGAAAACTTTGAGTCAATCCACAACCACAACGCCTACGCACTGATCGAAAAGCATTGAGCGTCTGCGTGGGGGGATACTGCAGCCAGGACTGTTAATTATATTATATAATTGACTCTTGCGTCCAAAGGTCCGGGCCGAAACGCGCTTTAGCCCGCCGGGCAAGCGTTCCGGCCCCCTGATGAAGAATGGCAAAGAGCGTGGACCCCGACCCGGACATCATTGCGGCCGCGACCTCCTCCTGATCGAGGAGCCAGGATTTGATGGCCGGGAGGAGGAGATATTTTTGAAAGACGGGATCCTCGAGATCATTGATGAGCTCAATCCCGGCATGAAATTGTTGCGGGTAACCGGCCGGATCTCTTGTTCGTTTGGGGGCGCTCCAGGTCTTGTAGGCCCATGCGGTGGAAACCGGAAAAGGCGGTTTCAAAAGCAGCAGGGGTGTTTTGGGCAGTGCGGCGGCGTCCTGCATCAGCTCGCCACGACCTCTGCAGAGAGCAGGTCGGGAGCGGATGAAGAAGGGGATGTCGGATCCGATTTTTGCCGCCAGCGCCTCGAGCGCCTGGAGGCCGAGGCCGGTATTGAGCAATTGATCCAGCGCCTTGATCACAGCCGCCGCATCGCTGCTCCCGCCGCCCAGCCCCGCTCCGTGCGGAATCCTCTTTCGCAAAAAAATCTTGGCGTGAAAGCGGAGGCCCGTTTCCTGCCGGAAACCTTCGGCCGCCCGCCAGACAAGGTTCTCGGGTCCGACCGGAAGGTCCGGATGGTCGCACTGAAAATCCATCCCGTCGCCATCGGAGACCGCAATGTCGATTTCGTCAGCGAGCGAGATCGGGGCCATCAGTGTCTCAATGTCGTGGTATCCGTCCCGGCGCTTCGCGAGAATCCGGAGCACGAGGTTGACTTTGGCTGGAGCCTGAATTGTCATGCGGGTTCCATCATCCGCCAATGTCTGTTCCTGCCAAAGAAAAAATCATCGTCGCCATTGATTCCCCGGATTTGAAATCCGCGCTCGCCCTGATCTCTCCGCTCGCCGGAGAAGGCTGCGTCTTCAAAATCGGGCTGCAACTCTTTACGGCCGTCGGCCCGTCGATCATCAAGGAAATCCAGGCCCTCGGTGCCAGGGTGTTTCTTGATCTGAAATTTCACGACATTCCGAACACGGCGAAGGAAGCCGTCAAATCGGCTGTGGCGCTTGGCGTGGATATGACGACCATCCACCTCGCCGGTGGTCCGGCCATGGTGTCCGAATCGGTGGCTGCGGCTGAAAATTCGAAGACGCTTGTTCTCGGGGTCACCGTGCTGACGAGCATGGATGACGAGACGCTCGATATTGTCGGCATCCCGCGCCCTGCGACCGACCAGGTTCTCTATCTCGCCGAGATGGGTGCGAACTGCCGCCTGCGGGGCGTCGTCGCCAGCCCACACGAAATCACGCCATTGCGCGAGGAGTTCGGTCACGGGCTTGTGATCGTGACCCCAGGCGTGCGGCCGGCGGGCAGCGACAAGGGCGACCAGCGCCGCGTCATGACCCCGGGCGAGGCTGTGCGTTGCGGTGCCGACTACCTTGTGATCGGGCGCCCGATTACCGCAGCCGCCTCCCCGCACGATGCGTTTCTCTGGATTGCTGACGAAATCAGCGAGGCGACATAGCCCGGGACAAACCTTGTTCACAACGACTAAGAAGAAGAGATGGAATTAATTGACCCTCTCTTCTTATTCATAGTGTGAACAACCGGGACAAAAGGTGTTCCTCGCAGCACAGGTGGGTGTTCCACGGGAAACACAGTCTGTGAACAAAAGCCAGCGAGCCATCCGCGCAGGCCAATAAATGCGGGAACCGGGCGGGTTCTTCGTCGAAACGGGAGGAAACCACCAAACTGTTCACAAACGATCCACAATCCGAAATCCGGTCAGCGGGAGAGAATCGGGATCACAAAAAAAGGTCGGAGCCTGATTCGACAGCCGGGAGGCGGAGCCTGAGCGACGCGGAATGTCCGTGCTTCGTGATCAGGCGCTCGAGGCTCGTCCGCACCAGCTCGCCCATCGTCCCGCACCCCAAAAACACCGCCTCCTGGTAATGCTCGGCCAACTCCCTCCCGAGCTGGTGCACGTTGTGCTCCGGCGCCAGATCCTCGGTGACCATCACATTCAGGAGCATCCTGAGCCGGTCGTGAATGGCCTGCATCCGGCGCAGGATCAGGGACTGCTCCTCGCGCTGGTATTGCATCGCCGTCTGCACGTTCAGGTGGTCGGTGCAGTAGACCACGAGCGGCTTGTTCTCCTTGAAAAACTGGGGGAGATAAAATTTTTTCCGCTCGTTGTGGCACTGCTGATCAAAATCCATCGCGCGGATCCGGATCTGGACCTCCTCGACGTCCGGGGTCATGTCCATCACAAAGTTGCAGGCGCGCATGTCGCCGAGCAGCCGCACGAAGCAGCGCTCGTTGAACCTCACGAGCTCCTTCGCGAGGCGGATGATTTTCACCTGCGGGTTGTGGAGCCAGTCCTTGATGAAGAGGTCGCCCGGGATCCCCGCCACATGTTCCTCGACGAGCGTGTTTCCGCACGTGAGATAATGCATGCGGTTCGGCGAGAGCAGGTGCTCGAGCTCGAGGCCGTAGGCGCGCGAGGCGTCGGCGCGCTTGATGTAAAAATAATCCTGATTGTCGTTGTAGGAATTGACGATCCGGATGCGGAACGGCTGAGTGTTTCCAAACGAGCAATAGTCCACGCGGTCGACGTAGAGGTGCTCGAGCGCCGAGCGGTCGCCACCGCTTTTCAGCAGGGCATAGATCTCCTTCAGCGCCTCGAAGATCCGCGGCATCTCAAACGACCGGTAGCCGACCGTCTGCCACAGCGTGTCTTTCCCGGCCTTGTCCAGCAGCGGGCCGCTGACATGGAAATAAAACAAATCCGAATACGTCAGCGGCAGCGCGACCTCCCGGTTGTATCTGGCCAGATACTCCCGCAGCCCGGGCTGGATCGGATAGATCGGCTTTTTGAAAATCGTCCGCATGAACCCGGTCCGCCCGGCTTACGGCTTCCGACCCTTCGGAGTTTCCTCCTCCGGCCAGGGACCATCGCAGTCCAAACGATGCACCTCCAGCGTCGCCTGGTCGGTCACCTGCTTCGCGATCTCGATCAGGTTTTTGTCAAAATCCGTCGAGCGCTCAGCCTCCCAGATCACGAGCTGCATCTTGTTGAAATAATTGAGCAGGATGTGGTGCGATTGCCGCACCGTGCGCTTGAATTCCTCCAGGCGCTTCTGCTGGGCAACCTCCTGGATCTGGTGGGCGGTCTGGGCGAGAAAGTAGACCAGAGCCCCGGAAGCCAGAACGTAGAGCCAGCCCTTGATGGTCTGCCACCCGGTCATCGCATCGACCGTGGTGGGGACCGGCGCGAGCAGGCGGTCGGTCAATGAAATCCAAAGCGCCCCGAACAAAAGATACCAAAGCGTGATGCGGAGATATGGTTTCATGGGTAAAAACCCTCCGCCGAAATCCAGGCGGAGGGCACCGCAATGTGGCACTCCTGTTGGGAGGATGCAACCCGGGAATCCGACAGCAAGACATTTCATGCCCGATGGGACGGGATCGCTACAATTTTGCACACATGCGCGGGATCCTGTGCAATAATCCCGGCTCACCATCCTACTGAACCATGATCACAGAACTCTCCCAACTCGCCGTCTACATCGTCTTCGGCATCGTCCTCGTCGTCGGACTGGTGCTCGTCATCGTGCTGGCCAACTTCTTCGGGGTCTGGCTGAGGGCCAAGATCGCCGATGCGCCGGTCCCGTTTTCAAAGCTCATCGGCATGCGCCTCCGGAAAGTCCCCGTCGGCATGATCGTCGACAGCCGGATCACCGCGGTCAAGGCGGGCATCCCGCTGGAGACCGACCTGCTCGAGGCCCACTACCTCTCCGGCGGAAATGTCCCGCATGTCGTGCTCGCGCTCATCGCCGCCGACAAGGCCGGCATCACGCTGGACTTCAACCGCGCCTGTGCGATTGACCTCGCGATCAAGGGCACGAGCAAGACCGTTCTGGAAGCGGTCCGCACGAGCATCAACCCCAAGGTCATCGACTGCCCGAATCCCGCGACCGGAAAAGTCACGATCGACGCGGTCGCGCGCGACGGCATCGGCGTCAAGGTCCGCGCCCGCGTCACCGTGAGATCGAACCTCGACCGCTTCGTCGGCGGCGCCACCGAGGAGACGATCATCGCCCGCGTCGGCGAGGGCATCGTCACCTCGATCGGATCCGCCCTCTCCTACAAGGACGTCCTCGAAAACCCCGACCGCATCTCCAAGACCGTCCTCCAGAAGGGGCTCGACAGCGGGACCGCATTCGAAATTTTGTCGGTGGACATCGCGGATGTGGACATCGGCGACAACATCGGTGCGAAGCTTCAGGCCGAGCAGGCCGAGGCCGACAAGGTCGTCGCGCAGGCGAAGGCGGAGATGCGCCGCGCCGCCGCCGTCGCGAGCGAGCAGGAGATGAAGGCGCGCACGCAGGAGATGCGCGCGAAGGTCGTCGAGGCCGAAGCCCAGGTCCCTCAGGCGATGGCCGAAGCATTCCGCAGCGGCAACCTCGGCATCATGGATTACGTGAAGATGAAAAATATCCAGTCCGACACCACGATGCGCGAGAGCATCGCGGGTCCCGAAAAACATCCGGGCCACTGATCATTTTCACGCCCGCCTCCGGCCCTCCGCTCCATGGAACAAGTCGTCATCATCGTCGTCATCGGCCTCATCAGCCTTGTGAACTGGCTGATGAAGCGCTCCGCCGAAATCCGCGCGGAGCGGAGACTCGAGCGCCAGCGCCTGGGCATTCCCGAAGGCGATCCGTATCATGAGGGATCGCGGAAAGCCGGAACGCCCGCAGACCCTTCGCCTCCGGCCATGACGCCCTCCGCCGACATGCGGCGGCTCATGGAGGCGCTCGGTCTTCCAGCAGGCGAGGAAGAGGATGTTCCGGAGTCCGCCCCGGACCTCCCGCCCCTGCCCGCCTTCCACCCGCCGACTCCGCCGAAACTCCGCGCCGGAAAAATCAAGGATCCCGGATTTGCCCCGCCTCCCGCCCCGCCCGCAAGCCCGCTCGCCCTCGCCCTTCACTCGCACGAAGGCATCCGTCAGGCGATCGTCCTCCGCGAAATCCTCGGCCCGCCGAAAGCACTCACGATCTGATCCTCCGACGATTGGAGGGATGGCCGCCGTGCCGTCCCAAATTTTCTGGATCAGGCATCCCTCGGCGCTGACGGCGCAGCGCCCTCCAGACCGGACAGAAGGCTGCTCCGCCCCGGCTTCACGGCACAAAAAAATTGGGAGAAGCTGGTTGGAGCTTCTCCCAATTTGATTTTGCTATCCGTCTAAAACGGATCGCGGGTTATTTTTTCTTCTTGGCGGGCGCTTTCTTAGCGACAGCTTTCTTGACGACTTTCTTGGCGGGCGCCTTTTTCGCGACAGCTTTCTTCACGACTTTTTTGGCGGGTGCCTTCTTGACTGCTTTTTTCTTTGCTACTGGCATTTAATATCCCCCCTTTCTATCCGCAACAGCGGGAAATTGTTTTGTGAACATGTTGTGAATAACTCACTGATGTTGTGAATAAGTCCCGCGGTGACATGCGTCAACAAATTTTCACAATTTTTCTTGATTTATTTTTTGGTGTTTCGCAGCGGGAATTTTTTTGCGCGGCGATATTTTGATCATCGCGCAGGCCTCCCGCGCGATCTCTTCGACATTCCACAACCGCCCGAGACCCTCATAACCACAGGCGAGAAGGCCTTCTTCGGGTCCGATGAATTTCGCGCCGCGCGATTTCAGGCGCGCGACATTTTCCCGCGTCGCGGGGTGCATCCACATTTTTCCATTCATCGCCGGCGCGATGAGCAGCGGGGCGAGCGATGCGAGCGCGATCGACGTGAGCGCATCATCCGCGATTCCGTTTGCGAGTTTGGCGATGACGTTCGCCGTGGCCGGCGCGATGAGCAGAAGGTCGGCGCGGTCGGCGAGCGCGATGTGCCCGGGATGCCAGGATTCCTGCGCGTCGAATGTACCGGTGGTGACCGCATTGCGGGAGAGCGTTTGGAACGTGAGCGGCGCGATGAACTCCGTGGCATTCGCGGTCATGACGACATGGACATCGTGGCCGGCTTTGGTGAGGCGGCTTGTGAGGTCGGCGGCCTTGTAGGCGGCGATCGAGCCGGTGACGCCGAGGAGGATGGTTTTCATAATCCGGGAATGACCAGCCGGCGGCTGAGGTAGCGCTCCGCGCGCATGACGGCGCGGAACTTTTCGATGTCCTCCTCCATCGAGCCGCTGATCAGGGTGTAACGATAATCGTGCCAGTGTTGCATTTCTGCGGCCGCGTTCTCGAGGCGCATGGCGATCTGCTCCTCGCTCTCGGTGCCGCGCCGGCGGAGGCGGCGGGCGAGCTCATCGAGGCCCGGCGGCATAATGAAGACGTCGGCGAGCGCCCCGGCGATCACGGGATCCCCGCAGTTGCGGATGCTCGCCGCGCCGGCGGTGTCGATGTCGATGAGCACGTCGACGCCCTTGGAAAGATTGTCGACAACCGTCGAGCGGAGCGTTCCGTAGAAACGTCCGTGCACCTCCGCGTATTCCAGAAATTCCCCGGCCGCAATGCGCGCCTGGAAGTCGTCGTGGCCGAGAAAATAATAATCCTCCCCGTCGATTTCGCCCGGTCGCGGCGGCCGCGTCGTGCACGAGACCGCGTAGACAAAGTCGGGTTTCTGGCGCAGGGCGGTTGTCAGCGTCGTCTTGCCCGCGCCGGATGGCGCGGAGAGGACGAAGAGGATTCCGGATCGTTCGATCTTATTCAATGTTGGCAAGTTGTTCGCGGATCCTGTCGAGCTCCGCCTTGGCGCTGATGATGAGGCGGGCGAGCTCCGCGTCGGAAGACTTCGAGCCGATGGTGTTGAACTCGCGGCCGAGCTCCTGCGCGAGGAATTCGAGCGTGCGCCCGACCGGTCCGTCGCCTGCCAGCTTCTCGCGGAACTGGTCGATGTGGCTCGCTGCGCGGTCGAGCTCCTCGGTGATGTCGCCGCGCTCGGCGAGCAGGACGACCTCGGTGAGGAGGCGCGGGTCGTCGCAGGAGATTCCGATTCCGGCGCGCGCCACGCGGCGCAAAAGCGATTCCCGCTGCTGGAGCGTCGCCCGCTTCGCCAGCGGTGAGATTTTTTTTGCGATCGCCCCGAGGCGCCCGATCGCTTTGTCCAAAACGCCCTGCAAGGTTTTTCCCTCGCGACTCCGCGTGGACACGAGGCCGTCGAGCGCATGGTCGAGCGCGGCCACGACCGTTTCCTTCACGCCCTCGCCGGACGGTTCGGCCGACTGGACGACGCCCGGCGCGCGCAGGACATCGGCGATCGTGATCTCCCCGGGGAGCTGGAGCTTTTTCTGCAATGCCCGCGCCTCGCGCAAAAAGACGCCCGCCCGCGCGCTGTCGAGAATTCCGCCGGATGCGCCGCCCGCATGCGAGAGCGTGAGATTCACCTGCACGCGGCCGCGCGCCACGCGGGCCAGCGCCCGCTCGCGCACCACCGGCTCGAGCCAGGCGGCCCCGCGCTCCGCATGAAACACGATCTCGGCGGTCTTGCGGTTCACGGAAAAGCACTCCACGACGGCAGCCCACGTCTTGGTCCGCGCTTCGCCGCGCCCGTGTCCGGTCATGCTGGTCATGGGGAAAAACTAAGCGCGCGGCCGCTCACCTGTCGAGGAGGTTCATGATTTGAAATCCCGACGCTGAAAGATCGCGCGCGCGAGAACGATCAGCGTGGCGTTGATGGCGAGCAGCCACGCGTAGTCCTCGATCATGTGCTCCCAGGGGATCCGGTATTCGAAGACATGGACCCATGCGGCCATGTGCGAGGTGATGAACCATGGTTTCAGGGACTCGAAGAACGGGATGTTTTTCAGGATCGAATCCAAAAAGAAAAACGAGAGCGTGGTGATCGTGGCGGCGGCGGGCTTCATGTCGAGGCACGAGAGAAAGAACCCGACCGCCGGGATCGTGAGCAGCGAGAGCGAGAGGAAAAGCACCGCGAACGCGTAGCGGGCGAGGCCGGGGCCGAAATCATACAGCGCGAAAACTTTTTCCATCGGCGCGAAAACAAACAGCCCGCCCGCCCCGCTGTGCAGCAGCCCGACAATCAGCGCCGTGAGCCCCACAAACCACGTGAGCGCGAAAGAATACACGATCACGGCGCAGACCTTGAGCGTGAGGATCCGCCCGCGCGAGACCGGACGGCAGAGCATCATGCGCAATGTCCCGTCCTCGACTTCCTTCCCGACGACATCGCCGGCGACGAGCGCGAGGTAGAGGGCGCCGAGCAGGAATACCGACCAGAGCAGGACAAAGAACCCGAGCGTCAGGCCGGAGAGATATTCTCCCGCCGGATATCCCGAGTCTTCGATCACGCGGACAAGCGCGCCCCGCACCCGCGGCAGGTTCAGCAGAAACAGGATGATCACCTCGACGCCCAGAAACGCCGCGAACCCGATATAGGTCCGCTTGCGCGCGAAGAGCTTCAGGAGCTCGCCGGAAAATTGGTGGAGGAACCCGCTCATCCTCCGGTCCTCTCCAGGTAAAAGTCTTCGAGCGTCCGGACGAGCCTCCGGAATTCCCCAACGCGCACGCCGGCGGCGACGAGCGCGGAGAGGACC
This sequence comes from Verrucomicrobiota bacterium, assembly GCA_026398275.1. GTDB lineage: Bacteria > Verrucomicrobiota > Verrucomicrobiia > Chthoniobacterales > Terrimicrobiaceae > QYQL01. The sequence goes on from JAPLTF010000020.1 coordinate 47,881, forward strand.
GTCGCGGAGTCAAGGGTGCCGGGCAGAACAAACGTGCCGTCGGGCAGGACTTCCAGCTGCAACTCCTTGAGAACCGCCGCGCATTTTTCGATCTCGCGCGTTTCGATTTTCCACCGCGTCCCGCCCGGCCCGGCATCCTGCCACCTGCCGCAATAGGCGAGCGTGCCGCGGTGCAGGATGGCGACGCGGTCGCAAAGTTGTTCCACCTCGTGGAGGATGTGCGATGAGAGAATCACCGTCATTCCATGCTCGGCGCGCAGCTTCAGAATCAGTTCGCGCATCTCATGGATGCCGGCCGGATCGAGCCCCTCGGTCGGCTCGTCGAGCAGGATCAGCTCCGGATCCGGAAGAAGCGCCTGGGCGAGCGCGAGGCGCTGGCGCATCCCGTGGCTGTAGGCGCGGACGGGATCATGGATCCGCTCCTCGAGCCGGACGAGCCGGACAACCTCCTCCATGCGCTGGCGAGAAACCTCGCCGCCGAGCGACACAAAAAACCGCAGGTTCCTCCATCCGCTCAGGTAATCGTAGAACGCGGGCGTTTCAAAAATGGCTCCGACCCGCGCGAGCGCAAGCGGGCGGGCAGTCGAAACATCGTGCCCGTTCACCGTGACGCGCCCCGAATCCGCGTGGACATGCCCGAGGGCGATCCCGAACGTCGTGCTCTTGCCGGCCCCGTTGTGCCCGAGCAGGCCGAAGATTTCCCCGCGCGCGACCTCGAACGAGACGTCCGCCACAGCCGGTCGCCCGCGGAACTTTTTGCTGATCGAATCAAACCGGATCATGGGTCGGTGAACAGCCGGAGGTGGTTCGCGGCATGGCCGTCGGCGAACAGGTGGTTCACCTTGTCCTCCGAGTGGACATGCCAGCCTTCCTTGTCCACGACCACCGGGATTTTTGAGAGGTCGGTCGCGAGCGAGAGGAAATTCAAATTCACGGCGGACTGTCCGCTGAGGACGCTGTTCCAATAATAGCTGGTGCCGGTTTCGCGGGCCAGTGACTTGTCCGCCGGGCACGCGAAGACGCGGGCGTCGGGGAGATACGCGGCCAGGGCGGTGTCGATCACCGGCACGTCCTCGCTGCGGCTCTTCCTGCCGGCCGCGAGCGCGGGCATCACCATGTTGTTGTCGGCCAGCCAGCCATTCAGCCCGACGCCGATCGCGCGGAGGTTGCCGAGGCACTTTGCCGAGTCGGCGCGCGCGATGCCAGACCGGGCAGCTGGAACCGCAATGGCGGCGAGGACGGCCACGATGGCCGCGACGACCAACATCTCGATGAGAGTGAACCCTCGCGGGCTCATCTCAGGGAGAACAGGCGTCCCGCCTGTTTGGAGGCCGGTAATCGCATCGAAGCCTGGTGCCCCACACGGGCGGGACGCCCATGCCCCCTGGCCGAACATCCCCGCATGCAACTTACGAAGAGAAGGCTCCCTCATCGCGGGCTTTGGAGGTTCTTTTGCAGCTCTTCGAGCACCGGCGCGAAATCCAGCTTCACGTCCGCATTCGCCTCTTCGTAAAAACTCGAAACCCCCTGAGCGACGATCTTCTTCACATCGTCCTCGTTGACCCGCTCCGCGGACTGCGGCGCATTTTTCCGGATGTCATCGAGCGCCCGCCGCACGAGCTTCTGGCGCTTTTCGGGATTCATCTTGTTCAGGGCGGACATCATCTGCCGGAACCCCTCGGGCAGGGTCAGGTCGAGGAACCGCGCGCGTTCCGCCGCCGTGAGGCTCTCAAAAAATCCGCGCACCGCGCCGCTCTCACGCAGCTCCCGCCGCTGTTCAAAATTCAGGCTGTTGAGCTGTGCGGCGGTCCTCTCCAGGACCTGCGCGCGCTGCGCGTCGCCGAGACCCGCGAGCGGATGCGACTCGACATACGCCTTCAATTTTTCCGGCGTCGGGCTCGCCGACCGCGAAAACCAGATCACGCCAGCAGCCACAGCCCAGATCGCGAGAAGGACCGCAACGGTTCGCAAGAAAAGTTTCACGCTGTCCTTGTATCACACTCCGGGCATGCAGGCAAAGAACGGCGCTTTGCTGGGGAGCACGCGCGCCTCGCGTGTGGAGGCCGGCGCCTCGCCGACCGGACCGATCAAAAGCCAAAACGGGCAATGAATGGCGGGGCGCCATTCACCACACGCGAGGGCGCGTGTGCTCCCCGGAGCAGCAACCACGCCCGCGCAACGGCCAGGATGAAAAAGTTGTATTGCGCGACCGGCTTTCGATCCGCCATCCTGCATTCCAGCACATGAACCACACCGCGTCACCATCCCGATACGACCAGATGACCTGCCGTCGCTGCGGAAAGAGCGGGCTGAAGCTGCCGGCGGTGTCGCTCGGGCTGTGGCACAATTTCGGCGGCCTGGACGCGCATGAGAACTCCCTCGCGTGGGTGCTTTCGCGCCCGGCCGTGACCACCGTCCTCCTCGGCGCCAGCAAGCCCGCCCAGATCGAGGAAAATGTCGCCGCCCTTGCAAACCTCGAATTTTCACCGGACGAGCTCGCGGCCATCGACGCCGCCTGTTTACTTTAAGACATGCCCGCACGACGCATCCGCACCCTCCTGTTGAATCTTCGCTACTATTTCGAGGATCCCCTCTACGGACGGGAGCGAAGATTTCTCTTCATTGTTCTTCCCCTCTGCCTCCTCATCGCGGCGGGAATCGGGCTGGCCATCTATATTTCTCACAGCCAGCCCGCCGCCCCCGTCGAACCGGCTGCGCCGCTCCCGCTCCTGCCCGCAAAGCCGACGACCGCGGAGCTGATCGACAAGGCGAAGAAGGCCTACGAATCCGGCAACACGGACAGCGCGCTCTTCGGCCTTGCGAAGATTGACCTCACAACGGCGGACTCTCCGGTGGGCTGGGAACTCGCCGGGCTGCTCCGGGAAAAGGAAGGCGACATGACCGGCGCGTTTGAGTCCTACTCCAATGGCCTCGCCACAAACCCGTCCGCCGACCTCTTCTACCGCCGGGCGCTGGTCTATCGCGGTTGGGAAAATCTCCCCGCCGCCCTCGCCGACCTGGACGCTGCAAACCGCTTGGACCCCCATGACCCGCTCTACACAAACGAACGCTACCTCCTCCTCATCCAGATGGGCCTGAAGGAAAACGTCCGCGCGGAACTCACCGGATTCGTCACCTCGGGCGTCCGCACGGATACCAAGGAATGGATCTTTGCCCTCGCCGCCATCGCGCTCGAAAACGCCCAATATAATGACGCCGCCGAGACGCTCGGCGCCTGCCGCGAGGCCTTTCCTCCCGGCACATTTTCCAAGCTCCTCAAGAGCCCGGTCATGCAACGTCATCAGGCACAGCCGGAAATTCTCCCCTTCTATATCAATAATTCTCAGCCGTAACTCGCTGCTGGTTAGGTGAATAGAAAAAGTTTATTTGATCGGTAATATTTTATCGACAAATCATGCGTTGCATAAGAAATTGTTTCGCAACGCACGCAACATCACGTCAGCGCAACACGTGCAACACAGCCATCCACATAAAACCATGAAAACAAAAATCCTGCTTTTCACCCTCGGTATCCTGCTCGTTCCCGCCTTGGGATTGGCCCAGACTCCGGTGCTTGTCCAGACCCAGTCGTATTCTTGGTCGCTTGCTCAAAATCTTCAACTGATCAGCACCGAGGCAAACGGCGGAGTCTTCGCCTACACGTCGATCAACGGTGTGAGTGTATCAAAATACACCGGGGCTTTGGACCTCACGCGCGTCGTGATCAAGATTTTGCAGCCAGCCACGCCTGTTTCCCCAACCATCAATGTTTCGCTGGCGGTCGCAACAGGAGAGTCTACCGTATTCTCGAACGACACCGGCGTGAATTCAGTCAGTGAGTCGACCACCCTCCTAGGGAACAAAGTTTCGGTGTATAACAATCTAAAAACTCTGACGGGAAACAACAACGTAATCTCAAATTACTACGCCAGCGCGACCAGTGGCGACTACGCAAATACCCCGCTGACAAGCCCAGACACAATATCTCGAAGCTTGGATCTGACGAACTCGGCTGTCACGCTATTCGACTCCAGTTCCTACAGTCTTTCCTCAGCCAACCTCAACACCCTCTTCCGTGATGGGTCGAATATCACATTTGGTGGAGCAAACGCTGTTAACACGACTTTCGGTTATGATCGTAGTAACGCGAGCCTGCTGACCGCAACCATCACCGGGACAAACTCCGGTAAGGTCAGCATCGAATACTACGCCGTGCCCGAGCCGGAGACCTGGGCGTTGCTGGCCTTCAGCCTGACGACGGTGATGGTCCTGCGCCGGCGCCGGAATCACTGATTATATTTTCTGGGGGTAGATGGCGGCTGCCAGATGAGGGTCTGGCAGCCGCATCTTTTTTGAGGGCAGGCGTTCCCCGCGGGCCATGTGGGCGCAGTTTCCTTGGTGCGCGAGCGGTAGGGGCAGACCTCCGGGCTGACCGTTTTCCGCGCGGCGGGCCGGGGACGTCCCGCCCTAGCGCGCATTGCGTCCGACCTCGCCCGGCTTTGATCGCCCCCGCATTCCCACCCTGGCGAATCCGCCGCATGTTTGCTCTAGCTCAAGAATCCGCACGATTGCGCATTGACGGTTTGCGCGGGGAATTCTTTAATACCGCCCCCTTCGGACAGAAACCAACAATACACACTTCAATATGATCAAAATCGGTATCAACGGATTCGGACGCATCGGACGCATGGTCTTCCGCGCGGCGGTCAAAAACTTCAGCAAAGACATCCAGGTGGTCGGCATCAACGACCTGCTCGAACCCGAGTATCTCGCCTACATGCTCAAATACGATTCCGTCCACGGGCGCTTCGAAGGGGAAGTCTCGGTCAAGGACGGCAGCCTGATCGTGAACGGCAACAAAATCCGGCTCACCGCCGTCAAGGATCCGTCCACGCTCAAGTGGGACGAGGTCGGCGCGGACATCGTCGTGGAATCCACCGGGCTCTTCCTCGACAAGGCGACCGCAGAGGCGCACCTCAAGGCCGGCGCGAAGAAGGTCATTCTCTCGGCCCCGTCGAAAGACGAGACCCCGATGTTCGTTTATGGCGTGAACGACAAGAGCTACGCCGGCGAAGCGATCATCTCGAACGCGAGCTGCACGACCAACTGTCTGGCACCGCTCGCCAAGGTCATCAACGACGCGTTCGGCATCAAGCGCGGCCTCATGACGACCGTCCACGCCGCCACCGCGACGCAGAAGACTGTCGACGGCCCGAGCAACAAGGACTGGCGCGGCGGACGCGGCATCCTCGAAAACATCATCCCCTCCTCGACCGGCGCCGCAAAGGCCGTGGGCAAGGTGATTCCCGCTCTGAACAAAAAGCTCACCGGCATGGCGTTCCGCGTGCCCACCTCCGACGTGTCGGTTGTGGACCTCACGGTCGAGCTCGAGAAACCCGCCTCGTATGAGGAGATCTGCGCGGTCATCAAGGCCGCCTCGGAAGGCCCGATGAAGGGCGTCCTTGGCTACACCGACCAGAAGGTCGTGAGCACGGACTTCCGCGGCGAGACGACCACCTCGGTCTTCGACGCCGAAGCCGGCATCGCGCTGGATCCCACATTTGTCAAACTGGTCTCTTGGTATGACAACGAATGGGGCTATTCCAACAAAGTGCTCGAAATGGCCCGCGTCATCTCCAAGTAACCAAGGCAAATTCGCGACTGGGCTTTACATAAGTCCTATAGGCCCTATCCGACCTATAGGACTTATGCTTTTTTAGCCCACCAACATCTCTTCCTATGAAAAAATCCATCAAAGACATCCCACTCGCCGGCAAGCGCGTCCTCATGCGCGTTGATTTCAATGTCCCGCAGGACAAGGCGACCGGCGCGATCACGAACCCGCAGCGGATCGCCGCCGCGATCCCCACGATCCAATACGCCCTCGACCAGGGAGCATCGGTCATCCTCATGAGCCACCTCGGACGCCCGGACGGCGAGCGCGTGGAAAAGTTTTCCCTCAAGCCGGTCGCAGACAAGCTGGCCGAGCTTCTCGGCAAGCCGGTGAAATTCCTCAATGACTGCGTCGGGCCCGATGTCGAGGCGGCCTGTGCGGCGGTCAAGCCGGGCGAAGTCATCCTGCTCGAAAACCTCCGCTTCCACCTCGAGGAGGAGGGCAAGCGGAAGAATGCGGACGGCACATCCACGAAGGCCGATCCCGCCAAGGTGGCGGAGTTCCGCGCGAGCCTGACGAAGCTCGGCGACGTGTTTGTGAGCGACGCCTTCGGGACCGCGCACCGCGCGCACTCGTCGGTCGTCGGCGTCGCGCTGCCGGACAAGGTTGCGGGCTTCCTCATGCAAAAGGAACTCGATGCGTTCGCGGCGGTCCTCGACCATCCGAAGCGCCCGCTGCTCGCGATCCTCGGCGGCGCAAAAGTCGCCGACAAGATCCCGCTCATCAGCAACCTGCTCGACAAGGCGGACGAGATCATCATCGGCGGCGGCATGGCCTACACGTTCAAAAATGTTCTCAGCAACATGCCGATCGGCAACAGCCTCTTCGATCCCGAGGGTGCCAAGATCGTCGTCGAGCTGATGACCAAGGCGAAAGAAAAAGGCGTCCAGATCCACCTGCCGGTCGACTTCGTCTGCGCGGACAAATTTGCGCCGGACGCCGAGATCCGCGAATCCGACGACATCGCCGGAATTCCGGAAGGCTGGATGGGCCTCGATGTCGGGCCGAAGAGCCGCGCGCTTTTTGCCGGGGTGATCGGGCGCGCGAAGACGATCATCTGGAACGGGCCCGCCGGAGTTTTTGAGTTCGACCGCTTTGCGGAGGGAACCAAGAGCATGGCCGATGCCGTTGCGGCCTCCACGGCGGCAGGGGCGATCAGCGTTGTCGGCGGTGGAGACACCGCGACCGCGGCGAAAAAATTCAAGGTCGCCGACAAGGTCAGCCACTGCTCGACCGGCGGCGGCGCCTCGCTCGAACTCCTCGAAGGAAAATCCCTTCCCGGAGTCGCCGCGCTGGACGAGAATCTTGTTAATCTGCGGCTAAACCTTCTGCTGGATTTAGGATGATAGGGCTCGCAACCCGCACGGGGCGTGGTCTATCTTTTCCGGCCCGCGCACCATGTCAGAAATCTCACGCCGCCGAACCTTCGCCATCATCTCCCACCCGGATGCCGGCAAGACGACCCTGACCGAAAAGTTTCTTCTTTACGGCGGGGCGGTCCAGCTTGCCGGAAGCGTGACCTCGCGGAAAAACCAGCGCGCGACGACAAGCGACTGGATGGAGCTCGAGAAGCAGCGCGGGATCTCGGTGTCGTCCACGGTTCTCCAATTCGACTACAAGGACTGCGTGGTCAACCTCCTCGACACGCCGGGCCACAAGGACTTTTCCGAGGACACCTACCGGGTGCTCACGGCGGTCGACGCGGCGGTGATGGTGATCGATGCGGGAAAAGGGATCGAGACCCAGACGCGGAAGCTGTTCGAGGTGTGCCGCCAGCGCGGGGTTCCGATCTTCACCTTCATGAACAAGCTCGACCGTCCGGCCCGCCCGCCGCTCGACCTGCTCGACGAGCTGGAATCCGTCCTCGGCATCCACGCGCTTCCGATGAACTGGCCGCTCGGCGACGGCCCCGAGTTCAAGGGCGTCTACGACCGGATGAAGCAGTCGATGCACCTCTTCGAGCGGACCCCCGGCGGCGCCTACCGCGCGGCGGTCGCAGTGAAAGACATCCATGATCAGGCGGTGAAGGACACCGTCCTGCCGGACGTCTACGCGCGGATCTGCGACGAGCTTGCGCTGCTCGATGGGGCGGGCACGGAGTTCGATGTCGAAGCCGTCCGGGCCGGGAAGGCGACGCCGGTCTTCTTCGGGAGCGCGATGAACAATTTCGGAGTCCAGCTCCTCCTGGATTCATTTCTGGAACTTGCCCCGCCGCCGGCATCCCGCCTGAGCGGCGACCGCCTGATCGCGCCCGATTCGGAGGAGTTCTCCGGGTTTGTTTTCAAAATCCAGGCGAACATGAACCCGAAGCACCGCGACCGGGTCTCGTTCATCCGCGTCGTCTCCGGATGCTTCCGCCGCGACATGGTCGCCCACCATGTGAGGCTCGGGAAACCCGTCCGCCTCGGAAATTCGCAGCGCCTCTTCGCGCAGGATCGCGAAACCGTCGACGAGGCCTGGGCGGGAGATGTTGTCGGCATCGTCGGCAATTACGATTTTTTGATCGGCGACACCGTGAGCGAGGATCCCACGATTTCCTATCACGAGATCCCGCGGTTCGCGCCCGAGTGCTTCGCCTACCTCCGGAATTCGAGCACGGCAAAATTCAAGCGCTTCCGCGAGGGGCTCGACCAGCTTTTGAAGGAAGGCGTCGCGCAGGCGTTTGAGCTTCCGGATTCCCTCCAGCGCGTCCCGCTCCTCGGCGCGGTCGGCCCGCTTCAGTTCGAGGTCATGCAATACCGGCTCGAAAGCGAATACAGCGCGGACTGCCGGGTCGAGTCCGCCACATGGCAATTTGTCCGCTGGCCGCTCGACAAGGAAACCGGTGCGCCGATTCTCGAACGCCCGGACCTGATGCTCCCGACCGGCTGCGCTCTCGCCCGCGATGCCTTCGGCCAATGGGTCGTGCTCCTTCCCAGTTCCTGGACAGCCAGCTACCTCGAGGAAAAGAACAGCGCCTACGCCTTCATCCCCACGCCGCCATCCGCGCGGACGCAGGTGGCTTGACCTGAGCCCAGGGCCCACGCGGCACTCCTCCGATTTGAGCATGTCTTGCTGGATTTCCGACCGGTGATCAGGCACCCTGCGGGAAGCCATTTGCTAGAAAAATGAAACAAGTCCACGTCCTCATCCGCCAGGGCTTGCCACAACCAGAACGCCTTGCAACGCTCAATGGCATCGCCATCTCCTAGATGGGCGCCCTGCTCCAACGCCAACTTACCAGCGAGGAAAAGAAGTCGCTCAAAAAGCCGGACGTGCTAAAAGCGGGTAAGCAGCAATGCTGTTCACTTAAGAAGGGAGCGCGGGCGTCCCGCCCGCTGGTTTTTCGGTTGCGGGCGGGACGCCCACGCTCCTTTTTGCAGCAAAGTGAACAGCATTGGGGTAAGCAGCCATGAGCAAAGCCAAAAAAAGCACCATAGAAGTCAGGGGTGCCACCGTTACCGTGCTCTCTCAGAACCAGGAGGATTTCATCTGTATCACGGATATCGCCCGTTACAAAGACGCTGAACGGACGGATTACCTCATCTCCAATTGGCTTCGCAATCGCAATACCATCGAGTTTCTTGGCGTCTGGGAACGCCTCAACAACCCCGGTTTTAATCCCATCGAATTCGATGGAATTAGAAAGCAGGCGGGATTGAACAGTTTCATTCTGACCGCCAAACGTTGGATCGAAACGACGGGTGCCATCGGACTGGTTTCCAAAACAGGCCGCTATGGCGGCACCTTCGCCCACAAGGACATCGCTTTCGAATTCGCGTCCTGGGTATCCGTGGAGTTCAAGCTCCACCTCATCAAGGAATTCCAGCGCCTCAAGGACGATGAAAACAACCGCCTGAAGCTGAATTGGAACCTTCAGCGCACCCTCGCCAAGATCAATTACCGCATCCACACCGACGCCATCAAGGAGACCCTCCTTCCGCCTGCCATCACGAAGGCCCAGGCCTCCACGAGCCTTTGGCTTCTCCCTGGGTGTGATGAAATGTGTGTGCGGTTCTTCGGTGCGCGAATGGTAGGGGCAGACCTCTGGGCTGACCGTTCCCCACGCGGCGGGCCGGGGACGTCCCGCCCTGCCAGGCATTGCGTCCAACCTCACCCACTTTTGATCACACCCCTTCTCCCCTTGGAGGGGCTCCTTTGACTTGCACCGCAGGGGTTCGTGGCGCATGGTTAATAGCCATGTCGTCGCAACAGATTATTCAAGAAGCTGTGGCCCTGCCCTTGGCGGAGCGATTCCTGCTCGCGCAGGAACTTTGGCAGAGCTTGGACGCCGGTCTCAACGATGCGGAGGCCCAGCCAGCCCTCACGGAAGCCATTCGCCGCGATGAGGAACTCTCTGCCGGCCATGTCGCAGGACGCTCCCACAGCGACGTCATGCTCGCAGCCCGCCTCGCCATCGGATGCGCGTGATTTACCACCCGGATGCCGAGCCGGAACTCATCCGGGCAGCGGAATATTACGAGAAGCAAGTCCCCTCCTTGGGCGGTCAGTTTCTCGACGCCATGGAGGAGGCTGCCGCCAGCATCACAGAGTCGCCGAAAAGATGGCGGATTCTTGAAAAGGACGTGCGCCGATTCCTGCTGCCGCGGTTTCCATTTGCCGTCTACTACCGGGCCCCGGGCGATCACATCCGGATTCTCGCGGTCAAAATTTCCCCGCTCGCCTCGGCAGCCGGAGTGTGGTAAGCAGAAGTCATGAAAAGCCTCGTTGTTGCCCGTGATCCGGGGATCCTCGGAGCCACCCCCGTCTTTGTTGGAACCCGGGTCCCTGTTCGCAACCTTTTGGATTGCCTTGAAGGCGGCTACACCATTGATGAATTCCTCGAGGATTTTCCGACGGTGAAAAAGGAACAGGTTCTCGCCTTCTTGGAGGATACCAAGGCGGACTTGGAATTGGCGGTCACGGCATGAGGCTCATCCTGGATGAATGCCTTCCCAAGCGCTTGACCCGCGAATTGCCCGGACATGATTCCGTTACCGTTCCAATGGCAGGGTTGGCCGGACTGCAAAATGGAGACCTCCTGCGTCAAATCTCCGGAAAATTCGAGGGATTCATCACGATTGACGGAAACCTGGCCCACCAACAGAACACGGGGAAACTTCCCTTCGGGGTTGTCGTTCTCGCCGCCTCCTCCAACAAAATTGAGGACATCCGGCCCCAAAATCCTCCAGACGCTGAAACCCGGCCAAGTTGTCCGGGTTCTTTGAATGCAGCCCTTCGCGCCTCCGCGCCTTCGCGGGAAATCCCTGATTTGAAAAATCCGCGCATCCCGCGCGCATTGTAGCCGATCGTCCGCAGACGTTCGGGCATGGTTCTGGGCATGATGCCCAACATGCCTGCCAAGGACCGGACCCTCTCAAAATTCGGACTCAACGTCGCCCGCCTCCGCGCCGCCAAGGGGTTCTCCCAAGAAAAACTCGCTGAAAAAGCGGGGATAGACCGGACGTATGTCAGCGGGATCGAACGCGGGGTGCGCAATCCGGGGATCAAGACGGTCCTTCAGATTGCGAAGGCGCTCGGCGTTTCGATCACGGAACTTTGCGAGGACGTTTCGTGAAAACGAAACGCAAGAAACCGGCCCGCATAAAGGAAGATGCAGCGGTTTTTGGCACATCCAAGCAGCCCTTGCGGTTCATTGATCTTTTCTGTGGTATTGGAGGTTTTCGCATCGCCTTTGAGAGAGCCGGTGGCAAATGCGTTTTCTCATCCGACTACGACAAATTCAGCCAGCAAACTTACGAAGAGAATTTTGGCGAACGCCCGCACGGTGACATCCATAGCGTGGCCGTCGCTGAGATCCCGGCGCATGACATCCTCTGCGCGGGGTTTCCTTGCCAACCGTTCAGCATCGCGGGAGTTTCAAAAAAGCTGAGCCTTGGACGCAAGCACGGCTTTGACGACGAAAAACAGGGCAATCTCTTTTTCTCCATCGCCGAGATCCTCGACTTCCATCGCCCAGCAGCTTTTGTCTTGGAGAACGTCAAGAACCTCAAAGGGCATGACGGAGGCAAGACGTTCGATATTATCTATCGCACCCTTACCGAAGCGCTGGGCTACACGGTCTATCACAAGATCATCGATGCGAAGAGCGTCGTCCCCCAGCACCGCGAACGTATCTTTCTTGTAGGGTTCCGAGAGTGGCGCTATTTCGACTTTCCACAGTTTCCCGACAAGGGGCCTAAACTTGGTAGCATCCTCGAACCGAAGCCGGATCCGAAATACACACTCACTGACCATCTTTGGAATTACCTTCAGAACTACGCCGCTAAACATCAGGCAGCCGGCAATGGATTTGGATTTGGCCTCGTGACTGAGAATGACACCACTCGAACCCTCAGTGCGCGTTACCATAAGGACGGTTCAGAAATTCTCATTGCACAGAATAGAAAGAATCCCCGCCGCCTCACTCCACGCGAATGCGCGCGCCTGATGGGCTATCCGGAGACATATAAGGTCGTTGTCTCCGATACGCAGGCTTACCGGCAGTTTGGGAACTCCGTTGTCGTTCCCGTCGTAGGGCAAATTGCGCAAAGCGTTGTCCGCACGCTGCAGCAGCCATTGAACGCTTCGCCAGATTTTGTCCTCACTGCAGCAGAAAGAACCAAGTCTGCTAAAATCAAAGTCACAAAAACCCCGAGCAAATATCCGAAACCGAAACGACGAGTTTCTTAGACTGTATGGCAACACTCTCAACTGAAGCAATGCGGGCTTTCCTGCGTAAAAGCATCACAAGCCTTAATCGCAATAAGCTCAATGGCTTGTTGGCTGAGGTTGATCTCCGCCAACATCTAGCAGAACTTGGTTTTGGTGATCGTGTCTCACGTGGAGGTTGGATCGCACGACGTGAGGGGCCGGGGGAGTTCGGGCATCGAACTGCCGTTTTTTTTCCAGAGGTGCTATTGCCTGAAGTCGATTACCCGTCAGACCGAGTCCTGCCTGCCCCAGATCTCGGGCTCCACACGATTTGTGCAACCTTTCATCAGACAGGAATCGAGGCCTATTTCTGCGCAGCTAGGGTAGACGAGAAAGACGATGCGATGGCTTTGCATTGGCATGCTATCCAGTTAGGCCTTCCAACCCAGCAGCAATTTTGCACTTTTCCGCAGTGTGTCGCATCGCTTTTCCGGGCTCGCAATGCTCGCTATAACTTTCTTCGCTACGATGCAGACGCGACTCTGGTGCCGGATATTGCAATTGCGGACGAGTTTTCTAAAGAACACATGCGCGTAGCTTTCCAGACAGCCTACCTTGCGGAAGTGTCGGATGTAGATGGCATTTTCTGGGGTCAGCAATTTACTTACCCGCTCGAAGTCAAGGAAAAGACAGCGGCAACAGATAGTCGGCTAGGTCACTACTTTGGGCTTGATGTGGGTCCATTTGTGAAACTCGCCTACTACGCTGCAAAGCGAGGAAATCTCCAGTCGCTATTCATTGTTCGGGAGATAAACAACACAGACGAGAGGGCTCTGGTCCAATGGTGGTTTATAACGTTCGAACAGCTTGCTCGGTTTGCATCATGGGTGCAGAGAGCTGGGGGCACGAGTATGTCTGGCGGCGCGAGTGCCGTGGTGCGAATTCCTCGAGCCGAATTTCGGCCGCTCAATGCGGCGAATCTCCGTGAACTGTAGATTGCTCGTATTTTTTCCCTGGCAAGAGGATGACGGCCTGGTAGTGCTCAATGCATGAGCACTTGCATCTCTGTTCCAAACACGTTGCGCGGCGCAGGCCGCGAACTTCGCCGCGCGTTCGCCGCGCAACTCGAACAGCTCCTCAAGCCGGATTTCCTCCGCACATGGTGCGCCGTGGCCTACGCCTTTCCCGGCCTGCATCCCGACGGATACGAGGACGAGGGCAGCGGGTGGCCGCGCGCGCTGAAGCGCTTCGCGGCCGAGGCATGGCGGCGAGCTGAAGCGGGTGAACTTTCTGACGAGGAGCTTTACCCGTGCGCCGCGCAGTGGGCCGGGCTTTACGACCGGATGCTCGAGCGTGAGGAGGACGAAACCGAACGCCGATTCCAGATTGCATCCGACCACGGCGCACCCGCCGATGGCTGACGTCTTCACAAAATCGAAGCGGTCTGAGGTGATGTCGCGGATCCGCTGGCGCGGCAACAAGGCAACGGAGCTGGAGATGGCGAAGCTTTTCCGCGCGAACGGGATCACCGGCTGGAGGAGGGGGAGGAAGGTGAAGATTTCTGAAACTGGAAACGTGAAGCCTGAAGGTGGGAAGACCAGAATCATCCGGCCGGATTTTATTTTTTCGAAAAGCAAGGTTGCCGTGTTTGTCGACGGGGACTTTTGGCACGGGCATCCGACGCGGGCGAAGATCCCAAAGACCCGGCGGGCGTGGTGGCTGGCGAAGATCGAAGGGAACAAGTCGCGGGACCGGATGCAGAATCGTTTACTGCGAAAGAACGGCTGGCGGGTCGTCCGCATCTGGGGGCACGAGCTGGAGCGGAAGCATGTGCCCAAGGCGCTGCGGAAGCTGCGGGCGGCTGGTTTGGGAGATTTTTGAACCACGAGGTTCCCGCCAAGCTGAGCCGGATACAGGAACTCTTGCGCCGCGGCCGGTTCGTGGGCTACATTCGCGAAGTAACGGGAGGACCAAACGATGCAAGTTGTGCTGACCAAAGAACTGGAGGATTTTGTGAAGGCGAAAGTCGCTGAGGGGCGATACCTCGACGAGAGCGAGGTGGTGCGGGAAGCGATCCGCCACCTCGAAGACCGGGAGCGCTACGAGTCGCCGGAGCTGGAGGCCTTGCTGCTGGAGGGGCTGGACAGTGGCTCGCGGCCTTGGACGCAGGAAGTCATGGCCGAGATCCGGCAACTGGCCACCCTGCAAGAGGCGTGAAGATCGCCTACACCCTGCTCGCCAGAAACGATTTGGCGAAGATTTATCGATGGTATCAATCCCATGGCGGCGTGGAACTTGCCGAGAGATTTCTGCAGGCGGCGGACAAGGCGTTTCAGGAAATCGCCAGAAACCCGGAAATCGGCCGGAGGAGGAACCTTCAATCGCGGCGTCTGGGAGAAGTGAGGTCTTTGGCCGTATCCAAGCCGTTCTCTGTTTATCTGACGTTTTATCGGCGTGAGCCGGACGAGATCCTGATCTTGAGAGTCCTCCAAGGCATGAGGGACCTGCCTCCCCTTCTCGAAGGCGGGGCGTGAAAGTCGTGCGCATCTGGCAGCATCAGTTGGAGCGGAAGCATATGAAGCGCGCACTGCGCAAGCTGCAGGGGGCGGGGCTGGCAGGCGATTTGAAATTTTGAATGGAGACCGTATTGATCTGCAGGCGTCTTCCCGAGCGGCAATGGAGGAATTGGCGTTGCCCGTGCCGGCAGGATGGGATAAGCTTTTCCGCATGACGACGTTGACAGCCGAGGCCGAGATTGATGCGGACGGGAGAGTAACAATCGCCGAGCCCCTGCCCGGATGGGTAAGGGCCGGACATGCGCGGGTGTTGCTGGTGGTTGACGACGATGCGCAAGGCTGCGCAGGGCAACGGCGCCCCAAGCCGGAGGCAACGCCGGAGATGATCGCGCGGAGGAAGAAGGCTCTGGCATCCGTGAGGCGATTGAACCCTTACCGGGACATTGCCGATCCTTCGGCCTGGCAGAGAGAAATCCGCCGGGACCGACCGCTTCCTTTTCGCGATTGATCCGCCATGCTGCTGGATACGAACATCGTCATCCATGCGTGCCAGCCCGGCAGCGAGTGGTGGAGGGGAGGACATTCCTCCGCGCATGGAGCACCGTGGCCTACCTGTTTCCCGGCCTACATCCCGACGGCTTCGAAGACGAGGGGAGCGGGTGGCCGCGCGCGCTGAGACGCATTGCCGCCGAGGCATGGCGGCGGGCCGGGGCGGGGGAACTTTCCGACGAGGAGCTTTACCCCGGCGACGCGCAATGGGCCGGGCTTTACGACCGGATGATCGAACGGGAGGAGGACGAAATCGAGCGCCGATTCCAGATCGCCTCCGACCATGGCGCGTCAGCCGATGCCTGACATCTTCACAAAAGCAGAGCGCAGCGCGGTCATGTCCTGCATCCGCTCGCGAGGCAACAAGGCGACGGAGTTGGAACTGGCGAAGATTTTTCGGGCGAACGGCATCATCGGCTGGCGGAGGGGGAGGAAGCTGAGCCTTCTCGAAAGCAGAGTTCGGAGATCGGACACCGGAGAGAGCAGAATCATTCGTCCAGATTTTGTGTTTCCCAACTGGAAGATTGCCGTGTTTGTCGACGGCGAGTTGCTTCCCAAGCTCTGCAAAAATGTTTCCCATCATTAGAGGGCGCTATCGCGCGGGCAGTCTGGCACGGGCATCCGAGGCGGGCGAAGATCCCAAAGACGCGGCGGGCGTGGTGGCTGGCGAAGATCGAAGGTAACAAGGCACGGGACCGGAGACAGAACCGGCTTTTGCGGAAGAACGGCTGGACGGTCGTCCGGATCTGGGAGCACGAGTTGGAGCGGAAGCATGTGCAGAAGGCGCTGAGGAAGCTGCGGGCGGCGGCGTTGATGAGATGATTTTGATAAGTCGGCGCTGACGAAGCAGCGCCCTCCAGTGTTGACGTGCGGGCGGGGCGTCCATGGGGCAGGTGAATTCGGATCCGGAAGATTGGATTCTGGAAATCGTCCCAGCCCTCAGCACTCCCTTTCCAACCGGCACCACCGAAAAACGCTGGGTCAATGGTGTTCCGGACCGGAAGAAACGACTGGGATTGTGATGGTTGCACATTCTACCAATTTACTACCAAAAACTATCAAATTGGTAATTGACCGGGTGTGCCAGGCTGAAATACCATTTGCGAACAAATTGGTAGTTTATTGGCAATTCATGCGAATCCCTCAATCACCGCCAGACGTCAAGGAATTGATGGTCACAGAGCCAAATCTTTTCGAGAAAATCGAGAAGGTGCTCCTGGTGCCGGAACAGGGGAATTATTACCACTGGGATGAGATCCGGCATCGGACTCCTCCGGAGGGACTAACGCATGAAGAGTGGTGGGCTGCGATCAAGATTGGCCGTTGGAGGAATGCCAAGCAGATTCCCCTCCAGGACAAGAAGGGTCTGCCATTCCAATTCTCCGTGCCGGGTGCCGTGGCCCAGCAGCTCCATGAAATTGACATGGGGGCGGGTGGGCGCATCGGGATGCCCTCGCCGGTGACTAACTCACAAATCCGGGACCAGTATCTTGTGAGTTCGTTGATCCGGGAAGCCATCACATCCAGTCAACTCGAGGGAGCCGTTACCACGAGGGAAGTGGCCAAGGAAATGATCAGAACAGCCCGTCCCCCCCGCGACCGCAGCGAGAGGATGATACTGAACAATTATCTCACCATGCGGGAGATCATCACGCTCCGCGAAAAGCCTCTCACCGAGGAAATGGTGTTTCATATTCACCGCATGGTGACGGATGGCACCCTGGATAAACCCGATGCCGGCGGGAGATTCCGCCGGGCGGACGAGACGGTCACGGTAGAGGACGACACTGGGACGATTTTTCATCATCCTCCAAAGGCGGATGAGCTCCCGGAGCGCATGGCAAAGATGTGCGCTTTCGCCAATGGCGAGCCTTCCGGCAATTTCATTCACCCAGCCATTCGCGGAATGCTCCTGCATTTCTGGCTGGCCTACGACCACCCGTTTCTGGACGGAAACGGGCGCACGGCACGCGCTATCTTTTACTGGTCAATGCTCCACCACGGATACTGGTTGTTCGAGTTTGTTTCCATCTCCGATATCCTCCATCGCGCTCCTGCAAAGTATTACTCCGCATTTCTGCACACCGAGACGGATGACAACGACGCAACCTATTTTCTAGTCCACCAAGCCGAGGTCATCCGGCGGGCAATCCTGCAACTTCATGCCTACATTGACCGGAAAACGAAGGAACTTGAGGAGAGCCAGCAACTGCTGCGTGGATGCGGCAATCTCAACCACAGGCAAATTGCAATCTTGGGCCACGCCATGCGGCATCCCGGCACGATCTACACGATCGAGGGCCACCAGCGCAGCCATAACACCGCTTACGACACGGCAAGACGCGACTTGCTCACTCTTGCCAAGAAGGATCTTCTCTCCATGCGGAAACGAGGAAAAGCCATGGTTTTTTCAGCAATTTCCGACCTACAGGAAAAGCTCAAGCGCCAGGAAACCAACCACCCATGAAACCCATGCCTGCCATGAACGAAATTGCTCCGCCGCTAAACCATGTCTTCGTGGACTTTGAGAACGTGCAACAGATCGATGTCTCCGTGATCGGGACCAAGTCGGTGAACTTCACGCTTCTGCTCGGGGCAAAACAGACCAAAATCGATGCCGGACTCGTCGAAAAACTGATGGCGCATGCTGCCTCTGTGCAGCTTGTCCGTCTGGCGTCCTCCGGCAAGAACGCCCTCGACTTTACGCTCGCCTACTACGTGGGCCGGACGGTGAGCGCCGACCCTGCGGCCTACATCCACATCGTCTCCAAGGACACAGGATTTGACCCGCTGGTCGAGCACCTGCGAAGCCGGCACATTCACGCTCACCGCCACGACAGTTTCACCACACTGCCCTTCTCCCGCACCGCCAAGGCTGCAACTCTGGCATCGAAGCCGGAACCTGCGGGGCAGGATGAGTCGCTGAACCGGGTGCGGGAGCAACTGCGGAAGAATGTCGCCAACCGTCCGAAAAAGAAGAAGACCCTGCTCAGCCACCTGAAATCCCATCTGGGGAAGGGCGCCACGGACGCCGACGCCGCTGGCATGCTGGAAAAGCTCCAAAAGGCCGGCGATCTCCACATCGGCGACAAGGATGCCGTGACCTATAATGGTTAGCAAAAACCCGCGATCCTTTTCCTAATTATTTCACAGGTTCTGAGGAAACCGCTCCCGGTTTTCCCTGCCTGACGTCATCACAAAATCCAAGCGGTCAGAGGTGATGGTTTTGAGTCCTGCCCGTAATCCTAAATGGGAAAATGAACATGGTGGTTTGTCGCTGAAGTTGTCCGCAGCGCGACCGTGTTGTTTTCGCGGGATTTTGTGACCGTCCTCAGCCGCTGAGGACCAATTCGG
>JAPLTF010000072.1 GCA_026398275.1 Verrucomicrobiota bacterium
CCTTCGCGGGGACGTGAAGGAATCCGACGTGGTCCACACCCGGAATGTGAACATCGCATCGCTCGATGAAGCAAACGTTGGCTTCGACGACAAGGTCACCCAGCAGTGGGACTTCAAAACCTTCGACTCCGATGTCTTTCCCGCACGCGCGCTGGCTGCCGCCCGTGGAGTGGTCAGGTTCACCGATAAGTTCGAGCCAACAAAAGCGTTCGACCTTGCCCCCTATGAAAAGGACGGGGCCATCACGGCCAGCACCGGCCAGCTCCGCTGGGTGCCGGGCAAGACGCCGCAGGACGGCCATATCGAAATCAACACCCCCGGCACCCAGGCCGTCGTCGGCTTTGCCAACGGCCTCACCGCGAAACTCACTGATGCCACGATCACGCCCGCCAGCCGGTTCGGCGCGATCTACCTGAGCGCCCAGTCCCGGGACGGCAGCATTGCCAAAGATCCCGGCGTGCTCATCACCGCGATCTCCCGCGCCCGCAACCGGGATGCCCTCATCGCGGGAGACAACTTCCTCTTCGATGCCGGGATCCAAAAGAAAGTGTGGCCTCCAACCGGCCCAGTCGTCATGGAACCCGTCCT
Organism: Verrucomicrobiota bacterium; assembly: GCA_026398275.1. Classification (GTDB taxonomy): domain Bacteria; phylum Verrucomicrobiota; class Verrucomicrobiia; order Chthoniobacterales; family Terrimicrobiaceae; genus QYQL01. Next base: position 589 of record JAPLTF010000072.1, read on the forward strand.
TGCCGAGATCGCCTTCCGGCGTCCCGGAAAACCGACCGTCCACGTCCTTGACCACAACGGGGTCAAAACGGGAAAGACGGTTCCTGTGCAGAACGGCAAACTCCGCATTGACACCGGCCGCGACCAGACGCCGTTCTATCTCGTCACCTGGTAGTCCGGACGGAGACCATTGGCAAAGAAACCAAACATACAAAAGAAACGCGGAGCTTCAGTTTTGAACCTAGAAAGAGCAGAAGAGGCCCGCGAATCACGCGAAAAGACGCGAATAAAAGGATTACACCGTGCGGCGGCGGCGCAGGAGCATCAAGGCACCCGCTCCACCAAGCAACATCATGTAGGTCGAGGGCTCGGGGATGGCGGTCTGGCGGAGTTGGACCGCGTTGAGGTAGCTATTGTTATCGAGCGTGAAACTTTGGCTGGTTGCATTTGCGGTAAATGTGCCGATCGCGAATTGACCGAGTCCCCCACCGAGTGTGGTCGGGTTTGTGTTGAGGGTAACAGCGCCTCCGTCGATTGGCGTGGACTTATTACCACCACGGGAATCGTTGGTCCAGATCTGAACCTGGTAGGAATAACCAATATTCAGGTTGTTAAAGGTGAACGTCAGGATCGAACCTCCCAGCGGATAGGTGCCGGTGGAAAGGAGGCTCCCGTAGCTCGGAGAGCTTGTATTGAGAGCATCGAAGGGGTTTGAAGCGGACCCGAAACCAGTGAAGTTAGCCCACGTCGCGCCGCCGCTGCCAACCAGCGTGTCCCCGGTGCTGAGGGTGTTGACGTTTGCCCCCATGCTCTCGGCCGTGAAGTTCACGCCATTGACCGTGGCTGCGCTGCCGCTGATGTTGTAGGCACGGAGCGCCGTGCCAGTCGTGCTGACATCGGTGGCAGCGGCGATGTCGGTGGCATTGCCCCATGCGATGACCGCTGCCTGCGCGGGTGTTAAGATAGCCGCAGCTGCGACGAGAAATGCAAGTTTGATTGAATTTTTCATGGGGATGAAAAGTTGTTGAATGGGTGGGTTTACGGGTTGGATTACGATTTTCTCAACTGGTCAGAAAATACCTCCCCCCACGCGCCTCGCTCAACCTCGAGAAATGTAATGCGCTTTACGCTATTTGGATTCCGGTGGCTTGACATCGCTTTGGATTCCGGTGGCTTGACACCGTTTTTCTTCCGGCACGAGGCCAGATAAGACCCTCCAACCCAAAGCGCGGTCAAGCCCACGCACTCCAAATTGGCTGGTTGGGCAGCGGAGCCTTCATCCCAAGAGGCGCAGTCCGTGGCAATGACGGGAGCAGATTTCGAGTTCGTCGGGGTGGCGGACCGGCAGGCCGTCGATTCGGAAATTTTCGATGTGGATGTCTTCGATCGTGTGGTCGGCATCCCAGCCGCCGATGAGGGAAATCGTGTAGCCAAGGTTGAAGGGGGTGCGGTTCCACTCGATGTTGCGAAGGGTGACGTTGCGGATGCGTCCGCGTTCTTTGTCCGTGCTGTAGCGCGAGAGGGAGATGCGGAAATCGATGAGCTTGTCGTAGCAATGTTCGATGCGGATATTCTCGAAAACAACGTTCTCGATGAGGGCGCGGTCGTTGTTATGGATGGAAAAAACCGCGCCGCTGCCGTGGGTGTGGAGGACGTCGATGTTGCGGAAGGTGACGCCGCAGACGTGGTCCACGGAAAGTTCGTGGCCGATTTCCATGGCATTGCCGGCGTGCCAGTTTGCCAACGTGCAATGTTGGACGAGGACATTTTCCACGTTTTCGCGGCAATCGAGAGGGACGCCGGGGAGCAATTTGTTCGTGAGATCGAACGCTTTGACGACGACGCAATCGTCGTTGTTATGGAGGAAACAATCCTCGATGAGAACATCGAAAGAGCCCACGACATCGATGCCGTCCGAGCTGACGACTTCGCCGATTTCTTTGAGATTGCGGACGGTGGCACCCTGGCAAGCCGCGAGCACGAGCATCCAGCCCTGGGGGCGGACCATCGTGATATCCTCGACGAGCACTCCGGGGCAGCGTTCCAGGATGATCGAGGGAGGAGATTGCCCGGCGGCCCTGTCATAGAACGAGCCATCAAAAATTCCATGCCCGCAGATGCGGATGCCGGATTTGCCTTGGACGTGAATGCGCCCCTTGAGCACCGCGCCGCCCGGGAGGTAAAGCGTCTGGCCGTCTTCCAGCGTGAGCAGCGGCGTCTCGGTGATCTGGCCGGCGGGAAAAGTGACCACCGAAGGATCGTTCGCATCGGGTGGGTTGGTCTCGGGTGCCTGGGCGAAGACGTAAAGGGCCTTGAGGCCGGGGATGGCGACCGAGAGCTTTTCAGGCCGGTCGAGGGTGAAGTGAACGGCACCGTCCGCAATCGATGCGGCGATGTTTTTGGACAAAGGATGGACCGTGGCGGCAGCGGGAGGGAGGGACGGAGTCACCTCGAGCGTTGCCGGAAAGTCCTCCGGAGCAAGCGCCGCGATGGCGAAGTCCGCGACATCGGTGTGCAGCACCTCGACGGATTGTCCGTTGATCCGGAGCGAGAATTCCCGCGAGTGCGGGAGGGATTTCGGGTGGGTGTATGGAGTCATTGATTGGGATATGGGTTGATGAGTTCAACCGCCCAGCTGAGCTTGGATCCTGATGCCATCCCGCAGGACTGATGCGGGAATGAAATTGCCTTCGAGCGACTGGCCGTCGGCGGTCAGTTTTGCGATGCCCCGGTTTTTGCCATCGGGATTTGTGACTTCGATGTGGAGGGTCATTCTGCGGAATTGGCGGGTGGCGGTGAAGCCGGGCCAATCGCGGGGGATGCAGGGATCGATGCGGAGGCCGTCGGGTTCCGGGCGGATGCCGAGGAGGTGGTGGGTCGCGGTGAAGTGGGCCCACGAGGCAGTGCCGGAGAGCCAGGGGACGCGGGAGCGTCCGGCCTTTTCCGAGAACTGCGAGTGTGTGCTCTGGCAGTGAACGTAGGGTTCGATCTCGCGAATGTCTGCCATGTCGTTCTGAACCGATGGCAGGAACGAGCGATAATACTTCCATGCAGTGTCGCCGTCACCTGCGAGCACCTCGGCGAGGACGGCCCAGCTTTGCGTGTGGGAAAAAATCCCGCCGTTCTCCTTGTTGCCCGGATTGAACAGCACGGCGCGCATGACTTCGACTGGTGTTTTTTCAAAAGGCGGCGCGCACAGGGCGACTCCCCAATCCGAGGCAAGCCGGTCGCGCACGGCTTGCAGGGCCTTGGCGGACTGCACCTCGGATGCCGCGCCGGAGAGAATGGCCCAGGCCTGGGTGTTCAGATAGACCTGCCCTTCGGGATAATCCTTCGTGCCGAAGACCGTGCCGTCTTCCGCGATCGCCCAGCGGAACCACTCGCCATCCCAGCAGACAGCGGCAATTTTTTTGTCGAGGGCGGCGAGTTGCGATTCGGCCCAGAGTTTTTCATCAGGCTGCCCTGCGCAAATCTCCGCGTAGGTCTTGAGCGCCAGCCGGAGTTGGAAGGTGACAAAGATTGACTCGCCCTTGTAGCCGAGCTTGAGGCAGTCGTTCCAGTCGGCGAGCAATCCGCAGGGCAGGCCGTTGGCGCCGGTGCGCTCGAGGTTGAACTCCATCGCGCGCCGCAGGTGGTCGAGCACGGTCGCTTGCCCCTGATCCGCGTAGGGAACCATCGTTTGATAAAACGCGGTGTCACCGGATTCCGCGACATAGGTTGGGATCGCATTAAAAAACCAGAGGCAATCGTCCGAGCGGTATTCCGCCGGATGCGTGGGGGCCATGTGGCCCGGCTTGTGCGACCACGGACGAACCTCCGGCTGGGCACCACCGCTGGAATCCTGGGCTGAGAGCATGAGCACGAGCCGCTCGCGTACAAGGTCCGGCAGCATCGCGGTGACGCCGAGGCAATCCTGCACAGTGTCGCGGAACCCAAAGCCATCCCGCTGGTCGCCGGTGTAGACGAGCGAGCAGGAGCGCGACCACTCGAAGGTCATGAGGGCATTGTAGGCTCCCCAGGTGTTCACCATGTGGTCAAACGCGGCGTCGGGCGTGTGCACGGTGAGCATGTTGAACAGGCTGTGCCAGTGGGTTTTCAACGTGGCGAGTTCGGCATCGATGCGTGTGGAGTCAGTGTAGGAAGCCGCGACGGATTTTCCGCGCGTCCCGGCGCGTCCGATCCCCAGCAACACAAGGATTTCAGTAGATTCGCCGGGGGCGAGCGTGATCCGGCTTTGGATCGCGCCGCAGGTGTTGTCCGAGATGCCGTCGGTGTTGGTGCAGGTCCCGCGGACGACGGCGTCCGGGTTGTGGAATCCGCCATACGGCCCGAGAAAGGCCTCGCGGTCGCAATCGTGTCCGAGGATTTCGCCGCCGGATTGTGTCATCCACCAATGGCGGGACTGGTCGCGGTTGGCGAAGTTGCCGGGATCCTCGGGCAGCCGTGCGCACGACGACGCGGCGATGAACCCGTCCCGCCAGCGGGCCTCGCCGATATATTGGGTGTATTGGAGATTCAGGAGATCGTTTTTGAGGTTCCACTCGGTGGTGAACTCGCAGAACGAAAACACATCCAGCACGCGGGGAGTGGCGTCTGTGTTCGTCACCCGCAAGCGCCAGACCTCGTGCTCCGCATCGAGGGGCACAAAATAGAGCGATTCGCTGCGGATGCCCGAATACTCGCTGATGATCGTCGCGTAGCCCGGGCCGAACCGGGTCTCGGTTTTGTAGCGATCCAATGGCTTCGCGGTGGCCTGCCAGGCCGCGCTCCAGAAATCTCCGGTGGCCGCATCCCGGAGATAAAACTGACGTCCGGGCAGGTCCATCGGGACGCTGTTGTAGCGATGACGGAGGATGCGTCCCTCGGCGGGTGAATGCGCAAACGAATAGCCGCCCGCTCCGGTGGTGATGATCCCGCCGTATTTGCGCGAGCCGAGGTAGTTGGACCAGGCCCGGGGGGTGTCCGGGCGGGTGATGACATATTCGCGGGCGTCCGCATCGAAGTGGCCGTAGTTCATAAATTAGATCGTGACTTTGATCACGTGGTGGCCGCCATCGGGTGAGGGGAGGAGGTTGGAATCGAGAAGCGATCCATCCATCGAAATGGACCGTGCCGTGCCGGAGTTGGTGATTTCGATTTCGTAGCGCGTGCCGCGAAACACGCGGGTGATCTTCGCGTGCGGAATCGCGCGGGGCAGGCAGGGATCGATGAGCAGGCCGTCGTAGTGACGCCGTGCGCCGAGGATCCATTCCACCAGGCCCATCGTAACCCATGCACCCGTGCCCGTGCGCCAGGGATACATCGAGAGGCCCGGCCATTCGTGGGTGCGGCTGTAGCAGTTGGTGAATGAAAACGGTTCCGCGCAGGAGTTCGAGATCGGATTCCACGGACTGCCCGGTGCGACTTTCAAAAACGTGCGCCACGCTTCTTCCGCGCGGCCGAGCATACAATCAGCCACGAGCTTGAATCCGGCGGCATGGTTGTAGCAGCCGCCGTTCTCGGCGTAGTAGGGACGCGAGGCCGAGAATTTCCCGATGCGTTCGTCGAACTTGGTGAAGGCCGGTTCGGCGATGGCAAAGCCGAAGTCGGTTTCGATCATGCGGTCCACGGACTCCATGCAGCGGCGCGCGCGGTCGCCCGGAGCCGTGCCGGAGAGGACCGCCCAGCTTTGGGTGTTGATGAAGATCTTGCCCTCCGGGTTGGCGTCCGATCCGAGTGTGTATCCGCCGGAACACAGCGTGCGCACATACCAGTTCCCATCCCATGCAATGTCATTGAGCAGTTTCGAAAAATGCGCGTGCCAGCTCTCGCATTCTTCAACCACGGCATCCTCCCCGCGGCGGCGGGCCAGTTCTGCGATCTCGCGCAGGCCGAGGCATAGTTGTTGGGTCACCATCACGCTTTCGCGGTCCCCGGTTTTTTCCGACGGTTCGAGCCCGTCATTCCAATCTGCAAAGTGCTGATCGCAGAGTCCATGCGCCCCGGTGTCCTTCACCAGGTGCCGCATGGCCCGCAACATGTGTTGCCAAACGGGCTCCGCCTGTCCGCCGTCGCGATAGGGAAGCTTTTCGTCGAGGAAGGCGAGGTCCCCGGTCTCCTTCAAAACCCATGGCACACAATGCAACATCCAAGCCGGCTTGTCGGAGTAGTGGTGCAGATTCCATGGGCGGAAGCTGTGCGGCACGCTGCCGTCCTGGTTTTGCGAGGCGATGGCGCGCAGCAGGTTGGCCCGAACCAGCCCCGCATCGCAGAGCGCGAGGCCCATGTCGTTTTGCAGGTTGTCCCGGAACCCGCTTTTGTTCACGAGATAGGAAACCATCTGCTTCTTCACAAACCCGTTGATGAGTGCATCCTGCGGACCATGACCCGTGTCCACGCGGAACATGGCATTGCGCTCTTTGCAGGCGGCGCGCTGATCCGCCGCTGCCGCATCGATGGCCTCCGGTGTCCAGCGTGAACGCAGGGACGCCACCGCTTCCTCGCTGTCGCACCTCGCAATCAAAAAATCCACCCGTCCGGTTGTTCCGTCCGGCAGGTCCAGCTTTACCTGAACGATGCCCGCGCAATCCGGTCCCCGGAAGCCGCGGTTGTCGCAGTTCCAGCCCCATAGAATCTTCGGCGTCGAGAGCGAAAAGTCGGAACGCGTGAAAAAGTCGCGATAGCCCGAGGCGCCCGCTATCGCCTGCGGGGAAATCAGGCAGCCGTTGAAGCCGAGTTCCCCTGCGGAGCGGTCGCGATTGTAAACGATGACCCCGCCGAGGTGGGGCCGCACTTCGCTGTGGTTGTCCTTCCAGACGCCTCCGCCGTCGGAGCCGGTTCCGGTGAGCTGGAACATCGCGTAAGCAAAGACGGACATTTTCCGGTTCCGTCCGCTGCGGTTTGACGCCTTGATCGTCCAGATCTCCACCGCTTCATGCCGGGGCACAAACGTGCGGCGCTCAGCCTCAATGCCGTCGCAGACGCCGTGCGTCACGGTGCAATCCGCGGAATACACCGTCTTCGTTTCCACGGCCTGCGGCGCCGGCTCGCCGCCGGGACAGAACACCAGGTTTGTGTCGTCATCACGCAGGTAAAGCTGCTTCGAGTCATAGCCCACGAGCAGGCAGGTGTTTCCCGCCTCATCCCGCACCACGACGGGCCCATCTCCAATGTTTGTGATCTCGGCATACATCTCGTCCCCGCCCGGATCGGGGTCCGTGCAATGAACGTTGGTCCACTTCCTCGGTGGCGGGTTTTCCAGACGAAAGGCGTCCTTCCCCGAAACAAACTCTCCAAACGTGGCCAGATCGCACGTTGACGACGTAATCTCAACCTGGGGCGGCATCGGCGAAATGATAGTCCGGGGCATTTGCGGAGCAGAATCAAAATCCCCACGACCGGCAACCCAAGTCACTGTTAAGCGATTTACAGATCAGAAACAAACTGCTTTGCTTCTGACACATATGTCAAACGTGCCGACACTCAAGGACGTGGCAGCAAAGATGGGGCTCAGCGAGGCGGCTGTTTCCCTTGGCTTGCGCCATGCCGGGAACATCAGCGAAGCCACCTGCAAGCGCATCGAGAAAGTGGCCCTCGAAATGGGCTATCGGCCGAATCCGCATGCGGCCGCGCTTGGCACAAGAGTCCGGCCTGGCGACGCCAAAGGCGTTCCCCTGGCCATCCTGCAGCGTTCATTGAAGGCCGGAGCGGGGCTTTACCCGATTCAGAGCATTGTGGATGGAATCGTGGAGCGTTCCTCCCAGCTCGGGTATCGGATCGAATGCTTTCCTGTTCGCAACAGCACCGAATTTCCCCGGTTGCTCAGGACGCTTCGCAGTCGCGGGTTCCTCGGGATTTTTGTGCCTCCCATCGGAGATGACTTTCGGGCACGGGACTTTGATTGGAGCCAGTTCAGCGTGGTGGGGTGCGGGCGCTATGACCAGAGCAGCCTCTTCCACACGGTGCGCCAGGAGATCTTTGAAAGCACGCGATTCCTTCTCGATGAAATGATTCGCAATGGATATCGGAGGATTTGCCTTGGGCTTCTGAAACACGACCTTCCACTGCTTGACGACTACGCGCGGGTCGCGGTGGCAAAGATATCTGTACCGCCCCGGGGCAAACCCACGGAGGTCTTTTTCTCCGATCCGGATGAGGGGCTCTCTTCCTTCGTGGATTGGGTCAGAGCGAAAAAGGCCGATGCCGTGGTGGGCTTTTCTCTTGGTCACTATTACGCGCTGGTGGATGCCGGCATCAAAATCCCCCGGGACATGGGCTTTGCCTCACTCCATCAATACGACGACACAGACAAGCTACAAATCTCGGCTCTTCGCACGCTCGACAAGCACATCGGGATCGTGGCCGCCAACCGCATGGACACGATGATCCGCCATCACGAGCGCGGCATCCCCACCGTCGCCGAGCAAATCACGATCCGCTCGGATTTCTTCCCGGGAACGACCATGCCCGCCCTCAAAACGCCCCGATAAGGGAACTTTGCCCCTCCACTGACCCTTCCGCTTGGCCGTCGACCACATGCTGCTGGATGATGGGCTGTTTGCCGACACCCTTGAGTGGGAGATTGCCCCCAAAAAACGTCAACCGCTTTACAATCTTCGATGGCGACATTCCGGGCGCGGGACAGGATATTTTTTGCGATGACCACATGTTTGGATGAGTTGGCTGTGAAAGCACATTCCCCCGTCGTCGAATTCCGGGCGTAGAAGAAAATGATTTTACCGATTGCAGAAGCAGAGTCGCCACCGGGAGGTCTTGTCTCCAAGGGACGCAAATCCGTGAACGGACGGCGTTTTGCCCGCCGGGAGCGGGTGGATGCTGCTGCGGATTCCCTGCCGTCTGACGGGGATCCTTTTTGCAGGAGTCGCTTTGTGTGGGCTGACCTGGGCGACGCGCCGAACCGGAACGTGTTTGTGAGATTTGAGAGGTCTTTTGCGCTTGGCGCCATTCCGTCGGGCTTCCTCATACATCTCTTTGCCGACACCCGCTACCGCTTGTGGGTCAATGGGGAGTTTGTGGCCTACGGGCCGGGCCGATTTGTCACGCAGCATCCGGAGTTTGATACGCATGAGTTGGCCTCGCGCCTTTGTGTGGGGGGAAATCAGATCTCGGTGGAAGTGAATTTTTTTGGAGCGTCCTCGTATCAGAGCATGCCGGATGGTGCTCCGGGGTTTATTGCGGCGGGAGGCAATGAATCGGTGAACTTGGAGACGCCCGGAGACTGGCGGGCGACCCGGATGACGGCATGGCGGTGGGATGCTCCGCTGTTCAGTTTTGCCCAGAATCCTGTTGAAATTTGCGATACCCGCCTGGTGGAGTGCGGGCAAGCTGTCGGGATCGTGGCCTGCGCGGAGTCGCCATGGGGCCGCCTGCGCCCTTATTCGGGGCTGCGCATTCCCTACTTCGAACAACGCCCCAGGGAGATCTTGCTGGCAGGTAAAGTTCTCGATGAAGAAACCATCGTTGGCTTCATGTGCCATGACCCTCTGGCAAATGTTCGCGAAGAGGGGGCGCCGAAACCCTGGACGGCCTTTGCGACATGGATTCATTCGCCGCGCAAACAAAGCGTCTGCTTCAGCGTGTTTTGGAGCTATCTCTGGTTGAATGGAAAGCCACTGCCGGTGGATACGGGCACAGCCCGGGGGAATCACGCTCATGCACAGCTTGAGTTGGAGGAGGGCTGGAATCTTCTCACTGGACACCTTTGTGTTTTGACCGAGTTTTGGACCTACTGCCTCGGGATTCCTAAAAGTTCCAGCGTGACGCTTCATGGCCGCCGGGATTTGGGTTGTCAGGAACCACTGGCCATTTCCCCGAAGGCGGAGAAGGAGGAAATCGCTTTGCCGACACTGGAGGACGACAAGGCCCCGCCGGCTTGGTTGCTTTGTGGAAGCGATACAACCTATCTCACACCCGCCCGCCTGATGGCGTGGGATACTCCGGCTCCGGACGCGCGGCGGAATCTTTCGCCGGAACAGATGACCGGGGTCAGGACCATCCATGGATCGACCGCAACGTGGTGCTTCCTTTTTGCCGGAGAGTTTCTTGGTCACATCGTCATGGATGTCGAAGCCCCCGAGGGCTGCATCCTCGACGTGGGAGTGGATGACTGGCAGCACGAAGGAGGTGGACTTGCGCTCTACCGTTCCAACCCCTTCACGGATTCGGCGGACCGGTTTCTTCTCAAAGGCGGGCGTCAGCGCGTGGAAGTTTTCCATCCGCGCGGCGGCAAGATGATCCAGATCACGCTCCGGGCTCCGGAAGGAGTGGCTGATCTGGTTCTGCACGACCTTTTTGTGCGATCGAGCCAGTCCCTCGGAGCCGACGAAACCTCCTTTACCTGCGATGATCCCGTTTTGAATTGGGTCTGGCCGACCGCTCTGCGGACCCTGATTTGCTCCACCGACGATTCCTTTTCCGATTGCCCGTGGCGTGAGCGGGGGTCCTATATCGGCGACGGTTTTGTCAATCTCCACTTGAATGCGTTGCTCTCCGCTGACCTGAGAATCGCCGCCCGCACGATCCGGATTTTCGGCCAGGCCCAGCGGCCCGATGGACAACTTGCCTGCGTGGCGCCCGCATGGTTGCGCAAACCGCATGAGGATTTCACGCTGATCTGGCTCCTTTCGCTCCATGATTATTGGAGTGGCACAGGGGACCTCGGGCTTGTTGATGAAATGTGGCCGGTGGTCGGGCGCATCTGGGACAGCCCGACGTGGGAGTGTCATCCTTCCGGCCTCTGGAATGCCAATGACCGCCGGCTCTTTATTGATTGGGGTGTGATTGTGGAAGAGCGGGCTGGGACTGCCAACGCGGTGATCAACCTCCTGCGCATCGCCGCCGCGTGCGCCTGTGCGGAGATGGCGGAAGCGCTCGGGCTCACCGACAAGGCTGCCCGGTTCACGGAGGATGCAGAAGCCACGGAGCAGGCCATGGAGCGTCTGCTTTGGAACGAGTCCGAGGGGCGGCTCGATGCCTTTTTGGGGGCAACCACACCAGCGGCTCATGCCAACACCCTGGCTCTCGCCTTCCGTTTCGGTTCGGAGGAACGCCGCGAACGCATCCTGTCCTACCTCGAACCGCGCCTTCGCAAAAACCTTTCCCAAGGATTGAAATGCGGTGCCAACTCCGGACACCTCGAGCTCTTTTACCTTGCCTTTGCCCTGCCCGCTCTTGCCGGGCATGGCCGCCCCGATCTCGCGGAGCAACTCATCAGGGACCACTATGGATATTTAGAATCACTGGGGGATGACACTTTGCCGGAAAACTTCTACGGCGCGGATCATTCGGCGGGCAGCCGGTGCCACAGCTGGGCGGGAGCCGGTGCCATTTATGCCGCGCGCTATGTCCTTGGCGTTCGCTGGGCAGAGCACGGCAACCCGCACCGGCTTGTCTTCGATCCGATCGTCGATGGCATCGATTCCGCCAGCGGGCGGATTGCGCACCGTGACGGGTGGATCGAGGTTTCCTGGGAGCGGATCGATGGGGAAATTCATTCCCGAATCCACGCACCCGCCGGGGTGGAAATTTTGACGCCATCGGACCGGGGAATCAGAGCGGAAGAAGTGCATGCAACGCTTCGTTGAGAACGGCGAAGGCCGGGCTTCCCTTTCCCAGGCTGAAGTTGTGAACCCGCCGACGCCCGTGGTGATGCGTGCGGATGATTTCGGGGCGAGCCCTGGAACCAATGACGCGATCCTCGAATGCCTGGATGCCGGGTTCATCCGCAATGTCGGCGTGATGGCCCCGGCCCCGTTTTTGGCCCATCGCCTGGAGGAGTTGGCGGCGCGTCAGGACGGGTTCTGTCTTGGCCTGCACACCACCATGAACAGCGAGTGGGCCAGCCTGCGATGGGGGCCGGTGCTTCCCGCAGGGGCTGTTCCCAGCCTTGTTGAACCGGATGGCACATTTTATCGGACGACGGCTCTGCTCAATGAACGCGGAATCGCCGCGGAAATGATCCGCGAGGTCGAAGAGCAACTGGCCAAACTCAATGCTCTCGGGTTGCAGCCGCGCTATCTGGATACCCACATGGGCTTTTCATGGATGGATGGCATCGCCGATGCGCTTGCTGGGCTGTGTCATAGGGAGGGGCTCATTTTTGCCGACGGTCACGCGTTTTGTGGCTTGCCGCTCCCGCTTACCGATCCTCCGCCAGCACAGAACGTCCGTGCAGCGATCCAGGGCCTCACCGAAACCCACCCCGGGGCACGATTGGTCAGCGTTTTTCACCCGGCGAAACTCGATTCGTCCAGCGCGCTATTTTTTCCGGATGCCGCCCGCCCCTCCCCGGAAGTCGGCGAAGCCCGCCACCGCGAATACCTGACGTTGACCAATGTTGCGTTCATGGCCGGGTGGACCGCCACCGCGAACATCCTGCCTTCTGCTTATTCCACCGAATAATTCTTATGTCCTATTCCACCACAATGCACCGTTCCCAACTTCCGCGTTCCGGCATGGCCCTTGGCGGCATCGGGACGGGCGGTTTTGAGATCCGCCAGGACGGCGGATTTTTCCATTGGTCGATTTATAACAACTGGCCGCTCTTCACCGGAGCCCGCTATCCCCACAACGAAAAGCAATCGCTTTTCTTCATGCTCTGGGTGAAAGCGGAAAACGAAAACCCTCGCCTCGTCCTGCTCCAGATCGAGGATGGCCATGACACCGCCGCCATCGAGGGCCACGAGTTTCAATACATTTTTCCGTGGATCAGCGGGGTGGACACAATTCACTACAAAGCCAGCGTTCCGTTTGCCGATCTCGACTTCGAGCAGGAGGGGCTTCCGCTCGCAGTCAGCCTTCGCGCGTGGTCGCCGCTCATTCCCGGCAATGTGAAAGACTCGGCGCTTCCTCTCGCGTATTTTGATTTCGAGATCCGGTCGAAAAGTGAACGCCCGGTGGATGTGCAGATCCTGGCCGTTGCGCGCAATGCCGTCGGCTACGACCAACCCGGGCGCATCTATGTGAACCGCCGCGTCCGGGATGGGGACTTCTCGGCCGTGGTGATGGAAAATGGTCAGTTGGATCCCGAAGCGCAGACGACCGGCACGGTCTGCCTGGCCTCGTTCGACAAAAGCACTTCCGCCTACTCGGGTTGGGAGCACCATCATCCCTACTACGAGCGCCTGCTGCGGGAGTTTCCGATGCCGGAAGTGGATGACACCGCCGGCCGCAACCGGACCGATGCCAGCACGGGTAAAATGAAAGCCGACCCACGCTGCTTCGTGACCCTCGCCCGGGCCGCACATCTGCCCGCCCGCGGAAGCAACTTCCGGCACACCTTCGCGTGCGCCTGGCATTTTCCCAATCTCTTCGGGCGTCCGATGTCCAATGATCCCAACTACGGGATGGACGACCCGAACGGCCACGACCGGCCCGAGGGACACGCCTACACAAACTACTTCGATTCCGCCGAGGCCGTCGCCCGCTACGCGCAAGCCCACCACGCCCGCCTGCGTGGCGAGACCGAAGCCTTCCACCGCACCTTCTTCGACAGCTCTCTGCCGCAGTTTGTCCTTGATCAGGTCAATTCCCATTTGAACACCTTCCGCACCTCCACCTGGCTGACCCGGACCGGAATGTATGGTGTGCTTGAAGGACTCAGCCACACCAAACCCTACGCCGGCATCGGAACCACCGACGTTGCCATGTATGGTCAGATCGCCACGAGCCTGCTCTTCCCGGAGTTGGACCGTCTGACCATCGACATCTGGCGCAAATTTCAGAACAAGGAGAACGGAATCGTCGTTCATTCCGTTCTCTGCAATTCCTACGAGATCCCCGAGGGCGAATCGAACGGACACCGCCTCGACATGCCGGCCCAGTTTGTCTTCCAGGCCCTGCGGTCCGCGCTCTGGAACAACGACCGCGCATGGCTCGAAGCCGTCTGGCCCGATGCCAAAGCCGCCCTCGCCTACGTGCTCCGGGAGCGCGACAAAAACGGGGACCACCTGCCCGACATGGAGGGCATCATGTGTTCCTACGACAACTTCCCGATGTTCGGCGTGGCCCCGTTTGTGATCAGTCAATGGCTCGCCGCTGTCGCCTTGGCCCTGCGTGTGGCGGGCCAACTCGGCGATGAGGAATTCGCTGCGGAATACACCCCCTTCTTCAAGAAGGGCTGCGCCACACTGGAATCCGCAACTTGGAATGGCCGCTACTTCCAACTTTATTCCGATCACCAGGAAACCGACCCCGCCGGCGAAAGCGGCTGCATGGTCGATCAGATCATCGGCGAGGGCATGGCCCGTCAACTCGGCCTGGCCGAGCTCATCGATCCCGCAAAAGCGGCCACGGCCCTGCGCACGATCCTTGCCATGAACTACAAGCCCGACCAGGGCCTGCGCAACTGCCAGTGGCCCGGCGACACCTTCCTCCACGACATCGGCAAGGACACCTGGGTCGATCAGGCCAACACCTGCTGGACCGGCGTCGAACTCAACTTCGCCGCGCAGCTCTACTCCCACGGCCTGAATGAAAGCGCGGAGGAAATCATCCGCCACGTGGACGAGCGCCACCGCAAGTGGGGCATCTATTTCGACCATCAGGAATTCGGCGGCCACTACTTCCGTCCGATGTCCGCCCTCGCCATCCCCAATGCCTTCCTCGGGCTGAGTTATGATGGAGAAGCCCTCAACATCGCCCCCGCCCGCCCGCTCCCTATTGGTCGCTGGTGCGTGCTCCTGCCCGGCGCCTACGGCACGTATTTTCAGACCGGGGACGGAGCCCGGCTCGAAATCAAGTCCGGCAAAGTCCAGGTCAAAACCATTAGGCTCCCTACTTTGGGCAAGATTTCCTTAAGTGGAATCCCTGGCAAGTACTCCTCGCGGCAAAGCGAGAGCCAGACCATCCTCACACTGACTGATCAATGATCTCGCCGCTTCCCTGGACCCTGCTCATCGCCTTCGCGACTTGCCTTCCGGTCTCCGCCCTCACGGTGACAGACCTTGCTGGCCGGGAGGTCAGCGTCGTGAGCGTTGAGGGCGGGACGGTTTCCGCAGGCTCCGCTGGCGGACTGGTGGTGCAGATCCCCCTCGCGAAGTTTTCAGCAGAAGTTCAACGACAGCTCAAAGACTGGAAGCTCGACCCCTCTGACAATGCAGCAGCGCTGGAGCAAACGGCCTTACAAGCCGCCACCCCTCCACCTATGGAAAGCCGGTTTGTCCTCGAGTTTCCAGAACTGGGCCCAACGCGGAGTGATGTGCCCACCACTTCGACAGTGACCCTGCCGACCGGATATGACCCCGCCAAAACCTATCCCATGGCCGTTTGGCTGGGAGGTGGCAATGGCGGAGATGGCGGAGCCGGGTTCCCCCTGCCGGATTGGGAATGGGTTTACGTCGGCCTGCCCTACCCGAAGGGGGCCAATAACAAGGGGCAGGATACCATGGTTGGGGATTTCAAAGCCTTTCATAAATATTACGGAACGATTCTGGCGGCCGTTCACAAGCGCGTCCCGAACATCGACAAATCCCGCAGCCTCATCGGAGGATTCAGCAATGGTGCCCACGCGATCGACGGACTGCTCAGCATCAAAACCAAGGACTTTTCTCTCGCGGATGAGTTTGCAATTTTTGTTCTCGCGGATGGGGGCGGGCACGAAAGCGTCAAGGGCAGCTATCCGCCGATGAAGGGCAAGTTTGCCTACCTGTGCTATGGCGAGAAAAGTCCGAACGCCCGCATTACTCCCAAATCCGCCAAGAGCTTCAAGGCGCGTGGCGCGGTGACGGTCCTCAGCGAAATGAAGGGTGCCGGACATGATTTCCCTGCGGAGGAACAAGCGAAGGTGCGCGAGTGGCTGGAGAACACCGTGCTCCCCGCTTGGAATGCCGCGGAGGCAAAATAGAGCCGTCAAACTCCCCGAAGAAGTCATGCCCACCGCCATCCCGCCCAACCAAACGCTTCTCTTCGTCGGCGACAGCATCACCGACTGTGCCCGCAACCAGGCGGACGTTCCGCTCGGGGTCGGTTACGTGCGCATGTTCTCCGACCTGCTCACCATCCGTGAACCCGCCAAACGCATCCGCATTATCAATCGCGGGATTGGCGGCCACACGGTGGATGACCTGCGCTCGCGTTGGAGCGACCATGTGCTCGCCCATCGCCCGGACTGGCTTGTCGTAAAGATCGGCATCAACGACATCAACCGCTGGCTCTGCGGCCCCGAAAATAATCCCAAGCAGTCGCTTGAGAAATTCACAGCCATCTACGGGCAGATCGTCGCACTCACCCGCGCTGCCCTGCCGGAGACCGAAATCCTGCTTGTTTCGCCGTTTTATGCCAGCCGTGACACGACCCCGGATTCCTACCGGGCGCGCGTTCTGGCCACGATTCCCGGCTGCGTTGAGGCCGTTCGCGACACGGCCCGGGACCATGGGTGCCGGTTTCTTGATCTCCACTCCGCAGTAGCGAAGTTGCTCAACGATTTGCCGCCCGACGTCTTTGCCGAGGACGCCGTCCACCCCGGCCCGGCCGGAGCCCTCTTCATCGCCGAGCAAATCTACGCCGCGCTTTCCTGAACCAGCTTTTTGAATCCATCCCAACCCGCCTAAAAGATAATATGCTTCATCCCTCAACTCCCATTCCCTTCGAACTCCGCCTCCGCAACCTCGTCGCGCGGCACGAATCCCTCACCACCCGCGCCAACGAAATCGATGAGCGCTGGGAAAACGGCATCTTCGCACGCTACCGGCATCCGGTCCTCACCAACGAGCACTCGCCCGTTTATTGGCGCTACGACCTGAATCCAGCGACCAACCCGCGCCTTCTCGAGCGCCTCGGCATGAATGCCGCCATGAATTCCGGTGCGATCCATCTCGACGGGAAATTCTTCCTCGTCCCGCGCATGGAAGGCCTGGATCGCAAGAGCTTCTTCGCCCTCGCCGAGAGCCCGACCGGCATCGACAACTTCCGCTTTCATGACCACCCGATCCTGATTCCCGAGAACGACAACCCGGCGACCAACATGTATGACATGCGCCTCACCCAGCATGAGGACGGCTGGATCTACGGCGTTTTCTGCGTGGAACGCAAAGACCGCAATGCCAAACCCGGCGACCTGTCCTCCGCCGAGGCCCAGTGCGGGATTGTCCGCACGAAAGACCTCGCCCGCTGGGAGCGGTTGCCGGATTTTCAAAGCCCCTCGCCCCAGCAGCGGAACGTCGTCCTTCACCCGGAATTCATCGGCGGCAAGTACGCCTGGTACACCCGCCCGCAGGATGGCTTCATTGACGCCGGCAGCGGCGGAGGCATCGGCTGGGCACTTTCGGATTCCATCAACCCGGCCGTCTGCGGGCCCGAATCCATCATCGATCACCGGATTTACCACACGATCAAGGAAGTAAAAAACGGAGCCGGCGCGCCGCCGGTGAAGACAGATCGCGGCTGGCTGCACATCGCACACGGGGTGCGCGGCTGCGCCGCCGGGCTTCGCTACGTCCTTTACTGCTTTGTCACCGACCTGGCCGACCCCTCAAAGGTGATCGCGGCTCCCGGCGGTCACTTCCTCGCGCCCTTCGACGCCGAACGCGTGGGCGATGTCTCCAACGTCGCCTTCAGCAACGGCCTCGCCGTGCGCGGAGAGGAAATCTTCCTGTACTACGCGTCCAGCGACACCCGGCTCCACGTCGCCACCAGCGATTTGCCCACCCTGCTCGATTACGCCTTCAATACGCCGCCGGACGCCCTGTGCTCGTACGACTGCGTCGTCCAGCGCCGTGCGCTCATCGACCGGAATCTCGCCCATGCCAAAGAGACCGGGCTGGATGTCGGACAAGAATCAACCTGGAAAAAACCATTATGAACCAACCCACCGTCAACGAACTCGCAAAAATGATCGACCACTCCCTCCTGCACCCGACCATGTCGGATGCCGAGGTTCTGGCCGGTTGTGAACTCTCCCGCGACTACAATGTCGCAACCGCCTGCGTGAAACCCTATCACATCAAGCTCGCGCTCAATGTCTTTGCCGGGACCGACGTCATGGCCTGCGCCGTCATCGGCTTCCCGCACGGGAACAGCACCACCGGCATCAAAGTCATCGAGGCGGAATCCGCCGCGCTCGCCGGGGCAAAAGAGATCGACATGGTCGTCAACATCGGCAAAGTCAAAAGCGCAGAGTGGGACTACGTCACCCGCGAGATCGACCTCATCAACCGTGCCGTGACCGCCGCCGGATCCATCCTCAAGGTGATTTTCGAAAACGACTACCTGACCACAGACGAGATCATCAAGCTCTGTGAAATCTGCTCCGCCGTGGATGTGGCCTTTGTCAAAACCTCGACTGGCTACGGGTTTGTGAAACAGGCCGACGGACAATACAACTACAAGGGTGCCACCCACGAACATCTCAAGCTCATGAGGAAACACACCGCGCCCCACATTCAGATCAAGGCCGCCGGCGGCGTGCGCAGCCTCGACGACCTGCTGGCCGTGCGGGAACTCGGCGTGACCCGCATCGGGGCCACCGCGACCAAGCCCATGCTCAACGAGGCCATCCAGCGCGGCTTTGCCGGTTCGGTCCCCCGCCCGCATCTTGATGTGGTCGCCACCGTTCCTGCCGGTTACTGATCCTGCGCCACGGCATTCGCGTGCCCTTCTGCCCGGCCTGAAAGCTCCTCGGGCGGTTGCCGCCTCCAAACGCGGCCTGCTTCTGGAGGCCGAACTCCAATACCGGCCCGCTATCGCCCGTGGTAAACCTCGACCTTCCAAATATGGTCCAGTATCCGGGAGAGGGTCACGCGGTTTTCTGGCTTTACCCCGCTGCTGCCTGAATCTCGGGGGGAAACTCAGGATAGAAACCAAATCTCCCCGGATCTCGTGCCCGACGGCGACGGGGCCTACTTTTTGTCAGAGGTAAAAACTGCGGACAACCGCGTCTCGTTTCCCCAGTTTTTTCTAATTCCGCGCACAATCAAGTCAATCGGATCCCCAATTTGGACATTCGGGATTTCGATGGTGAAATCTTTCACGGACGTGTCGTTTGCAGCATCGGAATGCAGGGTCACAACGGGATCTTGTTCGCGGGCGCGAATATAAAAATCGATGCCTTCGGTGTCACTAGCCAGCTCCGGGGTGCTTTTGGTTTTCTGGACCCAGCCGGTGATCTTGACCGTTCCTTTCACGGTGGAGATCCAGCGGGCAACCAACCATTGCTCATCATCGCCGGGAGTAACAAGAATCGCATCTTCATGGGAGCGATCCTGGCTGGCCCCTGCTGAACCGCTGGCATATGCGGCCAGAAGCCCGTCGGGGAATACTTTTTCGTCTACCCACCACGTCATGGCCAGGTTGGGCTTGATGATTCCATCCTTGGCAACGTAAAACTCCCAGCCGTTCTTGAGCTCCGGCGAATGATAAAGCTCGCCTTTGACCGGAAAATCCTTGCGGAGATCGGCGACGACTGCCTGTGACCAGGCGGCGGATGACGTCAGAATCACGCAGCCGAGAACCACCGCCAACCCCCAGTGGCGTCTCACACGTTCTGGAAAACGCACCAAAGACCCGTTTTTTTGAAATCGTTGCGAGTTCACACTTGACGGGACGTTTAGATGGAAGTTAAATGTCATATCGTTATTCTATTAACGGAAAATTCAGGAGTCAAATGATTTTTATCGCCTATCACTTCGTTGGAATACCGGGAACCAATTTCTGGAGTGACCATCAATTTTCGATGGAAGCACAGGACGTCGCGTGAAATCCCCCGACTATTTCAAGCGAGGCGATCTTTTCGTTTCCCCTGCCGGGGATGACCGCTGGACGGGGCAAGCGCCGGAGGGTGATGGGCGCGGACCGCACGGACCGAAGAGGACGCTGTCTGCGGTGCGCGACCAATTGCGCCTGATGCGTTCGCGCGGGGAAGTGCGTGGGGCGGTCACTGTCTGGCTGGCGGGAGGGACGTATCCAGTTCGGAAGCCGCTCGAATTCGGACCGCAGGACTCGGGGTCGGTTTGTTTTCGTGCGATGCCGGGCGAAGTTCCGGTGTTGGACGGGGGCCAGCGGATCGGCGGGTTTTCCGAGGCGGAAGTGAACGGTGTGAGGTGTTGGGTGGCGGATGTTTCGCTGCTGGTCGAGCGCCATGGTCCGTGGAAATCACTTTTTGTGGACGGGGTGCGCGCCACGCGGTCCCGCTTCCCTCACGAGGGCTGGCTATGGATGGAATCTGTGCCGGGCATTGATTTTGATGCGGGTCTGTTTGATGGCACGGATCGTTATATTCACAAGCCGGGCGATCTGGAGCACGTGCAGGACCTGGTCGGTGCGGAAGCCGTGGTTGCGCATTTCTGGGTGGACGAGCGGATGCCGGTCGCGGCGTATGATCCGGCCACCCGGCTCGTGACGAGCAACCGCACGGCCGTCTTCGCGCTGAAGGATTCCTTCAACAAAAAATACGCAAAATATTACGTGGAGAACACCATGGCCGGCCTCTCCGCTCCGGGGACCTGGCATCTCGATGCCGCCGGAAAGCGACTCTATTATGTGCCACTCCCGGGGCAGGACCCGGAGAGCACAGAGATCGTCGTTCCGCTGGCGCTCCAGCTTGTCCGTTTCATCGGTAGCGAGGAGAAGCCGGTGCATGGGATCACTCTGCACGGCCTGACGCTCAAGCACACCGACTGGGCGCAGCCGGCGGGATACGGTCTCTGGTGGGACCCCGATCTGCCCGAGTCCGCATGGGGCGTGCGGGACAGCTTCAGTCATCTTTACGAATGTTCGCCGGATCCGCGCAAAGATTATGCGAACACCCCGCAGGCGGCCCTGCATGTTCCGGGAGTGGTGCATCATCTCCACGCCCATGACTGCGCGCTGGAGGAATGCACGCTCGAACATCTCGGGATGTATGGGGTGAGCTACCACGAGGGCTGCCAGCGCGACCGGGTTGAGGCGTGTACGATCCGGGACACCGGCGCGGGCGGAGTGAACATCGACGGCGGGGGGAATGCAGCCTCGCTGGGCAGGCTCACGGGCCGGATCTCCATTACGGACAACACCATTAGCAATACGGGGCATGTCTGGCTTTCTGCGGTCGGAATTTTGAGTGCCCACAGCGCGCGAAACCGCATCCTGCACAACGAGATTTTTGATTGCACCTACAGCGCGATCTCGGTCGGTTGGGTTTGGGGTTACGCTGACAATCCGAGCCACTCGAATCTCATCGCGAAGAACCGCGTCCACCACGTCGCCGAGCGCGGGGGCATGGCGGATCTCGGCGGAATTTACACGCTCGGCCCGCAGCCGGGCACGATGGTGCGCGGCAATGTGATCAGCGAAATCGCCGACAGCGCCTACGGCGGCTGGGGGATCTACCTCGACGAGGGGAGCTCCTTTATCACGGTCGAGGACAACCTCGTTTACCGGTGCTCATCGAACTGCTTCCACGAGCACATCGGGCGCCAGAATGTCCTTCGCAACAACGTCTTCGCATTCGGCGGGAAGGTTAAGGACGGGAAAGCCAAGGGGAGCGTGCTCACGATTTGCGACCAACCCCACTGGAACTGGCTGGAATATCCTCCTCTCCTCACCACGATCGAGCGGAATATTTTGCTGACCGATGGAACTCCCGTTTACGAGGATTCCATGCAATACATGGATAACCCGTCGCTCCGCAGTGATCTCAATCTCGTCTGGGACCTCTCCAGAAAGGTGCCGGTGATGTGGCGCCACCAACCTCATGAGGGGATCATCCGCCCCGGCCAGCCTGCGGAAACCAACCTCACCTTCGCGGAATTCCAAAACCTTGGCTACGACCTGCATTCGCTGATCGCCGACCCGGGATTTGCCGATCCGCAGAATGGCAACTTTTCGCTCGCGCCCGATTCGCCGGCCCTCACTCTCGGCTTCATTCCGCCGGACTGGTCGGATGTCGGGCCGCGCTCCAAATGACTCAAAGCCTGAAGGAAAAATACGGAGATTAGCATAGTAAAAGCAACCTCGCCTCACCACCCCCGTTACAAATCGATTCGTTAACAATAATAAACCATGAGTAATATGACCGATGCCACGAATGACCGGGCGATTCTGCGCGAGCTGGTCATGAAATACAACGAGATCGCGGCAAAGCCGATCCAGGAGGAGCGCCGGCGGCTCTGGTCGGCGCACAACAGCCTCAAAGGCACCTCCCGCATACCGCTCATCGCCCAGGCGGGCCGCTGGAGCAAGTGGTGCATGGAGTATTGGCGGGACGAAAACATGAAGTGCACAGACCCGTTTTTCCGGGAATACGAACGGAACCTGCGGATCGGTCTTTTCCAGTTCGATGTCGGCGACGATACGATCCAGGAGCCGTGGGTCACGGTCAGCGCTGTGCAATCGCGCGGCTGGGGAACCTACTGGGGAGTCCAGGAAGCGGAGCAGCACTCCGGAGTGGCTGATGGCGCGTGGAAATTCGAGCCTGTGATCAAGGAATGGGACGACCTCAAGAGGCTCTCCCCGCCACCGCACGAGATCGATGAGGAGGCGACACGGAAAAACGTGGAACGCCTCCACGAAGCGATCGGCGACCTCATAACCATCAACGTCGAGCGCGGCGCGATTTGTCAGGGGTTCTCCTCGGATATCTCCACCGGCCTGGCCCGTCTCCGCGGCCTGGAGCAGGTCATGATGGATCTCTATGAATCACCCGATGAGCTCAAGGAACTCATCTCCTTCATGAGCGCCGGGATTCTCGCGAACAACACGGCGGCCGAGCGTGCGGGCGATTACTCGCTTACCAGCCAGGTGAACCAGGAGCTGTGTTACTCGGAGGAACTCGAGCGCCCGAAGGCCAACTCGGGCCCCCGCTCCCGGAAGGATCTCTGGGGGTTCTGCGCCTCTCAGGAATTCACTTTGATTTCGCCGGAGATGCACGAGGAGTTCCTCTTCAACCACCAGTTCCCCATCTACGAGCAGTTCGGCCAGGTGGCCTACGGATGTTGCGAGGATCTTGGAAAAAAAATCTCCACGATCAAACGCCTGCCGAACCTCCGGGTGATCGCGGTGAGCCCGTGGGCCGACATTGTGAAATGCGCCGACCAGATCGGCAAGGACTACGTCTACTCGTGGCGCCCGAATCCGACCGACCAGGTCTGCACCGACTGGAACGAGGGACGGATCCGCAAAATTCTCTCCGAGGGGATTGCCGCCACCCGGGGCTGCCATGTTCACATTCACCTCAAGGACACGGAAACCCTGCAGGGAGATCCCTCCAGGCTCGCCCGCTGGGTCAAAATCGCCCGGGAGGTTTCGGAATCCTGATGGTCGTGGTGGGGTATTGAGGAAACCGCGGCAATTTCAATGCAATGAGCACTTCAAAATCCGACAACCGAATCCTGCGTGCCGACGACAGGGTGGAAATCCAATTTGCGCGCTACCACACGCACGTGACTCCGGAGGAACCGTTGCCCAAATTCAAGGAGGACCTGGCGAAAGGGATCCTGGAGATGAAGTGGTATGATGCAGCCGATATCTGCATCCGCGGATGCTACGGGAAGATCCACTACGGATGGGACGGCGAGGCTGGTTACGGCGGCTGGGCGCGGATCAATCAGGATCGCTCCCAACACCGCTGCCGCTTTATCAGTGAGGTCGTCCCGAAGGAATGGCAGGGGGAGGCGGTGACGTTTGCCGGACCGATGGCGTTCGACCTGCATGGCGGGCAATCCGCTCCGATCCTCCTGCATGTCCATGGCACCCGCACCGAATCCACCTGCATCATGGCCGATCTCTCGCGCAAATCGGTGAGGGGAGAATATGACTTTCACTTCACATTCCATCCGGTGCGGGTGGGCTTGCCGGACGGCGCACATTACGAGGGTTATGAATTTGTCACCGGCATCGCTCACATCAGGGTTTTTCCCAATCTGGTTCCCTAT
Organism: Verrucomicrobiota bacterium; assembly: GCA_026398275.1. Classification (GTDB taxonomy): domain Bacteria; phylum Verrucomicrobiota; class Verrucomicrobiia; order Chthoniobacterales; family Terrimicrobiaceae; genus QYQL01. Next base: position 24,411 of record JAPLTF010000072.1, read on the forward strand.
GGCCAGCGGATGATCTTCGAGTTCCAGTCGCCGATCGCACATCATACCGGCAACACGGGGCTCACGATTGGTCACTGCGATTCGACGAGGGCCGACATCCCCGCGCTCCAGGCCGCCAATGGCGTCACGGATGAAAAGCTGCTCGCCAGCCGCGAGCGGATCGCCAGGGAGATGATTGCCATCCGCGACCGCGAGGCGGCCACGATTCAGTTCCTCAAGGGGACGCCGCGTGTCGAGGTGAATGCGGCAAACCGGCTTGGTTCCTACGATCGCGGCGAGCGCAGGGTCACGATGTATCCCTCGTGGATCGGCATCGGCACGCCTCACGAAAATGCGGCGGTCACTTCCGAAAAGCTGACCCGGCTGATGGGGCAGCCGTTCGATCTGTTCCGCTACCAGGGCCACATCTCGCGCTACGATTATGCGACGGGCGAATTCGCGATGGATCCCGCGGATCGCAGGGAGTGGGAAATCATTGCCGGTGCCGCGAAGGACGTGATGTTCAGCGGCGGCCCGCACCATCCTTTTCTCACCCTCCTGCGATCTGTTCCCGAGTCGGACTACGGCAAGGTGGTTGCCGGGGGTGTTGCCGAGATGACGTGGGATCGCATTACGGACAACTACGTCCGCTACGTCGCCGAAGCCCGCGCGATCTGCCCGGCGTTCACGATTTTGCAGATGCCCTACGAGCTCGATAATGCCTCGGAGACCGCTGAGGGCATGGACATTCACTACCGGTTTTACCAGTGCTGCTACCGGGCTGCTCACGAGACCAACGCGCGTTCCGGAGGCCATCCTCTGCGCGTTGCCGGGCCTTCATTCAATAACTACAACACGGGCCGATGGACGCGCTGGATGGATGGCTTCCTCGCCCGCTACGCAGCCGACAAGGATCCGCGCAAGCGCCTCGATTTCCTCGCCTACCATTGCTACCAATTCCCGCAGGCGATCCCCCGCGACGCCGCCGGGCAGGAGGCTCCGATCCGCCAATTGCTCGAAAGCCACGGGCTCGACCCGGAAACCCCGGTCATCATCGATGAGGCCGGAATTGCCGAGTTCTCGATTTTCGACGAATACCTCGACCTCGTCAACTTTAGCAACAAGCAGTTGGCCAGCGCGTGCTGGCTGCTGGCGATCCAGCATTGGTATCTGCGCGAGTCCAAGCGCTTCCATCCCGTTACCGGCGACGGGTGGCATTTCGGCAGCCTCTGCATGGGCAAACAAGGCGCACTGACCAACCGCGCCAAGGCGCTGCTCCTTCGCCACCGCATGCCGGAATGCCTGTTGGAATCGCGGGCCGAACCGCAAACGGTGGCCGAGGGATACGGGCTCTACAGCATGGCATCATCCGGGGAAGGCCGCATGGCGGTCCTCGTCTGGAACTGCTCGCCCGGGACCTTTCTGCCAGGGCTTCTCCCGGTCCGCTACCCCGGCACAGAGGTTGTCATTTCAAACATTCCCGAGCCGCTTCGGGGAAAGCTCGCGAAGCTGACCATTCACAGCCTTGATCTCCAGCACGGGCGTGAGGAGCAGGTCCTCACAAGCCCCAAATGCCTGAAACTTCAAAAGATCGACCGCGAGCGGTATGCCATCGATTTCACGCCGGAAGAAGTCGCCGACCTCGATCACATCCATTCGACCGTGACCGAGGTGCGGATCCCGGCGAACGGGGAGTTCCGCACAACCCTCGATGTGGAAGAGCACGGGATTTACCTCATCGAGTTGGAGGGAATTTAACCACCGCTTTTCATGCCCAATCAAATCACCATCAACAAAGCACGGTTCTCCTGCCTCTCGGCGACGCTGGTCCGCATGGAGTATGATCCGGAGGAAAAATTCGAAGACCTGCCGACGTTCCGGGCGATCTCCAGACCGCCGGCCATTCCGTTCCACAAGGTTTCCCGCAAGGGCCACGTGCACGTTCTCGATGCCGGGAAAATCCAGATCACCTACACGGATGACGGGCTTCCCTTCTCGAAAAAGAATCTCGCGATTGTCCACACGTGCGATGGGGAGAAGAGTAGCTGGGACCCCTCGGTTCGAGACGGGGCGAACCTGGGCGGCGGATTTGAAAGCTACGACGAGTATTCCCGCTCGTTTGTTCCCGAGGGGGTTGCGGAGGCCGGGCTGGAGGACATGGACATCGGCACGCTGACCCATATCTCCAAGGCAAGAAAGGCGTTGAATGAGCACTACGGAAGACCCTGGGACAAGACCACCCCGGTGCGGGAGTTTCAGTTTGAGGCCAGGGACCGCTTGCACGAGCTGCCTGAAGATCTGAAACAAATGATCGGGCGCCGGCTGAAATACCCGACCGGGATATTAAGCCGGAGCGGGCATTTTCTCCTCAACGACACGGCCACACCGCTCTTCGATCCGGCAACCCGATGGTGGCGGGCCCGGCCGGAGCGGAAAATCCAAGACTGGTATTTCTTCGGCTACGGGCTGGATTATCCGCAGGGGCTCCGCGACTTCACGCACCTCTGCGGGAAGATCCCGATGGTGCCCGAGTGGGTTTTCGGAATCTGGTTTTCCGTCTTCAAGAAAATCGACGACGAGGGGAACCGCGCCATCGTGGAGAAGTTCCATGCAGAGAAGCTTCCGATCGATGTGCTGGTCATCGATCTGTATTGGCACAAGCACGACTGGTTCGGCTTCGATTGGAACCGCGATTGGTATCCGGATCCGAAAAAAATGATCGGGTGGATGCATCGCAACGGGGTCAGGATCGGACTCAACGTCCACCCCGGTTCACTGCCGGCCTCGGACGCTCAGTTCCGCCCGCTCTGCGAAGATCTCGGCGTGAACCCCGACAATCCGGGCGAGCCGGTGGAGGGGTGGCCGGGGGTCTTCAACATCTGGGACATCTCCCGCCAGAAAGATGTGGACCTCGTTGTGAAGCACCTGATCCGTCCGGTGCAGGAGGATGGCATTGACCTTTGGTGGGTGGACGGGCCGTCGCCCACCACGGCCGTGCCCGAGACGGCATGGACGAATCATGTCTATTTCGAGGCGATGGAGGAGCACACGGAAAAGCGCCCGGTCATTCTTTCCCGCTACGGCGGCATCGGGAACCACCGCTACCCGCTGCAATTCACCGGCGACACGGCCAGCCAGTGGGAGGTCCTGCGCAGCCAGGTGGATCACACCGCGCGCGGCGGAAATGTCGGCAATGCCTATCTCTCCCACGATATCGGCGGCTTTGTCGGCGAGGAATTCTGGGAGGGCAAAGTCAACCCCGAGCTGTTTGTTCGCTGGGTGCAGTTCGGTTGCTTCAGCCCGGTCATCCGCCTGCACAGTTGCTTCGGCATCCGCGAGCCATGGGAATACGAGAAAAAGGTGTCCGACGCGATCCGCGAGGCCTTCCAACTCCGGATGAGCCTGATTCCGTATATTTATCAATACAACCACGTCGCGCACTCGACCGGCCTGCCTCTTTGCCGTCCGCTCTACCTGCACTATCCGAAGGATGACAATGCCTATCGCTATGCGGGCGAATACCTCTTCGGCGACAGCCTTCTGGTCGCACCGGTGGCGGCATCCGGCGGCGAGCATATCGTCTATCTGCCGGAAGGAAAATGGTATCCATGGAAAAAAAACATACCGCTCGCAGGACCGCTCAAACAATACCTCCTCGTCAACACCAACGAGATCCCGGTTTACGTGAAGGCGGGAAGCATCGTCGTCCGGCAGAAGCCTGCTCTCTCCACCGCAAGCGCGCAGAAATCCCATCGTATCCTTGACATCTATCCGGGAGAACCCGGCGAAGTGACAGTCCTCGAGCTGTATGAAGATGACGGCGCGAGCCGCGATTACCGGGACGGCGGGTTCGCCTTCACGACCTTCACATTTGTCGCGCGGAAAAACGGAAACGCGGAACTCACCATCTCCCCACCCGAGGGCAAATACCAAGGCATGCCGGCGAAGCGGACGTTCGCCATCAACATCTACGCGGCGAACAAGCCCGCCAAGCTCAAGGTCAATGGAGAGTTCCTCGAACCCGCCAAACCTAACACCAACAAACCGTGCTGGACATACGCCTTCACGCAGAACGGGAAGTAAACTCCCCCCAGAATTCCTAAATCTCAATGAACCAGCAGACTCCACCATCACTCGACGGTGCCATCGGCCAGCGCGTTCACGCCACCTGGGCGGGCAACCTTCAACAGCTGAACTGGGAGCAGGATTTTCTCGCGCCCTTTCGCGCAAAAACAGACGAGGGGATGGGCTATGTGGGGCTGGGAAAGACCCTCTCCGGCCTCATCCATGCCGCCAGACTCTATGGGGGCGAGGCCGACGAGCTGCGCCGCAAAATTGTGGGCGAGCTGCTGAGCACGCAGGAGGTCGATGGCTACATCGGAATCTACGAGCCTTCCTCGCGCACCTACAAAGTTTGGGATGTCCACGAGCAGTCCTACCTGCTGCAGGCCCTCGTGGAAAATGCCGCCACCTTTGACGATCCCAAGTCCCTGCAGGCGGCGGAGCGGCTCGGACGCTGGCTGATCGGGCGGCTGTCCGGCGGGTGCTTGCGCGAGGTGGGCAAGGATTTCCTCTGGAACCCGCTGGCGACGATCGGGCTCGACCGGGCGATGGATGCGCTCTCCCGCGCCACCGGCGACCCGGCTTTCGCGGCGTTCAACCGCGAGGAAATGGGGCTGACCGATTGGTTTGATCCGATTGTCGAGGACCGCCTGGGCGAGGTCTGCGGTCATGCTTACGCCTACATCGCGCGGAGTCTGGCCCAGCTCGAAGCGAACGAGGAATCCGCGCTGCCCGCTGCGACCCAGGCCGTCATCGCCTACTTTCGCGTCGGCGGAGGCCTGGTCGTGAGCGGCACCTGCGGACACACGGAATGCTGGCACTCCGATCAGCGCATGGACGGCAAGCTCGGAGAGACCTGCACCACCGCCTACCTCGTGCGTTGGTCGGAGCACCTGCTGCGCCGCACCCACGAGGCCTGGTTTGGCGACCTGATGGAGAGGGCGATCTACAACGCCCTGTTTTCGGCATCCGACGCCTCGGGGCGGCGCATCCGCTACTACGCGGCCGGCGAGGGGAAACGCAAATGGCACCAGGGCGACACGTATTGCTGTCCGGGCAATTACCGCCGGATCATGGGCGAACTGTCGGGATTCATCGCCCGTCCCCATGCGAATGGCGTCGCCATCGACCTCTACGAAAGCTGCCGGCTGGCCGTTCCCTGCGGCGACCAGGCGGTCAACTTGCAGATCACGACAGACTATCCCTTTGCCAATAGCGTTTCCCTTGAGGTGACTCCGGAACGACCGGCCACTTTTCCGCTCACCCTGCGCCTGCCGGGCTGGGCCAATGGGGTGACCATGAGCCTGAATGGCGAGCGAGTCGCCGCGTCACCCAAAATGGGCTGGCTCACGCTGGAACGCGAGTGGAAAGCCGGCGACCGGGTGCAGCTGGTTTTTGACATGCCATGGCGGCTGATCCGGGGCATGCGCCTGCAAAAGGAGAAGGTCGCCATCCTGCGAGGTCCGGTGGTCTGGGGCGCGGATCCCGCCGACAACGAGGCGCTCGGCGACCGGATCGCCAAAGTGGTTCCCGAACTGGCCTCCTGCCGCCTGAATGACGACCTCCGCAGCGCGACCGTGCGGGGCGATCTGGACGGCCAACCGGTGGAGGTTGCGCTTGTTCCCTACTACGCGCTCGATACCGCAGTCACCTACTTCGCCGGACGTGCCGGCATGGGCGACGAGAACGACCACCTGCTCTGGCTGGCCAGCGACCCCATCGGAGTCGGCGAGGCTCCCGGGGCCTGATCCTCATTTTTCAAACAAAGCTCTTATGAACGCCAAACAAAACAGAGACGCCTCCTCGCCCACTGAAACCCCTTCGACGCTGTCGCGGGCAGCCTGGATGCAGGACGGGAAATTCGGCCTGATGGTGCATTGGATTCACCCCTCCGTCCCACCGAAAGACGGCGAAAGGGAAACCGATTTCCAACGCGCGGTGGATGCATTCGACATCGATCTTTTTCTCAGCGACTTCGACAAAACCCAGGCCGACTGGCTCGTTTTCACCATCGGGCAGAACACCGGTTTTTACGCGAGTCACAATCAGACGGCCGATCGCCTTCTCGGGCCGGGACACACGTCCCAGCGCGATTTGGTCATGGAGATCGCCCGGCAGATCAAGGCCCGCAACAAACGCTTCATCGCCTACTTGCCCTGCATCGTGACCCACGCCGGCGACGAGCTCAGAACCTTGTTCGGGTGGACGACGGAGGCAAACACCACGCCGGAGGTTTTTTGCGAACGTTACTCGCAGTTCATTCGCGATTTTGCGGTGCGTTTCGGAACTCTGCTGGATGGATGGTGGTTCGATGGGGCCTTGGACGACTTTCACTATCCACAAATCTGCAACCAGCCCTTCATGGAGGCTGCGAGGGCCGGGAATCCCATGGCGGCCGTGGCCTTCAACGACGGTGCCGCCTGCGTTGGCTCCACAAAGGCGACCGAGGGGCAGGACTACATGGCCGGCGAAACCGAAGTTGTGATCGGCGGGAAAATCCGCAATGGCCGGGCCACCGATGCGCCGCTGCTGGATCCGCGCACGCACCGCCCGGCACCACCCGCGTCCTGCCTGTGGCACGCTCTGGTTCCCATCGACTGCTATTGGGGTCACGGAAACAGCTTTTTGCCGGAACATAACTTGCCGGCCCCGGTCCCTCCCTACCAGGCGGGCCGGATGGAGCCGCCGCTTTATTCCACGGACGATCTCGCCACGCTGGTCTCCGATTTCAAGGCGGCGGGTGGCGGGGTGACCTTTAATGTTGGCATTTTCCAGGAGGGAGGGCTCGGCCCCAAAACCGTTGCCCAGCTGAACGAATTGGCCGTGATGGTTGGGAATGACAATTCGTAACCGGATTCCCAGAAGTGCTGACACGAATAAAACAAGCTGAACCTTTCCCCATGCGTATCCTCCACCTCCACCTCACCACCTCAAGAACTATGAAAAATATCCGAACCAACGTAATCCTGCGCCTTGCGCTGCCCCTGCTGGGGATTGTCCTGCTACTTCCTGGCTGCTCGCCGCGGGGCGAGGCTCCTGCGAAGCCCATTGCGCTCACTGATAATGGCACCACCGCTTACCGGATCGTGCTTCCAGACGAAGCGAAATCCTATGAGCAGACGGCGGCGGACCAACTCGCCTTGTATCTCGGAAAAATCACCGGAGCCACCTTCCCGGTGGTGAAGGAAAGCGAGGCCACGGGCAATGTCCCGGTCCTCTCGGTCGGCCTGACGAAACGCTTCGAGCAGGCCTTCCCGGACGTAGATGTGACGAAGCTCAAGCCCGACAGCCTCATCATGAAAAGCAAAGGCAAGGACTTCTTTTTTGCGGGCGAGGGGACCCGCGGGACGATCTACGCCGCGAACACCTTTCTCGAAGATGTCTGCGGGGTCCGCTGGTGGACGCCGTTTGAGGAGACCGTGCCGAAAAATCTTGAGCTCGCCGTGGCGCCGCTCGACACAGTCTATGAGCCGCCGTTTCTCTACCGCGATACCCACAGCCAGGTCTTCACCGGCACCTGGGTCGCGACCCGGTTCCACAAATCCACCAAGGGGCTCGCCGAGCGCCGTCAGTTTGCCGCGCGCCTGCGCAACAACGGCAACGTCAACATCCCGGAGGCCTGGGGCGGAAGCCGGAATGTCGTGATGAGCGACAAATGCTACCGGACCTTCGAGCAGTTCATCGGGCCGCACGAGTTCTTCAAGACACACCCCGAATGGTTTCAGGGCGGGGCTTCCCACCTCACCCAGCTTTGCCTTTCCAACGAGGCGATGCGCGCGGAGTTCCTCAAGCGCGCCAAAGCCTGGGTCGATGCCGCTCCAGACCAGACGATGTTTGTCATCATGCACAATGACAACCTGAACTACTGCAAGTGCAAGGACTGCGCCGCCATCGACGAGGCCGAGGGGTCGCCCGCCGCCTCGCAGGTCCGCTTCATGAATTACCTGGCCGAAGAACTGGACAAACACCGTCCGGGGATCGAGCTGGTCATGGACGCCTACAACTACTCGACCAAGCCTCCGTCCATCACCAAACCGGCCGACAACCTTATCATCATGCTTTGCACGCCGATCATATCCCAACTCGTGGCCGACGATTCCGAGTTCATGAAACAATGGGAGGACTGGAAAGCGGTGACTTCGCGCGTCCTCATCTGGGATTACACGGTCAACTTCGGCAGCTTCGTCAACCCTTATCCGAACCTCTATCAACTCGGCCCCAACATCAAAACATTTGCCGCCAACGGCGCCATCGGGGTGCTCGAGCAGGGGAATATTTTCAACTCGGTCGCGGACGCCGACGAATTAAAATCGTGGGTGATCGCGCACCTGCTCTGGGATCCGTCATTGGATGATAAAGCCCTCATCTCGGAATTTGTGACAGGCTACTACGGAGCGGCGGCTGGGCCGGTCAGGGACTATCTCGATCTCATCGCCCGCAAGGGAGCCTCGACCAAGAAGCAGGGCGAGACGGCGATTGCCTTTCTCGACCTCGCGGCCATGAATGAGGCCACCCGGATGCTCGATGAGGCGCAGGCCAAAGCCCAGGGCGACCCCGCGCTGGAGGAGAGAATCGCACGCATCCGTTTCACCCTCGACCACCAATGGTTGCTTGAGTGGCGCCAATACCGCACGGAAGCCGACACCAAGGGCTTGCCATTTGCCGGCCCCGAAACCGCACAGAAGGCCCTGGATATCGTCCGCGCCGCCGCCGCCCGGTTCGGCTCAACGCACTACCAAGAAGAATACGGGTGGGGAACAATGAAGCAGCACCTGGACGGGATCCAGCAGGTTCTCGACGCATCCGTCGGAGGCAAGCCGCTCCCGCCGCCCTACGACAAAGTCGCGCCGGAAGACCAGATCCAGATTCAGGAAGGTTTGTTCAAGCTCAGCTCGAGTGCGGAGGTCGTCGCGGATCCTCTGGCTTCCGACGGCAGAGCAGCGAAGTCGCCGACCACGCATCGCGAATGGAACATCCAGGTCTGGCGGACGTTCTTCCGGACGCTGCACCGCATGACTGGCGTCGAGGGCAAGTGGAAATGTCTCCTCCTCGTGCGGGCCGACGCCAAGGTGCCCAAAGGGCCCGCTATGCAGATGGGGATCTACAGCTGGGGCAACCCCAAGGTGCGTCCACAAAAGACGGTCTCCATCGAGGATCTTACCCCCGATGCCTACACCCCGATCGAAGTCGGCTCAATCGACCTCGGCACAGACGCCCTCTTGAACACCGATGTCTGGGCCGGCCCGCTCGAGAATCCGAACGAGGTGAGCGCCATCTACGTCGATCGCGTGGTCTTCATCCGGGAGTAGACCGAAAACTTATGGGCACGCCCGGATCCAAACGCGAACCGAAGCCATGGCGGCGACAACCGATTCCAGAAAACGGAAGTGCAGGGGAGGCTCCCATGAATAAGTCCGCGAAGGAAAGCACCCCCAAGCATTTCATGACGTCTCAATCGCATCAAAGCCTCCGGGTCCCATGCTGAAGCTTCTTCGAATTCTTGGGGTTTTGATCGTGGTGCTCGTCGGATCCGTGAAGCTGGCCTCGGGCGCGGTTCTGCCTGGCGCCCAAGTCCTGAGGGAATCCGTCGAGGTCACTCATGTCGGGCAGACAAAGGGCATTCCCCATGAATCGACCGACATACGTGAGATGGCGAGGACCGTGATGATGAAGGAGGCTTTGTCGGCTGTGGCGAAGGTGCCAGAGGAAGAACCGTCGGCCCCGTCCACCAAAGGGTCAACGGATCCAGTCGCCCGACGGGTTCCCGGCACCTCTCCGCAGAAGCCTCTCGGCACCTCGATTTCGCTCAGTCAAAAAGGACTGGCCCCGCACACCATTGTGGTTCCGGACGAGGCGAAGGACTATGAGCAGACGGCGGCGGAGCAACTCGCTTTGTATCTTAACAAAATCACGGGAGCGGATTTTCCGGTGATGAAGGAAAGCGAGGCCCCGGCCGCCGGCCCGGTCATCTCAGTCGGCCTGACGAAACGTTTCGAGCAGGCCTTCCCGGAGATCAACGTGGAGAAGCTCAAGCCCGACAGCATCGTCATGAAAAGCAAAGGCAAGGACTTCTTCTTTGTCGGCGAGGGAACCCGCGGGACGATCTACGCGGCAAACACCTTTCTCGAAGATGTTTGCGGGGTCCGATGGTGGACGCCGTTTGAGGAGACCGTGCCGGAGAATCCGGATCTCGCCGTGCCGCCGCCCGACAAGATTTATGAGCCGCCATTCCTCTACCGCGACACCCACAGCCAGGTCTTCACCGGCACCGTTCTCGCGACCCAATATCAAAATGTGACCGAGGGGCTGGCCGAGCGCCGTCAGTTTGCGGTGCGCCTGCGCAACAATGGCAACGTCAATATCCCGGAGGACTGGGGCGGGAGCCGCAATCTCGTGATGAGCGACAAATGCTACCGGACATTCGAGCAGTTCATCGGCCCCCGCGAGTTCTACAAGACGCACCCCGAGTGGTTCCAGGGCCAGGCCTCCCACCAGACCCAGCTCTGCCTTTCCAACGAGGCCATGCGCGCCGAATTCCTCCAGCGGGCCAAGGCCTGGGTCGATGCCGCGCCGGACCAGACGATGTTTGTCATCATGCACAATGACAACAACAGCTTTTGCCAATGCAAGGACTGCGCCGCCATCGACGAGGCCGAGGGTTCGCCCGCTGCCTCGCAGGTCCGCTTCATGAATTTCCTCGCCGAAGAACTGGACAAGCACCGTCCGGGGATCGAACTCGTGATGGACGCCTACGCCTACTCGACCAAGCCGCCGTCGATCGCCAAGCCGGCGCCGAACCTGATCATCATGCTCTGCACGACGATCCAATCGCAGATCGTGGCCGACGATGCGGAGTTCATGAAAAAATGGGAGGACTGGAAGGCTGTCACGTCGCGCATTCTCGTCTGGGACTACACGGCCAACTTCGCCAACTTCGTCAACCCGTATCCGAACCTCCACCAACTCGGACCCAACATCAAAACTTTTGCCCGGCAAGGCGCGGTCGGGGTGCTCGAGCAGGGGAATGTTTTCAACTCTGTCGCGGATGCGGACGAATTGAAATCCTGGGTGATCGCGCACCTGCTCTGGGATCCGTCGCTGGACGAAAATGCGCTGATCCCGGAATTCGTGACCGGCTACTACGGAGCCGCAGCCGGGCCGGTCATGGCCTATCTCGATCACATCGTCCGCAGCGGTGCCTCGACGAAGAAGCAGGGTGAGACGGCGATTGCTTTCCTCGATCTTGTGGCCATGAACGAGGCCACGTGCTTGCTCGATGAGGCGCAGGCCAAAGCCAAGGGCGACCCCGCGCTGGAGGAGAGAATCGCGCGCCTTCGCTTCACCCTCGACCACCAATGGCTGCTTGAGTGGCGGCAATACCGGGCCCAAGCCGACCGTGACGGCCTGCCCTTTCTCGGCCCCGAAACCGCGCAGAAAGCCCTTGAAATCGTCCGATCTGCCACGGCCCGTTTCCGGTCAACCCACGACTCCGAGCACTATGGGTGGGGAACCATGAAGCAGCACCTGGACACGATCCAGCAGGCGCTCGACCCCACCACCGAAGTCAAGCCGCTCCCGCCGCCCTATGACAAGGTCGCGCAGGAAGATCAGATCCAGGTTCAGGAGGACCTCTTAAGGATCAGCTCGGGCGCGAGCATCGTTGAGGATCCTCCGGCCTCAAATGGCAGCGCCGTGATGTCGCCCGCCACCCATAAGGATTGGAACATCCAGATTTGGCGGACGTTCTTCCGGACGCTGCGCCGCATGACCGGTGTTGAGGGCAAATGGAAATGCCTCATCTTCGTGCGGGCCGATGCCAAAGCCGAATCCGGGCCCGCGATGCAGATGGGGATCTTCAGCCACGGAAATCCTGCCGTGCGTCCCGAGAGGAAGGTTGCCCTCGAGGAACTCGCCCCCGATGCCTATACGCCTATCGAGGTGGGCTCACTCGACCTCGGGACCGATGCCCTCTTGAACACCGACGTCTGGGCCGGCCCGCTGGATAACCCCGAGGACGTCAGTGCCATTTACGTCGACCGCGTGGTTTTCATCCGGGAGTAGACCGCGCAGGACATTCTCCGCGCCGGACTCTCCGCAGCGGGCAAGTCGCAATCACTGGGCAGGCGTCGCCTCCGATTTCAAGCCCACACTGTTGACGGTGAAAACGCTATATTTGTGGGGCTCCCCGGGCTTGGCGGTATCATCGACATACTTCATCTCGGCGAGCGGCGGGCTGGGGGAATCGCTGTAGCCGTTCTTTTGAAAAGTCGGACGACCAATGGAATGCACCCCCGGCGAAGGTGCCGCCGAGACCACCCAGTAGCCGTTCTTTTGAAAAATCGGACGACCATTGGGGTCGGTGGGTGTTTCCGGAACGCGGGCGAGTTCCTTGCCATCGCGTTCGATGATGAAACCGGCAATGCCGCTTTCGAAATCGGCCTCCGCCTGCCACGTCAGGGTGTTGTCGGCACGCTGCACTTCGATGGGCGCGGGTGGCGGCGTAGTATCGGACACATTGCCATCCTTGACATACTCCGCCCAGGCTTTGGCGACCCGATCATTGGGGAGCCAGACCGAGGCTTTGACGTCGCCCGAGAATATCGCGGCAGGCTGGGCGGCATCGCCGAGCAACGGCGCGAGATATGCGCCTTCGGTGGGCATGGCTTTTAACTTGGTGTCACCCCCATTGCCGAGACGGGCGCCGAGGCAGGCATCAAACCACGGGATGGCAAGGTAGCGCTGATTGTTGCAGTCGTGGCTGCTGTTGGGGTCGACCGACACCCCGATGAGACTGCCCTTGGATCGCATCTCCCGGAAGAAGACTTCATTTCCAGCCCATACGCCGCCGAACTGGCCATCCTTGACCGTCACGCCTTCTTTGGTGCCGAGATTGCACATTACAGGCACCTGACACGCGGCTTCGGAGATGCTGTAAGGCGCGGTTTTGCCTTCCGCCGCTTTGACCAGAGGCGCACCGGAGCGCAACCATGCCGCGGCAACGCGCTCCGGATGAAGCAGCACCATGGCGCCCGCCCAATACCCGCCACCGCTGTGTCCCCAGAGTGCCCAGGGCACGTTGGCCAGTTCCGGATGCCCGCTCTTGCTTCCCAGGTCGCTCAAGGATTTTTGAAAGGCGACATCGGATCCGTTGCGAGGATCGTACCACATCCGGCAGCTGGCTTTTTCCGGCTGTTCGTAGGATGGCGAGAGCAATGCGCAGTCGTATTTCTTCGCGAGTGCCTGCCAGTGGAGATCGTAGGCGCCGGTTTGTCCGGACTTGCAGGAGCCTTCGCCGCAACCGTGTTGATGGACAATCACTCCCCGCAAGTTCTTCACTCCATTGGGCACCCACAGGGTGTAAGTCACCGGATAGATCAGCTCGCCTTCCCTGGTGGAAGCTTCATACCGCACGCGATAGTAGGGAGCGTCGGCAGGCGGAGGCTTGTCATAGGGAGGCTGCTGGGCGGCCAGAGAGCCGGTGAGGGCAACCAAGAGGAGGGCGGTGAGTTTGCGTTTTGTCATGACGAGAAGGAATTACGTGTGCTTCTTCTATCCTTCCAGAGGGTCTTCCGCATCCCAGTCCAAGTCATGGTCAAGCAATTGGTGGGAAAACCATTTGAGGTTCTGGCTCATCACCGTCAAAGCTGCCTTCGGACTCTGAGCGAAGACTCCATGGCCGTGTTTGGGAAATGTCGCCAGCGTCACCGGGACTCCTTGGTGTTGGAGAGTAAAATACAGCGCATTTGCATGGGCGATGGTGCAGATTGGATCGTCCGAGCCATGTTGTATCAGAGTCGGGACGCGCTTTTCGACCTTCTGCCATGTGGCACAATCAGCCACCCATTGATCTCGTTTGTCCCATGGGAACCCTCCGAAGATGCTCTTGTGCCACTCCGGATGGATGCTTGATGCAAGAGCGATGAAATGATCACCCGCCCCCGCGCCGCAACTGATGGCTCTAAACACAGTGGATTTCACAGCCGCCATTGCCGCGATACTGCCCCCATTGCTCCATCCGGCCAATCCAACACGCTGCGGATCGGCGATTCCCTGTTTAACCAGAAATGCGACGCCGGATTCGACATCGGCGAGCATCATCCGCAGCGGCCCGCCGCTCCCACGATGCGCATCGTGAAATGCGCGTCCGTATCCGTCGGAACAGTGATAATTGGGCTTGAGCACGACGATCCCCTTGGCCAGCAACTGCTGCACAGGATAGATCCAGCAGTCCTCCCAGTCCCTTCTCACCATCAGTGCGGCCAGGCCGGGACCGCCGTGGGCGACAACCAGCAGCGGGGCTGGCGCGCCTTCTTGGTATCCATCCGGCGTATAGAGCACACCTTCGATCGGAACGCCGTCCTCATTGTTCCAGCGAATGGTTTGCATCCGTCCCCAGGCCCAGGAACGCTGCCTTTCATCGTCTTGCGGATCGAACGAAATGCGATTCTCCACATGCGTCACAACGGTGGATCTCATCGAAGCGCGCGTGGCCCAGAGGTCGACCGATACGAGTCTGGGTAGTGTGTCCGGCCCCCCGGCAAACACGGCGGCGGTTCCATTCGCGTTGACATCGCAACCCAGGATAGAAAGGTCCGCAAAATCATACGGGACGACGCGCGCCCCTTCCACCCGACCGATTCTGGCAATTGTCCCCTCAATGTAGCGGACAATGATTCCACAGTTCTGTGTCCATTGTGCCGATAGAAAATACCGGTCGGCATCTGCAGCGATGCGTTGAGGCTTTTCTGATGGTGCGTGTGCCGGGATGGTATGGAGGGCTGGCGCTTCACCGCTGTATCCTTCCGAGTGCCGGTCGTCCCAGTTCAGCAATAAAGTTTGGCCGTCCGGTGAAATGGCCCACAGCACGGCGTTGGTCGGCAGAGGGAGCATCTCCCATCGCAGCGCATCGTCAACGCCGGCTTTGAAGACCACGACATCCTTGCATTCTTGCGACTTGCGGCATGTCAAATAGAACGAACGACCATCGCCATGCAGGCTCATCAGTTCGGAAAAATGCGCATCAATGTTTGCCGTGACCATACAACCCGATATGGGGATAGAGCCGCCGACAAATTGATTGGCAGCTATGCGGTAAACTTCCGACTGCCGCTTGCACTGGGTATCCCACACCACATCCACATAATGACGTTTGGAGACGCTTTGCTCCGGGGGCGGTGGCGCCATGTAAAGCAGATCACCGTTGACGATCCAAAAGCGTTCCACGCTACCCGGATGGCAGGTCACCTGCCGCAGCGTTTGCTGGTGGATATTCCAATTGTGGATTTGGACACCTTCAGATTCCGTCGCCTTCAAGAATAGAATGTCGGTTTCGGACTGCCATCGAAGATGCCAGATATCTGTTCCTATCACCGATGTCTTTTCGGAATCGATGTCAGCAACGATACCGATATTCACATGACGGTTCTTTTCCCAGTCGGTCGTTCGCGCTTCCATGGCGACGTGTCGGCCGGAGGGAGAAACGGCAATCCCCGGGCAGTAGACGGAATTGATCGAATCCCGTATGCGTGGAACGTATTTCCTATTCATCATTTGCCTTGTTGAAGCCAACGTCCCCGATGAGGTATCCCTGCTTGCTTCTGGCATCCGAGCCTGCTCCGCAGGCGAAATGCCAGAAGTGCCGCAAGTGGACTGGCTTTTTCGGCCTCATGTGTTCAAAGAATTATTCTTAAGGTATTCGACCAACACATCGACTGTTTCTTTGATACATTGACGGCCTGCAGCTTCTGTCGCGCCATGCGCATTGCCCAAGATCCCATTGGGGCTAAGAGCATCAATACCACTCTGAAGGAGAACAGCCACTCGCTCTTGAGTCAACTCACCAAGAAATCCTGATTCAATGAGATCGGAACGCACGAGTTCAGGGTGTAAAGCGAGCATGATTGAGGTTTCTGCAATATCGGCATGGCCGCCAACGCGGTTGCCTAAACCCAACCCGGCCTCGATAACACGGCGCCAAATAGCAATCTGTGCAGCAAGATCAGTAAATGCGACGACTTTTGTGTCGGGTGCTACCGCTTGATTGAGTTTAGACAGAGATTTGTGCAGCGGACCAAAATTCCCTCCATGAGATGGAATCAAAAAGATCGTATTGAAACCATGTCGAGCCAAACTGGTGCAATAGTCCAAACAAAGCTCTGTAAAAGTGCTTTCTCTCAACGAGATCGTTCCAGGGAAATTCATGTGAATTGCCGAACAGCCAACTTGAATAGTTGGTGCCCAGAGGGCGCTGCCCAAACGGAGAGCGACTTCCTTGGCAAGTGTGGAGCCGTGTTCGGAGTCGACAAATAGCGGGAGGTGAGGACCATGCTGTTCGATGGCTCCGCAAGCGACAACGATAGTTTCGTAGCCGGATGTAATTGCATGGCGCACTTCGCGCGATGTCATGCGTGCGAGTTCAATATTCATGATGAAGTGCGCTGTGTATTTATTGCCCAACGTTTGCGATCACCGCACCTGCCCGTGGCGCGATCCGTGCCGGGAGCGAAGTGACCAAGCACGGAGCATGACGCGGGTGGGTCTTCGGCGGATCGCATAGTTGGGCGTTAAGGTGTTTCGTCGCACTTCAAAGTTGAAACTACTTGATTCGGGGTGGGCCGATCAGGGTTGCCACCATTGTTCCATTTTGCTCGCTTGCTGTATCCACCCGGAAGCCCAAGCGTTCATACAAACGAATAGCCTTTCGATTACTGCTCTGAACATGCGTCCGTATCACCTGCTGCTGCGGAATCGCGGCGCTGCAGAGAGCGTGTCTGAGAAGGACTCTGAAGACGCTGCCGTTTTGGTGCTGCCTAGACACCTGAATTGAAGACAGGTAAATCTCGTGTGGATTGTCCCATCCCGGGCCATATTCGAGGTAACCGAGCAACGACCCCGCATCATCAGTGACCATAAGGATAGTTCCAGGGTGGTCAAAGGCCTGCTTTCTCCGTTCTTCCGGCATAGAGCAGCCCATCGCCGAGAAAATCGCCTCCATGTTCTCGCGGTCAAGTCGGAGGATCGCCTCCATCTCCGCTGTGTTTGTTAGGCTTTGACGATCAAAAGAGACCAGACGCATATTCCGGTGCCCAACGCTCAAGATAGCCGACAGCGGGGCGTGCGCAGCACTACGCGTGCCAGCTGTGGTCATTGGCTGTAACGACTGGCTGGTTGATGGAATCAGCCAATGATGCGGCAGCAAATCTCCCAGCCTTGCTGTCCGGCCTCCATCTAAAATCACAATCGACTCGGCGTTTCGTGGATCGATCTGCATGAGAAACTCTCTACAGCGACCGCAAGGCGATAATATGCAGTCATCTGCAACTGCCACAATCATTTGAATCTGGGTCTCGCCCGCCTTGATCATCTCTGCGGCGGCGGCATGTTCCGCGCAGAAGCCAATACCGCAGCTAAGGTGGATACAAACCCCTGTGTAAATCTTTCCGCTGGAGGACCGAATTGCGGCTGCCACCGTCGCCGCATCGAAATCTGGTCTTCCGAGAATAAGCCGTCTGACGAGCGGCCTCGCGGAATCAATAAGCTCTTGCAAATCGGGGTTCATTATTTTTAAGCGAGCGTTCCCGGTCAGGTATCACCACTTGCGTTTGGCGCACCGGCTGGTCATTTTTTCTTCCCATTGTTCGCGGGTTATCGAAAACAGATCCTCCTCCATCCATTGGCCATTCTTCTGGAAGCCTTCTGGAATGCGTTTGATGAAGTGTAAACCCGCTTTTTCGAGGACACGCCTACTCGCAATATTCCAAGTGGCATGAGCAGCTTGAATCTCAGACGCGCGAAGCTGCAGAAATCCATACTCAATCACCGCCAGTGTCGCCTCAGTCATATAACCCTGTTGCTGATGCAGCGGGTGTATCCAAAAACCCAAGTCCCATAGCGATCCAGTCTGGAAACGAATGACGATTCTCCCGAGGGGTTCCTCAGTGCTCCGGTTCTCGATGGTGAACGTATATGCATTACCTGACTGCCACGCCTGAGCATTAGCTTCGCACGGTGCAAGCAGCTCATCTTCTGTTTGTGGGGGGCTCCAACGCATACCGTCACAGAATCCCTCGTAGCGACTTGCAGAAAACACAAAGGATATGTCTGACCTCGCGAAACGTCGCAGACGAAGGCGATCTGTGATGATTGTTGTATCGGCGGAGATCATTTTGGTGCCGTCTAAGGTGAGACACGGAGCGCAGCGGATTTGCCTCCACCGCCTTACCTTTCATTTTTTATTTCAAGCGAAAAGAGAGGAGCATCAAGTCCATATAGAATCTCATTGCGTAAAAATGTAAATCCAAGCTTGGTCATGACGTGTAATGAGGATTTGTTCTCAGGGTGGGCGAAGGCGAATATGGTTCGTTCAGAAAAGAAGTCCTCCGCTACCTCAACCCATCTCGATGCAACCTCTGTCGCAAGACCCAAACCCCAATGACTTCGCGTGAGTCTGTAACCCAGCTCAACGCGCTTTCCATCGGGCAGGAAGACAAAGCCAGCATCGCCAATCGGTTTGTTTGATACCCTGTCAAGGATGATCCACTTGCTGAACCCATGAGCTTCCTGATGTGCGATATATCGTGCTATCCGAGCGGACGTCTGCGCCGGAGTGTGATCAGGACCATGTGGGATAAAACGCATCACCTCAGTGTCGCTCATCCAGGAAAAGACAGCGTCGGCATCCGCGAGAGAAAATGGGCGCAACAGAGTGCGAGGAGTCTCCAGTAGGCTGCGCATGACAAATGTTCCTTAACGTCCCCGATGAGGAATCTCCGCTTGCTTCTGGCGTGCTTTCTGCCCGCGCAGCGGGATCAGCAGAAAGCATGACAGAAGTCCCGACGGGACGGGGATTTGCTCCATCGGTCTGCTCGATTTTTGATTTTTCAGTAGAGTATCCATCGATATCTGCACTTCTGTCTCTCCCCCTCTTGATACTGGTTGTTTTCAGGTGGCAGATCAACAATCTCAACTAATGTTGCTCCGATCCACTCGCATGTTTTTCGGGACGGCCAGTTATCCGGATTGCAGGTAATCCACAGCACATCCATTCCGTGCGCTCGGGCTATCGGTATCAAAAGCCTGCATGCTTTGCCAGCATAGTGCTTGCCGCGCCAGTCCGGGTTAATCCCGTAGCCGAGATGGCCGCCGTAGCGAACCAAGCTCAAAGTGTAACCCAGTCGGATGTCGATCGTGCCAATTGTTTCCTGAGTGTCACTGCGAATAATATTGTAGTGCAGGGCGCGAAGCCATTCTTTCGCCGGATTGGCTGGCACGTCCCTGGCCAAGCGAAGCTCAATATCTTTATCAGCTAATGTCTGCATTTCATTGTCGAACAGGTGGTTAAGCCAGTCTGAATAGCCACCCGATCCGGGGTGTTATCCGACACCGTGAGATCGTCTGCTCGCCTATGGATTGCGAGCGTATCGAGGGATTTCTGGAAGTCGAACCGCGCATTATCCTGGAGATTATCCGAGGGCGAATTCGTCAAATGGCTGCGCAAACGAAATGGACTGGAGATCCGCGACGGGTGTGACGGGTGGGCGACGATGCCGGGCGCGTTGAAGCGGGCGTGCTTGCGGGTGAGCCGGTCGATCTCGTGCTCCAGCCAGGCCGCCCCGGATGGCGCGACGTAGGCCGACCGCACCGCATCGGGATCGACGCCGCCGGCGCGCAGCCGTTTTGTGGGGATAGCGGCGGCAGGCACCGGGACGAGGCCAGCGCCGGCGCTGATGCGGGCCTGGGCGCCGATGGCGCCGAAAAGGTCGGACTGGTCTTGGCTCATGGGATATTCCGGGTGTCGAGGCTGATTGGGAATCGCTATTCGGGTGTCGAGGGCGGTTGGCAGAAGACTTTCATCATTTTCGATTCAGGGAGTGACCGGAACTTCAAATTTCTGGAACGCCGTGTCGCCACGATGCCAGCCAGCGCGAGGAGACGAGTGCGTAGAGGGTGAAAATCCACAGGCCTCGGAAAATTATTAAGGTATGATGACGTCATAATCAATAAGCTCAAGTTGTTTTTTACATGGAATTGAAATATCAATAGGGAAGACCCCGATCTCTCAAAAAAAGAAGACATCCCATCCGGGGCCGAACTGCGTCACGGACGAGGACGCATCCTCTTGGATCAGATCCGCGCTTCGGAACGCATGGAAGGCGAACCGCGCGCCACGATCTACCTGGAACGACTGCTCGCGCACGCCCGAGAAGAGTGAGGACATGGATGCCCCCACGGTTTGTCATGAACAGCCTGCTGATTCCGGGAGGCATCATCCACGGTGCCTTCGGAACCGGGGGAGCGGCCATTACCATCTTCGGGCGCTATACCCTGCCGGAAAAGGAAGCCTTCCGCGGAAGCCTCTCGCTCATGTGGGTGATCCTCAACGTTGATGGTTTGTCATGATATGTCTGGTGTATGGCTGGGAAGCGGGTCGGGGGCACCGAGGAGGGCGTCGGCCAGGGTTCGTGCCGCAGGGTTGGTGGCGGTGCGCCCGGCCAGATCGACTTGGCAGATCACCAGATGCCCCTTTCCGAGCGGCCGTTCGGCGCAGGCGTAGGCCAGCGACCAATCCATGCCCCAGCCGCCGCGGCCCGAGATCAGCACCGGCCGCCA
The DNA here is from genome assembly GCA_026398275.1 of Verrucomicrobiota bacterium. Classification (GTDB taxonomy): domain Bacteria; phylum Verrucomicrobiota; class Verrucomicrobiia; order Chthoniobacterales; family Terrimicrobiaceae; genus QYQL01. The sequence goes on from JAPLTF010000072.1 coordinate 45,060, forward strand.
GCCGTCAACTGGCAGGATGAGTTTATCCAGCAGCGGGGTGATGCGGCCGGCCGGGCCTTCATGCCAGAGGCGGATGTCGCCGGGAGCGAGTCCGGCGACCCAGGGATGACCGGTATCGCGGCTGACGGTGTGGCGAAGACCGAAGCCTGCCTCGACGATCTCCAGTTGATGGCCGAGGATCTCGTGGATGCCGATCGGCAGATTGAGGACGATCACCCGCGCACCGCGCTCGGCAGCAGCGAGAAGAGCCTTGGCCCGTTTTTTCAGTATCTCGGGTGAATCCACCAGGATGGCGTCGCCAGCTTTGGCCGTGGCGCAAGTGACCGACGCCAGGCCGAGTTCGGCCACCAGCCGTCTGGCTGGCCCGGCGTTGCCAAGCGCGCCCACGCGGGTTCGTGTGGTCACCGGCTTGGGCCAGATGCGGAACGCCTGCGAGCAGGACTGAACGCCCTTGCCGCCGATGATCAGTTCGGCTTCGAGCACGGCGTCCTGCGGGGCGTTGACCGACGGCGCTTTGGCCGCCAGCAGTCCCAGTGCGGTCGCTTTCAGCGCTTGCGGCCTGGCGGTGAAATGCTGGGCGATCACGACATTGCCGGCGACGCGCAACCGCCAGCGCACCTGCACCGTGGCGGGCGGCTCGCCGGTGTCGTCGGCCAGCCACAACTCGGCCGCCAGCGGCTCGCCGGAGCGGTAGCCGGTGCGGTCGCTGCGCCAGGAAAGAGCCAGTGGGGCAAAGGCCTCGCGCAGGGCAAAGAACGCAGGCTTGGGCTGGCGCTCGACATCGACCAGGGCGAACATCATTCCGGAGGGGAAGTTGTCGATCAGCAGGTGGACGGCGCAGGACACCAGGCGGTCCTGACGACGCAGAGCATCGGCCACCGTCTGCACCGCCCAGGCCTGGTGCTTCTGGCTGGCCTCGACCCAGGCGGCCAGACCGCGCGGTTGCTCATACCACAAGTAATGGTAATCGCCGCTTTCCGGCAGGCGGGCCCAGCCGGGGACGCGCATTTGGTTGGGCGTCCAGGCGGCATCCTCCGCCGGGGTCTGCGGAAGCCAGCGGGCGGGATAGCGCTTGCGGGCGGTCTCGACCGCGTCCAGACCCTCGCTGCCAAATTCGCCGCAAGCGAAGCAGGTGTCGGGGGGCGAGGGCATCCATTCGCCGCGGATCAACCGGCCGAGCTCGAGGCCGTGGTTGAGATACCAGGTGCTGTAAAGGTGGTAGTCGGGCATGCCCGGTCCAGGCGGGAAGTAATCGCCGTCGATGGCCTTGACCGCGCGGTCGGGATTGACGATATGCACTAGGGATTCGGCGGCGCGGAAGAACTCCTCAAGCTCGCTTCGGGTGCAGACGCGCTCAGGCTGGAGACCCCATTCTGGGGGGAAGGGCTCGTTGATGAAGGTGATCTTCACCACGCTGGGATGCGGACGGACCAGTCGCTCCATCTCGCCTGCCTGACGGACCGCTTCGGCCCACTGCGCGCGCGGCAGCTTGCCGAATAGCGGCAGGTCGGTCTGGAGCAGGATGCCCAGACGGTCGCACATCGCATACACCTCGTCCTGCACCGGGCGCTGGGTCAGACGGAGGAAATTGAGATTCAGCGCCTTGGTGGTGAGCAGGTCGCGGATCAGGCCGTCGCGGTCGCCGGCGATCACCCGGAGCTGTTCGAAGCCCATGGTGTTCGAGCCGCGCAGGCGGATCTCGCGCCCGTTGAGCAGCGGCCGGTTGCGCGGCAGACGCGCCTGGTCGAGGACGAAGGTGCGCAGACCAAAAGCACGGCTGGCGGCATCCAGCGATGCGCCCGCTTCATCGACGAGTCGGACATCGCAGCGGTAGAGCCAAGGCTCGGCCGGGGTCCACGACTTGGCGCGGGGGATGGTCAGCGGGATGCGATACTGCGTCGGCCCAGGCCCGGCTGGGGTCTTGGGCCGATGTTCCAGCCGCACCACCCGGACCGCACGATGGTTGAGGCCGTGGACCTCGATCTCCAGTCGCACTGGTCCTGCTGAGGCAGCGGCCCGGTGGACCTCGATCCATGCCTCGACCTTGCCGGTGTGGTCCAGGACGCGGATGAAGATATCGGCGATAAACGGATCGGGTCGTGCCTCCACGAAAGCCTCCTGCCAGATGCCCATGCCCGGCGGGCAGTGCCGCCAACCCTGGTCGGGATCGTCGAAGCCGGGGCCGGTGGCGGCATAGAGCTTGGGTCCCTCGAGCGGGGAGCCCCATGAACTGTTTCCAGTGCTCACCAGATCGTTCTCCACCTGGATGAGCAGGACATTGCGGCCCGGCTTCAGCCAGCGGCGACCATCGACCTCGATCGGCGCGAAGGCTCCTTCGTGGGTCGCCGCGGCTGCGCCGTTGAGATAGACGATCGCGCGGTAGTCCACCCCGCGCAGGACCAGCCACGGAGCCGAACCGGCGAACCATTCCCGATCGAGTTCGATTTCTCGCCGATACCAGGTGGTGGCGCGGCCGAGCGGCCCGGCGAAGTGGGGGACGGTGACGGTCTGCCAGTCACCTGTGCCGTCGTTCAGTGCTGCAAAGTCGTCAGCGTCGGTGCCGAGACGCCATTGCCATTCCCGGAGGGCGATCCGGCGGCGCTGGGGCGGAGCGGGCGGGGCGACCTCGCACAGGAAACGGGCGTGCTTGCGGGTGAGCCGGTCGATCTCGTGCTCCAGCCAGGCCGCCCCGGATGGCGCGACGTAGGCCGACCGCATCGCATCGGGATCGATGCCGCCGGCGCGCAGCCGTTTTGTGGGGATGGCGGCGGCAGGCACCGGGACGAGGCCAGCGCCGGCGCTGATGCGGGCCTGGGCGCCGATGGCACCGAAAAGGTCGGACTGGTCTTGGCTCATGGGATATTCCGGGTGTCGAGGCTCATTGGGAATCGCTATTCGGGTGTCGAGGGCGGTTGGCAGAAGACTTTCATCATTTTCGATTCAGGGAGTGACCGGAACTTCAAATTTCTGGAACGCTGTGTCGCCCCGATGCCAGCCAGCGCGAGGATACGAGTGCGTAGAGGGTGAAAATCCACAGGCCTCGGAAATTATTAAGGTATGATGACGACATAACCAATAAGCTCAAGTTGTTTTTACATGGAATTGAAATATCAATAGGGAAGAACCGACCCCGATCTCGGAATGTGTCATCTGTTGGAGATTTCTACTTGTCCGCGCTTGACATGCGGTTGGTAGAAAAGCTGAATTGTCATATCGTTATTCCTGCAATGGCGATTTAATGAATTATACGGCATTCAATGTTATCTATGGGCAGAAAGCTTTTAGCGTCGCAAAAGCTCTGGAGTAATAGCGCACCGGTTGTGGAGACCGGAGGCGAGGTCCTGACGCCGGTCGAAGTTGGCGGGAGGAGCGGGTGGAGAGTCTCCGAGAAGGGATCGCGGGTGGAGGTGCGGTTGCCCCAGCTGAATGCGCTGGAGGGGTCGCTGACGTGGTGGCTTTTGCCGCGGGAGGATTTTTCATCCACGGTGGATATGCCGTGGATGTCGGCGAGGGAGCCGGATCATCAGTTTCACATACTCCTCGGCGATGTCGCCGGTGCCACGAGCTGGAAGGATCATCGGTTCGCCTTGTTCTACTCCCGCAGTTGGTATCAGCAGCTGGTCGCGAAATGGCATTCCGGCCCGATCTATGAGGACCATGAGAACGCGGCGTTCCGCCCGCATCGCGAGAAGGCGTTTGTGGGTCTCGGGCACCAGAACCTTCCTGCTGGGGGATGGGTCCAGATCGGGTTGTCGTGGAATACGCCGGCCGACGACTACCGGATGTATTTGAACGGGGTGCTGGTCCAGACGGCGACCACCACGCTCGATCACCCGCTTCTGCGCGAGGAGAACAGCGGCACCGTGTATGCCGGGCACCCGCTCTTTGTTTGCGGCGAGCTGAATGTGTATGACCGGGCGTTGGGCGCGCCGGAGTTTGCGTCCGCCTGCCGCGCTGGGAGGGCTTCGGGAAATGAGGCGTTCGAGGCCGGGCTATCCCGGATGCACGAGGGGAGGGGACTGCCTGGGTTCGATTGGGTGCCGACCGGGGAATGGACTCGTCAGGTCGATCTCCCGCTTGCGAGCGAAGAGGATCTCCGCCGCTTTTCTATCCAGGGAATGCCGGGTGCGGTCACGCTCACGGACGAAGGGCTTCGGATTCACACGTCTTCCATCCATACCTCCGAAATCCCCAAGCCGGAGGATTGGGCGAGCGAGGAGCCGTTTGATCCGGCCCAGGGGTATCTCTGGCTGGAGGATTATTTTCTCGGCGACTTTGCGGTGGAATATGAATTCCAACCGCTCCAGAGCCACGGGCTTAGCCTGCTCATGGTTCGCGCGGCGGGACTTCAGGGCGAGGATTTTCTCAAGACGCAGCCGCGGCGGATTTCCGGTTCCATGCGGATGGTTTGCTGGGAAAATGTGCGCAATTACCACTGGGAATATTACCGCCAGATGGAGGATTGCCGCAACGACGTCGCCTCCCATGTGCTCGTCAAGAATCCCTACATGCACCCGATCGCGTATCAGGCAACTGATGCGAAGCTCGCCGTTGGCGAGTGGCACAGGATCCAGTTCGTGCATGAGGGCAGGCGCCTGCGCGGGGCGATGGATGGAGTGCAAATCTTTGACGTGATCGACGACCCCTTCGCCGGCTTCGGTCCTGTGTTGCGCTCCGGCACGCTGGCGATCCGCTGCATGTGGGGCTCGGATATCGTCTTCCGAAACCTGAGCGTGTGGACCAGGCCAGAAGCATTTTAAAATCACCCAACACGAAAATCATGAGCCAGACCCTTGCCCGATGCATTCTTGAGGCCCAATCCTTCACCCGCGTGCATGCCCGCGCGCAGGAGATCCTTCGTGGCGGGCTCTCCGCCGGAGCCCGCTACCCGGAGGTCTGGATTCGCGACCTCGCCACGTTCATCGAGATGGCCTGCGATGTCGGCGACCGCTCCGAGATCCGGCGCGCGCTCCTGATGTTTTTTGATTTCCAGCAAACCGACGGCGCGATCGTTGACGGCTACACGCGCCGGGACGAGAGCGTGGATCCTTACAACTACATCACCAGCCCGAAGCATCCGGAGATGGTCGGCCATAAAAACACGGTGGAAACCGATCAGGAGAGTTCGCTTGTGATCGGGATTCGCCGCTATATTGAGAGCACCGGCGACGAAACGATCCTCGGCGAGATCGTGGACGGCAGATCCGTGCTGGACCGGCTTGGCGACGCGATCTCGTGGGTTTACAGCGCCCGATGGAGCGAGGCTCATGGGCTCGCGTGGAATGCCACGACGATTGACTGGGGCGACTGCCAGCCCGAGCACGAGTGGGGTGTCGAGCTGGATGCCGATTCGCACCCGGCGCTCTGCATCTACACCAACGCCATGCTCAGCATGGCCCTCCGCGACCTGTCCTGGCTGAATGGGCGGGCCGGGCGCCCTCAGGGTTATTGGAGCGAGCTCGGCGAGCGCCTCCACGACTCTGTGCGGAAACACCTGTGGGATGCGGAGCGCCAGAAGTATCGGCCTCACGTCTATCTCGACAAGGGATCCCCGTTTCCGGCGGACTACGATGAGTCGCCGATCTTTTTCCACGGCGGCACGGCAATGGCCATGCTGGCCGGATTGCTGACCCGCGAGGAGGCGCTCGCCTGCGCCGAGCGCATGATGCGAAATGTTGCCGAGGCGGGGGCCTGCACCGTGGGGATCACCATCTGGCCGCTCTACAATGTGCCGAGCATGCCCAATACCAACTACCACATGCCGTTCGTTTACCAGAATGGCGGCGATTGGCCGTGGTGGGGAGGCCGCGTGCCGCAAGGGCTGCTCGCCTGCGGGCTGCCGGAGGAGGCGTATGCCGCCCTGCTCCCGATCGTGGAAATGATCGAAACCCACGACGGATTCTTCGAATGGCATGCTCCCGACGGCACCCCGCACGGCTCGAAAACTTTCCGCGGAGCGGCGGGCGTGGTCGGCGGCGCCATCGAGCAGCTGCGTTCCTGGGCTGCCGATCAGCTCCGCTGAGGCCGCCGGCTAATTTCTCATCAGCCAGAGCACGACGTATGACCCAACTCCTGCCGATCAACGAGTCCGAGGCAGTCTTCGCCTCCTTCAACGATTCCCACATCTGCACGCAGCTGACATGCGCGCTGACTCCCGTGGGGGCGCAGGGATTTTACTCCTCCGTCTACTGGGACCAGCTCAAGGTCTCCTGGGATCACTGCAAATCCGGAGCCACCGCCGGCTTCATCGACCTGCCGGTGGATCTGCCCGTAGAGGGGTTCAACGAGTTCGTGTTTTGCCTGACGATCCCGCAGGCTGTGTCCGTGCGGTTTCTTGTCGAGCGCGCTGGCGGAAGCTGGGAGCCCCTCGGCGTAGCTGTCCCGGGAACCCTCACGCGCCAGGAAATCGTCCGCCCGATCCCGGCTCCCGGATTCCATACGCTGCGCGTGGAGGCGATCGCGCAGGAGGAAACTCCGCAGACGATCAGCCTGATCTGGTTCGGCATTCGTAACAGCGCGCTGGCCGCTCTCGTGGCGAAAAACAAAGTTCGCTGGAATCCCGAGTGGCGAGGCCTGATCAAGCCGGATGCCGAGTGGGGCGGGATCCGCTTCCGGCGCGGCCTTCTCTTTGATGACAAGGATCTCGCAGGCTTGCGCGCCAAAAAGGATCTTCCCGGCTGGAGCTCTCATTTTCAAAAACTCGAAGCAGCCGCGCGCAAGGCGATGGAGCGGATTCCCGAGGACGATCTGGCGATCAGCGATTTTGCGCCGTTTTCCGACGAGCGGTATGTCCGCACTCCGGAGCGGGGACGCATGCCGTTCTACTACGACGCGCTGCGGCTCGCGATCGTCGGCCTGGTGAACGACGACAAGGCGATGATCCGCCATGCCCTCCGCTACCTCATGTGCATGCTGCATCTCAAACATTGGTCGCCCTCCGGTGAGACCCGGCTCACGGGCTCGACATGGGACCAGCGCTGCTTCACCGAAGAGATGATGACCACCTCCGTCGCGCTGCTCATGGACTGGCTCGACAGCGCGCTCACTGATCGCGCCCGCGAGCTGGGGACCACGATGCTCTGGGACCGCGGACTCGCGATCATCGAGCGCGACATGGCGAAATTCGAATACGTCCACCACATGAACCAGGGCGCCTGGTTCTGCCGGGCGCGCGTGCTCGGCGGCTTGTTCCTCGAGAAGGAATGGCCGCAGCTGGGCCAGGATTACGTCGAGCGCGCGATGGGCCAGTTGCGGGCGACGATGGACCGCTACGTGCTCGCCGACGGCGGCATGGACGAGGGGCCGATGTATCTGCTTCTGACCATGGAGACCATCCTCGGCGCGCTTCACGCCTATGCGCGTGCGAGGGGAGCCGATGTCCGCACGCTGCTTCCCGACGCGTTCCCTCACATGGCGCAATACTTCGAGGTGCTCGCGCAGACCTCGCCGGGGCTCCACATCCCGGATGGCGATTGCGCCACCGAGTCGCAGAATAGCGACACCTGCCCGATGCTCGCCGCCCTGTTTCCGGGTTCGGTGTATGCTCGGCTCGCGGCGGGCGGACTCCTCAAAGATCGTCCGTTCTGCTACACGGACCACTACGTTGGCACCGGGGTGTTTTCCTTTATCTTCGGGCCGGACCACATCGCCGAGGCGCAATCTGTCGGCGCTCCCTTCAGCCTGCTGTCCGTCACCGGGCTTGCCGGCAGCTACCGAAAAGCAGGCGAACGTTCGTTGCGTCTGGTCTTGGCAGGCAGCAAGGCAAACCCCAGCCACGCTCATCGGGACAAGGGGGGATTCTTTGCCGAGGTGGACGCCAAACCCACATTCATCGACCGCGGACAGGTCCGCTACGACGACCCCCGCGTGAGGCTTCTCAGCCGCACGGAGAACCACAACACCCTGGCCCCAAGCTTCGACGGGATCACCACCATCGAACAGATCACACCCCCCTCGCCTCTCATCCCAACCGCCTCCGGAGACGAAAATTCCTTTCGCGCGTCCTTGGATCTCACCCCGGTCTGGGAGGGCTCGATGCGGTCCTGCGCCCGGAGCATTGACTCGCCGGATCTTGAGGGATGGATAGTCGAGGACACGGGCGAACTCTGCCGTGAAGGGCAGGTGGTTTTCTTTCTGCAAAGTCCCATGCCATTTGAGGGAAATGCCGGGGACTGGACGTGCGGGCAGGTCGCGATCCATGCTCCCTGGGCGGTCCGCGCGGACACGGCAGAGCACCTCATCGACTGCGAATTCCGGAAGATCCACCGCCTCCGCCTCTGGAGCGCACCTCTCACCTCCTTCCACATCAAAACCACTTTCCGAAGGGTTTGTTGACCCTCCATGAACGACAGGAGAGCCGCACCTGCCAGAGGCGACCGCCCTCCATTCCGTGCGCTCACGCGCGGATCAGGATTGACGTAGCTGCCTTGACGGTGTAGTCATTATAACGACATCATGTCAGCCCGTCTCCAGTGTTCCTATTTTTTGTCGGTGCTTTTGGCCATGTCGGCAGGGCATTTGTCTGCGGCGCTTCTTCCTGCGGGCGTCACGGTGGATAAGCTGACGGATACCAGCAAGTGGGCTAGCACTGCGACGCAGGGAACAATTGCGATCTCCACGCAGACGATCCTGAACGGCGATCCCCTCGATCCGGCGGACACCCGGGTGATCAGTCTCTCCGGATGGCCCGAGCCTGCCGGCACCATTCCCGGCTTGTTCGCCTACAAAGCGCCGGCGGGATACCGCATCAGCAAGGTCAGGCTCTCGATTTGCAACTACGACGATGGCGCCCAAAGTGTTTCCCAAGGAGTTGGGATTGCGGATTCCAGCGGCCACCGGATTTCATCGGTCCCTTACAACGCGACGTTCACTAAAGGCGTGACCCCGTGGATTAGGTCTGCAGCTTCCTACAGCGGGATCACTCCGGTCTATACGAAAATGGGAATGCCGAATCCTGTTCAGGGCACCTGGCAGTGGTATATGATGGAGGTGGATCTGCCCGAGAGCGCGGTGAGCCTCATTGATGGCCACACCGAGCGGTTCAATGCCCTTTCGGTCGGGTTTTGGGACTGGAATGGCTGGACGCCTTATGTCGGCACGGTGGAATTGACCGTCGTTCCGGCGCCGGTCGCGCCGGCATCGATCACCGTGACCGCCCCGAATGGATTCCAGCGTTGGGATCCCGGCGATTTCACGCCGATGTTGCCGGTGGTCAGTTGGAACTCCCAAGGCGTGGAGAACGTGAGGATCGACCTCTACAAGGGAGGGTTGTTTTTTAAGAACCTCGTTGCGAGCATGCCGGCGGCCTTTGGGACATACACGGGATACACGATCGACAACACCACCGCTCTCGGCGGCGATTTCCGGGTCCGGGTGAGCAGCGTCGAGTCGCCTGCGGTATTCGACGACAGCGATAACGCTTTCGTCATCAAATCAAATTCCTCCGACAACACGATCGTCGTCACGACCACTATCCAAAGGAACCCTTCTGCCATCACCCTGCATTGGCCTTCTTACAGCCGTGATCCTTCCGTGTATTATGAGATTTTCCGCCGTCCCTTAACGTCACTCGGCAGCAGTTCCTGGGGGCCGTCGCTGGCGGGGGGGGGCGTCTTTAACGGGACGAACTGGGTGCCGATCCCGGGCGGACTGACCGTTGCCGACACGAGCTGGACCGACACCAATGTTACGCCAGGGGTGCTGTATGAGTATAAGCTCGTCCGCAGTGGCTACGCCGATGGCTATGTCGCTGCGGGCATCGACTTGCCAATGACCGAGGATCGCGGGACGGTGGTCCTGCTGGTGGATGACACGATGTCCGCTCCCCTCGCCGCCGAGCTGCTCCAGATGAAGAAAGACCTGGTGGGTGACGGGTGGAAGGTGGTCCAGCACGATGCCCCTCGCAAAAGCGTCACCGACGCCGGGTGGAAGGAGTCGGTCGTCTCGAACAAGGCGCTGATCAAGGCGGACGCCCTCGCCGACCCAAACGTGAAGGCTGTCTCTATCATCGGCCATGTTGCGATCCCGTATTCCGGAAACCTGAATCCCGACGGGCACGCCGAGCACAAGGGCGCATGGCCGGCCGATGGCTATTATGGCGATTTGAGCGGTAGCTGGACGGACAGCACGGTGAATAATTCGGCGACCGCGCTCGGGGCGGATTTTTCGCAGCAAAGGAACGTGCCCGGCGACGGGAAGTTCGATCAGAGCAGCTTTCCCGCAGCGCCGACGCTGGCGGTGGGACGCGTGGATCTGCAGGGGATGTCCTCCTTCGCGCTGAGCGAGACGGAGCTTTTGAGGCAATACCTCATAAAGGACCACAACTTCCGGCACAAGCTTCTGACAGCCCAGCCGAGGGTTATCATCGACGAGAACTTCAGCAGCGCCTACGCCATGAGCGGGTATCAGAATAGCAGCATGCTCGGTGGCGAGTCGAAGATCGACCGGCTCGACTATCTGGCGACGCTGAAAAACAATGCCTATCTCTTTGCATGCGCCAATGGGGGCGGAGCTTTGACCTCGGCCCAAGGTGTGGGCTCCACGGCAGACATCGCCTCCAACAACCCGCGGGCGATTTTCACCGAGCTTTTCGGCAGCTACTTCGGCGATTGGGATCATACGGACAGTTTTCTTCGGGCTCCACTGGCCACCACCTACGGGCTCACCTGTATCTGGGGTTCCAGGCCGAACTGGACATTCCATCCAATGGGAATGGGGCGAACCACCGGCGACTGTGCGCGATTGACCATGAATAGCAATGCCGGCTTCTTCGACATGGATTACGGTTCCGGTTACGTGCATATCTCGCTTCTGGGCGATCCGACGCTGAGGCTGCACGTCGTTCCGCCGGTGACCGATGTCGCCAGCGCGACCTCCAATGGCATGACGCGGATTTCGTGGAGCGCTCCGGAAGACCCGGGTGTGGTGGGCTATCACGTTTACCGGGCGACCAGCGAGCTCGGGCCGTTTACCCGGCTGACCGGAACGGCGGCAAATGCGGCCAACCCATCCGGCTCGCCGATCACAACGACCCTTTACACGGATACGAGCGGGACAGTGGGCATGACTTACATGGTCCGCGCGGTGAAGAACGAGAACGGCGACAACCCCGGCGGCAGCAATTATTTCAACCTCAGCCAGGGAGTGCTTGCCGGCCCGCAGGTCGTGGCAAACTACGAATCGGAAATCAAATCCCCTGCGGAATCGGCGGCCCTGGGCTGGACCTATTTTACCACCGACCAGGGAGGATCGAATCTCGCCGCGAGCCTCGCAGACCTTTGGAGTCTCAACTCCGCCTGGCAGGCTGCCAATAAAAGATATACGAGCACGTATGGGGGAGTGGGTCTCGTGGAGGCTTACGCCGCCGATTGTGCCATCGGCGTCATCAATCCCTTTGTCCAACCCGGCTACATCACGCCCGGTGACAACGGCGCCTGTTTCGTCGCCCGCTGGACTTCGGACGTTACCGCCACCTCGCTGAACATCGCGGGATCCTGCGGGCTCATTGTCGCGGAGTCCGGATCCAACTACGGGACATTAAAATTTCTCATCCGCCACAACGGGGGCCCCCCGCAGCTGATGACGACGAATGTTTACAATGACACGGCCAAATATTCCTACAGCCATGACATTGCTAATGTCGTCGTGGGCGACACGATCGATCTGATCGTCTGGGGAGACCCGCACAACTGGGAAACGAAAGCCCTGCTCAGATCGACGTTCAGCGCGTTGCTGAAAGTCAGCCAGACGATCGCGTTTGGATCTCTCCCCGCCAAAACTTCCGGTGATCCGGCCTTTGCGCTGGGTGCAGCCGCGAGCAGCGGGCTGGCGGTCACCTATGCCAGTTCAAATCCCGCCGTCGTGACGATCACCGGCAACATGGCAACAATCGTCGGCCCCGGGACATCAATTATCACCGCCTCGCAGCCGGGCGATGCCAGCTTCAACGCCGCGCCAAACGCCACGCAAACGCTCACGGTCAATGCCGCTGCCACTCCGATGCAGGGCTGGCTCGCTGCCAACAGCCTCCCGACCGATGCCACGGGCAACGGCGCACCGGGTGCCTCGCCGGCGGGCGACGGGATCAAGAACCAAATGAAATTCGCGCTCGGAATTGACGCATGGATATCGGGCTACCAAGGGCATCTTGCGCACGGGTCCGTCAATCTTTCCGGCAAGGATTACCTGACGCTAACTTACAAATCCCCCGAGCCCGCCGTGGCCTCCTGTACGGTGAAAACCTCCGCCGATCTCGTCACCTGGTCCGCCGCAGAAACTGTGGGCGTTTCCTCCTCCGCTGCGGCTGGAATCCGCACGACCACAGTGCGCGACAGCATCAGCATCCAAGATGCCACCCGGCGGTTCATCCGGCTGGAAGTCGGGCCGCAAACGCACTAGTGTAGTCCGTCAAGCAGATTTCATATTATGAAGACTTCGGCATTTCGATCTCCTTTCTGCCTTAACCCTCGTCCCCAAAAACTCTTTGCCAAGGGCAACATAGGATTCACCCTGGTTGAGCTCCTCGTTGTCATCGCGATCATCGCGATCCTGGCTGCTTTGCTCTTTCCGTCCTTTCAGAAAGCAAGGTCGTCGGCAAACGGGGCGAAATGCCTTTCCAACCTCAGACAACTGGCACTCGCCTACCGACTCTGCATCAACGAGAATAATAACGGAAATTTGCCGAGCGGTTCCTGGGGAGGAGAGTCCGGAGGCCCATGGTATTGGTGGACGGCCCTGGATCCTTATCTGAGCAATCCCGTCAATGTAAAGATTTGTCCCGGGGCAACCCAGGGGCCGGCGGCGGTGGCGGGAGGCCCGGGAGCGCGGCCCGGCGTCTATTACGTGCCGGCCAATAAGTTGGAAACCTGGGGCTATGACGGAATCCGGGGAGGCTACGGCTTCAATGGGTTGGCCCAGCAAACCACCTGGATGGGCGAAGGCGGCTATTACAAGAGAGGAATGGATTTGAAAGCAGATGTCCCTTTGTTCCTGGACTCAATATGGCTTGATACCTGGGTGCGGCTGCCGGTTCAATGGCCGCCGGATTTAAGTGGAAAAAGCGCTCAAGGCGGCCCTTGGGGCTGGTTCTTCATGATTGACCGACATTCAAAAAACCACACCAACATGTCTTTTGGCGACGGTCACGCGGAGTCGGTCTCCTTCGACAGATACTGGGACCTCCAATGGAGTCCGGACTTTGTAAAACAGGGGATATTGAAAGCGCCTTATTGAGCGAGGGCCGGAAAAACACCACGCTTGCGCTGCGCCAGACCTTTTCGGCGGACTGCCGTGCCAATCCTCCGGCATGCCCCGTCATTTCTCCGGGGCGGCATCGTCGGCATTGGCGTGGCCGATGACGCGTCCGTCGTCGAGGGAGTCAGCGCGGTGGGTTTTGAGTCGCTGGAACATGGTCCAGAGATCCCTGGAGCCGCCGATTGTGAACCAGACGGTGGTGACGACGGCCACGAGGGTTCCCACGATGTATTGTTGGATGAAGAACCAGTTCGCCCAGTAGTGGGCGGGCCATGGCGAAAGCGCGTTCCAGGCGAGGATGACGATAAATGCGCCGAATCCCCAGCCGAGGCTCCAGACCATCACAGAAATCGAGAGCGCCTTGTCGCCCCGCGTGAAATGCTCGTCAATTCCGGAGAGGGATTTCAGAAAGCGCAGGATGCCCCACTTGGAGGGAGCCGCTTTTTCCACCACGGCCACGGCATCGTCGGCCCGCGCATACTCCCCGCGATGGAGCATGCGGTCCAGGTTGAAATTCTGCCGGCAGGTGAGGAGCGATCCGCCAACGTAGGAGGCGATGGCCGCCAGCATCGTGAGGAGATAGACTTCCTGGCCGTTCAGGAAAAATTTGTCCGGCGTGACCCGCCACATGATCATCGGCTCGAAAGGTGCGGAGAAGCCTTCGATGCAGGTCGTGATGAACCCGAGCATGTCCGGGCTCGTGGAGAGGATCGGGTAGATCGAGCCGGTCCAGAAATTCGTGAGCGCGAAGCCGGTGACGGCGAGCCCGGAGCCGGCGAGCATCGCGGCCCACGCACCGGTCGTCGTGCCCTTTTTCCAGTAGAGCCCGCCGAGGATCACCGCGCCGGCCCCGCCGAGGTAAACGCTTCCGGTCAGCGCGAAGAACATGAGGATGTAGGTGACCTGCCCGAAAAGGATTCCGAATAAAAATGCATAGACCGCAACGAGCACGACCATCAGCCGCAGCCAGAGGAGTTGGGTCGCCGGTGCGAACGGGTTCTTTTTCATCGGCAGGACAAGATCCTGGATGAGGATCGAGCCCCAGGAGTGGAGGTAGGAGGAGTCCACGCTGATCATCAGGAAGATCATCACCGCGCAAAACGCCCCGAGCACGCCGACCGGCAGGATGTCCCGCAGGGCGGAGGGCACGCGCATCTGGTTCTGGATCGTCTCGAACGCCTGCTTGGTCGCGGGGGATTCCTTGGCGAGGCGATTCTTCCAGGCGGCAAGGGCTTCCGGGGACCGCCCGGAATGGGGGTAGCCCTCCGGCGCATAGGCCATGCCCGTGTCCTCGAGTGCCGACCAGGCGAGGTGTTCCGTGTTGGCGGCGGCGCGATCCGCGAATTTCGGGCTGTGCAAAAAGGTGTAGGCCGCGATGGCCGCCAACAGGATCATCAGGCCGGAAAACCCGCCGCGCCAGGTGCCGAGGATCTTTCCCATTTTTTGCTCGTGCGCGTTTTTTGCCGCCGCATTGAACCCCTGGCCGCCGGACCACGAAAGTACGCTGTAGACGCTGCCAAGGATTCCCACGAGCACGAAGAAGAGGTTGAAGTCGCGGAGCTGCCCGACATCAAACGGGTTGAGCATCGACTTGCCCGGCGGACGGTCCAGCAGGGCGGGCGCGATGTCGTTCCACCAGGAAAACCCGGCAAAGATCGAGACCGCCACCGCCAGATACATCGGGTAGCTGAGGATCCCCATCACGCAGTCCGAGGTCATGATCGTGAGCTGCCCGCCGAGGCAGGTGATGACGACGGCGATCGTCAGGAACAGCGCCATCAGCACCGCAAATGTCGGCCACGAAAATCCCAGGAAATGGATCTTCTGCGGGAGGTCGCAGAAATAGACGAGGAACCGCGCGCCGACCGCCGGGAAGAGCCCGTAGTTGACGATTCCGGAGATCGCCGCCAATCCGCTGCTGAAGATGCGGAACTTCTTGCTGTAGCGGATCTCGAAGAACTGCCCCATCGTCATCGCGCGGGATTCGCGGTAGCGGTAGATGGCGAATCCGGTCAGCGTGATCAGGAGCATGATCGGCGTGGCGAGCGCGCCCCAGAAGTTCACGGCAAACCCCGAGGCATACATGAACTCGAACTGCGCCACCACGGTGATGAGCCCCATCGAGGCCTCGCCCGCCGCCACCGCCACCACGTAGCGCCCCGCCACGCGGCCGGCCGCGAGGTAGTCGGAAATGCCTTTCACATAGCGTCGCGTGTGGAGCGAGATGGCAAGAACGAGCAGCAGGGGGATGCTGACGATGGTCCAGTCAAGTGGGTGCATGGGAACGGACTGGATTTATTCGAATGTTAGCTTTCCGAAATCCTTCGGGATATGGAACGCCGGGGTGGGATTGTGGACTTTCGCCCAGGTGAGCCAGTGCGGGCGCGAGGTGCGGTCGGCGCATTTATAAAAATTCCCCCTCCAGACCGTGCCCGGTTCCGGGGCAGGAAAACGGTGGATCTTTTGCAGGAGCGTAAACGGGATCCGCGCCTCGAGCGTCCAGTGCAGCGGACCCTTCCGCTCGGGCTCGACAATTCTCGGCAGCGTGGTCCGGATCGCTGCGCCTTGAAATTCCCTGGCCGTCGTATCGTGGATCCGCCTGCCCTTGGCCGGGCGATATTGCAGGAGCGCCGTCCCGCCGCAGTTCATCTCCAGATTGAAATACCCCGCCGACAAATCCGCCGACGGCGAAAAGAAAAACTCCACGCACGAATCCAGGCACACCATGTCGCCATGCCGCTTCGCCACCGCCCGCACCGCATATTCGGTGACATCGTAGCGCAGATAAAGCGCCTCCGCATCATAGGCGATCCGGAACTTCACCCGCGGAAGCGGACGCAGGCCCTTGCCCATCTCATGGCGCAACTTGTCGGCCGGGAACGCCTTCCACTGCGAGGCTGTGGGAAATCCGTTGGCCGGTTTGGCCTCCGCATTTTGAGGAAGTGGCAATATGGGGCGGGTCGGCAGAGGCTCGGAGGCATTCACAGCGGCGAGCGTGAACAGGAAAAAAATGATCCAAGACTGCATGTCGGCGAAAGGTTGATGAAGAAGTTTTAACAGAATTGCCAGAATGTCCGTGAAACATAGGAACCTGGTCGAATATGTCAAGGTATTGTAATGACGTTATGCATAAGGATTGTTACACCTCAATAAGCCATGGAATCCCGAGTCGCCCCTTGAAGGGACGGGGCATGTCTCAAATCTCTGATCGGCCGGCGCCCGTGCGCCCCGGAGAAATGAACCCGAAAGGAGTTTTTG
This sequence comes from Verrucomicrobiota bacterium, assembly GCA_026398275.1. Lineage (GTDB taxonomy): Bacteria > Verrucomicrobiota > Verrucomicrobiia > Chthoniobacterales > Terrimicrobiaceae > QYQL01. Next base: position 61,569 of record JAPLTF010000072.1, read on the forward strand.
AACCACAGTTGCTCCGTAGTAAGTAATCGCCAAATCCAGGATAAATGGGTCAAGCCGGAGGTTGACCCTCCAAGGCTCTCCACCTTGATTTTTCCCGCCTCCACGGCAGGCTTGTCTCACACCAAAATAAATATCTCAAAAATTCAAAAAATTGTTGACGAACCAAAGTCAGTATGACAATATGACGCATGTTCTCTAGGGAACGGACTTCAAAACAAAAATCCAAAATCCAAGAAAACCCAGACAAAATGAAACCTCACAAATACCTCGCCAGCTTGCTGGCTGTCGTCACATCAATCGTCGTTTTCACCAGCGGTGCCAAAGCGCAAGTCGTTGTTGCCAATTATCAGAATGAAAACTTCTCGAACACGCACAACCCAACCTCGGCATCTCTAGGCTGGAATTATTTTTACACTTCGGCCACCTACGGAGTCAATCAGACAGTCACCTTAGGTACTTATACTTCGGCTTTCTACTGGAATGGTGCAGGAAACCCTGCCAACGCTGGCTGGGGCGGCGGGGGCGGTGCCCTCATGAATCAGTCGGATGGGGCGGGGGCGAGAGTGGGCCAGGTCCTTACCGGGGACGGTAATGCGCCAGTAATTGCTGAATGGACCTCCGATGTGAACGCCGCCACACTCACGGTGGCCGGTTCGTTTAGGAGGCTTGCATCCGGGCAGTCAAATTTTGGAAATCAGAACGTGTATATCCGCCTTAACAGCAACACTCCCATCTTACTGACGTCAGTTGTCTACAATAACATCAGCACCAACACGTTCAGCTACGATATCTCGAATCTCGTAGTCGGCGACAAAGTTGCACTCGTCGTGGGTGGAAATGGAAACAACTGGGGGGGCGAGTCGATTTTAAATGCCACCTACAGCATTCCCGAGCCCACCACATGGGCCTTGCTCGCAGGCAGTCTGACCGTGGTGACAATCCTGCGCCGCCGCAGGAAGTCCTAATTATTCAATGTTTGGGGGTTAGAGCCGGCGGGGCGTTTTCATTCCGCCGGTTCGAACGAAGCTTCGCCGGTCCTTGGGGGGGCCGGCGGGGCTTTTTCGTGTCCGGTTTTGGAGGGGATGGCATGTCCAAATGGGATTGGCCCACACGGCCCACGTCGCGCGGAAAACAAGAGGGTCAAACCGCAGGTTGACCCGCCAGGAGTGTGGGTGGGATAACCTCGCAGTCGAGTTCTTCGAAAACCGTCTCTCTCTTGCCCTCGATTAGCTCGATGAGGCGCTCTGCCGCGAGCACCTGCATCTTTTTCGCCGGGGGGATCAGGAGGTAGGCCCGCACATCCGGGGGAATCGCCGGACGGGCTGATGTCGCGACCGCGAAGGTGAGCCCCTTCTTGATCGGCCCAAGCGCCTGTAACGCCTTGATCAGCCTGGTGAAGATGCAATCCGTTGTCACCACGGCAATCGGGGTGGTGGATTTCTGGATCAGTCGGATCAGCGATTCGGGAGGGTTGTCGTTTTCGCACAGGTAGAGCAGCTCTTCCGACTGCCCGACTTCTGCAAGCGCGCTCGAATAGCCGCGGAGAATTTCCAGCGACATGGCCAGTTTCATCGGCTCCAGGGCCAGGACCACGCGCGCCCCCTCATTGGCCAGTTTCAGCGTCATCTCCTTGCCAGCTTCCTCGATGCGGGTTCGGACCTGGTTGGCCTCCCGGGGCAGTATGTGGTTGCCGACGGATACCAGCCTGACTCCGAATTGGTTGCCGAGCGCGAGGTGCGCTTCGTTGACGTTGCCGTCCAGAATCACCCCGCTGCAAAGCTGCTTCTCCAAGGCCGCCGGATACCGCCCGCGGATGAGATCCTCTTCGGTCAGGGCCGCCCAACTGAATGGAATCCCGCGCTCCGAGAGGTAGCGCTCGGTGGTGATGATCTCCTCGGTGTTGTAGGCTTCGTCCGGGGAGACGCCGACCAGAATGAAGGCCACCATGCCAACGTTTCCATTTTCCAGTTTCGGGCGGGTGTCCACAACAAAAGTCCCCCGCCCGATCTCCCGGCTCACGAGCCCCTCGTTCTGCAAATACTCCATCGCCTTGCGCACCGTGATCCGGCTCACCTGAAACCGTTCGCCCAGCTCCCCTTCGGTCTGCAACTGGCTTCCAACCGCATACTTGCCGGCTTGAATTTCGCTCATCAGCGTTTCGATCACCTGCCGATACTTCGGAACCCGCAGCTCCGTCAGGCGACGTTGTGATTTTGCATGTGTATTCACTGTAGTTATCCCAATATAACGTCTTATTTGATAAAGCAAGACATTATATTTTATAAAAACAATATATCGACATAACAGAATTGACGACGGGTTGTTTTTAACGCGTAATGAAGTCCATGAACCTCTCTGCCTCCAACTCCACTGTGCAGTCACTCAAACGTCTGCCGTTTACCACATCGCCCGAGGACACGGTGGGTTCCTGGGGGGAGCACGGGCATTTTTTGGACGATGGCCGGTATGAGTTGTTGGATCCTGGCACGCCGCGACCGTGGCAGAACATCCTTTCGAACGATGACTACATGCTGAGCATCAGCCAGCTGGGGACCGGATTTTCGACTTACAAGAGCATCTACTCGAACCGCGTAACGCGCTCGTATCAGGAGATGGAATTCGACGACAAGCGGTCGGGGCGGTTTTTCTACCTGAGGGACCGCGTGGACGGTGACGTCTTCTCGCCGATGATTTATCCGGTGCACACGACGTTGGAGGGATACTCGGAATATTCCTGCGTTTACGAGCCGGGGCTCACGAGGTGGAAGGCGAACCGGGGGGGGGTCGCCATGGAATTGGAGGCGCTGGTGTGTCAGGGCGAGGATACGGAGATGTTCAGGCTGACCCTCACCGATCTCGACGGGATGGCGCGCGATCTGGATGCGTTTCTTTACCTGGAGTGGTGTTTTTCGGGCGCGCCGGAGGACCAGGGGTTCGGCCTCGATGCGGGCTTCGACAGCGAGGGGAACCACCTTTGGGCAAATGTGAAAACGCATCCGTCCCGGCGGTATCACCAGACGGGATTTGTGACGGCCAGCGAGCCGATCATGGACTACGATTGCCGGCGTCTGGCGTTTGAGGGGCCGCTGGGCTCGATCCATTGCCCGGATGCCGTGCGCCTCGGGCGGTGCCGGAATTCCGGGGCGCCGATCCTCGGCACGACCACGGGGGCGGTGCGGGTGAACGTGGACATTCCGGCCAACGGATCGGCTGTGGTTTTGTTTTGTGTTGGGGTGACTGCGGAGCGGAGCGAGATCGCGGAGCGCGTGAGACGGCTGCAATCCGCCGCGCGGTTCGAGGAGGAAAAGAAAACGGTGGCGGCATTCTGGAAGGGGATGACTTCGCGGCAGCAGATCACGATTCCGGGCGAGCATCGGGACGTGGGGCTGTTTTTTGATTCGTGGCTGAAGTGCCAGGTGATCCAGAACGCGAGGTGGACGCGCTGGGGGGCGAAAAAAGGCTACCGCGACGTCTTGCAGGATGCCGCCGGAGCAAGGCTGCTGGACCCCGCCCGCGCGCGCCGGATGATCCTTGCAGCCGCGAGCCACCTGCGCACAGACGGACACGCGCCGAGGAATTGGGATGAGGCCCCGTGGAAAGCCCATGTGTGGATCGATGCGCGCGACTGCCCCTACTGGCTGATCTACAGCCTTGATGCCTACCTGCGCGAGACCGGGGACTTCGGGATCCTTGATGAGATGTGTCCGTTTATCGATTCCGAGAGCAGGGCTTCCGTCTGGGACCACCTGCTTCTCGTGGTGGACTTTCTGTGGAAAAGCCGCGGCGAACGCGGGCTCAGCCTCTTCGGCGATTGCGATTGGAATGACAGCCTGAACGCGCCGGGGATCGAAGGCAAAGGGGAATCAGTCTGGCTCACCCAGGCGGTCGCCCAAGGAATGCTGCTCATGGAAGGCATTACGCGGGCGTCCGGATATTCCGCGGGCCGCGTGAATTTTCTTGAACGCCACGCGGAGCTTGCGAAAGCGCTGGAGGTCCACGGCTGGGATGGGGCCTGGTTCCGCCGCGGATATGCCGACAACGGGATGCTGATCGGCAGCAGCCGGAGCGACGGCGGCGGTGAGATTTTTCTGCTCCCTCAGGCCTGGGCCACGATCTCGAAAACGACCACCCCGGAGCGCGAATCCGAGGCGCTGGCCTCGGCGGTCCATCGCCTCAGCAGCGAGTTCGGACCGATGCTCTACACGCCGGGATACGCGACCTACAACCCGTCGATCGGAAGGATCTCGGTGAGCGCATCCGAGACGAATGCCGTGTATGTGCATGCCTCATTTTTCAAGGTGCAGGCCGACCTGATGCGCGGGGACGCCGACTCGGCGTGGGAAACGATCCACAAGGTTCTGCCGGCCTCGGGCGAGCTGCCATCCGCGCAGTCGGGCGCGGAGCCGTTCACCTGCATCAATGCCATCGCGGGAGCCGGGTGGTCATGGCCGGGCTGGAGCTACACCGGCTGGTGGAGCGCTTCTCCGGCCTGGCTGCTCCAGATCCTCGTCGAGTGGATCTGCGGTGCCCGCGCGGAATTCGGCGGATTGCGGATCGCTCCTTGCCTCCCCTCCGATTGGACCGGGGCCTCGATCATCCGCCATTTCCGCGGAGCGGAATACCATATCAAAATCAGCAAGCCGGAAGGGGCGAAATCCGGAGCGGCCTCGCTGGTCGTTGACGGTGTGCCATTCGCGGGCAACCTGCTCCCAGCCGCACCGGCCGGGAGCATCGTTCACGTCGAATGCGCCATCACTCCCCGCCATTAGCGCATTTTCGATTTTGTCCAACTTACGGCTGATCCGATGATTCTTGTTTGAAGGTGACGCGCAGCGTGACGATCTGGTGGGGGCCTGCGGTGACAGTGACGACGCGGTCGTGAATGGCGGGGGTCGGTGCCGCAGGATCCGGTTCCTCGTTGAGCAGCAGGGCCTGCGCGTCCTTGACGGTTTCCGCGAAGCGCAGGTTTTCTTCCAGGGGGTCTGAGGTGGGATTCCAAAGGCGGAGCACCAATCCGTCTCCGCTCTCTGGAGTCTTGATCGCGGAGATCGGAAGCCGTCCGTCGAGGCACTCGATGAAGGAACGGGTGGTGGGGAGTTCGCCAGTCATGGCTGGGAATCCCGACGGGCGCTGGCCGGTCTGACGGGTGACGAGTCCGGCCTGCAGGCGCGCGAGTTCGATGAGAGCAGCGGCGCGTGGCAGTTCGTTCGCATAGGGCATGAGCGCGAACCGGAAGGTGGTTTTCCCGCGCTCCAAGCCGTCCTGCTCCCCGCCGGTGGCGATGGTTTTCCGGAACGACCGCAGGAGCGTGACCAGCATCGTGCGGCGGGAGTCGTCGGCGACGCCGCCCTCGTGCGGGCCCGCGCTCGAGAGAACGGCCAGTCCGCGCCGGCCATGGCCGACGGCCTGGATGCTGAGAAACGGTTTTTCGACCTGTTCCATCTCCTGCCAGGAGGCCGTCTGCGGATCGATGGCGATCTTTCTTTCCACGAAATCAAACGGCTGGTGCGCGAGGTAGGTGTCAGCATCGGGACAGTCGGTCGGCAGGAGCATCCGCAGGCGGTGGTCTTCGGCGAGGTTGTCCACCGCGACCTCGACATCCACGACCCGTGCGCCGCGCCGCAGTCGCACCACGCTGGAGATCGCGAGATCGAGGAGTTCCGGGACGGGGCGCTCCGAGGTTTCGTCGTAGCGAGCGGGAACCCGCAGGATCACGGACACGCGGAAAGCGACAACCTCCGGGCCGTCCTGCACGACCGAGACCTGTGCGGCGCAAGCATTCGAGAGCAGTTGTTCGTCATTGATCGCGTGCGCGTGGAACCATCCGTCGGAAATCTCGCTCCGGTCCTCGAAGAGCAGCAGGTCGCGGTAAACCTCGCCGCTGGATTTGTCGGTGAGGGTGAGCGTTCCGTTGGAGGCGATGGCGATGGCGAGAAACTCGTTCTCCGCCGAGACAGGGCCGGTTCTCAGCGTTCCGGCGGTGCGGACCGGCGTCTTCGATGGCCTCACCCGCAACGAGGAAAATCCGAGTCCGGGAAGCGGAAGCTTTGCGGCGACCGTGTAGCGGGTGAACGGCCCGTCGCTTTGGAAGCAGAACCTCGCAAATCGCGAGCGCTCGTTGGTTCGTGGCAGCACGGAGAGTCGTTGATACGGCACGACGTTGCCATCCGCATCCTCAAGCGTGAATGCCTTGATTCTCTGAGAGAAAAAGGCGTCCGCAAAATCCGCATGATAATCTAGCGGCAAATCCACATCAAAGATCACGGCCTCGTCGCGGGGGTGGGGCAGGGGATTGACCACCGTGACTGTGAACTCGTCCTTCTCCCGCGCCAGGTCGGCGCAGGGCGCGGTGAGCGCCCCGATGGCCTGGGCGCGAAGCTGTTCGCCCAGCGTCCGCGCCTGGTCAAACCGATACATCATGTCGCGATGCACCTGGTCGATCGAGCATCCGCAGATCGAATCGTGCGCGTGGTTGGTGAGGAGATTTTTCCAAGCGATGGCAAGGTGCAGCGCCGGAATGTTTGCGCCGCAAAGATTGGCCAGCGCGACCAGGGGATCCGCCCAGCGCTCCAGAAGCGTCTGGCATTGGTCGTTCGCCATCTTCAGGTGCACCCGCGCGGACGGGCAGTTCGGGATCAGCCACAAATAATTGCTCCTCTCGCGGCTCGGCTCGCGCAGCTCCCCGTTCCGAGCCGGCACGTCGCCGGCTGTCGCCCTGGCGTCGCGGAAGAAGTCCGGCAGGGTCGAGTGCTTCGGCTCCACGCCCGGGCAGGCCTCGCGGACAAACGCCAGGCTTTCGGTCACGTTCTTTGCGGGTGGGATGTGGTCGAGCGAGTCCATCAGGCACAGCGCTGCCCCCGGCTTTCCGCGGCCGATCTCGTGGTTCACATAGCGTGCGATCTCGATGCGGTAATGCCGGTCGCGGACTTCCTTCTGCTTCGCCGCATCGTCCCCCGCTTCGGCGAGGTCCCGGGAAAACTCCTTCATCGTGTGGGCAAAGAACATGCTCTCTCCCGCCTGGGTTGCGCGGGGCAGCGCGAACGCGCCATAGCCCTCCATATCCTGGAGTTTGAAGGTGAACACCTGCGAGCCGTCCGGCGCCGCCCACAGAAAAAATGGAGGCGTTGTGGATTCGTTCGTGCCGCGACCGAGAACGGCATCCTGGAGCCCGAACCCCGCAAATATCTGAGGGATCTGCGAGGGATGCCCGAACATGTCGCAAATAAATCCCACCGGCATCGGCTCGACTCCCCATTCCTTCGAAATCCTGCGCCCGAGCAGGAGATTGCGCACCAGCGCCTCGTCGCCAACGCAGAACAAATCCGGCATCGTGAACCACGGCCCGATCAGGATCCGTCCCGACTGGATCAGTGCCCGCAGGCGCTCGCGCTTTTCCGGCCGCACTTCAAGGTAGTCCTCCAACATGCAGGTCTGGCCGTCCAATTGAAAATAGCGGAAGCTCTCATCCCGCTCCATCAGTTCGATCAGATCATCCATCAGCTTCACCAGCAGCACACGGAACTCCTGGAACGGACGATACCATTCGCGATCCCAGTGGGTTCCGGAGATGTAGTGGGCGGGAGTTTTGTTCATGGTTCGTTGCAGGTTTTGAGAGTTGTGGGTGTTGGCTTTGACGGGACAGCTTCCACCAGGAGCGCCGCGTCGTGAGCGGGAAGTTCGAGGGTTTCGGAAACCTCGCCGAGCGGGTGAAGCAACTCGCTCGCAGAACGCGGGAGCCCGAGTTCCGCGAGCGTGTAGGAGCGCGTGGACTCCGAGTCGTTGAAGATGGCGGCGGCGTTCCGTCCGTCCAGCGTCCCGAGAAAGCACTGGGGCCAATTCCCCGGGGCGGATTCCAGCGGGCGGGCGTTGCGCAGGCGGAGGCTCGCTGCGCGGGCGAACAGGGCGATGCGATCGGCGGACATCCGGCCCGGATGGTCGCTGGTCATGGCGGTGCCGGCAAGGATCGCCGCAAGCGCGGACATGCGGGCCTCGCCGGCGGTGAGGCTCGTGCGCTCGTCTCGGGCCATGACGCAGTCGGGGTCGATGCGGAACCAACGGTCGGCCATCCACCACTTGGCCAGCGAGTAGTGGAGCGCGTTGCGCAGGCAGGGCACGCCGAAGTTGCAGGGTTCATTGACCGCCTGCGGGGCAGCGGCGGCTTCGTTTGGCAGCTCCCAGGCCTGCCATTTCGAGCCAGTGTCCGGGCTGACGCGCACGGAATCTACAAGCCCGAGGGTGGCAAGAAACGGCGTGCCGCAGCCCAGGATGTGGGCCTCCGGCACGGCCCGACGGATCGCCCGCATCCCTTTGCGATACGCGCTCAGCGGCGTCGCCAGCGGGTCGCTCCTCCGTCCGGCCGGCAGCGACATCCCGGTGCCGTCGAGCTTGAAGTAGCCGTATCCCATGTCGAAAAACGCTTTAAAAACGCCGGCGATGTGCGCGCAGACATCGTCCCGCGTGGTGTCGAGGCAGGCCCAGAGTTCGTCCGGCGGCGGCGACCAGCCTTTGAGCAGGTAGGGGGTTCCGTCTTCCCCTTTCACAAACCAATCCGGGTTCTGAAGGAAGACTTCGCTCGCGGTGCTGGCGAGGAAGGGCATGACCCAGATGCCTGGGATGCATCCCGCCTCGCGCACAAGGGCGGCGGATTCCTCAAGCGGCATCTGCCAGCGTTCGTGGCAGGTGAGCCAGTCACCGTGGTGGGCCTGGTAGCCGTCATCGATCTGCACGATCCGGCAGGGAAATGCCTCGCGGTGGAGATTCAGTGTGGCAACCACATCGCGGAACTCGCCGGTTCCAAAATCTCCGTAATAATAATACCAGCTGCAATAGCCGGTGAGATTTTCGCGGGGCTCAGAAGTCTGAATTCCCGCGCGCGCCGCGACGCGCGCGGCGTAGTCGAGCACAAGATAGCGCCAGTCCCCGCCCTCGATCACGACGATCTCCTCTGGGTCTGCCCCGTCCCCGATGTCAGGCTGGCGCACGCGCACCCCGGTGAACCGCCCCTGCCGACGCTCCAGCACGAGATAGCTCAGCGAGCGCTCCGCGGTGAGCGCCCCCACAAGAATGTAACGGCCCGAGGCCACATCCCCGGCCACAAGAAAATCCTGCGAGCAGAAATCGCCGTCAAACGTACACTGCGCGCTGAGCGTGACCGGCCCGTAATCCGAGGGAGTCACGCCATTCAGGTTGCGGTGGAAAAATGCGGCCGCTGGCGGCAGATCCAGCGGGAGAAAGGTTTCCGTGATGATCCGGTGCTGGATGGTGGGGCAATGCGATGCGCACATTCTCTACGGCGTGCCGAAGTCCGGCACCGGCAGGAACGTTCCCCCCTGGAGTGAGGACTGGTGGGCGACGATGCCGGGAGCATTGAATCGGGCGGCATCCCAGACACTGCAGGTCGGCCGCCGATTGTTCACGACGGAAGTCACGAAGTCGTCGGTGAGAAACTGGTGCGAGCCCTCGTGCCCGTTCGGCTGGACTTTGAATTGTTCCGGCAGCCGCGAGCGGTATTTCTGGTGGACCTCGGCAAACCCTCCGACAAATTCCCCTTTGAGTGCGGCATCGACTTTCACGGCCTCCCACTGCTCATGGGAATAGACTCCGCCGCAGACCATCAGAGGTTCGACATCCTTCGAGCCTTTCGAGGTCCTGGTGGTCCAAATCCCGCCGTTGCTCTGCTCCTCGAAACTCCCTTCGGTTCCATAGAGGCTCAGCCTCACCGAGCGTCCGCCGCTCTGGCCGATCCGGCGGAATTCGTTGATCCGCATCATCCCGCCGTCGCTGGTCCGGAACAGCGCGGATTGGTTGCTCAGGTTGTTTTTCCAAAGCGAGATGGCAGGGTCGAAGACGCCGTCATCGGATTGGTCCGCCCACCCCAGGCAGGAGACTCCGGTAGCCCGCGCCCCGGTCGTCCCGAGGATCATGGAGACCGAGTGGGTCGGATAGAGCATCGGAGGAAAACTGGCGGTCTTTTTCCAGTCGGCCCCGCCGCTCGACTGGTAGGCCTCGTAGAACCCGTGGCTCATGTCGTGGTAGTATTCGCCCTCGCCGTAGACGAACTTGCCGAATTCGCCGGCATCCCATTTCTCCTGGCAATAAACCCGGGAGCCGTAATAGAGGCTGGTCTCGCCCATCATGTAGGTGAGGCCGGTGCGCTTGACCGTCGCGACCAGTTCTTCGAGCTCTTCGATCGAAACGGCGGCCGGCACGGCGGAATAGACGTGCTTGCCGGCATTCAGCGCTTTGATGGCCATCGGCGCATGGAGATACCGCTGCGTGAAAAGCCCGACCGCATCCACGTCGCTTGTGAGCGCCTCATCGAGCGAGGCGAACGTGCGCGCAAGCCCGAGGCGCGCGGCCTCCTCTTTGCGGCGATCAGGCATCAGCTCGGCGAGCGAGACTTCGCTGACCAGCGGGTGGGCTTTGAAAAGGTGGAGGAAGCACTGAGAAAATTGCCCGGCTCCGACGATGCAGATTTTGATGGGTTTCATGGATTTGTTTTGGTGATGGTTCTACCAGCTCTCGACTTCCGCGAGCAGGTCGCTGAGGCGGAAGAACTCGGAGGGTTTGTTGCGCAAGTGCCAGACAGCCTCGAGCTGCTGCGCGTAATCGCGCACTTGCCCGGCGGCTTCATTCGGTGCGGGACAGAGCGCGCCTGTTGGCCGCCGTCCGGCGCGATCGTGCAGGCACAGAAAGACATTCTCCAGGGCCAGCGCCCCGAGCAGGGCCACCCGGATTTCCCCGGCCACCAGGGGATCCTCGGGATTCGCGGACGCAAGAAGCTCACCGAGGCGGACGCTCCCCTCGCGGAGTTGGCTCCGCTTCGGCGGGGGAATCAGGATGGGTTTCGAGATCATATTGATATGATCTATCTATCATGCAGTGCATTCATCTCCCGGTAAAGAAATTGTTTAAACCGAAAACGTCTTCAGTCGTCGTAGCGGCCGAACTCCTCAGCCGCATCCACGAGCGCCCGCAGGTTTTGCGGCGGCGTGGTGGCAGGGATCGCGCAACCGGCGTTGAGGATAAATCCTCCGCCGGGCTTCCATATTTCGATGAGCGTGCGTGCGGCCTCGCGGACCTGCTCCGGCGTGCCGCGGGCGATGATGCCGCTGGGATCGATGTTGCCGAAGAGGACGTGTCCGGCACCGGCGGTCCGTTTGGCGAGTGCTGCGTCGGTTTTGTAATCCAGTTCGAAGCCGCAGAACGGGTATTGGGCCAGCGACTCCACAATGCGGGTGGTGTTGCCGCAGATGTGAATGACCGTGAAGATGCCATCGTCGGAGAGCTCGCGGACGAGACGCTCCTCGTGAGGCTTCGAAAACCGCTCAAACATCGCGGGCGAGATGACGTCCGGCCCGCAGAAGCTGTCGCCCAGGGAGGTGAAGTCTGCGCCGGCCTCTTTCACTGCACGTTGAACGGACAGGTGGCTTGCGTAGCAGACCTCGAGAAGGCGGCCGATTGCGGGCTCGTCGGGATTTTCGGCCAGATCGATCAGGAAGTCCTCATTTCCCCGGAGCAGGCAGGCCAGCGAAAACGGCCCCTGGTCGCAGTTCGTCCGGATTGCGATCCGGTCACCCGCCGCTTGGGAGATCAGGCGCGTGGCTTCAATAAGCACCGGGATGCGTCCGTCGCGAAGGGGATCCACCGGGCGGAGGCGGTCCACCTCGTCGAGGCTGGCGATCGCGGGGGCCGCGATGTGTCCCGGTTCGTCCGGGGTGGCGTCCGAGCGCGCGCCCATCGCTTCTGCAATCATGGTCGTGTCGATGTCGATCAGAATGCAGTCGTGGCCGTATTTCTCGAGGGCGTGCAGGTGCGTTTTGGCGACGGCTGCGGGGTCGGTCCGGTATTTTTCCATCGTGACGCCGGCCTCGCGGGCGGCGAGCAGGAAGTTGTGGAGGCAGACCGGGACGCGGTCGGGAATGCCGCCTTCGATGACGGCTTGGACTCTTTCTTTGGAATTCATAGGAGTGGGTGGTGAGGGTTTCAGGCGGCAGCGCTCGAAGGCAGCTTCGCGCAGTGCTGGTAGGACGGGTCTTTTTCCTGCCGCGACTGGATCGTCGCGATTTCCTTCCACACGGCGACCAGTCCATCGGGGCAGGGCGGCAGGTCGTGGCGGATCAGGCGGTGGAGTTTTCCGAGATGGTAGCAGGGCACGGCGGCATACATGTGGTGCTCGGTGTGGTAGTTCATCTGCCAGTAGAGAAACCGGACGACCGGGTTCAGCGTGAACGTCCGGCAGCAGAGCCGGAAGTCCGGCACGAAATCCTGCAGCCCGATGTGCTGGGTGGTGTTGCAGAGGAAGAACAGCCAGCCGCCGTAGAAGGGGGCCAGCGTCACCAGAAGGGGGATGATCCATTGCCCGGTTGCCAGCGAGGCAGCGACGATCAGCCCGTGGCCGAGGAGGAGGAACCGCGCCCAGCGGACCGGCACCGCGCGCTTGTCCGGGGCGGACTCAGGATAGAGCGTGAGTTCCCACTCTCCTTCGAACCGGGCGCGAGCGATCCGGATCGTATTCCTGACCGCGTTCCATGCGGCCATCGGATCGACGAATCCAGTCAGCAGAAAGTGGCGGATCATCAGTCGGATTGGGAGGACGACCTCCAGATCATCCGGTGGATGCAGGGTGTAGCGGTGGTGGCGGGTGTGGCTTGTGTAGAAGGTTTCGTGGTTGATCCATCCGAGAAACGCGAGGAGGTGACAGAAAAACTGGTTCATCCACTTCGTCTTGAAGACAGTGCCATGGCCGAGCTCGTGGACGCCGTTGATGAGAAACGCCGTCACCATGCCGTGCAGGAACACCAGCAGGACCGTCACCGGCCAGGCCCAGTGCCGGAACGAGAAATACGCCGCCACAGCGGTGGCTGCAAGGATCCCCACATAGCCCAGCGTTTGGATCGCTCCCTGCACATCGCTCTTCTGGTGCAGGGCCTTGAACTCGTCCTTGGGCAGGGGAGTGCGATACCAGTCGATGACCGGCGCCTTGCGCTCCTTGGCGGTGAAGTCCGCGAGAGATTCGGGTTCGGGACCGAGGGTTTCTGGAATTTCCATGTGCGAAGGATCACAGAAAAATCCGCGCTTGGCTTTCAATCTGATCGCGCAATACAATATTGAACATGTCGCTTTCGCGAAGACTCATGGCGCGGCGGCGGGTTGTCATGCGCCCGTCTGCGGCGGTGCTCCACGGGCTGCTTCAGCTGGGTCGTTACAACCATTCCTCCGCGCACCCCGGTCTCCGCGGGCACCTCCACCGGAACGCCATCGAGATCTGTTTCCTTGTCAAGGGACGGCAGACCTATCGAGTCGGGGGCGACTTTTATCGCTTGAGGGGCGGAGATGTCTTCGTCACTTTTCCTGATGAGGTGCACGACACGGGCGGTCTGCCCGAGGAGAAGGGCGTGCTTTACTGGATGGTGCTCGGGGTGCCGGAGCGGGGCGGTTCGTTTCTCGGGCTTCCGGCTTCTGAGGGTGCGGCAATTTCCCGCGCATTGCGGGGCCTGCCGTGCCGCCATTTCCGCGGTTCTTGGAAAATGAAGGAGCACCTCGACACCTTCACCCGCCTCCATAACGGAGGCGGCGGGCCGCTGCGCTCATGCACGATGGCGAACCTGGCCGTCGCCTTTCTACTGGAGGTCGTCGCCTGCGCCAGAAACAAGACACCGCGCCAACCCGCTCGCTCGCTGGCACCCGTTCTGGAGCACATCGCAGCCCACCTCGGCGACCCCCTTTCCATCCCGGAACTGGCGCTCCGGGCAGGCCTCTCGGAGCCGAGGTTCAAGGTCCGATTCAAGGAGGAAACCGGGGTGCCGCCCGGCGAATACGTCCAGCGGGCGCGCATCGAGGAGGCCCGCCGCCGCCTCGATGCGGGGGACACTTCCATCACACGCGTCGCCTTCGACCTCGGATTCTCAAGCTCCCAATACTTCTCCACCGTCTTCAAACGCTTCACCGGCCGGAGCCCCCGGGATGGGTAAAATTATCGCGCAGGCGCTTTGATGTTGAGGACGATCTTCTGGGTCTTTCCAGGCGCGCGTTCTTTGATGTGAAAGACCAGGAGTCCGTCACCGAGGCTGAACAGGTAGCCGTTGAGGTTTTCGCTGCTCTCCAGGGCGGTGGGCATCGGGCCGTCGGGGATGGTCCACGGGGTGGCGATCCAGAGCGCGCCATAGTCGCGCCCGGCGTTGCCGTCGAGGGTGATCGCGAGGCGACCGCTTTTTGCGTCCCAGTCGAATGCTTTGACTTCCGCCGCTCCGCAGCCGATGTGGAGGTCGGAGCCGACAAGCACGGGGCGGGTCTTCGAGACAGGAGTAAGCCGCACGATTTGTGAGCCACGGGGCGGGAGGTCGCGGGCGGTGTGGGTCCCGCCGGTGGCGCCGTGATAGCGGGAATCCCAGAACGACCAGACATGGACCTTTCCATGGAGCCCCGTGTCTTTGGTGTCCAGCGAGACGTCCGCTGCGGTTTTTCCGGGGTTGTGGATTTGGACCACGGCAAAGTTTCCAGACGGGTGCCGCGCGGTGAACCCAAAGAGTCGGCCCTCCGGGTCAGCAGCGCCATGCAGCGCGTGGCCGCGGTCGGGCACAGGAGGATTGAGGATTTGGAGCATCGGGGCGGCCTCGGCAAAGTCCGCGCGTCCCATCGGTTCGCTCACGGCCACGAGCCCGCCGAGCAGCCCGACGAAGCCGTGCCACGAGCGCACCTGCTCGTCGAGCAGCGTGTCCCGGGCCCGGAGGTAGGTCACATCCGGATCGTTCACATACAGGATGCCGTGGGCCGGGGCGGTGTTCACCACGGCTTTGACGCAGTTGCCGATAGAACACGGGTAATCCCCGTATTCCCACACCGGACCGGAATCCGGCCCGATCCGGAAGGCGTCCACAAAACCCGCCGGCGCCCTTAGGGTGTAGGCACCGCAGGCCAGCAGGTAGCAGTGCTCGCCGAGTTCCTCGCGGTAGAGCCGGTAAAGATCCCGATAGACCTGCAGCCGGGTTTTCTTAGGGTCGTGCCAGCGCGTGGCTTCTTCGAGGTTGTTGAAATCGATCTTAAAATACGTGAACCCCATCGCGCGGAACTCCCGAATGAGCTGGCGGATCCATTCCTGCGCGCCAGAGTGGGTGGGATCGATCCAGTGCGCCACCGGGCCCCAGTTGTTCACTTCGCTGGTGAACTTGCCCTCCGCATTTTTCTGCATCCACTCGGGATGTTCCTTGAAGAGCGGCGAGGATTCATGCACCGCCAGCGGGGCAATCCAGATGCCGGGACGGGCGCCGAGCGAGTTCGCATCGGCCACGAAGGGAGTCAGCCCGCCGGGGAATTTTTCCGGACGGGGATCTGTGCGCCAGTCGCCAACCGTGCGCTGGTATCCGTCATCAAGCTGATAAAACGAAAGCGGAAGCCGGTCTTTGACTTTGCGGAAGGCCGCGACCGGTTCACCGGCGGTGCGGGCACTCACATCCTGGAAAAGATCATACCACGAACACCATCCGACCGGTGACAGGCCAGTCCGTGAGCCGTGAGTCGAGGCCACCCAACGGAACGCTTTTTCGCACGAACCCTGCCAATCGCCTGCCAACACGAGCAACTCGTCGGTTAAACGCGTCTCGCCGGGCTCCAGAACCACGGCACCGAACTCTGCGGAAATTTCCATCCCCAGCCGGTCCGGTGTCACATGGTAATCAAAGGCGATTTCGACCTCGCCCGGCCCCACGGCCTGCAGGACAAGCGCATCCTTCCCGCCGGTTCGCGTCACGCTGAACCCATCGGTCGCCTGACGCCAGCGGCCATCGTTCGATTTCTCGTCGGTCGGCAGCTCGAAAGGAACTGGCATGTTGAAGGACTTCCAGACCCGCCGGGTTTTTTCGTTCCGGCTCAGCCGCTCCTCGTCCCAACGGGCCGGCATGTCGTCTCCCGCTCTGCCGATCCGAGCCAATGTCCACTCCGCCGCCTTCCCGCCTTTCGCGGTCCGCCGGATCCCGCCGCCATCCACCAGCGCAATCGATTTCAGGCGCACGGGATTGCCCGACCGGTTTGTGATGGCAGCCTGCAAGGTCGTGCCGTTCCCCGGGCGCAGATGATCCGTGCGGATCAAATCGATTTGAAATCCTTCCGCAAATTCCCAGCTCCACGAGCGGGTTGTCGCCGGTCCGAGAAAGGTCTTCCGTTTTCCGCTTCGCGGCTCCGGCCATTTGGAGGGGACCAGGGAGAGTTCCTTCTCCTTGTCGCTTACGAGGAGCTTCGCTGAGGGCAAGGTTCCAGAGAAGACCAACGACGGGGTTTCAATAATTTTCATAGATGAAAGGGGGGTGCGTTAAGGGAGAGTTTATTTTCTACTTCCTCATTTCAGGAGGTTAAACTTGGGTCGGAGGGAGGGGGAAATGCACGCTTTCACCTGCCGGAATCCGGACGCGGGGAGCATTCCAGATCGCATTCTGTCCCAAGGGTGAGGCAGGGCAGTCGTCCACCAGGATGCTGACCTCGGCCTCAAAGGAGGTGGGATTTTCGAGCACCAGCGAATGGCCAACTCCGTCGAGCGTTGCGCGGACATGGTCGAAGCAGACCAGCAGCGGCTCAGGACCCCTCCGGATGTAGATGCCCGGGATTTCCTGGATCGTCAGCATGAGCGAAACCTCGCACCAGCAGGAGCCGTAAAAAACTCCGCCCACATTGTCATCCCAGTCACCGGTGTTGAGGCGCTCGCACATCCATCCCTCGGGAAGCTGTCGACCGCAGATGGAGTAGATCTGGCGGTCCTTTCGCGAAAGGTATTGGGTCAGGTTGTGTGCCAGATGTCGCAGCAGCGTGAGGTAGCGGGCGTCGCCGGTTGCGCGGTAGAGTTTGAGGTAGACGTTCCCGGAGAGGGTGCAGATCCCCGGGGCGCCGTGGCCGTTCTGCGGACTCGCGAAAATACCGCCCGCCGAGCGGATGCCAAGACGGCCGAATTCGGAGGAGGCGGGAAATTCAAAGTCGTAGGAAATCTGCCAGGTCGCAAGCTGCCGCGCGGCCTCGACAGCGCGCTGCAGCCATTTGTGCTCCTGCGTTCGCTCCCAAAGCACAATGAAGGCTTCGGCCAGGCCGGCGGAGGATTCGGAATCCGGGGATTGCAGGATCTCCCCGGGGCCTCCATTCGTGAGACCCGCTCGCGTGAAATTCTCGTAAAAATAGTCCCCGATTTGCCCCGCCTCCTCGAGGTAGCGCTCGTTGTCAAAGTAATCGGCCGCAAGGACGAGTCCCGCCGGCAGGATGCCCGCAGAAGCGGTGCCGCCATAAATGACCTCGCCTGTCTCGCGGTGCACAAACTGCCCGATCTGCCCGGTCCGCTGCCACAGCGAGACAAAGGCGTCCGCACACCGCCGCGCGCCTTCGCGCCATGCGGACGGAATCTCAAATCCCGGGTCGATCTTTTTCCAAAGATCAAACTGGCGGAGAACGAAATAGAGCACGTCCGCGCTCTTGCGCGTCATCGCATATTCGCTTCGCTCAAATTGGGGATTCGGCCACTGCGGGTTGCGGTCCAGTCCGTCGCCGAACCAAGTCCCTCGATGAAAGCAGGGCTCGAAAAATCCGGCCTTCCCGATCCCGTCGCCGGCGAACACAAAATCAAACGTCCGCCGCACGCGATCCCGAGTGCCCGCATCGCCCCATTCGAGCAGCGGTTGGGTATTCATCAGGCCGCCCACCCAGCCCGCCTGCCAGGAAGCGCACCAGTGGTTGCCGTCGCCAATCGCGTAGAACCCGTATTCCTCGTTCCAATTGCAGGCCTGGTATTTTCGCCCAAGAATTTCGCGCGCGGCATCGAAGGGAAGCTCGTCGTGCAGGATGGGCTCGGGAACCAGGGCGCCGCGATTATCGAACAGCTCGTTGAAGAGCGAGCTCACTTCCGGGCAGGAAAACGGGTGGAACCGCACGCGCAGACTGAGGCTTTCGCCTGCGCTGAGGTTGGCCGCGCGGTCGTCGGACCGGGTGTTTGTGCTGCACATCGTGTAGCGGGTCCCTTGCCTCATCCCCGGCGTCTCGACTTCCAGGGTGGCGCTCGTCCTCTCCGCCGGCTCGCGGAAGACGAAGCCCGTCTGGCGTCCGTTGGAGAAAGGCTCCGCACCCACGATCCACCCCTGCCGGCCCGCAGGATCCCACCAGGCGGCCTGCGGAGAAGTCAACGCTCCGGCCAGCACTTGAATGCACGAGTCACCCGGTTCTTTCTTGAGCCTCGGGATGTCCGTGATCCGCGGCGGTTCGTGCAATCCAAGGCGCGGTGCTTTGGGAACCGGGGGATAATCCTGCGCCTCCAGGTCGAAGCGGTTGGATCGATAGATGAGGCCGGGCATGAAAAGTTCGTGCGACTCCTTCCAGTCGGGCGCGTCAAAAATCAACGCCATCGTCACCCCGGTTTGCGCCGCCGAGGGTGTCGCTGAAAAATGCCAGGTGCCTCCCGGTTCCTCGCGGACCTCGACTTTCCAAGTGCTTCCGTTGAACCCGAAAACAGCGATTCCGAAACACGTTCCGTGTTCCGCTACAGGATTCGACGTTTTCGGGTTGAAAGAAGTCTCCTCTCCCCACGAAACTTCGGCTTCCTCAATGCAAAACGAGTAGCGGAAAGAACGCAGAACGATGCGCGGGAAAAAAGGCGTGCCGGAAATTATCATAAGCGATCACCGCACTTTTCAAAGTCTGATTCCCCTTGTAAAGAGTATAATGTTATTGCATATTTTGATTTCCATGCTGGAAGTAAATAATGGCCGTATCCTGCGGATTTTCTGCTGCCGAGGCTGATCTCAAGGTTTCCCGCCGTCAACACACTGACATGGAATCCCTCCGATCATGTTCTCCGCAGCGGCTTCCGGGATCAGGTCGCCTTTGATCTTGAGCTCGAACGACTGCTTGAAGAACGCTGCTCCCTTTCCCGCAGCGCGACCGCGCTCACAGGCTTGGTAATGTAGTCGCTCATTCAGGCGAGTTTGCAGGTATCAGCATTCGACGGAAAGGTATTGGCCGTTACCGCGAGGACAGGGATTTCCGGGGCACGGGCATTGGTAGAACCGGAGCGCATCAACCTCGTCGTCTCCGCACCGCCCATTTGCTGGGGGCTTTGCGCCCCCAATCCCCCGCACTGACACGCCGCAGAGCCGTTCGGGGGGAACTTTCTTTTATGCCATTTGTTTCTGAGCGCGTCCTGGGGACGAGGCGGCGGTGTTTTTGTTGGTGAATCTTACGGCCTCATAGCAGGGGGAACATGGGATACGTGATTGAGAGATCGCTTGGGATGCAGGTTGAGGCTGGTCTGGAGCCTCGATAACAAGAGCGCTCCAAGAAACGATTTTGGCCTATTGTTGAGACACTCGAAATTACAGCCTTCTGATCCGTTGTATCAATCTTCGCTGGCTTCCAAGCGGTCCTGAGGGCGACTCGGTTTCCCAATGGGGTTAGGCGCACTTGTTGGCGTGGAAAAACAGACGGTGATGGCACGGGTCGATCTGCCCCGGCGTGCAATTTTCCTGATGGATTGGAAATCGCCGTTTTCCCAGCGGATGAAGACCATGTTCTTTTTCTGCTGGAAATCGACGGACTTGACTCCTGGAGGAAGCATTTCACCGGCCCGTAGGAAGGCAGAGATAACCGTATCGGGGATTCCTCCAGGAGCCTGTCCTTGAGGGGCGGGGGTGGACTTCCTTCGTTCGCTTGGCATGAGCGGGGGGCGCTCCCCGACCGCCAGGCGACGGGCGGCGAGCAGAGCGGATTCGGTAGTCACTCGGACTTCCGCTCCGGACTTCCCGCTTTGATTTGAGACAATGGTGAGCCATGGATCCCCATGTCGGGAGGCGTAGAGCATGCGGTCGACTTCCTTCGGCCAATTGCCCAAGATTTCTTCAAGCTCGGACTTGAGGAGAAAGAACCGCTCCTTGCCATTGATCAAAATCTTCCCCGGTGCTGCGGTCCCAGACATATCGAGCGTCGCGCCTCCGGGAGAGGCGGGGGTCATCTTTTTTGCGGTTTTCGGAGGGGATTTTTTTACCATAATCGCTCAGATGGCGATCACCGTGCTGCCCAGGGTGGTTAAAAATGGCGATTTTTGTCGCGATTTTGTCGCAAGGTTTTTTTGCGACACGGGCCTTTTCGAGCTGTTTCCAACTTCTCCGAGAATTTGAGATTTATCGCCTGAAATATCTTCTGAACTCACTGTTTATCAGTATATTGAAGATGTTATATCCGAGGGGAAAACAGACTGCACCCGGCGGGGGTCGAACCCACAACCTACGGCTTCGCCGTCGGAATCTTCCGCATGGCCGTGGACACCCCGATCACACTCGGGCTGTTCAAGAGCTATCCCGAAGGCTCGTTTCTTTGGATCGTCAACAACATCAACTTCCAGTATTTCAGCATCCTGATCACATTGATCTCCGCGGTCGTGATGGTCGGGGTCAGCTACGCTGGCGCGATCCCGGACTACGACCGCATCAAGGGGCTGACATTCAGCACCGCCTCCGAGGAGGACCGCCGCCGCACCCGCGAGAGCTGGCGCTGGACCGATGTGGCGGCATCATTGGTCGTGATGGCTTTCATCATCGGTGCTTATCTCTACTTTCGCGGATAGGATTTCCTCAACGATGCGGTATTCCAAGACTACATGTATGACAGGCTCTCAGCCATCGCTTTTCATTCTCTTTCTCGGGTTTGTTTTCGCCAGCTCGATCGCGCAGGCTCCGGCAGCGACCAGCTCGCTCGACAACGGCGCGGTTCAGATCACCGTGGATCTCGCGAAGGGAGGCGGCATTGTCGGGTTCAATCCCTCGGGGCAGACGGCAAACAACGTCATCAACATCTACGACCTTGGTCGCGACTGCCAGCAGTCGTATTACTCCGGGCCGTCGCAGTTTAAGCCGGCCGGCGCGACGCAGAACGCCAAGTGGAACCCCTGGCCATGGAACCCCGTTCAGGCGGGGGATTGTTACAACAACAAGGCCACGCTGATTAGTTCGTCCAACGATGGGACGACGCTTTACGTGAAGTCGAGACCCAAGCAGTGGGCGCTCCAAAATTATGATGCGGACTGCGTTTTGGAGCAGTGGATCACGCTGAATGGCAGCGTGGCCACCGTCCAAAACCGTCTCACCAACGCCCGCAGCGATACGACCCAGTATCAGGCCATGACACAGGAACTGCCTGCGCTCTACACATGGTCCCACCTCACCGAGCTCTGGACTTACTCGGGCAAGCAGCCCTTTACAAACGCCGCACTCACGCAGATCCCGAAGACCGCGCCACCCTGGGCCTATTTCCGTGCCACCGAGGGGTGGGCCGCCTATACAATGAGCAGCGGGAGCAAATGGGGCGTAGGCGTTTTCCTGCCCGGCAACTGCTCCTTCGTAGGAGGATTCGCCGGCACTCTCAACTCCGGCAACCAGACGAGCACCAACACCGGCTACATCGCGCCGATCCGCTTCGAGGTGCTCGATTACAACATCGTTTACGACTTCACCTACCAGCTGATCCTTGGAAACCTCGCGGACATTCGCAGCTGGGCTGTAGCCCACCAGCCCGACCTGAAGCCGAACTTCTACTTTCAGGGAACCCGGGCCGGTTGGACGTATCAGGTTGCATCCGACTCGGGCTACCCCATTCCCGCCGACCACCTGAGCGTGAACGTGAACACAAGCGACCCGCAAATGTGGGGTCCGGAGTGTTCGTTCCAAGCTGCGGATGTGCCGAAGATCTACATCCGGGCGGCTGTCCATTGCTCCGCCGGCACGCCGACCACGGCGCAGCTTTTCTGGGAAAAGGAAAATGGGGCTTCACCGATGAGCGAAGCCCAGAGCTATTCGTTCCCGCTCATCAATGACGGTCAATACCACCTTTATACGCTCAACCTCTCGACCAATGCCACATGGACGGGGCAGATCTCCCGGCTGCGCTTAGATCCAGTCTACAACGGCACAACCGGGGATTATGTCGAGGTGTCCGCGATGACATCCACCGCGCCCGGAGTCACGGTCACCGAGAGCGGCGGCTCCACGGCGGTGACCGAGGGCGGGGCGACGGACACCTACGCCGTCGTGCTCACCAGCGAACCGACCGGCAACGTGACGATCACTCCTGCGCCCGGCAGCCAGTTGACCGTCTCCCCGGCGAGCCTGACCTTCACCACGTCGAACTGGAACGTCCCGCAGACGGTTACCGTCACCGCGATTGACGACGCGGTCGCGCAGGGAACCCGCATTCAGACCATCACGAATGCGGCCAGCAGTGCTGATCCCGGTTACAACGGCGTTGGAATCGCCAGCGTAAATGTCACGATCACCGACAATGTCACCTCCTTCAATGAATGGACCGGTGGAGGGGTGCCGATCACCCCGCAATTGCTTGAGAAATATGCCGTCGGAGGAGCTTTGAACCCGGCGGGTTCCAGCGAGCAAGCCGTTCCGGGCCTTTCGGGTCCCAACTTCACCCTCACCGCCATCGTCCGGATCAACGACCCTTTCCTCGCGGTGGTTGGCCAGTCCTCGACGGATCTCATTACCTGGACCGACCTGGTCAACAACCCCTCGGGCATGCCGTCGGCCAGCCAGGCCGGTGTAGCCTACGGATGCAAGCGTCTCGATTTCACGATCCCGATCGGTGCGGATTTGAGGAAGTTTCTTCGCCTCAAAATCACCGACTCCTCGCCATGACCGCGGTCTGTCGCTTGAGGAGCGCTCAAATGGCAGCGGCAGACGCGGCGACTTCACTCCGTCGCTCTGGCGAAAATAGGGTCGGATTTGATGTCATTCCCGCATCAATATGGTCAATGTCTGCGCTTCGATGAAAAATGCTTTTTGGTTGGCCGGGCCTCCGACGCCCGATTCGTCCGTGCTATTCCGCGGCTCGTTCTCCCTGGAGCGGGCCGGGTGCGTGGAATTCCGCGTCACCGGTGCCTCGTGGTATCAGGCATGGCTTGACGGGGAGTGGTTGCTCGAGGGGCCTTTCCGCTACGCCCCGGACTTTCCGGAATACCAGGCCGTCACGCTGGAACTGGGTGAGGGGGCGCACGCGATCGCCTTCCACGCCCGGCACGACGGTGTGGAAACGCGCATCCTCAAGGTCCTGCCGCCGTTTGTCTGGTGCCGGATTCTGGTGGACGGGACCGACGCGGCTGCGGAGTGGAAAGCCCTCGGACTTGCCGGGGTCAACGAAGATCCGGACCGCCCTCGCACGTGGGATGAAATGGGGCGCGACGCCCAGCTCTCCGCAAAACGGCGCATCAACCCGCAGCTCGGCTGGAGCGAGTTTCGCGATACCCGCCGCGAGCCGGCGGGCTGGCGACTCCCGGGGTTCGACGACGCGTCCTGGTCGCAGCCTCTCTGCGGCGTGTGCGATTTGCCCGAGCCCTCCCTGGCGGACCTGGCTCCGGTGCGGATGATCCCGCACGCGCTGGTGCTGGTGGCCGAAGGGCCGCTGGCCAGCACGTTCGGCTATCCCTCCGACGATCCGCCCCATGGTTTCTTCACGCGTGACCTGGTGTGCCGCGACCTCCCGCCCAAGGGCGTGTGGCGGCGCTACGATCTCGGACGCGTGCGCCTCGGCCGTCCCTCCCTCACGCTCGACGTGCCGGAGGGAACGATTATCGAGATCGCCTGCGCCGAGGCGCTGACCGATGGACGTGTCGCACCCTGCATCAACTTCTCGCTCGGGACGTCCTGCAACATGGACCGCTTCATCGCGCGGGGAGGGGAGCAGACCTTTGCGCCGCTCGTGCCCAAAGGCGGGCGCTTTGTCGAGGTGCATGTGGTCAACGAGCGCGACGGCGTGCGTTTTGTCCGTGAGGAATATCTGGAGCGTTGCTACCACGCGCCGACGGAGGCCGCATTTTCCTGCGGCGACCCGCTGCTTGAAAAGATCTGGGTCACGGGCGTCGAGACTTACCGGGCCTGCGCGGAGGACGGCATCACCGACAACCCGACGCGCGAGCGCGGCGAGTGGGTCGGCGATGCGCTGGTCGCAATCGAGACGGCGTCTGTCGCATTCCACGATTTGCGGGTCTGCTGCCGCGCCTTGCTCCATGCGGCGCAGTGCGCGCGGGAGGACGGGCTCGTGGCCGCCATGTCGCCGGGCGGTTGCTGTCACATGACGACCTACGCATTTCTCTGGGCTGTGGCGGCGGTGAATTACCACCGCCATACCGGCGACCGCGCCTTCCTCGAAGCGATGTGGCCTGCCGCTCTGCGCAACATGGCCGCCGCCGAAAAATTCGACGGGCCGGAAGGCTTGCGCAACGAGGCCGGACAAATCTTTGTCGATTGGGGTTACCGCACGGAGCAGCCGACCGATACCGCGGCCAATCTGTTTTACCTCATGGCGCTCCGGGCGATGTCCGACTGGGCGGCGGTGATTGGAAATGATGGGGCAAGTTTCGTCCGCCGCGGAGAAGAGTTGTCCGCCTTGCTCGCCAGTCGTCTTCAATCCCGGCGCGAGGCCGGAGGATGGGAGGCGGTCGGGTATCATTGCGCCGCGCTCGGCTTGCGGCTCGGGCTGATTGCCGAAGAGGACGACTGCCTCGACTACCTCGCGTCGCATCTGCTGTGCTGTTTTCCCAACGATCCGACAGCACCCCGCAACGACGATCCCTTCACCTTCAACTCCCGCGTGATCACCCCTTACTTCGCGCATTACGTCATGCCGCTCTTCATCGAGCGGGGACGGATGGATTTCGTCCTCGACCAATACCGCACCTGCTGGGGCTGGATGCTCGAAGGCGGGCACACCACATGGCTGGAAGTGTTCGATGCGCGCTGGAGCCATTGCCACCAATGGAGCGGCTGCCCGACATCGCAGTTGTCGAGCTATGTGCTCGGACTCCATCCCCGCCTGGATCTTGGCCCGGATACGTTCGACTTCCGGCTCGAACCGGGCTCACTGCCGCAGGCCGGTGGCCGCCTCCCGCATCCGGCCGGGGGCTGGATTGAGATCGAATGGCAACGCACAGCGGATGGCATTGTCTATTCCTGCACTCCGGAATCGGCGCTGCAAATCATCCGCCCCGGACAGGCGCCACTCCGGATCGAAGCCGGCCGGACATCCGGCTGGACGATCAACACTCGATGACGCGGGGCGGGCATCGAGAATCTCCCGCGCACCTGAATCACGCTTTTCCTAGACAAAAACGTGTGGACAATGTGTGTATCCTGAGATATGCATCAAACATGATCACTTCTACTGCCTCTGCGCGAATCGACCTGCGCCTCGATCCCTACAAAAAGAGCATTGTCACTCGCGCCGCCGAGCTGCTTGGGGTGAACATCACGCAATTCATCATGGACCGCGTGTTTCCAGAGGCTGAAAGGATTGTTTTGGAGAACCATCGCATCCGGCTTTCCAGCGAGGACTGGGAGCAGTTTTGTGCGAGGTTGGATGAGCCGCCTAAAAAACTGCCGGAACTCCGCAAGCTCCTTCTGGAACCAAGCCTCTTCACCAAAGGGTAGGCCGTGGCATTTTTTGAGCCCCGCCCCCTGCAGACGGGCGATCCTGTTGCCGGTTTTGATTGCGGGAGCGAGGCACTGAACAGCTTTCTCTCGCGGTTCGCTTTTCAAAGCCAGCAAAGCCAGAGCGCGAAGACCTACATCACGGTCACCGATACCGGTGAAGTGGCCGGGTATTACACCCTCGCTTTTGGTTCGGTGGAGCACGGAGACGCCCCTGAACGCACCAAGAAGGGGCTGCCCAAACATCCGGTGCCCGTGATGATCCTGGCCCGGTTGGGGGTGGCGCGCAAATTCCATGGGCAGGGCCTGGGCAAACATCTGCTCCGGGACGCTTTGTTGCGAACGCTCCAAGCGGCAGACATCGCCGGGCTGCGCGCTGTCGTTGTCCATGCAAAGGACGATGGGGCGCGGCGTTTCTATGAGCGATACCGCTTCGAGCCATTCCCCGCCGACCCGCTGAAACTGGCCCTCCTGCTTAAAGATTTGCGCGCCCTGGTGGCCGCTGCCTGATCGCATGTTGCCGCACGGTGGCCTCATCCGCGATTTTCCGGGAAACCCGGCAGGCTTCCATCGGACACGGAGCGCGAAAGACGGACGCCCGCTATCCGCCGGGTCGCTGAAAATTCCGCCCCGATACGCTGGCGAAAACGTTCTGATATTTGGCGGAATCCTCCTAGCAGGGGTTTTGGTCTGATGGTAATTTCATTCCAGTAAAACCAAATCCATCCTCTCCAAATTATGAAAACCAAATCCCTCCTCCTCTCCATGACCTGCGCACTCGGTATGCTTGCCCTCGGTGGCCAGGCAAACGCTGCAGTGCTCGTGACCAATGGTAACTTTAGCGATCTGACCGGTCTAAATTATCTGGGTGGCCCCTGGTATGGTGGCGTTCCCACCGGATGGACCGGCTTAAACACCAATTACACAGTCATTTATACCGGCAATCCTTCTCCCGGTGTTTTCACTTACAGCGCCAACTTGCAAACGTTGTCCTCCATTAGTCCCTCCTTCTCTGCTCTACGTCAATACGTTGGAACCATGCCTTTCACCGGAGACTTCACGCTGACGTTCAATCTGGACGGTGCTCTTGGAAGCACCTATCAAGTCGGGGTAGCGCTCGTGAACAACGCGGTTTGGGACAGTGGGACTACCATCGGTGCCGTTCAAGACTACACTAACGTGACCGGCATCCAGTCTTTTACGAGGACAGGGATCGCCGCTGGAACTCCAATCTCGATCGGTTTCTGGACAACGGGTAACCCGGCATCCGTTACCGATGTCTCGATCTCGGTTGTTCCCGAGCCAAGCACATGGGCGATGATGCTTCTGGGCGGAGTGGGAATGCTGGCAGTCCTGCGCCGTCGTTCCAAGCAGGCTTGATCCTCGCGGAAGGCCTCGCCTCAATTCCATACCTCTTCTGATAAGGCCGGCGCGTTCATGGGTGGCGGCCGGCGTTTTATTTTCTCGCAGAGAGAGGTGTTCCCTGCGTGTTCGAGGTTGATCCGGTTGCCGCCGGGGTGTGATTGCGCCGAACCTCATCGGACATGCGAGGTCCTTGGCCAGATCGTGCTCTTTTTTGGCGGTAAATTTATAGAGTCTCTCCCGGAGCAAGTTTAAGTTAAACACGATGCCACCCTCTGAACAACGTCCACCCATTCGGACGCGCACCGCTTTGCGAGCTGACACCTGTCGGAGAAACGCTTTCACCTTGATCGAACTTCTGACTGTGATCGCGATTATCGCCGTGCTGGCGGCACTCGCAGTTCAAGCGGTGAACCGCGCGATGGGAAGCGCACGATCCGCAAAAGGCATCTCCAATCTCCGTCAGGTCGGGCAACTCACTGCGCTCTACTCGGCCGATCATGGCGGCCTGCTCCCGCCGCAACGCGACTGGAGCAACATGGGGGGGGATCCCGCGAACTTTAGCTTCTTCCAAAATTACCTCCGTCTGTCTGCCGATCTCCCAACCGTCGGCCAGGATTTCTTCTCATCGTCGTGGCTGCCGGAAATATTCTACGATCCCACGGTCAGGAAGGGCCCGCAGCACCCTTGGGGAAGCTTCGGCGTGAATGATGAGATCATCTTGAGTGTTGTTAATTGCAATGTGATATACGGGCAGCCGAATGGGATCCCTCTTCTCAGGATCAACCGCCCGGCGCACAAGGTCATTGCTTGCAGCGCTCGGGACGGCGCGAACTCTTACTGGAAGAGCAGTTGGTATTTTTCCGGGATGGGCTGGGTCAATAACGGGGCGGCTCACCAGGGACCTTCTCCCGACCCCCGCCACGGTGGACGCACGGCAAGTCTTTTTGCCGATTTTCACGTGGAGCTCCTCGACACCAGTTCGATGACCCAGGCGCAGCGGGCGGATTATTTCTTACTCGACCCCTGACGGAGCGCGATTCATTTTGGTTGTGAATCCGTCCTCCATTTCTTCCAATCGTCTATGCCAAAGGCTGCAAAATTCGAGCGCGAACTGATCTTCTACGACCGGAGTTTTCCGCTGGATGTTTTCTTTTTGGAGAACCACCCGGACTACCCGCAGCACACGCATGACTTCTCGGTGATCGTCATTGTCGCGCAGGGGAACGGGATCAACATCGTCGGCAAGGAGGAGTTCCCCCTCAAGGTGGGCGATGTGTTTGTCCTGCATGAAAGAACCCCGCACGGTTACCGGAACACGAAAAACCTCTCCGTCATCAACATCATCTATGACCGCGCCCTGCTGAACAGAGTGCGCTTCGACATTGCCGGCCTGCCCGGGTATCAGGCCCTGTTTGTGGTCGAGCCCGCCCTGCACAAACAGGGGAAATTCGGGCGCCACTTGCACCTCGACATGGAGGATCTTGGCGCAGTGAAGACGCTGGCCGAGGCCATGGAAAAGGAATTGCATGGCGACCAGCCGCGCCGCCCTGCCGTCAGATTCAGCGAGCGCCATCTCACCGCGACCGATCCTATGGCCGCGGCACATGGAAAACAGGGCCACCGGTTCATGGTCATGGCTCACTTCATGGCCCTCGTGGGCCTGATCTCAAGATGCTACAATGCCCAACCCACCTCGGAATCGGAGAAGATCATCAAGATCGGCCAGGCCATCAGCCATATGGAGAGGCATTTTGAAGAGGAGTTGGATTTGGAGGAACTCGCGAAAATGGCGGGCATGTCAACCCGCAATTTTTACCGGTTTTTCAACAAGGCGACGAAGGAAAGCCCGCACGCATACCTCCAGCGGCTGCGGGTGATGAAGGGGGCAAGAATCCTGGAATCAACGGACAAAAATGTCACCGAAGCCGCCTTTGCGTGCGGGTTTAACGACAGCGGCTATTTCGCGCGGCAGTTCCGCCGGGTTCTCGGGGTATCACCCCGTGAGTTCCAGGCCGGCTTGAAGCTCGCACCTCCCAGAGGCAGGGAATTCGCCGGTTTTGACGGCCAGGGATTGGCGGCCGGAGGCAGGAAGAAAAAATCCGGGAAAGATCTGAAATGAATCGCGCCGAGACGCCGAGAACAACGAAGACTGACTTCGCACCACGGCAGGATCGTGCTGGTATTCGGCAGAATCGTCCGAGGCACATCTCCCCGCACGATGTATAGGTTCTTCTTATGTTAACCGACATGGAGCGCGCCATCCCAGAGCTTGGCGTCAGATCACCGGAGATTCCGGTCACCGTGGCCTGCTATTACTTCGGCAACTACCACCCCGGCGATCCCCGCAACGAACGGATCAAGGGCCCGGGATGGACGGAGTGGGATCTGCTCAAAGAGGCCAGGCCGCGCTTTCCGGGTCATCAGCAACCAAAGGTGCCGGCGTGGGGCTACCAGGACGAGTCGGATCCGGCGGTGATGGAACGGAAGATCGCCGCCGCCGCCGACCATGGGGTCGATGTCTTCATCTTCGACTGGTATCACTACAATGACGGACCGTTTCTGGATCGGACCATCGACCGTGGCTTTTTTGGCGCGGCCAACAACGACCGGATCAAGTTTGCGCTCATGTGGGCCAACCACGACTGGGTGGAAATCCAGCCCTACAAGCGGGGCGCGGAAGTGGAAACCCTCTTCCCCGGTGCGGTCGATGCGGCGGGCTTTGCGCGCATCTGCGACACGGTGGTGGACAAATACTTTTCCCATCCGTCCTACTGGACGATCGAGGGCCGGCCCTATTTCTCCGTCTATGACCTGGGCAAGCTGCTGGCCAGTTTCGATTCGCTGACCGCTGCGCGCAAGGGGCTCGACGCGTTCCGCGCCAAGACGCAGGCGGCGGGCTTTCCGGATCTGCACCTCAATGCTGTTGTCTGGGGGGACCCGGTCATGCCGTGGCAAAAGACCCCGGCCGACCCGGCTAAGCTGGTGCAGGACCTGGGCTTCGACTCGGTGACTTCCTACGTCTGGTTTCACCACGTGCCTCTGCCCGAGCTGGCCACAGATTACAACTACGTGCGCGACGGGTATTTCGACCACTGGAAAGCGGCGGAGAAGCAGTTTGCCCTTCCTTACTATCCCAATGTCACGATGGGCTGGGACTCGAGCCCGCGAGCGCACCAGGAAGACGAATTTGGTGACTTCGGCTACCCGTTCACCAACACGATCAAGAACAACACGCCGGAGCGGTTCCGCGAGGCGTTGGCCCTGACCAAGGCGCGCTTGGAGGGCAAGCCGGCCCGGGACCGGATTCTCAATATCAACAGCTGGAATGAATGGACCGAGGGCAGCTATCTCGAACCGGACATGATCAACGGCATGAAATACCTCGAGGCCATCCGCGAGGTTTTTCGCCGACCGGCCAGAGCGGTGCTCCGCCGAGCGCCCTTATTGGCGACCCCTTGAGCGTCCAGGTTTTCCCGCACCGACACTATGACCATCCATGCCCCCCCATTTTCACTGCCCGCTTGGAAGCTGGCAAATTTCCAAACGTTGCGGACATTTTCGATCTGTCTCTCTTTCTTTCTTCTGATCATGAGCACTTCCAGAGGAGACGCCGCCGACACGGCTGCGAGCGCTTCAGGGGCTTCCTCGTCCTCCGGCTGGGTGAAGATCGACGAGGGTTTTAAGAATCCGCCCAACGAATACCGGCTGCTTCAATACAGTCGGCATGATGGCGCGCTTCTTCCCCTCGACAAGATGCGCGAATACGGGATCGGGGGAGTCATGCTGTTCATGCAGTCCGACGGCTATCTCCGGAGCGACGCCGCTTGGGAAAATGTGAAGAACAATATCCGCCAGATCAAGGCGGCCAACATGCAACTCTGGATGGCCGACGACAACGGATACCCGAGCGCGATGGCCGGCGGCCTGGTCGTCGCGGCGGACCCGGCCTTCGAGGTGCGCTGTCTCACGCAGGTGAAAAAAGAGGGCGAGGGCACGCGTGAAATCCGCCTCGACCTGCCCCCGAAGGCGGAGGCCTTCGTGGCTGCCATGCTCTATCCGGTGAAAGACGGCCAGCCGGTTCTCGCCGGGGGAAAAGCTGTTCCATTTGAAAAGGATCACGTCGTCGCGACCGGCCTCGAGGGACCCTGGGTGCTTTATGGTTTTGCACGGGAGGTGAACAACGAGGGGACCCAGGCCATGCAGACAGCCAGCGGGTTCCAGACCAGCGGGCGCTACCCGAACCTGCTCAATGCCTCGGCCATGTCCAAATTCGTCGATATGACTCATGCCGAATACGAGCGGCGTCTCGGTCCGCTGGCCGGCCAGATCGATGTCTTCTACAGCAACGAGCCCAACCTCATGTCGCTCTGGTTCGAATTCCCGGCGGGCAGCCAGCGTCCGGGCGGGGTTGTCTTTGTCCCCTGGGATGACGATCTGCCCCGGCGGTTCAAGGAGGCCCATGGCTACGAACTCGTGCCCGTGCTGCCCGCCCTCTTCGGGGGCAATTCCGACGAGGACAAACTGGTGCGGCTCCACTTTTACCAGACGGTCGCGTCCACCCTCGCAGACCTCTTTTCCGGGCGCATCGCCCGCTGGGCCGACCAGCACGGCATCCGCTCCAGCGGGCATCCGCTGATGGAGGAAGACATGATCCACCATGTCATCAACGAGGGCGATTTCTTCGAATTTGTCGGGAGGATGCAGATCCCGGCCTGCGACTTCGGGATGCCGGATCGCGGCGTGGCCTCAAATTACTGGATGCCGAAACTTCTGAGTTCAATTGCGAGGTTGCATCGACGCCAAACCGTGGCCGGTCTCATGGATCCGATGATCTTTCGCAAGGCGCCCGATCTCACGCCGCCGACAGACGAAATGCGACGGCACGTCAACACCGCATTCCTGGCCGGAGTGAACCAAATCTCAACCTTCATTTTCTGGAATCAATACACGGCCTACGATTACCGGCAATTCAACGAATATCTGGGTCGCCTGTCGCTCGTCCTCCGGGGCGCGGAGTCCGCGTCGCCCGTCGCCATGTATTACCCGATCGAGACGTTCCAGGCCGGGTTTACTCCTTCGCCCTCCACCTGGGATTCGAAGCTCTGGCCCGACTCTTGGGCGCATCTTACCGGGCTGGTCAAGGTTTATGACACCATCGCGAAATCCCTTGTCGACCATGGCTATAATTTCAGTTGGCTCAACGGCAAGGCGATCGAGTCCGCGACCATCCGCAACGGCCGACTCGTCGTCGGGCCGCATGAATACACCGAACTCATTATGCCCGCAGTCGAGGTGCTGCCCCTCGCCGTTGCGAACAAACTGGCGGAGTGGCAAAAGGCCGGCGGCAAAGTGCTCTGGGTCAATTCGCTGCCGCGTCTCGGTGGCGCGCCGGGCGAGCACGAGGCCGTGCGCGAAGCTTTCGCCTCCGCAGCGACCATTGGCCCCGCCGACGTGGTCGGACGGCTCGGGCCCGCCGCCCCGGATGGATTCCGGCTGCGGGTGGACAAGGCCGGAGACGACATCTTCATCGGCCGCTTCATCCGCGACGGGCGGCGCCTGAACTTCGTCATCAACAACAGCGCCGCCAAGGCCAGCCTCCCGTTCAGCCTCGAAGGGGCCGGGGCCGACTCGGTCCAAATTTACAACCCGGCGGACGGGTCAATCACGGAGCGCCAACTGCCGGCCACTCTCGAGATCGAGCCGTCGTCATCCCTCTTTGTTGTCGAGAAGCCATGACTTCCTATGATCAACAACATTCCCCTGCAAAGACATAACGACACAAACCTATCCGTCTAATATCAACAAACGAACAACCCTATGAAACAACTAATGAAAAAACTTAACCTTTCGGCCAGGGCCGCTGTCCTGATCCTCGCGCTCCTGTTCAGTTACGCCGCCACGGCGACCGCACAAACGAAGGAGGATCTGGCCGTGATAAACGGGGACTTCAGCGATCTTTCCGATCTGGGATCCGCCGATGTCCATGGCTGGCGTTCCGGCGTTCCCGTTGGCTGGATGTCAACTTCAATGGACCCCGTCAACCCCATCGACCCCCTGTATGCCGAGAACGACAAGGACGGGCCGACCCCGCCGGTCTGCAATCCCTCCCAATTGGGGTTTCTGAAGCAAGTGGTGGGCACGCTCACCAAGGATGCGGACGTGGTTCTGGAGTTCGATGTTTTCAAACTGTGGGGACCGAATGATGTCGATCTGGGCGCTGCCATTCTTGAAGGAGATAACGCTCCGCTCACGCACGCAGAATTCAAGGCGGGTCGGAAGCAGAAACTGGTCGCTCGCAACGTCTCGGCGGGCACGGAGATCACTATTCAGTTCTGGGCGACCAAGGCAACGACGCCCGGGTTGGACAATATCACAGTGAAAACCTTTGCCCCCGGCAAAGCGCCTGAAGCCCCTTAGCGCATGGGCTCCGCGGCTCGAGATGATCGCCATGAGCCGGGAAGCAATGTCCGTCCCGCATAAAACTCTCATCATGGACTCCTCACCACCTCCCCCGGTTTCAAACTTTCGCATTCTCGGATACGCGCTCGGGGAGGGAGCGATGTCGATCACGATGAACGGGGTGTCGAACTTCGCCCTCCTCTTCTACACCCAGGTGCTCGGCCTCGGTGCCGGCTATGCGGGTCTGGCCCTGAGCGTGGCCACGCTCTGGGATGCGCTGGTGGATCCCGTCATGGGCCACATCAGCGACAACACGCGCTCCCGTTGGGGGCGGCGGATGCCCTACATCCTGGGCGGCGGCCTCCTCCTCGCTTTCAGCTACTGGCTGCTCTGGACCGTGCCGGGCAATATCACCTCGCCCCAGGCGCTGTTCGCTTTTGCCCTCGGGGGCAACCTGCTGCTCCGCACGGCGGTTGCGATCTTCGGCGTGCCCTTCAATGCGCTGGGTTTCGAGATTTGTCCGACCTACGAGGATCGTTCGCGCCTTCAGGGCATCCGCACAGCCTTTAACATGGCGATCAACCTTATCTTCGGCGCGTTCGCCTGGGCGATCTTCTTCCGTGACGGGGCCGGGGCCGACGGCGCGCGAATCGACGGCACGAAAATCGCGGGAAACTACGCCACCATGGGGTGGGTGCTGGCGGGTTCGGCGGCGCTGCTCGTCGTGCTTTGTGTTTGGACCACCCGCCATGCCGCGAAGGACAATCGGGCCTCGAAGGTCCAGGGCAACAGCCTGGCCGCCTTTCGCAAGGATCTCTTCCAAATTTTCGGGGACCGCCTGGCCTGGTTCGTCTTCGGATTCTTTTCCATCGCGCTCTTTGCCATGCTCCTGGTCTCCCAGTTGCAGATGTTCGTCTATGTCTTCTTCATGAAGCTTCCGGCGGATGCCAAGACGTGGATCCACGGCAGCGGGATGGTGGCGGCCGGCCTCGGGGCGCTCCTCCAAACATGGATCACGAAACGATCCGACAAGAAAGTCGCCGGGTATATCGCCATGGCATCGTCCATCTTGGGGGGAAGCCTCCTCCTGGTGCTCTTTTTCGGATTCAAAC
This sequence comes from Verrucomicrobiota bacterium, assembly GCA_026398275.1. GTDB lineage: Bacteria > Verrucomicrobiota > Verrucomicrobiia > Chthoniobacterales > Terrimicrobiaceae > QYQL01. The sequence goes on from JAPLTF010000072.1 coordinate 95,890, forward strand.
TCCCTCCCGACGCCTCATGGCAGTTGGCAGGCACAGCCATCCCTATCGGCTTCATTCTTTTCGGGCTCTGTCAGGTGCTCTGGTGGGGCGGGTGCGGGATGCTCGGACCGATCGCCGCGTCGATGGTGGCCGACCTGTCCGAGATCAACTTTCTCAAGTCGGGCATTTTGAAAGACGGCACCTACAGCGCGGTCTTCATGTTTATCACCAAAGCTGCCATGTCCGTCGGTCTTCTCCTCACCGGCTGGATGGTCGCCGCAGCCGGCATCGTCTCGGGCGCAGAAATCCAAACTCCCGAGGCCGTGCGCAACATCGCCCTCATGACCTTTCTCGTCGGACCCGTTCTTATCGTCATCGCGTTCTTCGCCCTCTGGCGATACCCGGTTGACCGCGACTACCTGCGGAACCTTGAGAAACCTGGATTATCCGATCACTGACATGAACTTTCGCGATACGCTCCGTATTCCCTGGCCGCTTCATACATGGCCACCACGTTTTCCGTGGGGGAATTTTCCTGGAGGCAGTGGGTGGGGGACATGCAATACCCGCCGCCGGGCATCATGACCTCGAGTGTCTCCCGCATGTTCCGGCGCACATCTTCGACCGTGCCGTAGGCGACCGGACCGGCGGTCGAGATGCAGCCGTGAAAGGTGAGCCGGTCGCCCCACCGGGATTTCAGATAGGCTGGCGACATGTCCGTCGCCTCGGGTTGGAGAGTATCCACGATGGTGATGCCCAGGTCGATAAACTCGTCAAACGCCCAACTGCTGGACCCGCAGGAATGGATCATCACCGGGATGTTCCAAGCTTGAGCCAGGTCCAGGATCCTCTTGTGCCGGGGTTTGATGAATTCCCGGTAGGTCGCCATGCTGATGATCGGCCCGCGCTGCGTTCCCAAGTCTTCGCCCATCCAGAGAAAATCGATCCGCCCCTTCGCGGCATCGAGTTCGCGCTCCAAGCAGGCGATTTGAAAATCGATCCGGCGGTCGAGGAAGCGCTGGATCGGGGAGTCGGGGTCAATGATTTCCATCATCGCCTGTTCGACCCCCATGAGCATGCCGGAAGAGTTCATGAGATCGCCGATCCCGGCGTGCCCGATATGGATCGCGCGGTCGGGGTGCTGCCGGCACAATTCCCCGACGACGGAATAATCGAAGTCATCGGGCGAGGGCAGCGGCCAGTTGTCGTAGGCCTCCTCAGTTGCATCCAAGAGCGGATAGTCGCAAAAATCCCAATACCCGCCCGCCTCGTTTTCAATCCACCTGGTGCGGGTCCCCCACACCGGGTCAACCTTCCGGTCGGGAACATCCGGGTGGATGGGCTGTCCGGTGTAATTGGTGTAAACACCTCGAAAATCCGTGCCCAGACGGCAGAGCAAGCCCTCGTCGTCCCCGGCGTCCAAACCGTAATGCTGCTTCAGGCGCACGCGCACTCCGGGGTTGTCCAGATATTGGATGGGAACCCGGTCGGGCTCTTCATGGTGAAAGGCGCGCAGCACGCGCTCGCGGGAGGTCAGGGTTTTTTTCATAATCGGGGTGCTCAGCAGATGCGGCGGGAGGGTTGAATGTAGCGGTCTTCCCACGGGATCAATTCCAGCGGGAGATTCTCCCAATAGTATTTTAAGTCGTCACGGTCCCAGCCCGCGTAGATCTCCTCCCATGTCAGCTCGCAGTGCGGCAGCAACGATTTCTGTTCGACCGGCTCGTCCACCGGCTGGTAGCGGACATCCAGAGAAAGTCGAATGAGTTCCTTATCCACGCAGCGCAGAGCTTTGTGGATCGTGTAGCTGGGGAACGTGATGATGTCCCCGGTGGTGTAATCCCCCTCCGCCCAGAGAACCTCTCCCGGACACAGCGGCACGGCAATCCCGCCGGCACCTTTGGATGGCTGGATCGGCAGGTATCCCTGGCGGTGCGAACCTTTCAGGATCGTGAGACCTCCCATGGATCGCGGGCAGTCGCCCAGCGGAATCCAGCAGGTCCAAGTTCCGGGCGTTCCTTGAATGAGCGGAAAATCCTGATGCGGCGGGGTCGGGGAGACGACCCGGTGGCCGGTGATCATGCGCGCGATGTGGCGCGGGTGGACGAGGACTTCGCGGCCGAAGAGCGCGCGGTAAAAATCCAGCAATCTCGGATGGTGGGGAAGCCGGTGCACGGCCTCGAGTCTTTGCGCGTCATCGTAGGCGTCGATGCTCACCCCGATGTCACTGCGCATGCGTTCGTCGGGCACAAGGTTCAGCGCATCGAGATTAATCCGGCCTCCGAGGGCGTCCTGCCCGGGTTGACGCCAGTGGTGCCTCTCAACCACACCGAGCATTTCGGCCCGGAGCGCAAGCACCTCGCCGCGCGGCAGGAACCGCTTGAAATACAAAAACCCATCCTCATCAGCGCGGGCTTGCAGGGCAGGCGGATCGCCGAGCAATGGCGTGGAATCAAGAAAAGGAACTTTGCGCTCGGGAGGAATCGATGCCGGGCTTGACATGCTTCCAACAGAGCACAACCTGCACGGGGAGCACATAGCACAAACTCTTGTTCCATGGATAAATCTCTCAGAAAGCGAACCCTCCAAACCCTGCGGGGAAGCCCGGTGGTCGTTCTGGCAAACTGGTTTCAGTTTGCTCCCTCGGAACGGCATCGCAACAAGTGTGTCGAGAGCCGCATGTTTCTCTGGTGCCGTTCGGGGAGCGGGATCGTCAGGGTCAACGGAATCGAGTCGTCCTTTTCATCGGGGGACTGGGTCCTGCTGCCCTGGCGGCATGATATCGCCTACATCGCCGACGCGAGGTCCCCGTTTTTTGTCGGTGGAATCCATATCATTCCCTCTCACTCGAAAAAGCTGCCCGTGGTCTTCCGGGTCGCGCACAACCGGGCCGACGACCTGGCGGGTCAGCCGGGCAGGAGCGATGCCGGATGGCCGGGCATGGAGGGCACCGTTCGCGGGCGGTTCGCGGGAGGAAACGACAGCATGGCATTGCTCGCGGCTTTCATCGTTGAGAAGTTCCAGCACTCCCGACCGGAGCGAGGGCTGATGCAGAACCTCGCGGCGTTGCTCATTACGGAGCTTTCTTTCGCCGTCGGCGCAGCCCCGACCGGCGCGAAGCCGAAACCGGGCACCCTGCACCGGATGCAGGAGTATGTGCGCGCCCATCCGGATCGGAGAATCAGTATTCTGGACCTGGCCAATCTGGCAAAATGCAGCACGGCGAGTGTGCATCGGCAATTTCAAGCTTGCGAATCCCTCTCCCCCCGGCGCTGGATCGCCCGCCAGCGGATCGAGCTCGCAGCCACCCTGCTTCGCACCACCACCCTTACGGTGCGGGAGGTGGGCGAACGGGTCGGCCTGGACGACCCCTTCCACTTTTCCAGATATTTTAAGAAAGAGACCGGCGAGTCGCCGGCTGTTTACCGGAAGGGGCGGGGATTTTTTTGAAACCTGGATTGCTGGACCGCCCCGGAAATTGCATGACCAGGGGATTGGAATGGGCAGACTGACCGCCTTTCCCATCCATTGAATGAGCTTTATCTTCTGCGGAGAAGACGGGCCGCAACTGGACTGGTGGCAGTTCGAGTCGTCACGGCAGCCGGATTTCCGCGGCGTATTCGGGAACAAGAGTGACGGACTTGATCTCCGCCGGTTCGTTCGCATTGCCGGTCGGTCGGAAGGCGATCCCGTCGAAAACAATCTTATCGGCATTGGTCTTCCAAGGGACGACACGCAGGAACAGCCCGTCGCCGCCGAGCTGCTTGCGCCAGCGCTTCAAGCCGATCTCCCATGGCAGCCCATTGTTGAAGTTGTCGGTGACCAGATGGCTGTCGAGGAAAGCCCAACCCCGGTCACCGGCGTAGTCCACCCTCAGGAAAATGTCATTCAACTGGTCGAACTCCTTTCGCGGAACCTTGACCACAAGCTGACCCTTCTGGGGCTTCACGATGTCCGCCTTGATCTCCCGCTTGGGCAGGGTGAGCGCGTAGCGGGCGAAGGCACCATCCTTCTGCGGTGCGAGCGGACTGCCCGGCCCGCGCAATGCACCGGCGGGTGGGGGATAGACGGCAAAACTCAGTTCGTTGTTGCCGACGGCCGAGACGCGCAGCAGGTCGCCATCCGCCAGGATGTCGTTATCCGATACCACCAGGCGCTGACCGCCCCAGAGTTTGTCGGATTTCAGCGCATTCACCGCCTGCTGGCGCGTGAGGGTCAGCACGGAGAACGGTTTCCCTCCGACGGGTGTGACTTCGAAGATCGCGCTGGTGCCCGGTTCTGGCACGGGAATCCTCACCAAGCCTTCGTCCTTGGCCGGCGCGGTCCCGGTGGTCGCCGCGACGGACGATGCCTCGAACGCGTATTCCGCGCTCATTCCCACCGGCGCGAAAAAGACCCACGTGCGGTGCCCATCGTTGTCGAGGCGGGCGAGCAATTGCGCGGTCGCGTATTTCAAGCGCGCGCCATCCATCTCGAGATTGAGCGGGAGGACCGCCATCGCATCCGCTGCCAGGTCCATACCCTTGTCGTCTGCCGGCACCGTGATCGTTTCGTCTTTGAGCTTCATCTCGATGCGCACACCCTTGCGCGGCGGCATCTTGAGTTTGTCCTGGTAGTTGTTGAGGAAGAGAAAGCCGCGATTGCCGTCGATCCGCGCCACGTAGCGAAGATTCTTTGTGTCACCGGGTTGCACCGGCTCGCCGGGCCAGACCGTGACCGTCGGTGTGATCAATTCGGGAAAGCCGGTCAGGAAGTTCGCCAGCGGCCGGAGGGCGCGGTAAGAATCCCGCAGGCGGCCGAACTCACCGATGGGCGCAAACCAGTCGTAGCTCATGATCGGCATCCAGCGGTCGTAATTGAGCGGACCGCGAGTTCCAGACGGGTTGGTGCCCCCATGGTAGATATACATGCAGAACATGCTTCCCCCGCAGGCCGCGCGGGTCAGCAGGGTCACCTCCGCACTCTCCGGAGGAACGATCGGGCGCCATTCCGCCTGGATGGGGCACCCGGCGCCCAGTTCCACGTAGCCGAAGGGATAACGCCAGAACTCTGGCGGCTGGCCGTAATTGTCGGTAAAGGTCGAGGCCACGGTGGGGGCACCTGCCCCGAGAAACGAATAGACGCCCGAGGTTGCGAGCAGTTCCCCGAGCGGCACAGGCGCACCGCCCCATCCGGTGGTGGTGAAGAGCGGCGCATCCATGCCCGCCTCTTGCGCCATTTTCTTGAGCCGGAGCAAATGCCCTTCGTCCTCCGCGGTCGGAAAATGGCCATGCCCGTAGCCGGCCCCGGGGAAAGGGTATTCCCAGATCACCGGAGCGCACCCGAGTTCGTTCTCCGGCTGAACCGCAATGACGGGGCCGCCGTCCTTAAACATCAGTCCTTTAAGTTGCTCCCCGAGCTTTCCGTAGTAACGCTTGACGTAGGCGAGATACGCGGGGTCATTGCTCCGCTCCAGGCCGGGCACGCCAAAGAGCCACTGGGGCAATCCGCCGGCCAACACCTCCGAGTTCACAAAGGGTCCCGGCCGCAGCCAGACATACATGCCGTGCTTGGCGCACAGCTCGACGAACTTCCGGATGTTGCGGTTGCCGGTGAAATCGAACTGCCCGGGCTCCTTTTCCAGATGGCTCCAGATGACGTAGAACGAGATGGTGTTGAGGCCGCCGGCTTTCATCTTGAGGATGGATTCCTCCCACGCTTCCTCGTTCGTCCGCGTGGGGTGCATTTCGCCCGCGACCGGCACGAATGGTTTCCCGCCGATTTCGAGACCCTGGCTGGTCACGACGAACTTGGCCCCCTGCGGATTGACCCCGCCCCAGGTGTTGGGGCCGACGGGTTGGATCGCCCGGGGCTGCTGTGCGTCGAGCGTGTAGAGCAACTTTCCCGCCGGCGCGGCGGCCACGCCTTTGGCGGGTTCGGCGCGCACCGAGATGTTGTCCAGGCCAGGGGTCGTTCCTTTGGCGGCCCAGAACTGAATAGTGATCTCTGTGCCCGACGGGACTTCGGGAACAACCAACACCGCCCGATTTCCTGGAACGAATTCTTTCACCGCAAGCGGAGTGTTATTCTCCCCAAGAATAGCGACGCCAAGGATTACATCCGGCCCCCACGTTGGCAAAACATCGCATTCCAAAACCACATCGGCTGTCTCGTTGAGCCTGCCTACCACCTGCTGTAGAAACCCCAATGGCGAGACATTGCAGACCGGCTTATACGGCCCGCTCCGCACGTCCACGGCATACGTGGCGTCGATGGATTTCTGAGGATCCATTGGGATTGACGTCCAGCCGTGGGGCATACCGCTGCGCCAGCCGTTGGCATCCTCAGCTCCCAGACCGGATACATCGCTAAAGTCTCCGTTTGTCACGGCGAGATCGTTCTTAGTTTGCGCGGCCGCATTGGCGGCGTAACTGAACATGATCGCAACGGTCAAAACAGCAGCTTGCGCCAAAGGGCTAAGTTTTTTCATTCCCATTTGGCCCGATACCCTGAAGTCTGCTTCGGCTTTGCGGGTGAAGGGACCGCGTCCCCGTGGTCCGAGGCTTTTCACGAGGTTCTTTATTTGTTTTTTCATAGGTTCTTTATTTGTTGTTTTATAGGTTCTTTATTTGTTGTTTTATAGGCTATAATTTCAGCTGGCTCAACTCAAAGTATTCATAGTATCAAACAAATGTAGTGTTCACGTTTTATGTTATTAAACAAATCGTAGAGGTGACTGATCGCCGCCGATTCGTTTGCGTTCACCATGGCAATATCTTCACGCCAAAGCCTTCGATCTTTTCGGGTGCGCCGCGGGCGGGTTGAAACTGCGCCGCCGTTGCGCGCGTGTTCACCACAACGCAGCCGGCGGGTTTGCCATCGCCCGTCACGCGGGGCGCGATGATCACGCCCGCATCGGCCGTGGGCCCGGTTTCCGGCGCCAAAGTTTTGAGGAAGTCGCGCAGCCACCTGTCTTCCGGCTGGGTCCCAAGCAGAATGACCCGCCCCTTGCCGATGGGACATTCCACGATTGCGGCATAACCATCCAGGGGACCGCCGGAATACCTGGCAAGAACCCGCTGCGTTGCGCTCGTTTCATAAGCATCGCACCACCACTGACAGCTCACGATTTCTTTTTCCGTCGCCAAACGGGTCACGCCACCGGGCGGCGAGCGATGGCGGACATGAATGCCCAGCCACTTCTCAAAATCCGCGCCGTAGCAGGCATCGCGGTGCGCCGTCGCCTCGGTCGTGCGGCACGCGGAAAGCGGCCCCAGGACCCAGGTGCCGCCCTGTTCGACATAACTCTTCATCGACTTTAGCGTCGCGGCGTCAAGTGCCGGAAAATACGGCGAGAAAATCGTTTGGTATCCGTCCACCGACGCGCCGGGCATGATGACATCGCGGGAGATACCGCACTCCGCAAGCATCCGGTGAAACGCGGTGATGGCCGCATCGTAGCTGAAGCCGGCGGCGATGGGACTCACGTTAAACTGCCATTGCGAAGGGAGGCCGTAGGTGAGCGCCACCTTGGCCGGAGCGGGTTTGGTGGCGCGCAGCCAGGCGGCATTTGTTTTCAGCTCGGCGGCGGCGCGGCGGATTTCCGGCGTATTGGCGCATTCATCGCCCCAGGGATAAAGCAGGCTCCCATGCTCCAGTTCCTGTCCGGCCCAATGCGCGCGCCAGAGCCAGAAACTGACGGCGTCTCCACCAAGCGCATAGGTGAGCCACATTTTCGCGCGCAGCGCACCGGGGAAATTTGCCCAATCGCTTGCGTTGTCCACCGCCGTCCCCGCGCTATGAGTCGAGGCGGTTTCCGCGAGCCAGAACGGTTTTTTGAGCGGACGCATCCAGTCGGCCTCAAACGCGTAGCGCATCAGATCATTCGGCCCGGCATAACTGTCCGTGCCGACGAGATCGAGGTCGCGAAACAAGTCGGCGTAATCAATCTGTTGGTAGGCGGGATTGTGAGCGTTCGTGCTCAGGCCCTTTTTCGTGTGCCGCCGCAACGCTCTTGCCTGGGCGTCACAGAAAGCCACATAGCTGTCGCTCATGAAATGCCGGTAGGCGGCGACGAGCGAAGGATGATGCCCGGCACCGACACGCTGCGGATTGGGCAGCGGCACTTGATCGAACGATTGGTATTCCTGACTCCAAAGCACGGTGAGCCAGGCGGCATTGAGGTTTTCAATCGTGCCAAAATGATTCTTCAGCCACCCGCGAAACGCCTTTTGACAGTTCGCGCAATAACAATCCTCCCACAGCTCATTGTCGATTTGCCAGGCGATCACGCCGGGTTCGCGGCCAAACTCCTCGCCCATTTTATCCGCGATGCGCACCGCGTAAGAAAGATATGTCGGTGAGTTCGGGCAATACTGCCGTCGCCCGCCGTGGCCGATGGTCTGGCCGAAAGCGTTCACGCGGAGAATGTCGGGATGCGCCTCGCTCAACCAAACCGGCGGCGTGGCCGTGGGCGTGCACAGCTGGACCGCAATACCCGCGTCGGAAAACTGTTTCACCGCCGCATGAAGCCAGGCAAAGTTGAAGTCGCCGTCCTTCGTCTCCATGCGCGACCACGCGAACTCACCAAAGCGCACGAGATTCACCCCCATATCGCGCATCAGGGCGATATCATCGGGCATCTGATCGCCCGCCACTTCGGGGTAATACGACACCCCCACATAGGGAGGCTCGGGTTGAGCGGACGCAGCACGAACAATTGTGGGTGTGAGTAGGAGAGCAGATAAGATCAAGGTTTTCATGAGCATCATAAGAATGCAGAGAGCTTGTGTTTCAGCGAAGATCCATGGCGCATGGTTCGAGTGTCCAGTCGTTCATCAGGTGCGCGGAGGTGCCCGGGCGCCAGCTGAAGAGAACCTTCGCGGGACCGGTCTTTTTTGCCGTGTCCCACCGAATGTCCACCGAGCCATCGGGGAGGTTTTCCGCCTGCACCCATTCCGTGCCCTCGATGACCAGGGCGCTTGAGTCGAGCGGGTCGTTCCTTTCCCCTCGCAGCCGGATCTTCCGGGAGCCGGTCCCTTCCAGCCGGGTGAGCGCGGCGACGTCGCTATCAACCAGGCTGATCGAGGCGGGGCGGCCCGGCTTTTGGTTGCGGGGCTCGACGGGGTTGCCTCGATACTTGGCATTCCGGATCGGAGTCAGCGCGCCGGTCTCCTGCAGATGTTTTTCGATCAACGCATCCAGCTCGCGCACTTTGTCCGGCATGAATGCGGCCAGGTTGACTGTTTCGCCTGGGTCGCGGCTGAGGTCGAAGAGTTCGTAGTGGTGGGCCGCCGCGTTTTCTCCCGCCCAATAGAATCGCAGCAGCTTGAAATCCCCGAGCCGCACGGAAGCCGAGGGGGCGCACATCCAGGAGAAATCGTGCGGGAAGTCGAAGAAAATCGGGCGGGTGGTCAGCGGCCCGCCTTCAAGCAGCGGGACCAAGCTGACGCCATCAATCGGCTGCCCGGCCGGCGGCACGGCCCCCGCGGCCTGCAGGACCGTCGGGTAAAGATCAACCGTCGAGACGGGCGTGCTGTTGGTGCTGCCCGGTGTGATGTGCCCGGGCCAGCTCATGATCCATGGCACGCGTGTTCCGCCCTCGTAGGTATTCGCCTTGCCGCCCCGCAGCGGAAGATTCGAGGTGGGGCGGGCAAAGCCATCCATCTCGTAGTTGACCCCGCCGTTGTCCGAGACAAAGACGACCATCGTGTTGCTCTTGATCTCGTGGTTTTCCGGCCGGTCGAGCCAGTCGAGAAGAAGCCCGACGCTGGAGTCGAGGCTTTCGATCATCGTCGCCATTTCCGGGCAATCCTGCAGCCCGCGCGGGTCGGTCTTGGCCCGATACTTCGGGAGCAGATCTTTCTTCGCGACGATCGGCCCATGGACCGCATACGGCCATAAGTTCAGATAAAACGGCTTCCCGGAATCCCGGACGGAATCGAGCCACTTGATCGCCTCGGCGCTCAGCCGCTCGTTGAGGTATTCGCCTTCCGGCCCCGGCGTCAGATTGGGAATGGCGAGTTTCCCTTTCCGGTAGGGCGAGTAGTAGTCGGGTGGTCCCGCGAGATGATCGCCGCCGATGACAAAATCGAATCCCCGGTGCCCGGCGTCGAACTCGCTCGTTTCGTTCTTTGGAGTGGACAGATGCCATTTTCCAATATGGGCCGTAGTGTATCCGTCCTGCTTGAGGGCCTCGGCCAGCGTGCGGACTTCCAAAGGAAGGTGGTCCTTTGTCCCGACATCGCCGCAGTATTGGTTCTCCTTTGGCTGCAAGGCATTTGGCTCCGCAGTGGCGCGGTTGGGCGTAATCGCCTCGGTGAGATGAAGCCTCGCCGGATATTGTCCGGTCATAATGCTGGCGCGCGTGGGCGAACACAGCGGACTGGCTGCATAGGCATCAGTGAACCTCATGCCCTCGCGGGCCAGGCGTTCCAACGCGGGTGTCTCGTAATAGGTCGAGCCATACACCGTGCTGTCCGCCCAGCCCAGATCGTCGGCCAGGATCATGATGACATTTGGCTGGGGTTTTTCCTTCCCGGCGATGGCAGTGCCCAGCACCACGGCCAAGGCGGCGAGGCACAGTGCGCGAAGAAGGGGAGAAGCCATCGGGCGAGGTGTGGCGCTTATCCCTCTTCCACGAGGAAGATGCTGGAGAATGGGTTCAATGTCACGGTGCCCGGCAGCGCAAGTGGCGTCATGCTGCCATCGGCAGGGTTGTAGATCTGCATACTTCCGGACGCCTTGCCTTCGAGGCGGAAGGTGGGCGAGAGCGGCTCGCCGCTGTTGTTGACGACATAGTTGATCCGTCGGCCATCCCGCTCCCACCGGCCGATGAGGATGTTCTTGTTCTCTGCGTCAAGACGCAGGCGGAAGCTCGCCGGGAAAGCTGGTCCGAGGTTCCCGGCGACCTGCGCGGGGGTAATGACCCTGGCCTCCGCCACGGCCGCCCGCACCGCGGCGTGTTCTTCGGGCGAGTCTCCGAGCCGCGGCAGCGAGTCCACCCAGAGCACCTTGCCGCCGGCCTTTTGGAATTCCTCCAATTTCCTCATCACGGCCAGAGGCACTAATTCGACACGGGGCATGATCACCGTCGTGTAATCGTCCGGGCCAATGACCATGCGTCCGTCTTTGATAGTGGCCCTCAGGACGGCTTCGCCGTCGAGCCAGTTGAAATCCGCGCTGTTGGCGAAGAGGTTGTCGATGACCTTTTCAAAGGTGGCCTGCCTCAGCACGGTCTCAGGGCAGTCCGTGTTATTCTGGGACTCTCCGTAGTTTTTTGGAGTGGGCCGGTAGGCAGCCTGGAATGATTCGATCGGATAATAAAGCGCGATTTGGGAGGCATTGCGCGCGCCGCGCAGCATGACTCCCAAGCGCCCGATCTGCTCATTGAACTGCCGGTAAACTTCCGCCGGGTATTGTGTCCAATCGATGTAGCTCGAGGCCTGGTTGACCCCGCATAGGTAGGCCATGTTGAAGAATTTCACCATTTCCGCCGGCTTCGGACTCAGTGTGGGGGAGGCGCGCTCGACGATGGGATCGATCAGCGCCGTGACCATTTCATGTCCGTTCAGCCGCGCCGCTGCCGCCGCGATCTTCGGAGTCCAGTAGGTCCAGTAGTTCCCCGGATCAGGCATCGGGATGTCAACGCCGGGGGCCTGCTGGTGGCCGAGCGCCTGAAGGAAATTGCCATACTCGATGACGTGCGTGTCGAAACGCTCTTCGAGCAGGAGGTGTCCGCCCGAGATCACGCCGTTGGCCGCGCACCAATCGCCGATGCGGGCACTGAAGTTCTTCGCGAACATATTACCAACGGTTTGGTAATAGTGACGCCGCACGAGTTTGTTCTCGTCGGAATTGCCGCTATAGAGCGAGGGAAGCCGGGGCATGAGATCGTAACCGTGTTCTTTTTTGAACTGCTCCGGCAGCCCGTCTACCCACGGCAGGTAGCCTGCGCCGCCCGGCCTCTGTCCTCCCCGGTGCCAGGTGGCTCCCAGGTGCGGCTCGTTGGTGTAGAACAGATCGATCTGCCCGGCCAGGGCGCCGAGGCGCCTCGCGTATTCGGCATGCGTCAGATCGACAAATTTGGCCATGGCATCCGGATTGAGGAGGTTGGGGTAGTGGCCGGTGGTCCCGAACCCTTCCATCGTGCCGCGGCCAGGACTCCCCTCGTCATTGTTAATCTGCTGCATGAAGGCGTGCAGCGCCCATTGGCCGGGCAGGCCGGTGGCTTGGATGGAATCTCCCTGCACCGGCACGTCGATGCCCGCGTCATAGTCGGGGTGCCCGTCTTTTACCGGATAGAGCGTGGCGCGGACGAACTTCTCCGCGCCCGGCGGCAGATCGATCCGAACTGGCTGCGGCCCGTTGCCACGTCGGACCAACTGTGCCAACACCCGCAATTCAAACTTGGGATCGGCCGCAACGACCAAGCCCCCGGCTTGCGGGCTGGGGTATCCATTTTCATCGCAGACCCACACCTGCATACCGGCTTTCTTGGCCTCCCGGATATTGGTTGTCATCGATTCCCACGCCTCCTCATTTCGGAGGTAGTTGTGCCTGCTCAGGAAGAGTTCCACTCCGCCGATGCCATACTCGCGCATTTTGGCAATCGGCATGATGGCACCTTCATGGCCGCTGTATTGAACCACCCGGTATTGGTTGGGCGGGTTGCGGAAGTCGGAGTCGATCCGGGTCCATGCAGCAGAGGGTTTCTTCGCGCAGCCATTGACCAGGCCAGTGGCCATCACCGCTCCGAGGACGAGGAGAAAGGCATGGCACCAGAATGACGTTTTCTTCCTCAAGCTTGTCGTGTGGGCATGTTTCATAAAGGAGATAAAAAAAGAGTCTGGCTGCGGGAAGGGGTCAATCGCTTTCGATCAGAAACAGGGTCGAAAATGGCGGCATGGGCATTTCTGCAGGCAATGTTTGCGGCGTTATGCTGCCATCGGCAGGGTTGTAGATCTGCACACTTCCGGACGCCTTGCCTTCGAGGCGGAAGGTGGGCGAGAGCGTCTCGCCGCTGTTGTTGACGACATAGTTGATCCGTCGGCCATCCCGCTCCCACCGGCCGATGAGGATGTTCTTGTTCTCCGCGTCAAGGCGCAGGCGGAAGCTCGCAGGGAAAGCTGGTCCGAGGTTCTCGGCGACTTGCGCGGGGGTAATGACCTTGGCATCCGCCACGGCCGCGCGCACCGCCTCATGTTCTGCGGGCGAGTCTCCGAGGCGCGGCAGCGAGTCCACCCAGAGCACCTTGCCGCCGGCCTTCTCGAACTGCTGGAGCTTTTGCATCACCGGAAGCGGCAGCAGTTCGATCCGGGGCATGATGATGGACGTGTATTCGTGCGCCCCCATGATCAGGCGTCCCGCACGGATTTCCGCCTTCAGCACCGCGTCGCCATCCACCCAACTGAAGTCGTAACCATGCTCGAAGAGGCTGGGAATGATCTGCTCCTGGGTCTCCTCCATGAGGATCATCTGCGGGTCGTAGTTGGCCGGTTTTGACTTGATGTCAATCGGGCACAGCGTCACCGGGACCGGGCGGAAGGTGGATTGAAAAGATTCGATCGGGTAATAGAGGGCGACGTTCGAGGCGTTTTTTGCGCCTCTCAACATAAGCGCCAGCCGCCCAACCTGCTCGTTGATCTTCCGATAAACTTCGGCCGGGTATTTGTCCCAGAAAGAGTAACTGCTCACATGGTTGACGCCGCATAAGAAGGCCACGTTGAGGTAGCGCATGACCTGCTCCAACGTGGCGGTCACGAAGCTCATGTCGCCCTTCCGGTCGATGAGCGGGTCGAGCAGGCAGGTGACCTCCTCGCGGTTTTGCAGCTGGGCGACGGAGCTGGTCAGCTTCGGCGACCAGTAGGTCCAGTGGTCGCCGGGATCCGGCATCGGAATGTCGCACCCGGGAACATGCTGCTGCTGCATGGCCTGAAAGTAATTGCCGGAGCAAATGACGTGCATGTCCATGCGCTCCTCGCCAAAAAGGTGTCCGCCGGATTTGACGCCATTCTCCCCGCACCAGCGCGCGAAGCGTCCGGTGATGTTCTCGGTGTAGATGTTCCCGATGGTCTGGTAAAAATGCCGGCGCACCAGCTTGGCCTCGTCGCTCTCCCCCGCGTAGAGGGCGGGAAGGAATGGCATGAGGTCGTAGCCGTGATCCTGGCGGAAACGTTCCGGCAGTGCCGCACTCCATGGGAGATAGGAAACGCCGCCCGGTCGCTCTCCTCCGGTGTGCCAGATCGACCCAGGGTGCGGTTCGTTGGTGTAGAAAAGATCGATCTGGCCGGCGAGGGACCCGAGACGGCGCGCATATTCGGCGTGGGTCAGATCGACAAATTTGGCCATGGCCTCGGGATCGAGCAGGTTGGGGTAGTGCCCGGTGGTCTTGAATTGTTCCATCGTGCCGCGGGCCGGACTTCCCGCGTCGTTGTTGATCTGCTGCATGAAGGCGTGGAGCGCCCACTCGCCCGGCAATCCCGTGGCTTCGACGAAATTTCCCTGCACCGGCACCTCGGTGCCTGCGGCGTAATCGGGTTGCCCGTCTTTGACGGGATAGAGCGTGGCGCGGACGAACTTCTCCGCGCCCGGCGGCAGGTCCATCCGCACCGGCTGCGGCCCGTTGCCGCGTTGGACCAAGGGGGCCAAGACCCGCAATTCAAACTTGGGATCGGCCTCGACGACCAAGCCCCCGGCCTGCGGGCTGGGGAAGCCGTTGTCATCGGCGACCCACACCTGCATACCGGCCTTCTTGGCCTCCCGGATGTTGGTGATCATGGCGGCCCAGGCCTCCTCATTGCGCAGGTAGTTGTGCATGCTCATAAAGAGCTCCACCCCGCCGATGCCGTGCTCGCGCATCTTGGCAATCGGCACGATGGAACCATCGTGGCCGCCGAATTGGACGATCCGGCAATCGTTGGGCGGGTTGAGGAACTCGGAGTCGATCCGCGCCCAGGTGGCCGAGGGCTTTTTCGCGCAGCCATGGACCAGGCCAGTGGCCATTACGACCGCGAGGCCGAGCGAGAAGGCGTGGCGCGAGGATGAACGTTTTTTGCTCAGGTTTGTTGCCGGGGTTTGTTTCATAAAGTGGAGAAAAAATGGGCGGTGGGCCGTGGGGCCTTAGTCGCCCTCGACCAGAAAGAGACTCGAAGAGGGCGGCATGGTCAGTTCGGCCGGCAGGGTTTGGGTCGTGATGGTGCCATCAGCCGGGTTATAGACCTGCACGCTTCCGGAGGCCTTCCCCTCGAGGCGGAATCGCGGGCTCACGGCGGCACTGCCCTTGTTGACCACGTAATTGATTCTGCGTCCATCGCGCTCGAACCGGCCGATCAGGATGTCCTTGTTCTCCGCGTCGAAGCGCAGCCGAAAGCTGCCCGGGAACGCTTCGCCCAGAGACCCGACGACCTGCTCGGGAGTGATGGTGGCCACGCCGGCCACGGCTGCGCGCACCGCGGCATGCTCTTCGGGCGCGTCTCCAAGGCGGGGCACCGCGTCCACCCAGAGCACCTTGCCGCCGGCCTTTTGGAATTCCTCCAGCTTCTTCATCACGGCCAGAGGCAGCAGTTCCACCCGGGGCATGACGATGGTCGTGTAATCATGGGAGCCAACGACCAGCCGCCCGCCGGATAGTTTCGCGGCGAGGACGGCGCCGCCGTCGAGCCAGCTAAAATCAGCCCCGTGCTCGTAAAGGTTTTGGATCACCTGCTCCTGGGTCTCCTCCATGAGGATCATCTGCGGGTCGTAGTTGGCCGGTTTTGACCTGATGTTGATCGGGCACAGAACCCCCGGGACCGGGCGGAAGGTGGATTGGAAAGATTCGATCGGGTAATAGAGGGCGACGTTCGAGGCGTTTTTTGCGCCTCTCAACATAAGCGCCAGCCGCCCGACCTGCTCGTTGATCTTCCGGTAGGCTTCGGGAGGGTATTTGTCCCAGTAAGAGTAACTGCTGATATGGTTGACGCCGCATAAGAAGGCCACGTTGAGGTAGCGCATCACCTGCTCCAACGAGGCGGTGAGGAAACTGGTGTCTCCCTTCCGGTCAATGAGCGGGTCGAGCAGGCAGGTGACCTCCTCGCGATTTTGCAGCTGGGCGACGGAGCTGACCAGTTTCGGCATCCAGTAGTTCCAGTGATCGCCGGGATCCGGCATCGGGATGTCGCACCCGGGAGCCTGCTGCTTCTGCAATGCCTGGAAGTAGTTGCCGGAGCAAATGACGTGCATGTCCATGCGCTCCTCGCCAAAAAGGTGTCCGCCGGATTTGACGCCATTCTCCCCGCACCAGCGCGCGAAACGTCCGGTGATGTTCTCCGCGTAAATGTTTCCGACGGTCTGGTAAAAATGTCGGCGCACCAGCTTGGCCTCGTCGCTCTCCCCCGCGTAGAGGGCGGGAAGGAATGGCATGAGGTCGTAGCCGTGATCTTGGCGAAAACGTTCCGGCAGTGCCTCGCTCCAGGGGAGAAAGGACATGCCGCCCGGTCGCTCTCCTCCAGTGTGCCAGATTGACCCGAGATGCGGTTCGTTGGTGTAGAAAAGATCGATCTGGCCAGCAAGCGGCCCGAGGCGGCGCGCATATTCAGCGTGGGTCAGATCGACAAATTTGGCCATGGCATCCGGATTGAGCAGGTTGGGGTAGTGGCCGGTGTTTCCAAAGCCCTGCATGGTGCCGCGGGCCGGACTTCCCGCGTCATTGTTGATCTGCTGCATGAAGGCATATAGCGCCCATTGGCCGGGCAGGCCGGTGGCTTGGATGGAATCTCCCTGCACCGGCACGTCGATGCCCGCGTCGTAGTCGAGCCTCCCGTCTTTTATGGGGTAGAGCGTGGCGCGGACGAACTTCTCCGCGCCCGGCGGCAGGTCGATCCGCACCGGCTGCGGCCCATTGCCGCGTTGGCTCAATTGGGCCAGGACCCGCAATTCAAACTTGGGATCCGCGGCGACCACCAGTCCCCCGGCCTGTGTGCTGGGATAGCCGTTGTCGTCGGCCACCCAAACCTGCATGCCGGCTTTCTTGGCCTCCCGGATGTTGGCGATCATTGCTGCCCAGGCTTCCTCATTGCGCAGGTAGTTGTGCACGCTCATAAAGAGCTGCACCCCGCCGATGCCATACTCGCGCATTTTGTCGATCGGCACGATGGATCCATCGTGGCCGCCGTATTGGACGATCCGGCAATCGTTCGGCGGGTTGAGGAACTCGGAGTCGATCCGGGTCCAGTCGGCGGATGGCTTTTTCGCGCAGCCCGCAAGCAGGCAGGCGGCGACAAGTGCTCCGAGACACGCGAAGACGGCTCTGGGGCGGAAGGATATCGGGCTCTTCATGAGCGGGCCAGCGTAGCATTCCCGCTGCCCGTCGCCATCAATCCCCTGCCAAAAAGAGCGACGATCCTGCCAGCGGATTTTCCCCATTGCCGAGACCCTGGATGGACGCGGCGCCCTCTTCCTCGACAATCTGCGTTCGGCCCTGTGCATTGTGGAATGGCAACACCGCCGATCCGGCGATGAACTCGGGCACCCACATCGTGCGACTCGCGGCTTCCCCGCCGGTGTCCGGTGCAAGGATGCCTTCCCTCGCAACGCCCGGATGATTCCCGCCCCGCCGCCACCGGTTTGGCCGGGGTGGCCTCAATCATTGTTTGGGGGTCGTCGGGCGTGAGAGTTGCGGGCATTCGCGGCACAGACAAACTCTGAAAATGCCAGACTCCTGCCTGCCTTGCGTGCTCGCCGGCATCAACAATCGGGTGTGATCAAAACTGGGTGAGGTTCCAGAGAGCGATGGAAGGTAGGGGCGGGCCTCTGGACCGACCGCCTCTTCAAACCGCGCCTCGGCCGGCCCGGAGGTCCAGCCCTACCAACCCTTGCATCCAACCTCATCTTTTAATCACACCCTCACCAATCCCCGGAGCTGTGAGGCCATTGACAGGACGAAGAAATGTCATTAACTTACACCTGAAACTCATTATTCCCGCCAAACTTGATTGTTCTGTCGAGTTCCATAAGGTGTTTTGAATCCTTCTCCTTCATGAACGACCACCCCATCACGGAGATCTCCACTTGCCTTGGAGGGATCCGCCGGAGAGCTTTTTCGTTGGTTGAGCTTTTGGTGGTCATTGCGGTGCTGGGAATTTTGGCGGCGATGATTGTTCCCGCGCTGCCCTCCATCCTGGGAGCAAGGGGGGTCGCGCAGGCAATCAATGATGCGAGCAGCCTTTTGGAGTTATCGCGCGCGGAGGCGATGGCGAGGCGGACCTATGTTTACGTAGGGTTTCTCAACACCACAAATTTTCTTGGCAACAGCGAGTTGCGGATCGGTGCGGTGGCATCGCAGGACGGGACGGCGGGCACCAATTTGAAGCCGCTGACCCGGCTGTTGAAAATCCCAAATGTTCTTCTGACCGACCTGAACGGCGTGCCGCAGGCGGTTCGGGGCGCACTGCCGACGAACTGGGGCGGCACCAATTTCATCAATGCCTCGACGAATCGCGTCAATTTTTCAGTTGGGGGCCAGAGTTTCAACAATGCGCCCGTGGTCATTATTTCTCCACAAGGTGAGATTCTACCCGCTGCGGACAGTTCCACATTCCGTGCTTCTGCAAGTCTGGGGCTTACCCCAACCCGGGGCACCGTCGCGCAGACAGCGGGATCGGACGGTGGGATCGTCACCTACTACGGGGGATCCGGCCGAATTGAAGCCATCCGCCCATGAGAAAACGGCCTTCCAGATTCCGGGGCATTCGCAGGGCCGGATTTTCGCTCATCGAGGTCACGATCGCCTTGGGGATCATCTCATTTGCCTTGGTGGCTATCATTGGCCTGTTGCCGGTCGGGCTGAACTCACAAAAACAGGGGGCCGATCAATCGCGCGCGATCCAAGTCCTCAACAACGTCACACGTGCCGTGAAGGGGGTGCGCAGTGAAGGGGGCACCAACAAGTTTCTCCCCCCATTGTCGGGGTTGGCGGTGGGAACCGGAACATCAACGCTCGCGCTTCTCAGGTCTGGCACGCTCGCCTCGGGCAACCCGACTGCCGGGGATGATCAGTTGGGCACGGTGTTGATCCAACAGCTGGCCCAACCCGCGCCGGGCATCGTGCCGGTGTATATTTCCGTGGCCTGGCCCGGAAGTGCGCTTTACCAGGGAGGGGCTTGGAAAAACCATTCGGGGACGGTGAGCACGCTCCAATACGTCCTCCTTCCGCGTTAACCCTGCATGCCATCCATCGCCTCATTTTCCTGCGCCTCCCGTGCGGCGCGAATCCGCGGTCGGTTTTCGGCCGCGGGCGGCTTCAGCCTGATCGAACTGCTGGTGGCCACCGCCGTGATGGCGATGCTTCTGGTGATGACTCTTCAGGTGCTGAGCCAGACGAATGCGGCAATCCGCTCATCGGATCGCCAGATGGGGACAGCCTCGGAAGTGCGCGGGGCGCTCGATCGGTTGGAAACAGATTTTTCCACGGCCATGCTCACCGGCGGGGCAACGGCTCTCGTTCTGGACAGCAACGCGGACAACAGCTTCATCCGATTTATCTGCCTATCCAGGGCGAGGGAGGACGGCACGACGGATCAACCGCGGGGGGCGATCGTCGGGTATGGGATCAACGATATCAAAGAAACGATCGGCGGCCGACAAGTGCAGTATGGGACGCTGACCCGGGGGGATGGCCGCGCGCGTTTTTCGGCAACGAATTCCACCCTCGCGCAGATTTTTCAGAAGCTGTCGCAATCCCCCCCGCCTTCCGACTTTATGAAATGGGAGCCACTGGGCAGCGGCCTGGTGCGCTTCCATATCAGCTATCTTCTGGACGACGGATCGATTGTTCAGATCCCTCCCGTCTATTCCATGCTCTCTCCGCAAGACAATCTTCCGACGAGCTTTCTGAACGGGCTGCCATTAAACCCCGGTTGGATGGCTGTCGCCTTCTCCCGGGCCAATGCGCCTGCGAGCGGGCGTTATGTCAAGGCGCTCATCGTGGCTGTTGCGGGACTGAGCGCCGAGGGCGTCGCGCTCGCCGAACAGGCGGGCAAACTCGGCGAGGTCACGAGCAAGCTGAAGAGTCCGTCAGGGAATGAAACCGCCATGCAGGTTTGGGAGACCAATCTCAACGCCATCACTTTTACCCCTTTGCGCCAAGGGTTACGCTTTTACCAGCGCACCATCGCCGTCCCATGAGATTTCCCCCGCCAATTCGCGACCAAAGCATCCAAGAGCGGGGGGTTGCGCTTGTGATCACCCTGGCCATCGTTGTCCTGCTCACGTTTGTCGTGGTGGCATTTTTCACGAAGGCCACGGCCAGCCGGGCCATCGAAAACTCAAACGCCGGCGGCGTCTCGGCGCGACTTCTCGCGGACGGGGCGCTGGGTGCCATCCAGGCGGATTTGCTGCAGGAAATTCGGGATCCTGCCAACTCAGACGCCAGCACCCTCGGTAACTCCACGGTCTATACCCCCAAAACTTCTGCGAAAATGCTTCCGGCACGGGCTTTGCCGGTCAGCATTCCAACGAGCGACACCAACTTTGCGAGCCTCGTCAAACAAAGCGGGCAGAGTCTCTTCGCAGGAGCGGCCATTTTCAATTTTGCAGCAGGTAACAGCACGGCAGCAGCGGCTTCAAACGGGAGGTTGGTCAGCCCCTCGCGCTGGTCGTCCCCGATGCTCACCGGGACCAATTTTGCAGCGAACCAAACGCCAAACTGGATTTATGTGACACCAACGGGATACTCAGCCGCGCCCACTCCTGCGACCATCGGCCGTGTCGCCTTTAATGTTTATGATGTCGGGGGATTGCTCGATGCGAATGTGGCGGGCTTCGCTCCGAAATCCGGCGGAGGAGATCCGTCGGAAATGCCGGCCAAAGGGTCGGCCGTGTGGGCCGATTTGCGAGCCATTCCGGGAATCAATTCCGCAGCATATGCCGCCAATGATTCCTGGCCGCCACGATGGAGGATTACCGGAGACTGGACGACGTTCACCTCGGATTCCAGCGCGAGCAGCTTGCCCTATTATCTGAGGAGCGGCTGGCGGCAGGCATTCCTCGGGCCGCAGGGTGCCGTCGCGGACCGGATGTTTGCTTCGCGGCAGGATCTCATCCGCTATGCCAAGGCAAATCCCGCGACGTTCAGCGCGTCGGGCGGCTTGATTCCTGCCCTCCAGTATCTCACCGCATTCAGCCGCGACCGGGAGCGTCCGACCTTCCAGCCCGCACCGGGTCGGCCGACTGTTCAGGACGGCCTTGCAGCCGGGGGGAACGACGCCTTGGGAAAGGACAATGACATCAACCCCCCGATCGTCAGCCAGGCGAAATTGGGGGGGGCTTTGGCGATCACCAAGCGCTTTCCCCTCTCGCGCTTATCCCTGGTGGGCACGCCGGTCCCGCCTGCGGCTCCGACAGGCAGCGCCAGCGACATCCTCAAGTATTTCGGATTAACGTGGGACGCCCCAAACAACCAGTGGGTTTACAGCCACGGCAGTCCAAGTTCGATCTACCGCCTCTCGCAGGTGCCCGCAGATCGTGACCCGGATTTTTTCGAGCTGCTGAAATCCGCCCTTGCGGTTGGCGGGCTGGGCAAGCAATTCGGATTCAGTTTTCCGGACACTTACGCGGTCACCCTCCCGTCCAGCCGGCTTGGCGGCGACGATGGGCGCATCGAAGATCAGATCGTGCAAATCGCAGCCAATATCATCGACCAGGCCGACCCCGACAGCTACCCGACCCGCATCCAATTCAATGGCCGCACCTTTTACGGGATCGAGGATCTTCCGCGCATCTACCGGGCGCATGACACATCTTACATCGTGGGAAAGATGGGCTCCGCCGGCGATACGGCAGGCTTTGGCCCAAGGGCTGGAGACACCATCGCAAGCCCGATTCTAAATGATACCTACCTCTATGTGACGATGCTCTATCCGGAGCTCTGGAATCCGCACCGCCCCTCGCCGACACCTGCAGGAGCCACCCCGGCCAACTTTCGTGTCGTCGCAAAGTCGTTCACCCCCCTGGGAGCGGAGGGCGTTCATTTTTGGTCAAGCCCGGGGATTGCCGTCAAACCCGGTGTGGTAGGCGAGGATTCCATTTACTTCTCCGATTTCCGGTTTTTTCCCATCAGTCTCCCCACTTTTCCCGTTGAGCGGCCCGTTCCCAATGGTCCGAACTGCTCCGGGCTGATCAGCTACACCGCCGGGGAAGGCACCAGCAGCGCCAATGCCAATGCAGCGATCACATTCAATCTCGGGGCCGGCGATGCGAGTTTCCGAGAGCCTCGCCCGCTCTCCGCTGTGGGTTACCCTGCGGGAAGCAATGCAAACGGCTCGCCAAACAATCCGGATATGGCTGTGAACTCATTGGTATCGCCTACGTCACCAGATACCGTGGTGACGATCGCAGAGAGTGCGGTCCCTCCACCGCTCCATGGCGGCAACAATGCCACGTATCGAAATGCCCTCGGGTTTGTCGCAGGATACACTCCGTGTGCAGATGCCGGGGCATCCTATTTTTGGCTGAACGTTATGAAAGGTCGCGGCGGGCCGGTCGCGTTCGAATTACAATACAGCAATCCTTCCGATCCGACGAAGTGGTGGACAATCGACAAGTGGGAAATCGCCTATGCCAACAAGCTGAGATTCATCCACCTCCAATCCCATGTCGCGACTCGGGCTGATCCGAGAACCACAAGATGGGGATCGCTCTATTCCATACCCGCTGGCTGGGGCGATCCACCTCTTTATTCTTGGTTATCGGCGACCCCCTACCGCTACAATACCGGCCTCACCGCGAATCCGAGCACCGGCAACTTCCAGGATTCCTTGTATTACACTGTTAGCCAAGCCCCTGGCTGGACAGGCTCTATCACGTTTTTTCCCACGGTGGGATCGGGTCCGCAGCTCGGGCAACTCCAGGCCAATTCACTCAATCCTCCCACTCCTCCCAATCCTCCTTTCTACTACACCGATCCCGATGGGATACTGCGGAGTGGCGATGCCCGATATGCCTCGGCAGCGAGCGCGCCCGGCTGGCCGATGATTACCGGCAACACCGACAGCCGCCCCGTGGTGCTCAACCGTCCGTTTCGTTCCGTGGCGGAGCTCGGCCATGTTTTCCGCGACACCCCATGGCGCAATCTCGACTTCATGTCCCCGGAAAGCGCGGATCGTGCACTGCTGGACGTTTTTACTGTCTCGGAAATCCCGGACGATGGAATCGTGGCCGGCCGTGTCAACTTGAACTCGCGACAGACCCCAGTGATTGCAGCTCTCATCCAGAAGGCCGGGCTTGCGACAGGGACGGATATCACCGCCGCAGAAGCCACCGCTGCGGCATTGCAGCTCACGCAGTGGACAGCTTCGCCGGATGCCGCCAAAGGGCCGCTCAGCGACCGGTCGGAGTTGGTGGGGCGCTTTGTTTCGGGAACGTCCTTCAAAGGTCCGCTCGAAGCGATGGCAAACGAACTGGCGGCAGCGAACCGTCCGATCAAAGCCAGCCGGGAAGCCATTGCGAAGGCCTTGATTGATGCCGGAACAACCCGGAGCTGGAATTTCCTCATCGACATCATTGCCCAATCCGGTCAGGTCACCCCGGCTGGAGTCTTCCTCCCCCAGGGGGAAAGCCGCATATGGAACTCCGTCGCCATGGATCGTTTTTCCGCCGAAGTCCTCGAACAATTCAACGAAACCATCCCAGAATGAACCCAATTTTCCGCCGTCTTCTCACCGCACTATCCGCACTCATGCTGTTCCTGCCGGAAGCGGCACGCTCCCAGGCCCCCGAAGTCCCGCCACTCGAACCTCTCCGCGCACCGACGGATGCCGCATGGACGATCGACATCAAATACCTTGCGACACCGGAAAAAGATTCACCCGGTCCCCGACCCGTCCGGGCGAAGAGCGTTTCCGTCCAAAAGCAGCGTGATGTCTTCCACGAAACAGTGGCTTTTGATGACGGAAAAATGCGCGAGCGATGGGTGCTGAAGGGAATCCAGTTTGAAACCTCCGACGGCGGCAGCCAGGTCACGCGGCTCCTGCCGAGCGACTCGAGCGCCTCCGACTACAGCGAGACGGACTTTCCCGATCTGGCCTGGGTGTCCGGGCTCAAGCCCCGCTTGATCGAGGAAAATCGCAACCAGCTTCTGCTCGTCGAAGTCGCTGCGGCCGACCGGCCCATGACCTCGAAACAAAAGCGGGAGCGCTCCGAGATGGAGCAACTGGCCGGTATGTATGACAAGTTATCGCGCAAGAATGAGGGAACCGCTGCCGGGAAGGATAACCCCGTTCAGCCTTCCGAGCCGAAGCCCGTTGGAACCCTGCGTTTGTTTCTCGATGCCAAAACCAAACTGCCGGTCCGCTTCGAATCGCCCACCGAAATTCGGACGTATTCCTATTCCTCCGAGCTCCTTCCCCTGAGGCCCCCGGAACATTTTAAAGGGGCCTATGAAAGCTGGAGAAAAGAGTTCCTCGCCGCTTCGCGCCCGTCATCGAGGCCGTAGAGGGGAGCCGCCTCGGTGCAAGCCATCTTCCGCAGGAACTTACCGCCCGCAGATTCACCCTTCCCAAAAACCCAATCGTGAAAACACCCTCTCCTTGTCTGCAGATCGTTTGTGTCCCGGGGCTGGGCCTTGGTTCAAAATAACATCAAAATAACATCAAACTAATATCAAAAACTTGATCATGTCTTCATTACTTTCCTTACCAGAGCACGCCCGAAAAACAGACAGCTACACAGCCTTGCGCGGACATTTTGCTCTGGCGAACGAGGAGGCCTGTCGTCTGCTAATCGCGGGAGCGGGTTGGTTTCAGGTTTGGTTGGATGGGAAGTGGATCGCGGAAGGGCCCGCCCGTTTTTTGGAAGGAAAAGCGAAGGCGGAGACTTTTGCGTTGGTGATTCCGGCGGGGGGGCACGTCTTGGCCGTGGTCTTGAATCACCTGGATGTGGAGACCCGGCTTTTGAAAAAGATGGAGCCGTTTTTGGATGTGCAATTAGGCTTGGCGGGAGGTGAGGGAGTGGACTTGTCGTGGAGGGCCGCCCCGTTGGAGGGATATCGTCCGGCGGTGCGTCGAATCAATCCGCAGTTGGGGTGGTGCGAGTGGTGTGATACCAGGCTGAATCCGGCCGGTTGGCAGGAGTTGGGGTTTGAGGATGGTTCCTGGGAGGCGATCAAAACGCAGCCGCGGACGGCGGAGTTCAGTCCCTTGCGTTTAAATGCGGTCCAGCAGTTTTCCCATGACCTGACGGCGGTGGCGGAAGGGCGATGGGTGGACCGGTTCGGCTACGAGTCCGACGATCCGCCGGTGCGGTTTTTTCTGAGGGATTTGACTTCACGGGATTTGCCACCCCAGGGGGTGTGGCGGCGTTTCGATCTGGGCCGTGTGCGTTTGGGCCGAGCGCAGGTGGTTTTGGATGTGCCTGCCGGGACCGTCGTGGAAATGGCCTACAGCGAAACGCTGTGTGACGACCGGGTGAGTCCGTTTATCAACCTGTCCGCTGGCACGTCCTGCAATCTGGACCACTACGTGGCGCGCGGCGGCGTGCAGGAGTTTGGTCCGTTGACGCCTCGCGGGGGCCGCTATCTGGAGGTGCACGTCTATGGGCCAGAAGAAGCGATCCGATGGGTGGCAGTGCGGTTCCAAGAGCGGTGTTATCATGGGCCTGCCGAAGGGGCATTTACTTGCGATGACGTTTTATTGAATCGGATCTGGGCGGTCGGCGTGGAGACCTATCGGGCTTGCGCGGAGGATGCCGTGATCGACAATCCGACCCGGGAGCGGGGGCAGTGGACGGGCGACGTCGTATCGGTGGGGCTGGACATTGCCAGTGTGGCCTACGGAGATTTGCGGTTGCTGCGAAGGGGGCTGATTCAAAGCGCGCAATCGGCCAAACCCTCGGGCTTGGTCGCGGGACTGTGCCCGGGAGGAGATGTTTTTCTGGGCAGCTACGCCGCGCAGTGGATCACCGCCTGCCTCCAATACTATCAGGCCACCGGGGATAAAACCTTGCTGGAGGAAGGATTCCCTTACGCGATCCGCAATCTCGAGGCCTTTGATCCGTTTCTGAAAGAGACAGGGTTGGAGGACGGGATTGATTGGCCGTTTATTGATTGGGGGTATGTCAGGAAAGCGGGGGAAATTGACCTGGCGATGAATGTGCATTTGTTGCTGGCCTACCGCTCGTTTCTCGTGTGGTGCGATCATCTGAAAAACACGGCCGCGCGCGGCAAAGTGGCGGGGCAGGAAACGTCATTGTCCCGGGCCTTGAAGCACGTGGTGGCGGATAAGCTTGCGGGGGGATTTGGGGCATTGGGCTATCATGGAAGCGTTCTGGCTTTGATGGCGGGGCTCGTGGCTGCAGGGAGACGGGGGGAGGGGGTGGGCTTCGTCAAGGCCCACATTTTAAATTGCTTTCCGAACAATCCCGATGCGCCGCGCTTGAGTGATCCCTCGGCGGATCACGAGCAATTGATCACCCCCTACTTCGCGCATTATGCGTTTGATTTCTTGATTGCCGAGGGGGAGATGAAGTTTGTGCTGGATCAGTATCGGAAATGTTGGGGCTGGATGTTGGATCAGCAATCGGGCACCTGGCTGGAAGTATTCGATGTGCGCTGGAGCCATTGCCATCAATGGGCCGGTTGTCCCACATGGCAATTGAGCCGCTATGGGTTGGGTTTGCGTCCGCGCTTGGACCGGGGGCCGGGCTGCTACGAGTTTTGTTTGCGGCCGGGCGATTTGCTTGGGGCGAAAGGCAAACTGCCGCTGCCGGGTCCTGGCAGGTTGATCAGCATTGAGTGGAGCCGGGCAGGAGCGGGCGTTGAGTATGAGATTCGCACACCATTCCCGGTAAAAATCCTGGGGATCCCGGGGCGGAAGATGGAGCTTGAAGTGGATTCTTTTTGGAAAGGGAAAGTGACGGTCGAGAAGTAAGGAGGATATGTGCAGCTTCAGGCATCC
Organism: Verrucomicrobiota bacterium; assembly: GCA_026398275.1. GTDB lineage: Bacteria > Verrucomicrobiota > Verrucomicrobiia > Chthoniobacterales > Terrimicrobiaceae > QYQL01. Next base: position 122,775 of record JAPLTF010000072.1, read on the forward strand.
TGCGACCGGACGGGCTGCCCCCCCCCGTGGCGGCAACACCAGCGGTTCACCGCCACGCTCAAGCGAAGGCATTCCAGTGATGATTTTTGGCACGCATTTGAAGGTGTTGCTGCCGGGTCTTTGATAATATTTAAAATCATCCGCGACATGAAAAGCATCACCATGCCGGCCTCGATATCCTCCCAACAGCCTCTCCCTCGGCGCCAAAACGTTTTCAGCCCTTCAGGCCGGGTGCGATTCAATGTGGGTGCGATTTCCTTGGGGCGAAAGGTAGGGTCAGACCTCCGGGCTGACCGTTCCCCACGCGGCGGGCCGGGGACGTCCCGCCCTACCGGGCATTGCGTCCAGCCTCACCCAGTTTTGATCACGCCCCTTCAGGCCAAGGGGTAAAAAAACCATTGACAAAGCCGACATAAGCCTGTAAGTCTGTCTCGCAGTAGAGAGAATCCTTCCACTCAAACTCCAACAACATCTGCCATAAAAAACTCCCCTTCAACTTCATTTGTTTCAGCCCTGATCCTTGCCCTCTCCCTCGTCCTCGGGGGACACGCGTATTCGCAGGCCATCTCGATCGCCACCGGCAACTGGAGCTCGAACTCAACTTGGAACACGCCTCCGGTCAACGGGGCATCTGCGTCCGTGAGCGGCAACAATACGGTGACTTTCCAGGCGGGTGACTCGTATACGGGGGGCTACAGCATATATAATGGCTTGGACGTCGGTCAGAATTTTCGGGCCAACCCGGGCTCAGGCGTCCTCAACGTCACCGGCGGAACGCTCCACACGGGCAGCCTCCTCGTGGGGCACGTCTACGGCGGCACGATCAACGTGTCCGGCGGCGCGATGATCATCGATGGCGGCACCATGCTCTTTGGTTGGGGGGCGAGTTCCTCCCTCAACGTCTCCGGCAACGGGACGGTTACCATGGCAGGCACGCTGGATCCCGGAAATCCCTACTTCAACTTCGGCCACAGCGCCCAGTCTTTCCTAAACATCAGCAGTAACGGCACGGTGAATGTCCAGCGTGCGGTCAGTGTGCAGGCCGGGTCGGTGGTGGACGTCAACGGTGCCAATTCGACGCTCAACTTCAGCGGTGCCGCAAACTTGAATTTGGTGGCCGGGTCAAAAATCAGCGCTGAGAACGGCGGCAGCATCAACATGAGCGGGGGCCAGGTGACCATCAATGGAACTGAGGGGCTCTGGCTGGGGGGAGCCGGAACGACCGGCACCCTGAACCTCAGCGGCGGGACATGGACGCAGACGGGCATGTTTCGGTTGGGTGTGTTCGCAAGCGGCAACGGTATCGTCAACCAGACCGGGGGCGTGTTTGAGCTTGGCAACAATATTGAGGTCTGGGGATCGAGCGTATCCCAATACAATCTGGCGGGTGGCACGTTCCGGTTGCTCGGCAACTACGCGATCAACAACTATACTACCGGCAGCACCTTTAACATCACCGGGGCCAGCGGCAACGTGACGGTGGACGCGGGAGCCTACAACTTCACCTTGTTGAACACGAGCACCTTCAACAACGCCAACGCCACCTTGACCAAGACCGGCGCGGGCACGCTGACCTTCAGCGGCGCGTCCCAGTTGCAGATCGCGAACGGAGCGCTGGACATGCAGGCGGGGACGATCGAGACCGCCAGCAGCTTGGCTATCGGAATAAGTGGCAGTTCAGCGACTGGGACGATGAGCGGGGGAACGCTGAAGACCGGCTACCTTGCCGCGTCCAACTTCATCGTTGGTTATGGACAAACCGGAACCTTCACGCAGAGCAACGGCACCGTCGACATAGGAAGCCAGGCAAGCGCGGTTTTCGGCTGGAGCGGGGGGACAGGGAACTACACCCTTTCCGGGGGGACATTCTCTGCGGCCAATAACACCTACCTCGGCTTAGGGGGAGCCGGCACGCTCAATGTCAACGGCGGGAGTTACACGGCGTTCAATATGTGGGTCGGCGGCAATGGCGGCACGGGGACGCTTAATCTCAATGGCGGCACTTTGAACGTGACCAACTCTATGACTGTGGGTGCCGGGGGCACGCTCGGCTTCAACTCGGGTACGCTCAACCTCGCGGGGAGTCTTGCCTCGCCCGACTTCACCATTGGCTCCGGCGGCACGCTCAACTTGAACTCGGGCGGCAGCCTTGCGAACGGCCTTAACCTGACTGTTAATAACGGTGCGCTGGTGAAATTCAACGGGGGCACGGGCAACGCAACCATGAACCTCCTCCTGAGCGGAGGCACGGTGGACGTCAATGGCCAGTCGCTCGGGGCGGGCACCTGGGCTAATCTTTGTGCGACGACGTCGGGGGCGGTGCTCAAGAACAGCAGCGGCAATGCGACGATCGCGGCTGGCAACAACACGATCTGGATCTGGGACGCGGCGACCAACCTGACGATCAACGCGACCGGCAATCTGCAGATCGACTCGAGGATCACCAGTTCCGGGCAACCAAACCCGACAGGCATCATCAAGACCGGCAACGGAGCCCTGGTGCTCAACAGCAATCTCAACGACTATACGGGAGCGACGCTGGTCAACGCGGGCATCTTGCAGGTGAACGTGGCCAACGGCTTGGGCAGCACCTCCAACGGCACCACGGTGGCCAGCGGGGCGCAGTTGCGCCTGAATGGCGTCACCGTCGGTGCCGAGGCGCTGACGATCAGCGGCAACGGCACCACGGCGGGCAGCGCAGGGGCCCTGCGCGCCGGGACAGGCAGCAACACGTATCAGGGCAAAGTGACGCTGGCGGCCGATGCGAAGATCTTTGCAGGCAGCGGGACTTCGATGACCTTGGACGTGGCCTCCGGCGACGCGGTCAATTTGGCCAACTTTACCCTGACCGTCGACGGCGCGGGCAGCCACACGGTCAGTGATGGCATCACCGGCACGGGCGGCGTGACCAAGATCGGCAGCGGCACGACAACGCTGAGCGCGGTGAACAGCTACACCGGTGCGACGACAGTTAACGTGGGCACCCTCCTGATCAACGGTTCCACCTCGGCCAGCAGCGCGGTCACGGTGGCGTCCGGAGCGACCCTCGGCGGCAGCGGCACGGTCGGCGGCTTCACCACGGTGAGCGGCAACCTGAAGCCCGGCAACAGCCCGGGCACCCTCTCGTTCTCGAGCGGACTCACCCTCGCAAGCACCTCGAATACCACGATGGAGATCACCGGAATCGGTGCGGGGCTGTTCGACAGAGTTGTCGTGACCGGCCAGCTCGACTTCGGCGGAACTCTGTCCCTGAACAACACCGGATACACAGCCGTCTACGGGAATAGCGTCGATCTCTTTGACTGGACGACAACGACAGGAAGTTTCTCCGCGATCACCGGCACAGACCTCGGCGGCGGATACTCGTGGGATACCAGCAATCTCTACTCCACCGGCGTCATCACCGTCGTCCCCGAGCCCGCCACATGGGCGCTCCTGGCCTTCAGCCTGACGACCGTCGTGGTCTTGCGCCGCCGCCGCTGGAATTCCTAACCCGGATATCTCACGGTCGCCGTTGTAGGGGTGCTCTATGAGCGCCCATCCCAACCTGCCTGCGAAGCAGCTACAGCGTGCGGCCTTCCAAACCGGGGTGTGTGATCTGCGGGCTATAGCATATTAAATAATACTGTAGCCACGCCCGTGCCGGGCGTGTTGTGCCGGGATCGTCGTCCTGAGAGGCGCACAGAGGCGCGTCCGACACGGACGCGGCTACAATGCGTTGATTGTGCGGCCATGACTTTATTTAAACCGGGCTAATTCCACAACACCTACACCGGTTCCTGATGCCCCCGGTTTCAGGCTGGGGCCTTGCGGCTTTGTCCCAGCGTGGTCCGGCGGGCGATGAACTCGCTGGTCGGAAGGGTTTTGTTGACCGGTGTTTTTTGACGTCCCTCCATTAAATCCAGCAGCAGGCGCGCGGCCATCGCGGCCATCTCCGCGGTTGGTTCGGGGATGGTCGAAAGGCCGATCGCCGAGTGGCTGGTCATCGGCAGATCGCCCATGCCCACCAGAGCAACATCCTCTGGCACCCGCAAACCGCGGCGGTCGAGAGCTTCCAGCGCGGGCAGGGCCAGACCATCGTTGAGCGCAAAAATCGCGTCAGGCGGCGCGGTGCGTCCGGAAAAAAACTGATCCAAAGCGGCGTTGACGATTTGTTCCGGCTCCTGACTAACCGGCGGGGTGCTGACCATTTCCCTGGTCGCGTGGAGATGGTGCGTGGCCAGCGCGGACTGGAAAGCTTTGAAGCGGTGCAGAGTGCCAACGCCAGGATAATCGATGCTGAGAAACGCGATGCGCCGCCGTCCACTGCCGACCAGGTGTGACACCGCGGAGCCGATGGCCACCGACGGGTCCCACATGACCGAACTGACCAGATTTGCCAGTTCGGGGATCTGGTCGCCAAGAAACACCAGAGGCGTGTCGGACCGGGCAATGTCCCGGTAAAAGTTCGTGCAGCCCATGGTCGGCATGGTGATGAGACCGTTGTCGCGGCGACGCAAAAACGAGTGCAGTTCACGCTGATTGCGTTCTTCATTGAATCCGTGCGTGGCGACGAAAGCCACATAGTCGGTCGGGTCGAAAACGCGGTTCAGGCCCTGCACCGCAGACTCGGCCCAGTCCATTTTGAAGTTGCCAAAGATCACGCTGATCATGCCGCTGCGCCGGCTCAACAGGCTGCGAGCGAAAGGCATCGGTGCGTAATTCAACCTCTTGGCCTCGTCCTGCACCCGCTTGATGGTCGCCGGGGCGATCTTCTTCTTTTCGCCCTGGCCGTTCAGCACGTAGGAAACCGTCGCATGCGACAAACCGAGCCGTCGGGCCAGCTCGACGCCGGAAATCGGGCCTGGGGCCTTGCTCATGATCGTGCGAACAAGGGATGACTTCCCGCCCCGCCCCGGCCCGGCCCTCGACGGAACATTTCTCGTTGGCTCATTCGGTTCAGGCTGCCACGCCCGGTGCCGGGTGTCAGCTACAATTTTGCGGCGCTCCATCGTTTCCGCCGCGAGAAATCCCGCGCGACGAAATAGACCTTGCCCAGCACAACCTAATCCTGTAATCTCGATACAAGATGACCGTTTCCCCCAAGAATACTCCTTTCGGATTCCCTCTGGTTTATGGTTGGTTTTCCCGCGATTTTCCGGCAGTGATTGTGTGACCGGGGGACAACACACGACCATGGCCCACAACAATTTTTCCAATGGCACAGACACGGCAACTTCCCTGCGTCCGAGTGCGTTGAACGACAGCTTGCCGCCGGGGCGGCGGAATTCTCGCAGCGGCGCCAGTCGCATGGTCGGCCTTCTTGCCCTGCTGCTCTGGCCCGTGGCGGGTTGCTCCCGCACCGACAAACCTCCGGCGACGCCCCCTTTGTCCCGGCAGGCGGCCTGGATCTGGTCGGCTCATTTCCCCGCCGCCGCGCAGATGGCGCCGGCCGGCACGGTGGAGCTGGCGCGGGATTTTGACCTTCCGGTGGACGCCCGGGTCAAGGCTGCGGAGATGATGGTCGGTGTGGACAACAGCGCATCGGTCGAAATCAACGGCCAGCCGGCCGGAAATTACGCCGGATGGAGTCCGTTGGCGGCATCCGATGTGGCGGCGCTGCTGCGCCCCGGGGCCAACCGTATCGTGGCGAAGGCCGACAACGCGGCGGAAGGTCCGGCGGGCTTTTACCTCACCTTGCAAGTCCGCTTCGAGGGCGGGAAACCTGCGGCCAGCATCGTCACCGACGACTCGTGGCTCAGTTCCGACGATGCCGGCAAGTCCTGGCAGCCCGCCGCCATTGTGGCGGCGGAAGGCGCTCCCCCCTGGGGCCCGTGCCTGCCGTCGGCCGGCAATTTCGCGTGGCCAGAGTTCACGGCGGAGGGCCATGACCTTTCCGGCCTCGGGCAAATGCTGCAGCAATTCCATCAATCGGTGAACATCGAGGTGGCCGGCATTTACCCGATGGCGTGGCTGCCGCCCAGTATGCTCTGGGTGGCGGACGGGACGCACCCGGGCCTCACGCCGACCCGCCTGCGTCTGGCCGCGCGGCTGGGGCGCAGCTTGATTGACGGCGAAGGCTACGTTTCGTGCCAGCAGCACGAAGGGTTGGCCCATTCCACCGGCTGGCCCTTTCCTCTCCCGTCCCAGTCCGGCGGCTTCGGTTATTACTTCACGGTGGCCGGACTTCCCTACGGCAAGGAGTTTGGGATTTTCCCCCTGGCCAATCTCGACGGCTGGGATGTCCGCAACGCCGCCACCGAGGAGTTCGGCAATGCGTCGGGCTGGCGGCTCAACCTCACGGCGGCCAATGCCTCGATCACCTCGCCGCCCATGGCCGTCGATGCTTTTGTCGCCCCCTTTATCCGCGTGAAGTGGGACGCCACGGGTCTGCCCGAAGGCTCCCGCCCATCGCTCCAGTGGACCACGCTGGAGCAACCCGAATTTTCGCCCGAGCGGCGGATGGATTTTCCGGCTCCCTCGGTCGCCTCAATGGGAGCGCTCCAGGACTTTGATATCCCGATCCACCGACTGACAGGGGCCAAAGGCACGCTCACGCGCGTGCGGGTGAACTTCGGCAATCCCACGGCGGGACGCGTCACCATGGTGCGGATGTTTTCCGCCGTCGATTCACGCCACACGATCAACAACGTGAATATCATCATCGCTTCGGCCGACTACTACGACTGGACCGGTGACCGGGCGTGGCTGGCCTCGCAGTTGCCGAAGCTCCGCCGCGCGGCGGAGTTCATGGTCAACGAGTTTGCCGTGCGCGAGGCGAAGTTGCTCAAGACCCCGTGGGTTGGACATGACGGGCGGAGCGGTTTGGAGATCAAACCCGACGGCGCTAAAGTCATTCACACCGGGCGTGGGATCGGCCAGAATTACTGGGATTTGCTTCCCTTCGGCGGCGAGGACGCCCTCGGCACGATCTACCTGTATCATGCCCTGGTCCGACTGGCGCAGATTGAGTCCGCCTTCGCCGGAGACCGCGTGACCCCGCCGCCGTCCGCCGGTTTTGCGGCGGACGATCTGCGGAAGTTGGCGGACGAAGTGCGGGGGAAATTTCAATCGACGTTCTGGAATCTGGAAACCGGCCGGTTCGCGCCGAAAGACGACCGGGGAGCCTTCTGGGACTACGGGTTCACCTTCCTCAACAACGAGGCGATGTTTTACGGCCTGGCCTCGGATGAGCAGGCGCGGGAGATTCTGTCCTGGATCAATGGGGACAGGGTTGTCTCCGGCGACACGTCCCAAGGCCCCGACATTTATCGCTGGCGGTTCGGCCCGCGCTCGTCCACGAAGCGAAACCTCTCGCACTACACCTATGTGTGGTCTGCGCCGGAAGCGTTGAACTTCGGTGACCAGGTCCAGGATGGCGGGTCGGTGCTGGGCTTCAGCTACCACGACCTGATGGCACGACTGCGCTACCTTGGACCCGACAACGCGTGGAAGCGGCTCGGAGAGATTTTGGACTGGCATCGCGAGGTCGAGGCGGAGGGAGGGCCGCGCGCGTATTACGCCAAGCCGGGCCGCGGCAGCCTGCAGGGTGGGGGGCCCGCCGGCGGCCTCGGCATCGACCGGGAGTTCTACGAGAGCGTGCTGCTTCCGTCAGTGATGCTCGATGGTTTTATCGGGTTTGCGCCGACGACCGACGGCTTCCGCTTGCAACCGCAGCTTCCCGGTGATATTCCCTCGATGCAATTAACACGTGTGGCCTACCGAAACATGTTCCTCGACTTCGACGCGCGGCGCGATCGCGTTCAGATCAAGGTCGCGGACGGCGAGGTCGACGCGCCGCTCCGGGTGATCCTGCCGGCGGGCCAATGGCGGGTTTCCCTGACGCGAGGAGGGCGGGACGAAGCCTCCGACGCAGAGGGTTCCTTCACCCTCGCGCCCGGCCCGCTCGAGACCATGGTCTTTGAGCTGACAAAACCGGTCACGCCATGATGAATTCCGAGTCCTCCAGCCAGCCGGGCGTGGCACCGGGTGTGGAACCCGCGCCGACCAAGGTGCCGATGCGCACGAAGCTCCTCTGGGGGGCTGGCGGCGCGGCCGACAACATCGTTTACAACGGCCTGGCCAATCTCGTCCTGCCCATCTTCAACGTGGGCCTGGGGATCGACGCGGTCAAACTCGGTTTTGCGATGGGCATTCCCCGGTTCCTCGATGCCATCACCGATCCGCTCATCGGCAACATTTCGGACAACACCCGCAGCCGCTGGGGGCGGCGCCGGCCCTACATTTTCGTCGGGATCATCCTCACCGGAATTCTGCTCGCCCTGCTCTTCAATCCGGGCCGCGGCTGGTCGGAAGGCTCCGTCTTCGCCTGGTTTTTGGCTGTGTCATGTCTGCTCTACGTGAGCTACGCCGTGTTCGTCATTCCCTACTCGGCCCTTGGTCTGGAGATCACCAGCGACTACAACGAGCGCACCAGGGTCCTGGCCTGGCGGCCGATTCTCGGCCTGGTGGCCGGGCTGGGCGTTCCATGGCTCTACAAACTTTGCTTTGTCTTGGGCGACACGGAGGCGGAAGGCGCGCGGTTTGTGGCGATCTTCATGGGGGGTGCCGCGATCGTGCTGGGCCTGCTGCCCGCGCTTTTCATCAAGGAAAACCCCGCGGCCATGCATGCCGCACAGACCCCGCTGTTGTCCGCCCTCCGCACGACCTTCACCAACCGCGCTTTTCTTCTGCTCACCGGATCGACGCTTTGCATTCTGTTGGGCATATTCCTCGCAGCCCCGCTGGGGCTCTATGTTTCCATTTACCATGTTTTTGGCGGTTCCAAAGAGAGTGCCTCGGTGATTACCGGCTGGGCGGGGACGGGGGGCATGGTCTCGGGGCTGATGGGGGTGCCTCTGGGTGCATGGCTCTCCGGCCGCCTGGGCAAACGGCATGCGGCCCTGGCCTTGCTTTCCCTCGCTTTGCTCAGCGTGCCGCTGCATTGGTGGATGTTCACCCCCGCAAATCCCTGGCTGCTGCTGGTGCCCACTTTTGTTTTCGGGCTGGCCATCAACGGCTGCTTCCTTGTCGGGTCCTCCATGCTGGGCGACGTCTGCGATGCCGATGAACTGGAGAGCGGTCAGCGCCGCGAGGGGGTTTACAGCGCCTCGTTGGAGTTCGGTAAAAAATGTGCGATCGCTCTTTCCACCGTTCTTGTCGGATTCGTCCTGGCTGCGGCCGGGTTTAGTGCAAAGGCCATCCACCAGACCCCGGAGACCATCATGGCCCTTCGCGGTGGTCAGGTTCTGGTCCTTGGCCTTTCGGTCGTCGGTGCCCTCGTCCTGATTTTTTTCTACCCGCTCAGCCACCAGCGGGCGACGGAGATTCGCCGCCTGCTTGCGGAACGGGCCAGCGCAAGGGGAACACCGCGGATATGAGGTATTGATGCCCGCTCGTCGGCGCAGCCCACACCCCTCCCCCGCATTTCATGAGCATGTTTAGACATTGTCTGCTGGACTGCCTGCCGCCCGACGCCGCGCCCCCGGTTTATCCTTGGCTGCACGGAGGCCGCTTTGTCGGGGCACCGGATTTTTCTTTTCCCGACCCCTTGCAATCGTATGTCTGGGATGCCGCGCATCTCACCGATCCGCTCGAGCCGTTGCAAAGCTATGCGCTCCTGCCGGTGGCATGGGACGCGGTCCCCGTGGAGTCCTTCGCTCTCAGCGGTGCGCTCGACCGTCCCGGCACGGCCGTCACCGTGCGCGGGTCCGGCGAATTGCAGTTGGATTTCGGCGTGGAGAGTGCGGGCTGGGTGGAGTTTGAAAGCGATGACTTGAGCGGTGACGTGGAGGTGGCGATCAGCGAATACAACCGCCCGGCAGCGGTCAACCTCGGCGCGCAGAACCCCGTCAAGTCAGCCCGCCCCGAGCGTCACGGCTCGACCTGGCGCCTGCGGCTCAACCGCGAATACTACGAAGGCGTGCGTTTTGCCTGGTTGAGGGTGCGCGACTGTCCGTCTCCCTGGACCCTGCGCAATCTGCGTCTCGTCTGCCAGGCCAAGCCGCTCAATTACGAGGGGGCTTTTCGCAGCGGTGATGCTGTGCTCGACGGTGTTTACGCCGCCTCGGCCTATGCCGTGCGGCTGAATTTTCTGCGCGACCAGATTGGCGCGATCCTGATGGAGCGCAGCGATCGCCACTCTTGGACGGGGGATGCCCTGGTCACTCATGCCGCGGCTCTGGCGGTTTTCGGCGCGCATCCCTTGATCTTGCACAACACGCGGCGCATGCGCGACGACATCAACGGGATCGAGGGCTACTCGCTGTATTGGATCCACCTGCTCCTCGACCTCGTTCTTTACTCCGGCGACACGGGGGTGTGGCAGCAGGAACTGCCCGTCGTGCGGGCCAAGTTGGCGCGGGCGCGCGAGGTTATCGACGGTCGGTTGGCTTTGGGGTTTTGCGGGCATGACGATCGGACCGGTGCGGCCTTTGAGGAACCGGATTGTGATGGCAACCGCTCTTTCTTCCGATTCCTTGCCGCGCGCACGGCGCGGCGGGTCGAGGCAGCTTTGGCTTGGAATGGGGGATGTGCGGAGACGGCATTGGTCGCGAGGGCATTGCTCGCTGATGCGCCCGCGGGAGACGACGAGGAGATTCATGCGGGGAACGAGGCCCTGCTGGGCGGCTTTGTCGCGGATCCCGCCGCCTTCGCACAGCGTCACTTTCACGACCCGGTGCGACGTGCTTCCTACTCTCCCTTCAACGCGTATTTCCTGCTCGAGGGCATGGCCGCCTGCGGTTGCTACGGGGAGGCCGAGCAAGCCATCCGCGATATCTGGGGCGGGATGCTGTCGCTCGGGGCCACGACTTTTTGGGAATCATTCCATCCCGCTTGGGGCGATTTTCTCCGGCCCAACGACACGCCGCCCAACGGTCCGCACGGATACACCAGCCTCTGCCATCCCTGGAGCAGTGGGCCTGCGGCCTGGTTGCGCGACCATGCCCTCGGAGTGCGGCCGCTCGCTCCCGGCTTTGCTGAATTCCGCCTCGACGACACCAGCCAGGTTGAAGGAGTGTCCGGGAGGGTTCCCACGCCGCGTGGCCCCATCGACGTCGAGAGGTGCAATGGCCACCTCAAGGTGTCCATACCCGAGGGCCTGCGGGCCCGTTTGGCCTCGAATGACCACATCATCGAGTCAGGCCAGCATCGCCTCGCCCTGCCCCCGGCGCGGCGGCTCTCATCGGGATTTTCCCCGCCGGTGTATCCGACGCGCTGGCTGCCGGATACCGGCCCCGATTTTGTCGGCGATCTTGCCGGGTGGATCGCCCTGGCTGGAAATGCAGATGGCAGCGACCTGCTCAGCCTGCCGGAGGGGGTGCGCTTTGATCCTCGGGATTACTGCGTGCATGGCCAGCCGCGGAGACTTCATCTGGCCGTGCCGGGCCTGGCCGGTTGGCGGGCGGACGCCGGGCCTGCGGGCGCATGGACCACGCGCAACCCGGAAGTCGTGGCACAATCCTTCGCTTTCAATGTGCACCTGCCGGGCGGGTTTCATGTCGGACTTTACTTTGCTGATCCGCAGGGCCGGGGGTGGCGGCAAACCGTCGACGTCCTCCGGTTGCCCTCGCTCGATCTCTTGTTGCCGACCAGGCTGGTCGAGGAGGAGGCCGGGCGCGTGCTCTGGTTTGCCGCGCCCGGATCTTTCCGTGTGCGGATCTGCAATTTTTCCGATGCCGACGGCGCACTCAGCGCGATTTTGCTGGCCGCCGCCAGTCCGGACTCGGCAGCTTGTTCCACCAACCTATGAAAATGAAATCACCCATCCTCAAGGTTCTGGCCGCCGCGATCCTGCTGAGCGCCGCCGCCATCCCACGCGTCCTCGCGGGAGCACCCACACCAACGCAGGGACCGCAAATCGTCAATGGCAGCTTCGAGGAGCCGGCCATTAAGGGAGAGGCGGCCTTCCTCACCCCTTCGGCGCCGCAAGACGTGGAACTGGAACGACTCAAGGATGCTGGATGGGCGTTCGGCTTCAGCACCGGCATTTGCCGGGCCAATGAAGGCTACGCCGAGAAGCTCCCCGCATCAGACGGACGGCAGGTCGCATTCCTCCAAGGCGATCAGCAGATGAGTCCAAATCCCAACGAGCCCTGCAACATTTTCGGCATCGATATTACCGGCCTCGAACCGGGGCAGGAATACGAAGTTTCCTGGGACCAGGCCGGCCGGGCAACGGATATCGGAGCTTCTGCTTTGCGCGTCACGGTGGGCCTGCCGGCCAGCAGCGGTCAGCCTGCAATCCAGCTGGTCGACCGCGAGCCGGTCACCTTGAAAGGCGGGTGGGAAACGGTGAGTCGCCGCTTCACCGCAACCGGGGAGGTCATGCGCCTGAACTTTAATCATTTCATCGTCGAACCCGGCAATCCGCATGAGGGGAGCGAATCGACGCTGATCGACAATGTGAAAATCAAAAAAGCAACCAAGCCATGAAACCCACTCTTCACTTTCTCGCCATCTGCCTGCTGGGTGCTTCAACCGCAGGTGCGGTCGAGGTTCGCTTCGCCGGCTACGCCCTCGACACGCCCGAGTGGATCGATGCGGTCGACCCCAAGAACCCCGCCTCCTCCGCGGCCAGCGGCATGAAGGTCGCCGGTTGGACGATGTTCGGGGGTGAGAACCCGCAGGCTGAGTTCGCCGAACCGTCGAGACGGCGGGAGAACCTGCCTGGGTTCGTGGCGGAGGTGGCTGCGGGCGATCAAACGCAAGTCGCCCAGATGGGAAACTATGCCGTGATCCAGTCGGCCGGAGGGCCGTCTGGCACGTGGTTGTCCGGCGCGCTTTCGCGCATGAATACCACTGTCCCCGTCGACTTGGTCACGATCAAGCTGGGCCCTGCCGTGCCCAAGATCTGGCGCATCGGCGTGCTGGTCGACAATCTCGACAACCTCGGCTACACGCCAACGCAACTCGCGCTGGTGGTTGGCGGCGTGGAAGGCGATCCGATCATGACCACGGGAGGCGCAGGCAGTGCGAACTCGAAGCCCGACTGGTATTTCTGGGACGTCGCCGGAGCGAAGGACAATTCGGAGATCACGCTGCGCGTATCGCCCGGCGGCGGCGTCGCCGCCATTGGCGGCCTCGTGTTTCTCGCCGGTGAGGAGTCGCACCAGATCGGTGAATTTTCCCGCGAGGGCGAATACGTGAAGGACAATTACATTTTCAAGGAGGGGGACACGTTCCATCTCTTTTACAATGTCGGTGCGGCTGGAGAAAAGCAGGACTGGCAGGACAAGGGGAACGAGAAGGCTTTCGGGCATGCCACCTCGAAAGACTTGAAAACCTGGCAGCACCACCCGCGGATCCTCGATGTTGTGCCCGGCACGTGGGAAGGGGAGGTGGTATCCGCGCCGTCCATCATCAAGCGCGATGGCACCTATTACATGTTCTACACGGGCTTCGATGACCGGGTGAATGGCAGGCAATCCATCGGCTTGGCCACCAGCAAGGATTTATTCAATTGGGAGAGGAATCCGGGCAACCCCGTCTACGAGGCCCCGCCTTGGACCAAACGCAACCCGAGCGGATGGCTCGACTGCCGCGATGCCCACGTGATCGAACATGGCGGGGAATATTTGCTCTACACCATGGTGACATCGGCCGAGGACAAGGGGGGCATCGCGCTGGCGTCATCAAAAGATCTGATGCACTGGCAGGATCTCGGACCGGCACTTATTACCTTCACCACGCCGGAAAGCCCTCGCGTTTTCGAGCATGACGGCACCTTCTATATGTTCGCCACCAGCGCCCACGGCAAAACGCTGGTCAAAACCAAAGACCCCAAGTCGAACAAGTGGGAGGAAGTGCCCTTTCGCTGGCCGGCTCCGGGGCTGTGGTCCGGCTGGGAGGTCGTCCAGGACGGAAGCAGAACGATCTTTTCCGCCTTCGAATGGAAACCCAACGGCAACCACATCCGGTTCTGGGACGTCGCTTGGGAGGGCGACAAGCCGGTCGTCAAATATTGATGCCTTTCAAATTGGTTCACCCCGCCGCCCATCGATACCGAGGCGTGGAAAGTGACCGGCCAGAGCGCCACCGAGGTCTCCTTCCGCCAGGACTTCGAGCTGCGCAACCACTCGGGCGCCAATTTCAAAGTGCGGGCGGATCGCCGGGTCGAGTTGCTCGACGGCAAGAGCATCGCAAACCATCCTCCACCTCTACGGGAGCGAGGAGGATTTGCAAAAAGCCGTCAGCTCGGTGGCCGGTGCCGACTTGGCCAAGGTGCGGACCCGATTCATAACTCCTGCCGGATCCCTGCCCGCCCGGTGACCGCAACCGGCGGGCGTTCCTCTCCGCTTGACGTGGAGGGTTGGCCGCCCGCTTGGCGGGATCCGGCAGGGGGATCTCCGGCCAGAGTCCTGTCTGACCACTGCGAGGGGGACTTGCCCCGGGCTTTTTTAAATTCGAGGGAAAGGTGGCTGGCCGAATAGTAGCCGAGCCGCCCGGCAATTTCCTTTACGCTGAGATCGGTGCCCGCCAACAAATCTTCGGCGCGGGCCAGCCGGATCTCCCTCGCGTATTCTTTCGGGGCGAGTCCGGTGGCTTGTTTGAATTTGCGGTAGAGTGTCAGGTAGCTCACCCCGAGCGTCCGCGCGACGCTTTTGACATCGCGCCCCTGCCTGAGAAGTTCGCGGGCTTGTCGCGCGAGATCCGGCAGGTCCGGCTTGTTTGCCCGGGCGGACGACAGACTTTGCGAGACGACGGAGGCCAGCAGGGTCATCGCCAGGCCGGAGGCAATGGCCCGGTATCCCAGTTGGTGGGCAAGGCACACATTGTGCAGTTCCGTGAAGCGCTTCCAAAATGCCGCGCGCCGGCGCACATCGACGGGGGCCACGTCCAGAACGCCGTTCTCCAGCCAGGCGTCGAGCGTGGGTCCACGCAACTCCAACCAGTCTTCGGTCCAGCCCGTTTCCGGATCGGGGCGATACCGGTGCCAGTAGCCGGGCGGAAGCAGAAACACGGAGCCCGCCGTGAGGCGTGTTCCTCCGCTGCGCGATTCCAGCCTCCCACGCCCCTGCGAGATGGCAACCAGCTGAAATGCAGAGAGAACCCTGCCGCGCTCCCAGGTGAAGGCGCGTCCCTCCGGATGCCGCGGCGGCGGGTAGGCCTGGCCGGGAAGGATGCGGGCATGCCCGATCGCGGAGACATGGAACGTCCAGACCGCTTCCTGCGGACCCGCGGGAAAATATTCAAAGTAGCTATTGATAGATTCTTATATGAAACGGAAATCTCTTTGCATGCAAGGCCGCGTGACATGTTTCCCGTGATGGGGAATCCTGTCGAATATGAAGCTCCCGCCCCCCCCCCCTTCGTGTTGGTTTGTTTGGAATCGGCCTGGAAGCCTACTGGCCGCAGTTCGCAGGGTTGAAGGAGCGGTTGGAAGGCTATGTCCGGGCCGTCTCAAAAAAGCTCGAGCGCCCGGATGTCGAGGTCGTCAACCTCGGTCTCATCGATTCCCCGGAGCGCGCCATGGAGGCCGGGCACCGGTTCCGGAGGGAAGATGTGGATGTGATATTCCTGTATGTCACCACCTACGCGCTTTCGTCCACCGTTCTCCCCGTCGTCCGGCGGGCCAAGGTTCCGGTCATCGTTCTGAACCTCCAGCCGACCGCCGCGATCGACTATGCGGCGTTCAACGCGATGGGCGACCGCACCCGCATGACCGGCGAATGGCTGGCCCACTGCGCCGCCTGCCCAGTTCCGGAGATCGCCAACGTGTTCAAGCGGACGGACATTCCATTTCATCAGGTCACCGGCGTTCTCGAGGAGGATCCGGTTTGCTGGAACGAGATCAGCGGATGGCTCGACGCAGCCCGCGTGGCCAACGTGATGTCGCACAACCGGCTCGGGCTCATGGGCCACTACTACAACGGCATGCTCGACATCGCGACCGACACGACGCGCCAGATCGCCACTTTTGGCGGACATATCGAGATCGTCGAGGTCGAGGAGCTGGCCGCCCTGCGGCGAGAGGTTTCTGATGCGGCGGCGAAGGCCAGGGTGGCGGAATTCCGCGAGACTTTCGACGTCCAGGCGGATTGCGCGGAACAGGAACTGGTCCGTGCGGCACGCACCTCGCTCGCGCTCGATGCGCTGGTCGCAACCAAAAACCTCGGCTCGCTCGCCTACTACCAAATGGGTTCGGGATGTCCGGAGCTGGAGGATGTCATCAGCTCGGTGATCCTTGGAAATTCGCTCCTGACGGCCCGGGGTATCCCCGTAGCGGGAGAATATGAGGTCAAAAATGTCCAGGCCATGAAGATCCTCGACACCTTCGGCACCGGCGGATCATTCACGGAATACTACGCGATGGATTTCGCCGACGACGTTGTCCTGATGGGCCACGACGGCCCCGGCCATATTGCCATCGCGAGCAGCAAGACCAAGGTCAGACCGCTCGGGGTTTATCACGGGAAAGTGGGAAACGGACTCTCAGTTGAAATGAGCGTGAAGCACGGGCCGGTGACGCTGCTCTCTGTTGTCGAGGATCGCGACGGTTCGATTTTCTTCCTGGCAGCCGAAGGCGAATCGGTTCCCGGCCCCATCCTGGAGATCGGAAATACGAACAGCCGCTACCGCTTTCCGATCGGGGCGCGCGCTTTTGTCAACTCATGGAACTCCCACGGCCCGGCGCACCACTGCGCGGTCGGGGTTGGACACATCACGGACAAACTCGCAAAGCTCGCTTCTCTCATCGACATCCGCATCGAAACCGTTTGCTGAAAATCTTTATGTCATACACCACTGCCCTCGAACAATACGCCGCCCTCGGCGTGGACACCGAAACCGCACTCAAAACCCTGGAGTCCGTCCCCATCTCCCTGCACTGCTGGCAGGGCGATGATGTCGGGGGATTCGAGAAGGCCGATGCCAGCCTCTCCGGCGGCGGCATCCAGGCCACGGGGAACTATCCGGGAAAAGCCCGCACCATCCCGCAGCTCCAGCAGGACCTCGACAAGGCCCTCTCGCTCATCCCCGGCAAACACCGCCTCAACCTGCATGCCTGCTATGCGGATCTCGCCGGCCGGAAAATCGACCGCAACGAATATTCCGTCGCGCAGTTTCAGGGCTGGATCGACTGGTGCAAGGAGCGGGCGATGGGGATGGACTTCAACCCCAGCTACTTTTCGCACCCGCTTGCCGATGACGGGCTGACGCTCTCGCATCCGGACCAGGCGGTCCGGAAGTTCTGGATCGATCACGGCATCGCCTGCCGGAAGATCGGCGCGGAGGCGGCGCGACAGCTCGGCTCGCCCACGGTCACCAACTTCTGGATCCCGGACGGATCGAAGGACACGCCATTTGATCGAAAGTCGCCGCGCGAGCGCCTCGCCGCGTCGCTGGACGAGATCTTTGCGGCTCCCGTGGACCGCTCGCTCAACCGGGACGCCGTCGAGAGCAAGCTCTTCGGGATCGGCTCCGAAAGCTATGTGGTCGGATCGCATGAATTCTATCTGGCCTATGCAGTAAAAAACCAGCTCCTCTACTGCCTGGATGCCGGGCATTTCCACCCGACGGAAAACCTCGCAGACAAAGTGTCTTCGATCCTGCAGTTCGTGCCGGAGCTTCTCCTGCATGTGAGCCGTGGGGTGAGGTGGGACAGCGACCATGTCGTCCTGTTCGATGATCCGACACGCGCGATGATGGACGAACTGGTGCGCGGCGGTTTCCTCGGACGCACACACATCGGGCTCGATTTCTTCGACGCCAGCATCAACCGCATTGCCGCATGGGTGATTGGCACGCGCGGCGCCATGAAATCCCTTCTGGCGGCATTGTTGGAGCCTGCCGCCCTGCTGAGATCCGCCGAGCAAGCCGGAGATAACACACTGCGGCTCGCGCTTTTTGAGGAGGCAAAAACCCTCCCGTTCGGAGCCGTCTGGGACGAGTATTGCCGGCGGAATGACGTTCCGATCGGGCACCGGTGGATGGCAGAAGTGAAGAGCTACGAGAAGTCGGCGCTCGCGGGAAGATAGGATTTTGCGATGAAAAGTGAGTGCTGTTGGACGCAATGCCTGGCAGGGCGCGACGTCCCGGCCCGCCGCGTGGGGAACGGTCAGCCCGGAGGTCTGACCCTGCCTTTCGCGCACCAAGGAAACCGCATCCACATTTAATCCCACCCATAGGCTTTTGAGATGAAAAAACTCTCCGCCACCAGCCGCCGGCCAACCAGGCAGGCTCCATTAAAAGCGCCTGCGGGCGTCCATCTGGCGATTGATTTGGGAGCCGGGAGCGGGCGGGTGATCGCGGGGGCGTGGGATGGCCATGCTGTCGCCATGAAGGAACTGCACCGCTTCGCCAATGTGCCCGTGGCCGTGGCCGGCACCTTGCGGTGGAATGTCATGCAACTGTGCACGGAGATTGAGCACGGGCTCTCGCTTGCGGCGAAAAAGCACGGCGGAGAAACCCTCTCGCTCGGGGTGGACACCTGGGGTGTGGACTACGCGCTTTTATCCAAGAGCAACGAGCTTCTGGGGCAGCCTTTCAACTACCGGGATTCTCGCACCGACGGCGTGGCGGAGGAATCCTTCAAGACTGTCTCCCGCGAGAAAATCTTCCGGGGAAGCGGGCTGCAGTTTATGCCGTTCAACACCCTTTTCCAATTGCTCGCCGCGCAGAAAAGCAATCCGGAAATCCTGAGGGAAGCCGACTGCTTTTTGATGATTCCGGATTTCCTGCACTGGTGCCTGTGCGGCAGCCGTGTCGTGGAGGTGAGCAACGCCAGCACCACCCAGTTCCTGAACCCGCTCACCGGGCGATGGAATCTGCCGATCTTGAAAAAGCTGGGCATCCCGACGCACTTCCTGCCGGAGCTGGTGACACCCGGAACACGGCTTGGACTGCTGCGGCCATCGGTCCGGGAACGCACCGGCCTGCCTGCGATCCAGGTGGTCGCGCCCCCCACCCATGACACGGCCTCCGCCGTGGCGGCCGTTCCAACGACTCAGACCGGCAAGGCAAACTGGGCGTATCTGAGTTCCGGGACATGGTCGCTGCTGGGAGTCGAGCTCGGGAAGCCCGTGCTCACGTCCCGAGCGCTCGAACTCAATATGACAAACGAGGTGGGAATTGATGGCACGTTCCGGCTGCTCAAAAACATCATGGGCCTGTGGCTCGTGCAAAGGTGCAGGGCCGCTTTTGACGCCAAGGGAAAAAGCTTCGACTACGCCCAGCTGGCAGGAATGGCCTCCGCATCCGAACCGTTTCGTTCGCTTCTGGATTTGGAGGACAGCAGATTTTTAAACCCTCCCGATATGCCGGCCGCCATGCAGGAGTTCTGCCGGGAAACGAAGCAGCCGATCCCGAAAACCATCGGGCATTTCATCCGCTGCGCGTATGAGAGCCTCGCCCTGGCTTATGGGAAAACCCTGGCCGAATTGGAGGAACTGACGGGAGAGCGCATTGAGGTCCTCCACATTGTGGGGGGAGGTTCCAGCAATATCGTTCTCAACCGGTTTGCTGCCGCAGCCTGTCAGATCCCCGTGGTTGCAGGCCCGTCGGAAGCCACTGCCCTGGGCAACATTCTCACTCAGGTCAGAACCTTTGGCGGGCTGGCCTCGCTTTCGGACATGCGCATGGCCGCCCGCAATTCCGCCGGCGTCAAAATCTTCAAACCTGAAAACAAGGCGGAGTGGCAGGAGGCCTCGAAACGATTCCGCGACCTGGCGCGGTAGAATTCTCTTATGAACCGCGACAAAATCAGCCAAATCGTCCGACGGGCTCTCAAGGAAAGCGGGACAGCCGTTTCTGTCCCTGAATTCGCCTCCCGTCCTGTGGAAGCACCGCGTTCACAGGAAACGATGTCCCTCCCCCGCGCATCCCGCGCGGCGGTGCTCACCGGAAAGGGGAGGATCGAGATGCGCGAGTTTCCCATCCGGGATATCACCGATGACGAGATGCTCATCCGCGTCGAGGGCTGCGGGGTTTGCGGAACCGACGTGCACGAGTTCAAGGGCGACCCCATGGGACTTGCTCCGCTTGTCCTGGGCCATGAAGGCACCGGAGAGATTGTTCAGTTGGGCTCAAATGTCCGCAGGGACAGCGGGGGAAAACAAGTTCGCCTCGGGGACCGGATCGTCACCAGCGTGAACGCCTGTGGAAAGTGCGATGCCTGTCTCTACACGCCGGGGCGGCTGAATCTGTGCGAGAACCTCAAAGTGTATGGGCTGCTGCCCGATGATGAGACCCACCTCAACGGATACTTCGCGGAGTATTTGATCGTGCGTGCCGACTCGACATTTTTTGTGGTCAACGACCTGAGCCTGGAGTTGCGGATGTTGATCGAGCCGGCGGCGGTTGTCGTCCACGCCCTGGAACGGGCAAAGCTCACCGGGCTTGTCAATTTCCGAAGCCGCGTGCTGGTCCAGGGCTGCGGGCCAATCGGCCTTCTAATGGTGGCCGCCGTGAGGGCTGCGGGTGTCCAACATATCGTGGCATTGGATGGTGACGACAGCCGGCTGGACATGGCAGGAAGGATGGGGGCGGAGCATCTGATCAACCACAAAAACTATGCCGGGGTCCCGGAACTGGTCGCGGCCGTGAAAGGTGCTACCAAGGGCCGCGGCGCGCATCTGGCGTTCCAGTGTACCGGTGTGCCCACCGCCGTTTCCAATGTCTGGAAATACGTGCAGCGGGGAGGGGGCATCTGCGAGGTGGGGTCATTTGTGGACAGCGGCACCTGTTCGGTCAACCCCCATCACGACATCTGCGCCAAGGAGATCACGCTTGTCGGCTCGTGGGTTTATACGGTCGAGGAATACCCCGTCGCGTATAACTTCCTGCGGCGCGCCCAGGGCATCGGGCTGCCCGTGGAAAGCCTGATCACCCATCGATTCCCGCTGGAGCGAATCGAAGAGGCTTTTGATGTGAGCATCCGGCAGCAGGGGCTAAAAGTCGCCGTTCTGCCGGGCCAGCAACACGGCCTTTTATCAAATATGTTCAACTGAATTCTCGCGAGCGCATCTCCGTGGCCGGGTGCTGGAACTTGATCCACGTTTTGCGACGGAAACAAATTGACCTGTGTTGCGGGTAGTCATGGGAGAATTGTCAATGAATGCGGGCCGGAGGGTTCGCCAAGCATCGCCTCCAAGTGTCTGCGCGAGTCGAGGAGGTGCTTCTTCAGACGGGCTTCTGCGCCATCGCCATCCCCGTTCTTCATCAGCCGGAAAATGGCGCGGTGGTCGGCCAGGTTCCGGCTGACAAGGGCGGCATCGGTATACGTTTCCAGCGCAAACCTCACGCCCAGTCCGGGAAGCAGGCCTCGCATGATATTGGAAAAAAGCTCGTGGCCTGACGCCTCGACAAGAGTCAGATGAAACGAGATATCCTCCTTCCCGAACTTGGCCATGTCACCAACCGAGTCCTCCATGCGCGCGAGGCACTGGCGCAATCGGTCGAGACTTAGGGCGGATGCGGAATCGGCGAGCCTTCGGATACAGAAAGTTTCCACAAGCAGGCGCAGATCCAAGAGTTCAATAAAAGACGGCGCGTCTTTTCTGAGCGCCGAATAAAGAGCCAGCATGTCGCGCACCCCACCGGCTCCGCGTTCGGTGGTCACATAGCTTCCGCTTCCGCGCCGGCTTTCCACCAAACCCCGGGTTTTGAGCGCCTGCAGCGCCTCGCGAACAGCAGACCGGCCCGCTCCAAACCTCGCGCCCAGTTCCGCCTCGCCGGGAAGTTTCGTGCCAGGCCCCCACTTCGCTTCGAGGATCTCCCGCTCGATAACCTCCGCCATGGCGGCTCGTCGTCCCCGGTCGGGAAGTTTGGAAATTGCGGATTTCTGTTTCATTGCAGAGCTTCAAAAAGAAGACACTTGAAGCATGGCGAAAGAAAATAATATTTTCCCCTTGCGACCGCCAAAGTTGTCTGACAACTTAAATGCGATGCTTCTCCCCGGCAAGGTCATTTTTCTTTCAGGCGGTTCAACCGGCATCGGTTGGGACTGCGCCAAGGCGTATGCGGCGGAAGGGGCGCGTGTCGCGCTGGTCTCCCGCACCGCCGGGGAAGCTGAAGCGGCCGCTGGCAGGCTCGGCGGCGGGCATCTGGGCTTCGCGTGCGACGTTTCGAAAGAGGGCGACGTGGAGGCCGCAATCGCGAGGGTGCTGCGCGAATTCGGGCGTCTCGATGCCATCCACAACAACGCGGGGATCGCCACCCCCAGCAAGCCGCTCCATGAAACCTCCGATGTCGAGTGGGATGCGCTTTTTAACATCAACCTGAAGAGCGTTCTTTATACCACCCGCCACGGCCTTGAAGCCTTGAAGGCGAGCAAGGGAGGCATCCTGAACACGTCGAGCCTCGTCGGGGTGATCGGCCAGGAAAACCATGCCGCCTATACCGCCACGAAGGGCGGGATGAACACTCTGACCAAGTCGATGGCTCTCGACTACGCCCCGCTGGGGATCCGCGTCAACTCGGTCTGCCCGGCCGGCACATGGACCCCGATGCTGCGCAAATGGGCGGCAGAGCAGCCGGACTCAGATGGCATCCACCGCTACCTCGACGACATCCACCCGCTCGGCTATTGCCCGGATGGCGACGTGATCGCTGACGCCTGCGTCTTTCTTCTTTCCGACAAAGCGCGTTTCGTGACCGGCCACATCATGCACGTGAGCGGGGGCGCGGAGATCGGATACCGCCGCACTTCCTCATCCTCAAACCAAACCATCTGATACCACTCACCATGACATCCCGCGAACGAATCCTCTCCGCCATAGCCCACAAAGAACCCGACCGCGTCCCCGTTGATCTCGGCGCCACGCCGAGCTCCGGGATTTCCGCCATCGCCTACGGCAACGTGAAAAGGCATCTCGGGATCACGTCCGGGCACAACCGCGTTTACGATGTCGTCCAGCAGCTCGCGCAGCCGGAGGATGATATCCTGAACCGCTTCGGGATCGATGTCGTGGATGTCGCGCGCACGTTCGATACGAAGGATTCCGACTGGTATGACGTCACGCTTTTCGACGGCGGCGCGGCCCAATACCCGCAATGGTTCCACCCGGTGGCAACACCCGACGGCGGCTGGCGCTCGTATGCGCCGGACGGCACGGAAATCGCGATGCAGCTCAAGGACATGAATTTCTACGACCAGACATGCTTTCCGTGGCTGGACGACTATCCCGCCGACTTCAGCGGGCTGGCAGATGCGATGGGGAAAGTCCACTGGGCCGCGCTGGCGCACAGTCCCTGGGACCATTCCGGCGACGCCGGATTCTGGGAAACCCTCCGCGCGAACGCGGTCGCGCTGCGCGCATCCACCGACCGCGCGATCATGGTCGTCGTCGGGTGCAACCTTTTTGAATGGGGGACGTTCCTGCGCCGGATGGACAACTTCCTGATGGACCTCCTGGCCGAACCGGAGAACGTCGAGCGACTTCTCGATGCGCTCATGGAGGTTCACTTGGCGACCCTCGACAAGGTTTGCCGCGCGGTCGGCGATGTCGTGGATGTGGTCCGCTTCGGTGATGATCTGGGAACCGACACCGGCCCGTTCATGGCGCCCGCTACCTACCGCGAGTTCTTAAAGCCCCGCCACATGCAGCTCTGCGACTACGTCCATAAAAACTCGCGGATGAAGACATTCCTCCACTCGTGTGGGTCGATCTACTCTCTCTTGCCCGACCTGATCGAGTGCGGGTTTGACGTCATCAATCCGGTGCAGACCGCATGCTATCAGATGGAACCCGAGCGCTTGAAAGCGGAGTTCGGAAAGGACATAACGTTCTGGGGCGGGGGAGCCGACACGAGAAAGACCCTCAACCACGGCACTCCCCAGGAGGTGAAGGACGACGTCCGCCGGCGCATGGACATCCTCGCGCCGGGCGGCGGGTTCGTGTTCAATACCGTCCACAATATCCTCGCCGATGTGCCGCCGGAAAACATCGTCGCTATGTTTGAGGCGGTCGCGGAATTCGGAGGCGGTGCCGCGTGATCCGGAATATCTCCATGCGCGATGCCCGCTACCCGATCGGCGGCGAACACGGCAGCGACGCGATCCACAAGGATCCCGTGTATTCCTATGCGGTGACGCTCCTCGAAGACGACAGCGGGCACACCGGAACCGGGCTCGCGTTCACGCTGGGAGAGGGAAACGATCTCGTCTGCCGGGCGGCCGCTTTTTATGCGAGCCGGCTGAAGGGCCTGGATATCGAGGACGTCATGTCGGGGTTTGGTGCCCTGCAAAAGGAGATGGCGGACGAACAGCAGTTCCGGTGGCTGGGCCCTCACAAAGGCGTGGTCCAACTGGCGCTCGCTTCGGTCACAAATGCCTGCTGGGATCTCTGGGCAAAAAAGCGCGGGGTTCCGCTTTGGCGGCTGCTTCTGGACCTATCGCCAGAGGAACTTGTCGCCACCCTGGATCTCTCTTATCTCGAGGATGAGTTGACCGGCTCTCAAGCTCTGTACCTTATTAAAGGAGAGAGTGCTGGGCGGGTGTCGAGGTCGGGCATTCTGGATTCGGGCTATCCGGGTTATGACACCTCGGTCGGCTGGTTCAACTATTCCGACGAACAGGTTCGGGAGAACTGCCGCCGGGCCCTGGATGCCGGCTTCACCGCCATGAAATTGAAAGTCGGGGCGAAGGATGCCGGGCGTGATATCCGCCGCGCGCGGATCGTTCGCGAGGTGGCGGGTCCGGAAGCGCGAGTGATGGTGGACGCAAACCAGCAGTGGACGCTGCCCCAAGCTCTGGATGTGTGCGCGCGGCTCGCGGAGATCCAGCCCTACTGGATCGAGGAACCCACGCATCCCGACGACGTGCTCGGGCACAAGACGCTTGCGGACGCCATCGCGCCGATCAAGCTCGCGCTCGGTGAACATGTGCCCAACCGGGTGGTCTTCAAAAACTACCTTCAGGCCGGTTGCGCGGGATTCATCCAGGTCGATGCGGTTCGCGTCGCCGGCATCAGCGAGTTTCTCGCCGTGAGCCTGCTCTCAAAAAAATTCGGCATCCCCGTCGTCCCGCATGTCGGCGATATGGGGCAGATCCACCAGCACCTCGTGCTCTTCAATCACGTCGCCATCAACCACCCGGTCATTTTCTTAGAGCATATCCCGCACCTGAGGGAGCATTTCGTGCATCCGGTGCGCATCGAAAATGGTGTTTACTGCACCGCGCAGGAAC
The DNA here is from genome assembly GCA_026398275.1 of Verrucomicrobiota bacterium. Lineage (GTDB taxonomy): Bacteria > Verrucomicrobiota > Verrucomicrobiia > Chthoniobacterales > Terrimicrobiaceae > QYQL01. The sequence goes on from JAPLTF010000072.1 coordinate 147,880, forward strand.
CCGGTGCAGGAACCGACTTGAAGCCGTGATCGATACTCACCAGCACCTGATATATCCGGAGCACTTCGACTACCCGTGGCTCGATCAGGTGCCTGCGCTCAAAGACACACCTTCGCGATTGCAGGATTACCGGGAGGCAACCGCTGGGGAGCCGATCTCCGGAACGGTTTTCATGGAAGTCGATGTCGCCTCGGCTCACGCACCTGACGAGGCGCGGTTTTTCTGCGAACTCTCGGAAGATCCGGCGAATAGGATTTTGGGCGTCGTGGCCGCCGCACGTCCCGAAGACGAGGCATTCGAAAGCCAACTCGACCAAGTCGCGCATCCCGCGCTCAAGGGAATCCGTCGCGTGTTGCACATGCAACCGGACGAGTTGTCGCAATCGGCGATCTTCCGCGCAAATGTGGCCGGGTTGGCGAAGCGGAATCTGACGTTCGACTTGTGCTTTCTCGCAAACCAGCTGCCGCTGGCGATTAAACTGGCAGATGCCTCTCCCGACACCGCGCTCATGCTTGATCATTGCGGAGCTTCAGGTCTTGTTGAGGGAGGCATGGAGCAATGGAAGACATGCATCGCCGAGCTCTCTCGAAGGCCAAATGTTCTCTGCAAGCTCTCCGGTTTGGTAACCTGCTCCGTGGGCGGGATCGATGGCGGAAAATTACTGCCGTCGTTGGCCGACCATGTGCTCGGATGCTTCGGCGCCAACCGCGTGGTCTGGGGAGGTGACTGGCCTATCTGCAATCTGGCTTCCTCGCTGGGAAGTTGGATACAAATCACTCAAAGGCTGCTGTCAGCGTTCAGCGAGAACGAACGAACGCAGATCCTCGAAACAAACGCCATCCGATTTTACCAACTCAACTCCTGATTTCCATCCGACCATGAGCGCACATCTCACCGGGATTTTTGTCCCGAATATTGTCCCCTATGACACGCAGGGCCGCATCAATGAGGAGGAATTGCGCCGTATCATCCGATGGCTCGGCGGGAAGGGTATCACGGGATTTTATCCCAACGGAAGCATGGGGGAATTCATCCGGTTGAGTTTCGAGGAGCGCAAACGGGTTGTGAAGATTGTCGCCGAGGAAGCCGGCGGGAAACCGATCCTGGCAGGCGCGGCAGAACCGAACGTCGATCTGGTGCTCGAGATGTGCCGCTATTGCGCGGACCTCGGTTGCCGGGCGGTTTCGATCACCGGACCCTATTATTACAAACTCACCCAGGACAGCATCGAGGCGTATTTTCGCGAGCTCGCGGCAAAGTCCCCGATCGATATCGTCATCTACAACATCCCGTCCTTCGCCAACGAGATTTCGGTGCCGGTCCTGAAAAGGCTCGCTTTGGACTGCCCCAGAATCATCGGGACAAAAGACACGTCGCGCGACATGCCACGGTTCCAGCAGGTGCTCCACGAAATCAAGCCTCAACGCCCGGATTTTTCGGTTCTCATCGGTTGGGAGGAACTGCTCTGCCCGACCCTTTTCATGGGCGGAGACGGAGGCACCCTTTCCAGCGCCGGCGTTGTTCCGGAGGTCGTCATGAGAATCTATGACGAGGCCCGCGCCGGAAACTGGGCGGAGTCGAAGCGCGTGCAGTTCAAACTTCTGGACTTGTTCTCACTAATGGTGAACGCGCCGAATTTCCCCGAAGGCTTCCGCGCCGGATACGAGGTCCGCGGGTTCACCCCCGGACGCGCCCGCTTTCCGCTGGCGGCGGCGGAACTTGAACTCATGGCCGACATCCGTGCCCGCATCGCCTGCGTGCTGACGGAATGCGGATATCCCGACGCGGCAAAGTTCTGTGTGCCAACGCCGGTCAAATCCGCCGTCACCAGAGTGAATGTCGAGGCGATCGTGCGGGATGTCATTTCAAAATACGCCTCGTGATTTTATGACAAGTTTTGGATTCATCGAAGTGCCTTTCCTGAGCGTGGCGGCGGTGCTCGCCGACCATGCGGCCAAGACGGCGTTCGTGCGGATCACGGGATTCGAAACTTGCGGCAATGAGAATATTCTCATCCGGCTCTGCGGGCTTACCGACGCCATCCAATCGGCAATAGAATCCGCAAGCCGCAAGGCGATGGAACTCGGGACTTCGACCATCACGACCTGCATGGCAGCCCCCTCCCCCGGCCTGAGCGGCGTCGTCGATTTTCCCAACGCCGAAAATCCCCTCTACGGCGGACGGGACCAGTTTCTCCCTTCTGACTATCCCAACACATCAAAAACTATGAACCAGCAAGCACTCGGAATCTTGGAGACCCAGGGACTCACCGCCGCACTCGAAGCCACGGACGCCATGCTCAAATCCGCCGATGTCACACTCGTCGGAAAAGAGAAAATCGGGGCCGCTTATGTCACGATCATCGTCCGGGGCGATGTCGCCGCTGTCCGCGCCGCCGTGGACTCGGGCCGCAATGCCGTCGGCGATCTCGGCAAGATCATCGCAGCCCACGTGATCGCCCGCCCGCACGCGGATCTCATCGCCCTCCTGCCAAAATGAGCATCCAGATCAACGCCAGCGACTACGCGGTTAATACAGGAAGTAAAATGATGAAACATCTCATCATCGCCGTCCTTTTGTTGGCGGGTGCCGCCCGCGCCGCCGAGGAGGTGACGGTGCCAGCCCTCGTCATTAAAACCGGAGTAAATAGCAATGTTGGCGATTTTGTCGTCGGTTACCGGTTCACGCTTGACTTCAAGCCGATGACCGTCACGGCCCTAGGCATCACCGACCAGAACAAAGACGGTAAACTCAACGAACCTGAGCCGGTCAAGGTGGCCATCTGGGACACCACGGGCAAGCAGCTCCTTACCGCCGAAGTGCCATTGACCGCAACCGCCGAGAACGGTGCCTTTTATGTCGCCATCGAGCCGGTGAAACTGGACGCTGGCAGCTATGTCATTGGCGCGGTTACCCACGCGGGCGGCGAGGGGGTTCTCTGCGATTTGCCGATTGAAGCCTTGCCCGGCGTGCGCTGGGATGAGGGGCGCTACGAGATGGGGGCCGCGCTCGTGTTTCCGCAGCAGAAACGCGAGGAGCCCAGTTCCTACTTCGGCCCGGTGTTCAAGGTGCTCGGCAGTGCCGCGCGCGTCACGCAACCGAAGGAACGCGCCATATTTCAACGCGATGAACACGGCGTGGCGGGAGTGCCAGTGGCCGTCACGATCCCGGACGGCCTCGCTGACACGATCGAAGTCCGCGCCATCGACCGCCAGACCAAGGCGACGGTAAAAGACTGGGCGAAGGTCACCGCCGGCATGAAACTGACACTCCCGGCTGGTTGGTATCAGCTCGAATTTCGCGCCACCAAAGCCGGTAGCGTGGTGACAACCACTACCGTCGAACGCGTGGGGGTCGGCGAACTGTTTGTGACCTGCGGCCAATCCAATTCCGCCAATTACGGCGGCCCGCGCCAAAAAGCACAGGACGACCGGGTGTCTTCCTGCAACTTCCAGACCGGTCTCTGGCAGCATGGCGACGATCCGCAGCCCGTTGCGGGCGGCAAGGGCGGCTCCCCATGGGCGCTCATGGGCGACCTGCTCGCGAAAAGGTATGACGTCCCGGTTGGTTTCATCTGCGTCGGCGTCGGCAGCACGAGCGTGGGTCAGTGGACGCCGCCGACGGGGGCATGTTATCCGAAACTGAAACAAGCCTTGCAGTTGGCCGGCACGCACGGCTGCCGCGCGGTGCTCTGGCATCAGGGCGAGTCGGATTCCATCGCCGGCACATCGGCGGAGAACTATGCAAAGATGCTCGGCGAGGTCATTGCACAATCGCGCAAGGATGCCGGCTGGGACGTGCCCTGGGGCGTGGCGCTGGCGTCCTTTCATCCGGCACCAGAAGCCACCCCCGAACGACAGGCCGCTGTCGTGGCAGGGCAACAGAAAGTCATCGCGACGGTGTCTGGCGTGTTTCAAGGGCCGGAGACTGACAGCTTTCACACGCGCGGTTTTCTGGCCGACAGCGTTCATTTCAACGCGCAGGGCCTCGCCGCACATGCTCAGGGCTGGGCGGATGCGCTGACGCCGCTCATGCAAACGCAGGCGAAACCGAAACCATGAGGCCCCCCCCATGCGGAAGGGACCAGCTTTTCCTCTCCGACTTTCCCAACACACCCAACACTATGAACCAGCAAGCACCCGGAATCCTGAAAACCCTGCCAAAATGAGCATCCAGATCAACTTCTTGGACTACGCGGTCATCGCGGCTTACCTGCTCGGGATTGTGGGTATCGGCGTGCATGCCGGGCTTCGCCAGAAGCGGGGAAAAAGCGAAGCCACCGGATATTTCCTAGCCGCAAACAGCCTGAAATGGCCGGAGATCGGGCTCGCATTGTTTGCTACAAACATTTCCTGCGTGCATCTGGTGAGCCTGGCGCAGGCGGGATTCGACAAGGGGCTCCTAATGGGGAACTTCGAGTGGCTGGCCGGATTTACTCTCGTGCTGCTTTCGCTGGCCTTCGTTCCGTTCTACATCCGGTCCAAAGTCTCCACGCTGCCCGACTTTCTCGAGCGCCGCTATAGCCGCGAATGCCGCGACTGGCTGGCGGTGGTCTCGATGGTGGCAGCGATCATTTTTCACATCGCCTTTCCACTCGTCACCGGCTGGGTCGTTCTTCACGGGGTTTTCGGCATCGAAAAGTGGACCTGCATTTTCATGATCTGCGGGTTGACGGCCGCCTACACCGTATTTGGCGGTCTGGCCGCCGTGGTGGTCACGGAGATGGTTCAGGCGATCGTCCTTCTGGTTGGAGCGATCCTGATCACGTGGTTTGCCTGGGACAAAGCCGGGGGCTGGGACGGAATGGTTGCCACGCTCCAGGCGAGTGGAGAGATGACGAAGCTCTCCATGCTGCGGTCGGCGGAAGTGGATCCGGAATTTCCCTGGTATGCCATTCTTCTGGGCTATCCGGTATTGGGCATCTGGTATTGGTGCGCGGACCAGACAATCGTGCAGCGCGTGCTCGGGGCGAAGGACGAAAACCACGCCCGCGTCGGTCCGCTCTTTTGCGCGGCGATCAAGATCCTTCCTCTTTTCATTTTCGTCCTTCCCGGGCTTTTGTTTTTCGCCATCCTTAAGCAGGGCCACCTGCCAGGCGTCGAGGTCGCCAACAGTAAGGAAGTATACGGCATTATGATTAAGAGCCTGCTCCCGCACGGATTGTTCGGCGTGATTGCCGCCGCGCTCATGGCGGCCCTCATGGGAAATCTGGCCAGCGCGGCGAACTCGACCGCCACGCTTTTCAGCTACGACATCTGGAAGCGGTTCCGCCCGGAGACACCGGAACACCGCCTCGTGTGGATCGGGCGCATGGCTTCTCTGGGCTCCTTCGCACTGGGAATCGCGCTCGTTCCGCTCCTCGATAGGTATGAAAGCATCTTTGCCGGCCTCAATGATATCATTGCCCATCTGGCGCCGCCGATTACCTGCGTGTTTTTGCTCGGCGTTTTCTGGTCGGCGGCTTCCGCCCGCAGCGCCAAGTGGACGATGTGGATCGGGTCCGCCGCCGGGGTGGTTATCTACGCGCTCAAAACCCTTCACAACTGGCAGCCGGATGCCATGGGGTGGATGTCCCCGTTTTTCTACAAGACCCCGTTCATGCTCATGGCATTCTACATGTTCGCGGCATGCGTGGCATTTCAGATCCTGCTCACGGTCCTGTTTCCGAAGACCGCGCATGAGGACCCGCAGAAGCTCTACTGGGAGAACCCCCTCGACTGCATGCGCACTCCCGGCTGGCCGGGGCTTGGTGACTACCGCATCCTCGCTGCTGCGGTCTCCGTTTGTTTTGTCGTCCTCTACTTCCTGTTCAAATAGCCGACACCATGAAAATCCTAACCTATCCCATCGCCGCCGTCCTTATGCTCACTGGTTGCCAGACACCATCCGCCGTCAAGCCCGTCTATGGCCCGACGAATCCATCACCGGCGAAAGCCGCCGCATCGACTCCCCGCTACTACTGCTCTATCATCGGGCTCCGTCCGGAAAAAGAGGAGGAATACCGGAAGCTTCACGCCAGCGTTTGGCCGGAAGTCCGCGCCGCCATCCGAAAGGCAAACATCCGCAACTTCAACATCTACATCCAGGAGGTGAACGGAAAAAAATACCTCGTCAGCCATTTCGAATACGTGGGAAAAGATCCGGACAAGGATTTCGCCCTGATCGCAAAAGATCCCACCACCAAAAACAAATGGTGGCCACTCACCGACGCCTGCCAGGTTGTCCTGAAAGGCACGCCAGCGGGACAACAATGGCTGCCGATGGAGCAAGTGATGCACTTGGATTGAGAATCGCCCATTCGCGTTTTTCTTCGCCGGTGGCTTGGTGCAGGCCGTCGATGTCACAAAGGAGGGGATGAAGGAATGATGTGGCGTTATCGGCAAGCGAGGTGTTTGCCGCGCCATCTCCGAGACTGCGCTCAGCGCGAAAGCCGTGTTCAAGCCGACCAAGGAATTCCACACCACTCGCCACAGAAGTGACTGCCTTCACCTTTCAGACCTCAGGTCTCAGCTTTTTCTTCCCTTGTGCCGGCCTGCGGCTAGCGGGAAGACGAAGCTTGGGAAGGAAGGGACGGGGGAGGAGTGAAATCCGCAAACCGTTCATTCTCATTTAAAGGATCAGGAGATACGTGGCTTCTGCTTGCGGACGAGTGACATGATTTCTGCCGGTGCGCGCCCGGCACGAAGCAATGCGGCCATTTCTTTCATATACGGGTCCACATGTCGGAAAAATTGTTTGTAAGCCACGCAGAGGTAATTGAGGCCAGGTTCCCCATCCGGCGTGCGAATGAAACGGTGTTTCGGACACTCACCGTGACAGGCGAAGCGCACGTCGCATTCCCGGCAATGATTTGGAAGCCGATCGGACTTAGCATGCCCGAATTGACCTTGGAATATTGAGCCCACCATGTCCCCCAAAGATGAGTTCATGATATTGCCCAAGTGGTATTGAGGGTATACGTAGTGGTCGCAGGAATAGACGTCTCCATTGTGCTCCATGGCCAGGGCGGTCCCGCAAGTGGGGTTGAATACGCACAATCCACCTCCCTGACCGCTCCAGTTTCCAAGAGCCACATCGAAGATCTGGACAAACACCCGTCCGACGTCCCGCTGGACCCACTCGTCGAATACCGTGCAGAGAAATTCCCCGTATTCCTTCAGCGGCACTGTCCACTCGGTGACACGCCGGGAAATCTCCTCGTCCTGCCCCTGTCTCGGAGGCAGGGCCAGATCGAGGCCGAGTGCCTTCGCCTCCTTGTCGGGGAGTCGTTCGACCAGCGGAATGAACTGGATGAACCCAGAGCCGATATCTCGCAGGAAACAATACACGTCCAATGCGTGCCGGACGTTTTTCCTGTTCACCACCGTGAGCGTGTTGAACTCGACGCCGTGCTTTTTCAGAAGGCGCAGGCCGGCGAGCACCTCGTCGTAGGTGGAACCGCCCTTCTTGTCCACGCGGCAGGCATTGTGCAGCCGCGCGGGACCGTCAATGCTCAGGCCGATCAAGAAGTTGTTCTCCCGGAAAAATACGCACCACTCGTCGGTGAGCAGCGTACCGTTGGTCTGGAGAGCATTGTGAATCACTTTTCCGTTCGCGTAGCGGACTTGCAGTTCCACCACCTTGCGGAAAAACTTCACGCCCAGCAGCGTCGGTTCGCCGCCCTGCCACGCAAAAGTCACCACTGGAGCGTCCTGTCCGTCGATGTATTGCCGGATGTAGCTCTCCAGGACCTCGTCGGTCATTTTAAAATTGTGTCCGGCCGGATAGAGATTCTCTTTCTCCAGATAAAAGCAGTAGGAGCAGTCCAGATTGCAAATCGGTCCCATCGGCTTCGTCATCACGTGAAAAGCTTTTGGGGCGGCATACTTTGATGAAAAGGGCTCAGTAGTGGTCATCGTTTGCGGTGGGGATATTCACCGTAGCAGTGTTTTCCGGGAATCAAACCAGACATGATCCGAAAATTGATGCCGCCATCATGAGGGTCACGGGTGAAAAAGGAGCCGCGTTCTTCAAGCAGTCGTCGAGTCGAAAATCACAGGCGACCTGATCCCGGGAGCCGCCGCCGAGGAGATCATCAGCGAACTGCAATCTCTGTTCGCCCGCCACAGCGCCGGGGCCGCCCGCAGCGCGAAAGCCGTGTTCAAGCCGACCAAGGAATTCCACACGACCCGCCATACGCTGTATTCAGCCGAGAAAAACATGGAGATCGATAAAATTGTGCCGGTTGCGGCGAGCGTTAAGACGAAGCCTGGGAAGGGCGGATCGGGGGAAGATTGAGCCGCTGGCGGGCTCAGGCCTGCTAAATCTTTGCTTCGCCCTGTGTGGATCTGCGGTGAATGGTCTTCTTTTGAAGGTTGTGGTGGGTTTCCATGAATCGCACACTCCCGCTTCGGGCGCGCATGAGCACGGAGTGGGTGATGGCGATCGATCCGGTCACCTCAACGCCACGAAGGAGGGGACCGCTGCTGATGCCGGTGGCGGCGAAGATGATGTTTTTCCCGCGTGCCAGATCCCGGGACATAAACTGGGTATCGAGCCGGTCTCCCCAGCCATTATCGATGAGGGATTTGCGCTCGCCCTCGTCGCGGGGCCAGATCTTCGCCCTCATGCCGCCTCCCAGGCAGCGAAGTCCTGCTGCCGCAAGAACGGCTTCCGGGGCACCTCCGATTCCTGCATAGAGGTCGATGCTTGAGGTGTGCATCGCCGGAGCTAGTGCCGCCGCGATGTCTCCATCGACGATCATTCGGAGCGCGGCCCCTTTCCTCCGTATAGCATCGATGAGATCCTGGTTGCGTGGACGGTCGATCACCGAAACGACCACATCCCGAACCTCCTTGCCCAGGATGCGGGCGGTTACGTCGATGACGTCCTCAATCGGGGCCTCAATGTCGATGGGCAGCTTGGGATCCTTGATCCAGGCCTGGCGCACGGCGAGCGGGTAGGCCAGTTTCTTGAGATAGAATGCCGAAATATCCAACAAGCTCGAACCGCCATTGTCATCAACTAAGGATGCGGCGATACAACTCAGGGAATTCGGCATCCCTTTGGCGGCATTCGTGGTTCCGTCCACCGGATCGAGCGCAATTTCAAACCGGGGACTTCCTTCCTTCCAAGTGCCCACTTTCTCTCCGATAAACAGACCGGGGGCCTCATCCTTGATGCCCTCACCGATGACTATCTGTCCCCGCATGTCCATGAGATCAAACATTCCGCGAATCGCGTCGCAGGCGGCGGCATCGGCGGATTCCTTGTCCCCCTTTCCCAGCCACTGCAGAGTGTTTAGTGCCGCGATTTCTGTGGCGCGGAGGAAATCCAGTTCGATGTTTCGTTCGATGTCGGGGGTGCAGGGAGTCATAAGAATAAATGATGAATAAAAGGGTAGGTTACTTATCCGGCAGAATGGCGACTTTCAGTCCCTGCTGCCGGATACTCACATCAAATCCTTCGGTCATTTTATCCAGCGGGAAGCGATGCGTGATCAGGCTTTCCACGGGGAGACCGATGCCCTGCGCCCGTCGCAGAAAATTATACGCGATGGGGTATTCTTCGACCGTATAAACCCAGGATCCCACAAGGGTGATCTCCTTGGCGCAAATGTCGTGGTGCGGGTTGACCGTGCAGGAGCCGCTGTCCACAAAGGAACCCACCTCGCAGATTCCCCCTCCCCGCTGCACGTATTTCCAGATATTGGAAACTGCCGTGGGAACTCCTGTGCACTGGAACGCCAGATGTGCGCCTCGCCCTTTCGTGGCGGCTTTCACGGCCGCGACTAGCTCCGGAACCCCGGCATAATTTTTGTGATTGATCAGATGCTCCGCACCCATTCTTCCGGCCATGTCCAACCGGCTGTCGTCACCATCCAGTGCCACGATATGTTGGACGCCCGCAGCCCGCACAACGGCCACCATCAGCAGGCCGATCGGCCCGCATCCCTGGACCAGCACCCGGCTTCGGAAATTGACAAGCCCGGTGAGCTTCGCCCGCTCAAGGGCGTGGACGACAACCGCCGCAGGTTCGATCAACATCCGGAGTTCCAGACTCAGATCGTTGACCACAAAAAATGTCGAGTCGGCCCGCACGATCAGGTGTTCCGCGAAGTATCCGTTGAGGTGGGTTTCGTCGTCGGGTAGCAACCCGTAAACCTTGAGGTTTTCACATAGATTAAGACGCCCCGGCGTGTAGAGGCAAGCGTCGCACTTCCCGCAGGCATTCACGCTGGTTACGATTCGATCTCCGAGTTTGACCCTCTTCCCCGCGCTATCTTGGCGGATATTTGAGCCCAAACGGATGATTTCACCGGTGCCCTCGTGGCCAAGGACGAGAGGGGCGAGACCCATGGGGTCGCCCTTGAATTCATGGACGTCGGTGCCGCAGATCCCGCAGCCCTCAACTCTGATGAGCATCTCATCATCGGTGATTTCCCGGATGGGAAACTCACGCATCTCGATCCGGCTCTTGCCGATGAGCACTGCCGCGCGGCTTGTGCGCGGGGAGGAGCTGGTTTCCCGCGAAGCCGGTAATGCAGTGGGATGGGAGGGGACTTCGGGAATGGTCGCAGCAACCCCGGTATCCTTGAGGACTTGCCGGACGATCTGGCTGATTTGATCTCTGTTCATGATTTGCAATGCTGAGAGCTCGAGCCTCTGGTGATCGCCGGTGTCAAACCCCAATGACCAGCGGCGAATCCATAGGAGGGTTTTGAGGGGATGGCCAAATCTCCCACACTGTATTACTTCTCGGCAGATTTTTCGATCTGGGCGATGAGTTCTTCCTTGGTGGGGGGTGTGGCGTGGGTGACGAAAAAGGCGGTCACCGCGTTGGCGATGACGAGTCGTTCTTTGAGCGGCAGATCCCCAAGGGATGCGCAGAGGAATCCGCCGTTGAAGCTGTCGCCTGCGCCAGCCAGGCGGACGACATTTGTTTGGCGGTCCTGGATGGCATGCGCTTCACCATCCGCCGAGCTGGATGCAGCAGCAAACTCTGGTGTGTGCACGACCAGTTCATCGAAGCCAATCTTTTCCCGGGCGACGGTCAACGCGGAGGCGATCGCCGCCGGTGTCAGTTCCGGGCGCTCGACTCCAATCCTTGAAAACAATTCCACCACCTCATGTTCGTTCAGGCTGAACGTCATGGGGATCTTGCTGTTGAATGTTCTAATGAGTTCCAAACTTTCAATAAATGATTCGCTCGACTTCTTCTTAATGTCGGCAAAGTCGAAGAACATCCGGCGCGGTGGCGTCATGGATGCATACTGTTCCATGAAACCCTGGAAGAGACCGTCAAAGTTTGCGGTGAGCGACCAATAGCCCAATCCCAAAATATCGACACCGGAGAACAATGCTTTGAGTTTCTCTTCTCCGAAGTGATTTTTAAAGTGTTCCCATGTCAGGCTGGAGACCGCCTCAAGGTTGCTCATCAAAACCTTCCCATCGCTGAACTCCAAAGCAATAGTCAGCGCGGGGTCGCCGAGAGAAACCAGATCGCAGATCTCATCGAACTGATGATAAGCCGGGGCGATTGCTTTGCTGCCGTAAAGGCCGGGCAGGCAGGGCTTCAGGCCCAAACAGGCGGCCACCCGGCCCGTGTTGATGCCGAACCCTCCCTCGCAGCGGCGCTTCGGCACGAGTTCCAGGCCGACCCCACCGTCTGCGCGCTCGACGAGAAGCTCGCCGAATTGCCTGAGTTTTTTCATCGGGGTGAACTCGGTCTGGCTCTTCCGGATTTCGACAATCTCGTATGTTTCGTCAACGAAGCCGTCGCAGCCGAGCAGGATTTTGCCGCTGATGCGGTGAAGGAAATCGGCGTATTTTTTTATGGTGGGAGTCATGGGCGGGATTGGGTGAGTGGTGGGTTATTGGATGAACGTGGTATCGACGGCGTGATCGATGTGCGCGCCGCTTGCGGCTGTGAGGCGTATGCCGGTGGCCATGCGCTGGATGCTGCGGACGGAATCGAAACCGGCGGCCAGCGGGGCAACTCCCATGGTGTAGGGGATGCGGGTGCTCTTGTTCGGGGTGAGGTCGAGCGACGTGGGCACGCCCTTTTCCTTCCACGGATTGTCTGACAGCGAAGCGGCGAGCCCGAGGTGGAAATAGGCGGTGACGTCCTCGATCCCGAGCACGCCGCGATGGTGTCCACTCCAGGGGGCGTAGTGGCGCCCGCCGTTCGAGTGCCACAGAACCGTCGAGGCGAGATTCGCGGGATTTTTCAGCGAGAACCAGACGAACTTTTTGTCCGGGAAAACGACCGCGGCCCACGCGAAATCGTCCGCGTCCTTGTGGTGCAGCATGACGAGGTCCTCGAATCCTTCACGGGCTGGGTAGCGGGTGAGATCTGTCTTGCCGCCGTCGGCCATGGGCACGTTGTCGAGGTGGCGAAACCAGGCACCCTGTTTGAGCGAGGAGTAGCCGCCCTGGATTGGATGTTCAAACGGGGCCGGGAGAACCTGCGCGAGACGCAGTTTGCTCGTGGAGATGATGCCTGCGCCGTTGCGGGTGAAGTCGAGCATGGCGTGGTGCCCGAGACACATCCCGCCCTGGAAACCCTCCAGCAGGTGGGTCTGATAAAGGTTGGTCTCGCCTTCGCGGGCCTCGACGATCTTGGTGATTTTGCCGGCCCGGACGCGAGTCCGCAGCGTGGCGACTAGGCGTCCGCATTCAGATGGATGCACCTTCCATGTGCCATTGGCGGACTCGCCGTGGGGCGGATGTGCCTCGCCGCGCCACGGCGGCCCGTCGCCAAACGGCGCACAGAAGAAATCTCCCCGCAATTCGCGGAGCAGAGGAATCAGCTTCTCAGCGCCGGGTTTGTCACACCACGGAGCAGTGGAGAAAGGCTCCACGATTTGGCGACCGAGGCGGAATTTGACCGGCCCGAGTTGTCCGCCGGTGCGGGTGATGTCGAAAGTCACGTTCATAGGGACAGGGTGTTCAGCGGTAGACAGGACCGAGAGCCTCGCATGCCCGGAAATCTGCGCTCTCAGGGTTCTGGGTTCCGAAGGCGGTCCATGTGCTCGGGCGGAAAATTTGGTCTTCCGGCACATTGTGCATGTAGACGGGGATCCTCAGCATGGAGGCGAGGGTGATCAGTTCCGCTCCGATATGACCATACGAAATCGCCCCGTGGTTGGCACCCCAGTTTTTCATCACGTCGTAGACGTCCCGGAATGCTCCGGATCCTGTCAGTCGGGGGGCGAACCACGTCGTCGGCCAGGTCGGGTTCGTGCGCTCGTCAAGGATGGCATGCACATTCTTGGGAAGATCCACGGTGTGGCCCTCGACGATTTGCAGTGCAGGGCCGAGGCCCTTGACCAGATTCAAGCGAAACATGGTTACCGGCATGTTGCCCATCGTCAGGTAGCGGGTGGACCAGCCTCCGCCGGGGAAATACTCGGTGATCGAGGGATGCCATGTGGTCGCTTTCAGGCAGGCGGCGACTTCCTCCTCGGAAATTTCCCAGAAGGGCTTCAGGACGGGCTGCCCGTCACGGGATTGTTGCCCCGTGCCGTCCAGTGCCGCAGGTCCCGAGTTGATCAAATGAAGGATGCCAGAGGCGGCGTTCCCCTCCAATGAGTGGCCGGTGACTCGCTTGACGGCGTCCGGGCTCCAATACGTCCGGACGTCGGCAAAGATCTGGGCCGTGTTGGTGAGCAGATGGCCGAAAAGCATGGAGGCGGCGTTCAGCGCGTCGTTTTCCGTGGCCACGATGAATGGTGCACGGAGGCCATTCCAATCGAAGGAGGAATTCAGGATCGCCTCCAGGAAGTCTCCGTTCGGCTGGTAGTCGGTCCACTGGCGCTGGCCCTGGAAGCCTGCGGCGATGGAGTTGTGCCCCTGGGCCTCCTCGCCAAAGCCATTTTCCGCGAGATTCGGGTTGCCGCCCATGAGGTCGCGGGCGATGATCGCCATCTTGACGGATGTTTCCCATTCGCTATCCAACTGCGCGCGGGAACGCGTCGTGTCCTGCGAGTTGTAATCCTTGCCTTCGGGGCAGTTCGATTTCACCCACTGCAGCGCGCTCTGATACTCCTCCACATCGTAAATCCCCTTGTCGATCCGGCGGAGGATCTCGGTCATGTCGACCGTCTCAACCCGCATGCCCAGGTAGTTTTCAAACAGGGCCTGGTCAACAATCGAGCCTGCGATTCCCATGGAGACTCCTCCCATGGCCAGATACGATTTCCCGCGCATCTGCGCGACCACCAGCCCGGCTTTCGCAAACTGGAGGATTTTTTGCGCTACGTCGGCGGGGATATTTCCGTCGCCCGCATCCTGCACATCGCGCCCGTAGATCCCGAAAGCCGGAATCCCTTTCTGGCTGTGGCCTGCCAGCACTGCGGCGAGATAGACGGCACCCGGACGCTCGGTGCCATTAAATCCCCACACGGCCTTTGGGATCTGCGGCGTCATGTCCATTGTCTCCGATCCATAGCACCAGCAGGGCGTCACCGTCAGCGATACCGCGACACCCTCGCGTGAAAACTTGTCAGCGCAGGCCGCCGCTTCACGGACGCCGCCAATGCACGTGTCGGAGAGCACGCATTCCACGGGCGAGCCGTCCCGGTAGAAGAGCGAGGAGGAAATCAGGGCTGCCGCCGCCTGCGCCATCTTCATGGTCTGCACTTCGAGGGATTCGCGCACGCCGCCAAGGCGGCCGTCAATTGTCGGGCGGATTCCAATTCTTGGGTGGGATGAGGATGTCATATGAGGAATCCATTCCACCTGATGACGGAACGGCCTGGGAAGAGCTCAGTTTGACCGATGCTTGTCAATTTTTGACTTTTTCTTATGCCAGAATTTTTTTATGATTCCCCGAGTGCCCTCCGGAGACCCAAAGTATTTCAGTCATCAGGTAAAGTCAGCCAAGCGGTTTCACATTTTGGACCGCGCCTCGAAACCATTGGAGATCGTCAGCGGGGGATGCGAGGAATGCGGCCCCGACTACGATTTACGGCGGATCACATTCCGGCACTTGGTTCTGGAGTTTGTGGCGCGTGGAGAGGGCAATATTCAATTGGGAAAAAAGACCTGGAAGCTTCAAGCGGGCACGATCTTTCTTTACGACAATAGTCACCCTCACCGCATTTCTTCGGTTTCCCCGCAGGGCATGACAAAATACTTTGCCGTCCTGCGCGGCCCTGCGGCAAAGCCTCGCCTGTTGCGCTACGGCTTGCGAGCGGGATTAGTTACCCAAGTGCAGGATGTGGAGCGGGTCCGGAACATTTTTGAGGATCTTGTCGAGTTGGGGACCCATAAGCGACGACATCGCCAAGAATCCTGCTGGATTACCCTGCACTATCTGCTGATGAAGATCGGTGAGTTGGCAGTGTCTGCTGATACGGCCCGGAGCGCTGCATTTCATTCCTATATGCGCTGCCGGCAATTCATTCAGGAGCACTGCGCGGAGATCACCTCGGCACGTCAGGTCGCTGATGCCTGCCATCTGGACCATGCCTATATCTGTCGGCTGTTTCGACGTTTTGGCACAGATTCTCCCTACGAGTATCTCTGGCAGCTGCGCATGAACCATGCCGCGCATCTGCTTCAAAATTCGAAAACGACCATCAAGCAGGTTTCCGACGAAATGCACTTCAGCGACCCCGCCGCATTTTCCCGGTCCGTGAAGAGAGCGTTCGGTTTGCCTCCGTCCAGGCTGAAACAAACCGACTTCTGATCCATCCAAGATCATGTGCGTCGGGTTCTCGAATTCCTGCGGGCGCCGATTTGAAAGTCCGGTGATCTGGCCGGTTTGAAAATCGGATACTTCCGAGCGGGCGTTTTCTTCAAAAGCTTCCCACAAGGCTCTTCTTCCTTGGTCTTGTTCTTCGTCTTGTTCGGGGGGTGCGGGGGGC
>JAPLTF010000054.1 GCA_026398275.1 Verrucomicrobiota bacterium
AGGGAGACGACCGCAGGCATTTTTTGGACGCTGTCAATTTTGATCAGCCTCTCGGGGTCGTTCTGGCAGTTTTGGATCTGGGCCAGATCGCTTTCGATTTTCAGCCTTTCGGTTTTGGCTTGCGTGCTGCGCGAGTCGAGTTCCTTGAGCTGGTCAGCGACGATGTTCATCGTGCTGTCAATCGAGACATTTCTCAACGTGCGGGTGTAGGTGTTGAGCTTCTCTTCGGAGGTCTTCAGGTTTTCCTCCATTTTTTTCACTTCCTCCTTGAGGTAGCGGATATTGACGCCGACCGCCGAGATCCTCTGGTCGCGGTCGTATTCGATCCCCTGCTCGACAATCGTGTTGCAGATGCGCTGGGCCATGGCGGGATCCGGGTTGGAGAAGGAGACCTGGATCAGACGCGTGTCCGGGACGAGCAGGACCTTGCAATCCTTCATCAGGAAGCCCGCGATTGCGTCATCCTGGAGTTTGCCGACCGGCCAGCCACCCAGGGTGAGGCCGTCGAGACTGGCGGACTTGATCTCCTGAACAACCCGTTTGAGAAGCATCGGGTTGACGAAGCTTTTCTCAATCGTCTTAAGATCTTCGGGAGCGGTCGCTCCCTCCACCGTGAGCGGGTTGCCGCTGAGCGAAATCGCGGAGGTCGAGGCGCGGCGCTCGACTTTGATCTCGGAGGTGGCGAGGAATTCGGGCGGGGCATTCCGGACGAGGAAGACCCCAACCCCAAGACCAAAGAAAAGAAATGCGGCGGCGATCCACCAAAGCCGCAGGGAGGTGCGCAGCAAGCCCGCCACGTCGAATGCCGGAGCCGCTCCTCCGCTGGAGAAGAGGTCGCCGGAGTCCGGTTCCTGGGTGGACATTTAAAACAAGGTCTCCTTGACGAAAATCGTATCGCCTTCCTGGATCAGGAAGTCCGACGCCGACGGGCTCATCGCGTTGAGCTTGATTTTCTGTGTGCCATCGCCGTTGCGGCGGGTCACCACGACATTTCTGACATCGCCGATATCCGTGTTGCCGCCGGCCATGGCGATGGCCTGCGGGAGGGTGAGCTCCTCCTCGCCCGGGATGACGAGGGCGCCCGGGGAGCGGACCTGTCCCCAGATGGTGAAGCGCCGGGGCGCGTAGGACTCGACCGAGATACTGACCTGCGGGTTGACGAGTTGCTTCTGGTCAAGCTGCGCCGCGATTTTCTTCGCGGCATCGTTGATGCTCAGCCCGGCCACCGCGACCCGGCCGATGAGCCCGACCGAGATGGTGCCATCTCCGAGGATTTTCTGCCGGGTGGTCATATAAGGCTCCTGGAAAACCTCCAGAAGCACGGCGTCGCCGACCCTGAGCCGGTAGACGGTTCCGCTCGTTGTGGAGGGGAGGGGAGGGACGTAGCTGCCGCCCCCTCCGCCCTCGCAGCCTGCGAGCCAGGCCAGGCAGACGAGAATTCCCGCCCATCCGCAGGCGCGGATCAAACGGTGAATGGAGGCGTGGGATTGATTTCTCATGGAAGGCGTTTGAAGCGTTGATCCCGCAGCGGCGCAGGCTTCAGATCCATAGCATTGACAGCTTGGAATCTTAGACTCATCAAGAGGGGAATGAAAGGTTTTTCTCTCTTGATGAGGCGTTGGCTTCCGGTGGCTTTGTGGGCCGGATTCGTGCTTTACGCTTCGACGAGCGTTGGCTCCGGCGACCATTCCGCCCATTATCTGAGGCCGTTCCTGGCCTGGCTTTTTCCGTGGCTGGCATCCGCTTCCTACCCGGACATCAATTTCTTCACGCGGAAGACCGCCCACGTCGTGCAGTTCGTGGTTTATGCCGCTTTGCTCTGGAGAGGATTGCGGCTGCCGCCGGCACTCACGGTGAGGACCCGGAGCGTTGTGGCATGGGTGCTGGGATCCTCGGCCGCCCTGGGATTCCTGAGCGAGGGCATTCAGCTTTTCTCCGCCCAGCGGACCGCCCAGCTCGCCGATGTGGGCCTCGATTTCGGGGGAGCCGTTCTCGGGGCGGCGCTCGTCCTTGCTCTCGGAGCTTTGATCGGACGGCGCACCCCGCCGGAAACCCCGCCGCGTCCGCCGGAGGAAGAACCGCCCGGGAAAGTCCTCATCACCTCGGACCTCCACCTCGACGATGCTGCAGACGGCGGGCGCGGAATTTTGGAGGAGTTGAGGTCGCGGTTTGTGCAATCCGGGGCCGACGTGCTTTTGGTGGCGGGAGATTTTGGAGTTGCGGAGCGGGCGGAGGAGTGGATGGCCGGCCTCCGCGCGGCGGCCGGGCCGGGGGCGGAAGTGGTCATCTGTCTCGGCAATCACGACCACTGGCTGCAGGGTGAGGCCGATGGCTGCCGGAGCCCGGAGGATGTGCGCGAAAAATTCTGGCGGCCGGCCTGCAAGGCCCACCGGATCCACTGTCTGGATTTTGAAAATGTCAGCCTGCCCGGAGTCGTGATCTGCGGCGGATACGGCCACTACGATTTTGGCTTCAAGGACCCGGATGCGGTTGCGGATTCCAAGCGCCCGACCATGGCGGATTATCAGAGCGGCCGGTTCGGCGGAATGACATACCCGGACATGGACAGGATCCCCGGCCTGGCCGGCACAGAGGAGGCGATGCGACAGACCAGGGCGATTTCCCACAGGCTTTCCGCAGCCTGCGACGAAGGAAAACCTGTGCTCTTTGCCACCCATACGATTCCATTTTCCTCGCTGATTGTCCACAAGTCGGCGATCTACTCTCCGCGCCGGTTCTTCGACGCCTATTCCGGAAACAGCGCCATCGGAATTTTGATCTCCGCCATGGCCACTTCTGTCGCCCTTGCCGTCTCCGGCCACACCCACGATCAGACACCCGTTCTGCAGATCCATGGAGTTCCCTGCGTGAATACAGGAAGCGGCCCGGATCGCCTTCGCTTTCTCCTCTTCGACCTGAAAACCCTCTCGGTGACGCCACTCCAGGAAGATCTGAGAACGATGTAACGCAACCGTTGCGTAATTTAAATGCATCCGGTTGTTAAAAAGTTCTTGCGTTGTGCCGAATATGTGTTTACGCTGCAGTCATGGTTGTAGTAGAAGCCCAAGCGCAGATGCCGATCTCCACCACCTCCCTCTACCAAGGTCTCAAGGCGATTTGGGATACCGAGTTTCCCAAAACGTGTCCGAAATGCGCCCGGGTTTACGGCTCGTTCGAGGAGTATCTGATGGATACTCAGGCGCTCCCCAACAGCAGCGGTTTGATGGGATATGACATCGGGGATCCGGGGCAGCAGGTGGGGCTTTTCCGGAACTGTGCCTGCGGGACGACGATCATGGCGTTCTGTCACGACCGGCGGGATTTGTCCGAGAACGGCAACAAGCGCCGCCAGCTTTTCGGGGAGCTGATGAACCGGCTCGTGGACACCGGGATTTCGGCCTTGGAGGCCCGTCAAAAATTGCTTTCTGCGCTGCGGACGACTCCCGACGTCGAGGAGTTTCGCAAGGCCGTTCAACTACCCCCCCATTAGGCGGGTTTGTGCGGACCGCAGGGATTGCCGCCATTTATTCTGGAAGGAGAGTTCTTCCGCGAGCAGCGAGATTTCTTGTGGGGTCACGTCCGGCCAGGATGCGTCGAGCGACAGAATATTCTTTTCCAGCGCCTCGAGGCGGAGGTTGATCCGGTCAAGCGCCTCGGCGATTTCTTTCTGGAGCGAGGCGCGCTCGGCACGCGCGACAGCGGCGGCCAATGGCGAGGACGCGCTCTGCGCAGAAATTTGCTCTGCTCTCTTTGCCAGCGAGCCCGCGCGTGCGAACTGCTCGAAGTCCGGCGCGAAACGTTTTGTCGCCAGGCCCGCGGGGCGGGTCAGGTCGAGGAGATGGCGGAGCCGCAACGGCGGGGAGCTGAGGATCCCGCGGGCCTCATTCAGCCGGGAGAGCGGGAGGGGATCGCCTCCACACCTGTCGGGATGGCGGATGACTGCGAGCTCGTGGTAGCGGGATTGGATCGCTGCCGGATCCAGCCACGGACGCCGCTCCATGCCGAACTCCGCAAAGGCGTCGGTCACGCGGAAAAGCTTTCCCCGCAGGAGCAATGGGCGACGGCGTTCGGATTCGTGACTTTGAATCCGCCCTTCTGCAGGTCGTCGCTGAAGTCCAGTTCCGATCCGCTCACAAAGAGCGCGCTCTTCGGATCCACGACGACGCGGACGCTGTTCGAGTCGACAACGATGTCGCGGTTGGCCGGGCCGTCGACGAGGTCCATCTTGTATTGAAGTCCGGAGCACCCGCCGCCGATGACCGCGACGCGGAGTGCACCGGTGGCGCGGCCCTGTTTTTCCAGCAGGCTGCGGAGGCGCGCGCTTGCAGCATCCAGCACACGGATCAGCTTCTCATTTCCGACGCGGTATTGAACTCCCTCCATGTTCCATAACTTGCACGGGGTTGACGCCCGCGCAAGGGATCAGAACCACATGCCCATGATGGCCGGATCATCCCATTCGCCCGGGAAGGCGTAGGGGAACGGCGCCGGACCCCAGTAATACGGGTCGTTAAAATACGGGTGCTTGTCCCACTTGCTGCCTCCGGTCTGGGAGCGCTTGGTGGCTTCGTAGTAGCCGACAGACTTCCCGAGGTAGTTGACCAGTTCCGACCCCGCGCCCGCATTGTCGAGCTTCCCGAGCTGCGAATCCGTCAGGCGGTAGGGCGCATGCGTGCTCTTGAGGTAGGAGACGATCGCTGCATCCGGGATTTTATCCTCAACAAGGCCGAGGATGTCGGAGTAGCTCAGGACGCGTCCCGCATCGATCTTGGCATAGGTGCGCGAATCCACGCCGGAGGCCGCCAAACGTTGCAGGACCAGCGGAGTCGGAGCCGGGCCCGAGGCACACGAGGTCACAAGGAGGCATGCACCCAGGAGAGCAAAAGCGGTTTTCATGGCCGCAATTTATCGCGCGCATCAGGCGGAAGCGATCAAAATTCTTTTCCTCCCGGACTTGCGGCCGCATGCTGCCGACGTGAGCATTCTGACCCGCGCGCAGATGGTTGAGGCCGAGCAGGCGGCATTTGCGTCCGGGGTCGAAGCGTCTGAGCTTATGGAATCCGCCGGACGGCAGATGGCGGAGTTCGTGCGCCAGAACTTTCCGGATCCCGGCACGTGCCGCGCCTTTGCGGGCAAGGGGCACAACGGAGGCGATGTCCTGGTGGCGGCCCGGCACCTGGCTGCTGCGGGGTGGAGGGTGGAGATCATGCTTTCCGGGCCCCTGCTCGCCCCGCTCACGGAGGCTCAACTGCGGCGCTTGGACGGCATTGGCTCACCGCAAAGATCGTGGCCGCTGGTGGTTCTCGACGGGTTGCTGGGAATCGGGGCAAAAGGAAATCCGAGGGAGCCAGTCGCGACGGGGATTCGTGAGATCAACCACCTGCGTGAGGATTCTGGGGCGTGGGTGCTGGCGGCCGATCTGCCAAGCGGGCTGGATGCGGATACCGGCGAGCCGGGGGAACCCTGCGTGCGGGCTGATGCCACGATGGCGATGGGTTTTGCCAAAATCGGTCTTCTTGTCGATGCCGCGGTCAATTTTGTGGGACGTCTTGCGATTGCGCCACTCGACGGGCTTGCTGCGCCGGATTCCGCAGACAAAGACGCGGAGGTGATTCGGCCGTCGGTGCTTCGGTCGCATCTTCCGCCCCGGGTGTTTGATACCCACAAGGGAATGGCCGGACGGGTGGCCATCGTGGCGGGGTCCGCTGGATTCTCCGGGGCCGCACGACTTTGTTCCGCCGCAGCCGTCGCCGGCGGCGCTGGCCTCGTGACGCTGTTCGTCAAGGAGGATGTTTATCCGATTCTTGCAACGGCCGCCATTCCCGAGGTGATGGTCCGGCAGGTGGATTCCTACCAAGCAGTGCTCCAGGACCGGTGGGATGCGATCGCGATCGGGCCCGGACTTTCCACGCGGTTCGCGGAGGAGATCGTTACCGTGGTGAAAAGTGCGGCGTGCCCGTGCGTCGTTGATGCCGATGCCTTGAATGGGATTTCGAAATCGCCCGGGGTTCTCAGCGATTGCACGGGCCCGCGGCTGCTGACCCCGCATCCGGGCGAGATGGAAAGGCTCTCGCCGTGCGGGGGGCGGACGCGGATGCAATGGATGACGGATTTTGTCCGCGAATTCCCGGTGACACTGCTTTTAAAAGGCGCGCGCACGATCATCGGCCGGGCCGACCGGCCCGCCGCTTACAACACGACAGGAAATCCCGGCATGGCCAGCGGCGGGATGGGCGACGTGCTCACGGGGATCTCGGCCGCCCTCCTGGCCCAGGGGCTCGACCCCTACGAGGCCGCGATGGCGGGAGCATGGGCCTGCGGCCGGGCGGCGGAAATTGCCATCGCATCGGGCGGCGAATCCCAGGAGTCGCTTCGTGCCAGCCATGTGATCAAGCATGCCGGCAGGGCCTTTCAGAGTTTGCGCCGCGGAGATTTCTGACTTCTGACCGTGCGGGACCGGCTCAGTTCTGCGCCACCGCCTGCAGCAGGAGGTCCGTTACCGTCAACGACTCGAATCCGCGTTTCGACAACTCCTCAAGTATGCCCGGCATCTCGGCGACGGATTTTGGAAAACTGTCGTGCGCGAGGATCATCGCTCCCGGCGTCACCCCGTCCAGGATCGCCTTGCGCACCATGCCCGCCGGCGGGCACCGCCAGTCTCCGGAATCGAAGGTGGGCATCAGAATGAGATAGCCCGCAGACTTGATCAGCTCCGCGTTCTCAGGCGACAACTGTCCATCCGGCGGACGGAAGAATCGCGCGTGCACGCCCGTCGTGGCATGGATGACCTCCTCCGCCTTCTGCAGCTCGGAAAGAATTTGCTCCGGGCTCAGCTTTGACAGATCCGGATGGGACCAGGTCTGGTTGGCCAATTCGTGACCCTCCGCCACGATCCGGCGCGCCAGTTCGGGGCTCGCCTGCACGTTTTTTCCGACGACGGAAAACGTCGCCTTCATCCCGGTCTTCTTCAAGGCATCCAGAATCGTGGCCGTGTTTCCGGGCAGCGGACCGTCATCAAAAAGAAAGGCGATCTTCCTGTCCGCAATCGGGAGCGGCGATGGAAGATCCTCCCCGATCACGAGCGACGCCGTCTGGCCGTGGCACAGCATCACAAGCTGCAGCAACAGAATACTCCAGAGGGGAATACTTCTTGATGGCTTCTTCATTGTTGGGTTCGGCAGTGGTAAAAATGGACAAGGCTTGCAACTGGTTGCTTGCCCTCATGATCCGAATGAAAGCCAATTCTTGACATAAGGCAAAGCGAAATTCCTGAAGGTGGAAGATTTTTTGCTGAACAGTTTCATAAAGATCCGGAGAAAAATCGCTCTTGTTCGGCGGCCGGAAACCGATATTGTCCCATCCCCACGCCAGGGTAGCTCAGCGGTAGAGCAGGGGACTCATAAGCCCTTGGTCGGGAGTTCGATTCTCCCCTCTGGCACCAACACCTATTTATGGCCAATACAAAATCTGCAGCAAAGAGTGCGCGCCAAAGCGTGCGCCGACGCGAAATCAATGCCGGTGTCATCACCGGACTCAAGACCGAACAGAAAAAGTTCCGTGCAGCCCTTGCGGAGGGGAAGCCGGAAGCCGCGCGCGCGGAGTTTGTCAAACTGACCTCCGCCCTCGACAAGGCCGCCAAGCGCGGGATCATTCACAGCAATGTGGCCGATCGCCGGAAAGGCCGCTTGAACAAGGCGCTCGTCAAGGCGAAAGCCTGACGATCAGGAATCGGCGAGGATCGAAGCCAGGCGCTTGACCGCCGGGTAGGCGAGCATCTCGGCCCATGTGCATTTGACCGGTTCGATCCGGGCCGAGGGCAGGATTGCGAGCCATGTGGCCGCCGAGTCCGGCGGGAAGTCCGACGGGATGATGATCCGGGCCTGAAGATCGCAGGGAACGAAGCGGTAGCGTCGCCACGCGGCCTCGTGGGTTCGCGCGGGCTCGCCGATGGATGTGAACGGCTCCATGCGGTCATCCGGGTTCAGTCGTTTGAACACGCTTTTCATCGAGGACAGCCAGCCGGAAGGTTTTTCCATCTGTGGCGGCGGGGTGCCGATGAGGATGAGGCCGGGAACCCTGCGCTTGGCGGCGGCAAACTGGCGCGCCATCTCCAGAGCGGCGATTCCGCCATAGCCGAATCCGCAAAGATCGAACGGCAGCGAAGGATCCTCCTCCACGATCGCTTCGATCCATGCGGCGGCGGCGCTTTCGACGGTGGTGTGGCAGGCTTCCGGATCGCAGGCTCCGCGGGCGGTCAGGCCGAGGATGCGCCGTCCGGTTCCGAGGGCGGAAACCAGATCGCGGTAAGTCTCGGTGACTCCCGATGCGGTGGGGACAAGCACCAGCGGCGCGGCAGTTCCCTCCTTTTGAAGGATGCTGACCGGAGTCCATGGGACCGCCGGGCGCGGCTGCTCGCGGGGAAAAGCTTTTGGCGTGGCCTTTGGCGCGGCGGGTGCCTCCGGCCTGGGGAGCGAGGATTCATCGATCCAGCCACCGCGGGTGAGCGGCCACTCCGGAACGGAGATCGTGCCCGCCACGGATCCCGGCGAGAGCGTCCAGGCCTGGTCGCCAATCAGGCAGTCGATGACGTCGGGCTGCGCCATCAGGCGGACGGCTGCCGGGGAGAAGTCGGGGAACCGGTTGGCCGGGCCTTCCAGTTGGAGCGAGCCCTTTCCATTGCGCCAGGCGCGGAGTCCGGTATCGATGCCTCTCCGGCCGCGGGGGTGGGAACTTTTTTTCCAGCCGGGATATTTCATCCAGAGCGCGCCCGAAAAACCCGGTGGAACGTCCTGCCCATCCGGATCGCAGACGGAAGCTTCCACATCGGGGGTGGGTTTTCCAATCATGAGCAGTGGGCCCTCGGCGGTGGCGATATCGGCAACCCCCAGCCCGCAGAGTCCGGCGGGGCTGAAGAAGGAGATGATCTGCACGCTGTCGCCCGTGCACCGGTTCCAGATTTCCAGGGCGGCCTTCGATGCGCAGCCGCATTCGACCGCAACGACCCTGGGAGGAGTCGTGGCCTGGGCTTCCCCTCGCGACCAGCGGGCAGCCTGGTTGTTCAACTCAGGTGCCGTGAGGCGCAGGTGGGTGACTTGGCAGGAGACAGGATCGAGCACATCGTCGTCCGCCACACGAACCGTGCCGCCGGCCAGGATTGGCAGCAGCCACTCATCAAAAAATGCGCCGCCGCCCGCTGCGGAGTGCGCGAGGAATGTGTCGGCGGGTCCGAAGTCGAGAACCCGGGCGCCCTCGATGGCGGCGGTGACAAGCAGATCGTGGGTCAGCGCCCGGATTTGAGGCGGTGGGCCATCCGCATGCCCGGGGAGAATAGCGGCCGGGGAGTCGGGGTTGATCTCCGGGCTGGGAAGCTCACCGGTCTCCAGGTTGTCCCACTCCTGGTCCAGAACGATCCTTCTTCTTGTGGAGGCATCGAGGAGCGGAGCGCTTGCGGCATCGCAGATGACGACGCCCGCATCGTGCGATGTGAGCATGGATTCGATCCATTCCGGCGGGGCCGCCGGATCCAGGGCCAGGCAGGAATTTCCGGCCTTCCATGAGCCGATGAGGGCGATCGCGATCCAGGAAGAAGGTGAGAGAAAGAGGGCCACATGCCATCCTCCGGCCAGCGATGCGTGCGCGAGATGGGCGGCGAGGCGGTCGGACAGTGAGTCGAGCTCGCTGTAGCTGAGTTCGTAGTCGCCATCGCGGACCGCGACATTTTCCGGAAATTCCGCCGCCGCGTGCCGAAAGGCGGCCAGGGTATTCGGCGGACGCTCCAGGCCATCCGGGCCGCGCGACCATTCCTTCAACGTCCGTGATTCCTGCGGGAGGAGAAGCGGGATCTGGGCGACCGGCTTGCCATCCACGGAATCGAGCGAATCCATGAGCGCGGCCAGACGCGCAAGGAGTTGGCGACCGAGTGGCTCGCTGCCGAGCGGTCCGTGCAGCTGCAACGTGAGCTGCGCCCCGCCGCGAACTTCCAGGAGCAGAAAATCCGGTTGGGCCGTTTGAATTTTTGCATCGAAATTGATCCAGCGGGGCAGGGCGGTCTGGATGAGATCGCTGACCTCGGGTCCGCGCCATGCGAAGCCTGCGACAAGGTGGTCGAGTGTCAGGGGAGCGGGGGATGCGGTGAGCGCCGAAGCCGGAGCGATCCACGCGTTGTCCGAGATGGCGTCGTAAGACTGCTGGGCATCCCTGAGCCAGTCCTTGGACCCCCATGCATGGACGACCGGCAGCCAGTTCTCAAAAAAGCCCGCCTCGCCGGGACTGCGGCGCGCGTCGAAATGCCCGAGGGTCACATTCCCGGCGGCTCCCAGACGGCGCAGCAGCAGGGCCCACAGGGAATGAAGGACCGCGCGCGGATCCAGGGATTTCGATTTGCACGAGTTGAGGAACGCGCGGGATTCCTCCCTTCCGATAGTCAGGGAGGAGGAGATTTCCGCTGGTGCCGGTGGCCGGGGATGCAGGACCAGCGGGGCTTCCGCCAGCTTGAGGATGTCTGTCCAGGCCGCTGTCGTGGCCAGCGGGGCCGGCGTTTCCGCCGGCGTGGCCGGAGCCCGCTCCAGAGCCACCAGCCAGTCGAGGAGCACGCGGGCCATCGAGGACTCATCGAGGAGATAGGGCGGCACGGATAGCAGGTAATGCGATGACCCGCCCGGCAGGAGGATCTCCGTGATCCTGACCTGCGAGTCCGGATCGAAGGGGTCGGCGGCATCGGATTTTTGCAGCTCCGCCCATTTGTCAGGGATCTCTTCCGGGCTCAGGGTCTGCCAGGCGAGCTCGCGCCAGGTGGTTTTTGCCGCAGGAGAATCCTGAAGCGCGACGTCTCCGATGGCGGAGCGGGAGAACCGGGACCGGAGGACGGGATGGGTTGCGCAGACGGTCTCCCATGCGCTCCGCAGAGCCGCGGAGTCCATGCGCTCGCCGAAGCTGATGGAGACTTGAGTATGGTGGCTCTCCGTGGCGCTCCGCTCGCGGAGGAACGCTGCGGCCTGCATGGGATTCGCTGCCCGTTCGTTCATCGGTTCGGACCTAGAATCCAAAGTCGGTGACGGCACCCAGCGATGCTGTCGAGACGTGCGAGGCGTATTTGGCGAGGACGCCGCGGCGGTAGCGCGGATTCGGCTTCTTCCACCCTGCAAGGCGTGCGGCAATCTCCTTTGCCGGGAGATCGAGCGAGAGCTTGCGGGTGGTGGCGTCGATGGTGACCGTGTCGCCCTCGCGGACGATGGCGAGCGGGCCGCCCTCAAATGCCTCGGGCGTGATGTGGCCCACGACAAATCCGTGCGTGCCGCCGGAGAACCGCCCATCGGTGATGAGTGCGACATCCTTTCCGAGCCCGCGACCCATCACGGCGCTGGTGGGCGAGAGCATCTCGCGCATGCCCGGGCCGCCGCGCGGCCCCTCGTAGCGGATCACGATCACGTCGCCCTTCCGGATTTTTCCATCGAGGATCGCGGTCAGGGCCTTCTCCTCCGACTCGAAGACGCGGGCCTTGCCGCTGAACCTTTCGCCTTCCTTGCCCGAGATTTTGGCGACCGCGCCACCGGGGGCGAGGTTGCCGCGGAGGATCACGAGGTGGCTTTCCTTTTTGAGCGGCTTCGTGAGCGGCGCGATGATCTGCTGGTTTTTCGGATAGGGTTTGAATGCGGCAAGGTTCTGCTTGAGCGTTTTTCCGGTGACGGTGAGGCATCCGCCGTGGAGGAGGCCGGCTCCCAGAAGATCCTTCATCATCGGAACGATGCCGCCGATCTCCACAAGTTGGGACATGAGGAATCGGCCGCTGGGTTTGAGATCCGCCAGCACGGGAACTTTTTTTCCGATGCGGGTGAAATCGTCGATCGTGAGCTTCACCCCTGCGGAGTGCGCGATGGCGAGCAGGTGGAGGACAGAGTTGGTCGAACCGCCGAGCGCGATGGTCACAGTGATCGCGTTTTCAAACGCCTCCTTCGAGAAGATGTCCGACGGCCGGATGCCTTTCTTCAGCAGGTTGATGACGGCGGCCCCGGCATCGCGGCAATCCTTGATTTTATGTTTCGAGACCGCTGCCTGCGCGGAGCTGTTCGGGAGGCTGAATCCCATGGCCTCGATCGCGGAGGCCATGGTGTTTGCGGTATACATTCCGCCGCACGAGCCCGGTCCGGGGATCGCGCAGGATTCGACGTCATGGAGCTCCTTGCTGGTGATCCTGTCCGCCGCCCGCTGGCCGACGGCTTCGAACACGGAGACCACATCGAGGTTTTTTCCGGCGAGGCATCCCGGGAGGATCGTTCCGCCGTAAACGAATACCGCCGCGCGGTTCATGCGGGCGATGGCGATCATGCATCCGGGCATGTTTTTGTCGCAGCCGCCGATCGCGACAAATCCGTCGAAGCCCTGGCATCCGACGACGGTCTCGATCGAATCCGCGATCACCTCGCGCGAGACGAGGGAATATTTCATTCCCTCGGTGCCCATCGAGATTCCGTCCGAGATGGTGATCGTGTTGAAGATCGTGGCCTTTCCGCCCGCCGAATCAATGCCCAGAGCCGATTCGCGGGCGAGCTGATCGATGTGCATGTTGCAGGGCGTGACCATGCTCCATGTCGAGGCGACACCGATCTGCGGCTTTGCAAAATCGCTTTCCTTGTAGCCGACCGGGTAGAGCATCGCCCGGCTTGGCGCCCGGCTCAGGCCATCAAGAACAACGGAGGAGTGCGGGCGAAGCTTGGCGGAGGACTTGGAACTCATAAGCCCGCCACTGTAGCAGACCACGCCCCGTATCCATCAACCTAAAAAGAGAATTTGACCTCGAAGAGCGCGCATCTCCGATGCAAGGCAAAGGAGCGCGGGCATCCTGTCCGCTTGGTGGGAGGGGCGGGGAGTCGCATCCCCGCTCCTACCCCGATCCTTTGACAAGCGTCTGGGCACCTTTCGGGCATGCGCCCCTCTCGAGGAGCCGTCCGCCTATTCCCGTCCGATGCTTGTGTAGGTGAAGCCGAATTCGCGGACGGTTGCCGGATCGAGGAGGTTGCGCCCGTCAAAGATGAGGGGTGTGTGCATGATTTTTTTCAATTCCCCGAGATCGACCGCTGCAAAGGCTTTCCATTCGGTGGCGATGATCAGGGCTTCTGCGCCTTTGGCGGCTTCAAGCGGGGAGGATGCCAGGATGGCCCCGTCCACGAGTTTGAACTCCTGCGCCTTTTCCATGCCCTTCGGATCATAGACCGTGACCTCGGCGCCTTCCGACACCAGGTCATGCACGACCTCGACGGCGACCGACGAGCGGACGTCGTCGGTGTCCGGCTTGAATGTGAGCCCCCAGACCGCGATCTTCTTGTCCTTGAGCACCCAGAGCGCCTCGCGGATTTTTCCGATGAAGCGGTCGCGCTGGGTCCGGTTGATCCGCTGCACTTCCTTGAGCAGCGTGAACGGCACGCCCAGGTTTTCGCTGATGGCGATGAACGCCGCGATGTCCTTCGGAAAGCACGAGCCACCATATCCGATGCCGGCGTTGAGGAAATTGCGACCGATCCGGCGGTCCGAGCCGATTCCGTCGGCGACTTTTTCGACGTTTGCTCCGCTGGCCTCGCAGATCTGGGCGACGGCGTTGATGTAGGAGATTTTCAGGGCGAGGAAGGAATTTGCGGCGTGCTTGATCAGTTCGGCCGAGTTGATGTCGGTCACCAGCACGGGGGACATGAACGGCTCGTAAATTTTCTGCATGAGGGCGATCGCGCGCTCGCTGTTCCCGCCGATGACGATCCGGTCCGGCTTCATGAGGTCGGCCACCGCGCAGCCCTCGCGGAGGAACTCGGGATTGCTCACCACGTCAAACTCGGCGCCGGTTTTGTTGTAGCGGCGGATCGTATCGGCCACCTTCTCGCCGGTCTTGACGGGCACGGTGCTCTTGTCCACGACGACGCGGTATTGTACGGGTTTCAGCACGGCGGCGATTTCGCGCGCCACTTTTTCAATGTAGGACAGATCCACGCTGCCGTCGGCCTGCGGCGGGGTTGGCACGGCAATGAAGATCACCTCGGAATTGTCCACCCCCTCTTCGGTGCTCGTCGTAAACAGCAGCCGTTTCGCCGAGACGTTTTGATGGACCAGCTCCTCAAGCCCGGGCTCGTAGATGGGAACTTTTCCCGCGAGCAGCGAGTCCACCTTGCGCTGATCGTTGTCGACGCAGATGACGTGATGTCCGACTTCCGCGAAGCAGGCGCCTGAGACGAGACCGACATAGCCGGAACCAATAATGCAGATTTTCATTGAGGATTTTGGGTTGGTGAGAAGCAAGTGGCGGCAGGGCTCAATTGCCAGGGGCAATCGGGCTTGTCGCCTGGCTGAACGCGAGCGGCAGGGTGACGCGCGGAGCGTCCTTCAGTGTCATGACAAGAAGGATGCCCATCTCGCGGTCGCCGCCCTGATTATCGCGAACTTCAGCCCCGATCGAAGCGATCCAGCTCGAGAGATCCCGGTGGATCATATACCGCTGATACTGGAGCACCTTGGAGTCGAATTCATACTGTTCATACAGGCTGAATGCCCAGTGGTCGTTCATCCTCCAATACGTGGAGAAACTGAGCTGGCTGTTGTCGGAAAAAAACGGATTTCCGTCGATATACCGGTGCCCGATTCCGATGTTCCAATCCCTTGTGGGCATGAAGCTCAGCGAGGTGTTGACCTCGGTGAAGCCCTGATTGGTGACGGGCAGTTGCGAAACGACAGACAGCGAGGCCCAGGGAACAGGCCGGAAACCGAACACGTTGAAAACATTCGAGACGGGCCCGTCCGAATACGGGTTGTCCAGGTTGACATCCATGAACGTATCCAAAGAAAACCACTGGTAGGTTCTGTTGTCGCGGCGGGTTTGGAGGCGCTGGCGCACGCCGAGCCGGACGATGTTCCACGTGTCGATCGAATCCACCGCCGTAAACTGCGGGAAATTCAACGGGAGGAGCTGGGTGGATTCGACGACCCGGTCAAACTGGTAGATGTCGCTCGGGCCCGGGCCGAAGTTGTAGACGCCGGAATAATTGAGGTATGGCTGGACGACATGACGGAGGCCGTCCAAGCCCAGCCAGCGGCTCTGAACTTTTTCAAACGCTCTGGATATTTTCCCGGAAATCTCGATGCCGTAGTTGCCGGCTACGCGGAAAACCGCGCCCTTGCTCTGGAGCTTCGCCGAGGGATTGTTCAGCGGTGTGCTGTTGTAGGAGGGGTTGATGACCGTGGGGAGACCGGTTACCGGATCGATCGCCGTGTCCCCGCCGCTCGGCGTGAGGAATGATCCGCTCTGGCTGTAGTAGGTGCCACGAATTCCGACCTTCGGGGTCACGGACAGCCATCCGAAATACGTTTTCGGGAGCGACCACTGGTGAAACGTGTCGAACCGGACAGCCTGGTAGTCGGGATACCCGGTCTCTCCCGATGACGGGTTGTTGGAGAAGGTTCTGCGGAGATTTGCCACGCCTGTTTCCCCGTCGTAGTTCACCGGCAGCCCGAAAAATTGCAGCTGCTTGAAGTCGGCGACAAATTCCGGAAGGCGTTCGGTCACGTCCTGGAAGTCGTTCATCTGCCAGCGGGCGATGAGGTTGATCGTGTAGTTCTCATCCCATTTGGTGAGCGAGATCACGTTGTCCGGCTGTGGGTCGATCCGGAATTCCCCCGGGTAAAAATCCTCGAGAAAATCCACGTCGCTGAGGAGGTTGATGTCCGCCGTGGCGTAGATGTCGTCGGTCAGGAACAGGCGCTGCTGGAAGGAAACGCGGTAGCGGTTCGTCGTCTTCGTTTCTGCGGGCTCGCCCGGGGCGTTGACCGTGGTGACGTCCTTCGTCTCAAAGACGTAGTCGGTGCGGAGGTTGCCGTAGCTGCGGTCGTTTTTCCCGTATTTCATGACCGCGTCAAATCCGAGCGAGGGGCCGAATTTTGATCTCCAATCGGCGCGGACCGTGGCGTCCACGCCGTGCGTGAGCGGGAAGCTGTAGGCGGTGAGAAGGAACGCCCCCCAACGGCTGTCATAGCCGGGCAGGAACGCAAAGCCGGAGTTGTTGATATTTGCAAAAAGGTAGGGGAACCAGAAGACCGGCGTCTGGCCGATGTAGACGGTGGAGTTGGAAAACACGGCGCGGCTGTCGGTGTAGATCCGCATCGAGTGGGATTTCACGTGGAAGTCCGGCTTCGAGTTGTCATCGGTCGTGAGGACGCCGTCCCTCACGCGGAATTCGCTCTGGGACATCGCGCGGAAATTGAAGGCGCGGAAGAGCATCGGCGAATGGGAGCCGGAAAATTCGAGAGCCCGCATCTGTTTGCTCTCGAGGTTGAAGAGAGCCCGCTGACCGGTGAGCACTTCCTTCGGGGTATAAAGGCGGATGTTTCCCACGAGGAGGACATCGCGCGTCTCCGGGTTATACTCCGCATAGTCGCAGTAGATGCTGTAGTCCTTGTAGTGGATCTGGACGTTGTCCTCGGCGACCGCGACCCCCTCTTCAAACCGGGTGTTCCCGTCGGCCGTGATCTCGACAGGGACGTCTCCGAAGCTTCCAAAATTGCCGATGCTTCCGACCTGGGCGCGCAGCCCGGCCAGGGAAACAGTGAATACAAGACAGATGGCGGCAACTTTCCTCATTAAAAATTCCAAACTAGAGGTCCGTGCCGGTCGTTCAAGGAGAAAAATGCATCACGCTGAATCTCCTTGCGTCAAATCCCGTTCCATGCGAGAGAACTGGCTGTTCCCGGACGCCGCGTGTTATTCGCGGGACCGCAGGGAGTTTCTTGGGAAATCCGGGGTTGTAGCTCAGTTGGTAGAGCACCGCGTTCGCAATGCGGGGGTCAGGGGTTCGAATCCCCTCAGCTCCACTTCCTCCGGCAGGTCGCCCCAAACCGCGTCGGGATCCGCGTTGAAACGGGCAAGCTCTTGGCACCTTACTGATGGACGGGCTTGGGCATGGGCTCCGATCCCGGGTTTGCGGGCTGCTCCTTCTTCAGCCAGTCGGTGGTGGCCTTGGCGGGCCATTTTCCGCTGAGCAGGCGGACTCCGGCGGCTTTGCTCCAGAGCATCCATTCGGGGTGGCCGGAGTTTCCAAGAGCGGCGAAGCTCAGTTCGGAAGAGGATCTCCAGGCCGGCATGGTCCGGCACTGCCAATCGGGGTGCGGGGGAGAGATGACCTCGACGGCACCGGTGGCGAGATCGACCACCGCGACGGCATCGTTCCCTCGTCAGGCGCGCCCTTCATGAGTGCGCCCGATTCCAGGATCACGGTTGACTTTTGAATTTTTCCGAGCGGGTCGCCATTTCCGCCCACCGGAGTCGCAAAGACCAGCGCCCGTCCATCCGCAGACCAATCAAAGGCCGCTTTTGCCGACGTGCAAAGGATTCGGCATCCGCCGGTTTGCCATCCAGCTTCACGGCCCCTTCGAGCAACGCGGGCATGGCGCCGGCCAGCAGCTCGATTCTCGACGACTCGGCAGTCGGGATCAGGCCGGTCACCTCATCCCATGAGGCGATTTTCTGTTCGCGGCAAAGGACGAAGCTGCTGCCGTCGGGCAGCCAGCTCAGGGCGGTGGGAGTCACGGACTTGTCCGCAGCCCCGCCCGAGAGCGGTTCGCCCGGGACTCCATCGGGTTTGACGAGATACAATGCGCCATCGGAAATCACGGCAGCCTGTTGGCCGTCCGGCGTCCACCCAGCAAGTGGCTGCCCCGCATGGACTCGAACCATGAATAATGCCTCCAAAGGGCACTGTGTTACCATTACACCACAGGGCAAGTTGAGTTGTTTGCATTCAACTACTTGCAGATCATTTCCACATGAGTTTCACGATTTTTCAGTTCCGCTCAGGGTTTTTACTTCTATCGGTTGCTTTTCCAGATGCAAGAGGAAAGGCCTCGCTCACCGGGCAGAGCGATCGAATCCCACTGCTGTGCGTTCCGCCTCGGATGCGAGTCCTGCGTCGATTTCCGACGCATTGTATTCTCCAACTCGACCATCCGCCGCTGGCCGGCATCCGCGAGGGGATCGCCTCAGCCGCGACAGCTTTTGCCATCGACCGTTCGCTCGACGAGGGACTGATCGTGGCGCTCGATCCCGGGGTGTCCGTCCTTTCGGCGGCGCGCTGTCGGCTGCGTGTCATCTTTTGACCACACCCCGCCCCCCGGGGAATGCGGAAATCCAAGTATTGCCGATAAAAAATCATCCAGCTAGCCTTTGGCGGAACATTGAATCCCATGAACGACACCATCAAACTCCTCGCCGAAAAACTCTCCCTGCCTGAAGCCACCGTCCGCTCGGGGGTCGGTGTCCTATTGAATCTCCTGAAGGAAAAGACGCCGGGGACGGAATTTGAAAAGTTCGTCAACCTGGTTCCGGGAAGCGCGGAGCTGATTTCGCAGGTGCCTCAGGCCGCCGCCGAAACGACCGGCGGGTTGGGCGGATTGCTCGGCATGCTGGGCGGGCAGGCTGCTGATCTGGCCAAAGCCTCCTCGGCGCTGCAGCAGGCCGGGGTTCCGGCGGACAAGATCATGCCGCTGGCAAAGGAATTTTTTGAGAAGGCCCGGGAGGCGGCCGGCCCGGAGGTCATCGAGGAAATTTCAAAGGGCTTTCCGATTTTGAAAACGCTTCTCAAGACCTGACCCTACTCCCCGCCGCGTCCCCCCATGAACCACGAGATCAAAATGCAGATCTCGTAGAGGACATACATCGGACCGCCCATCAGCACGAGGGTCACCATGTCGGTCGTGGGGGTGATGATCGCCGCAACGAAAAAGATCACGACCACCGCATAGGCGCGCGTCCGCTTGAGCAGCGCGTAGTCCACGATGCCGAGCTTGACGAGGACCAGGACGACGAGCGGGAGCTCGAAGGCCAGGCCGAAGCCGATCACGAACTGGGTGGTGAACGAATAGTATTCGCGAACCGTCCACGTCGGCTGCCAGTGCATCGACTGGGCGTCCTTGAAGAAAAAATCGAGCGTCTGCGGCAGGACCACGAAGTAGCAGAAGGCGACGCCGGTGAGGAAGAGGCCGAACCCCACAAGCGCGACAGGATAGAGAATCCGCTTTTCTGCGGCGTTCAGCGCCGGAAGGACAAACTCGGCCAGGAAGAGGAGGATGAGCGGGAAGGCCAGGATGATCCCGCCATAGAGCGAGAGCTCGAGGGAGATCGTGAACGAGTCCGCCACCCCGAGGGACTGGAGATTGGAGGCCCGAGCGGGGTCGACCTCGATCAAGGGGCGCTGGATCAGCCCGGCCAGCTCGCTCCGGAACATGAAGCAGAGCGTCATGGTGACGGCGAGGGCCAGGGCGATCTTGATGAGCATCTTGCGGAAGTCCTCCAGATGCTCCAGGAACGGCTTGGCGTCGTCCCGGGTTTCGCGGAAATCGAAAAAGCGTTTCAGGCTCATCAACCGAGTTGGGAGGTCCACCGGGCCAGTTCGCTGGCAACATTGTCCGGCGAGGGGGCGCCGATCGCCCGCCGCGCTTTCAGCGCGGACTCCAGATCAAATGTCGCCGCCACCACCTCCGGCGTCAGCACGTCGGATGCGGCGAGAAATTCCGCGGGAGCCAGCCGGTTGAGAGGGACGCCGGACTCCTGCGCCCGGGCGACCAGCTTGCCGACAATCTCATGGGCCTGCCGGAATGGGACCCCGCCCTCGACGAGACGATCCGCGAGGTCGGTGGCGAGAAGGAGCGGGTCGGAGGCGGCCGAGCGGGCGCGCTCCTCGCGGAGCGATGCCGCGTCGATCATTTCCGAGAAGATGGCCAGCGTGGCGAGGACGGTGTCGATCGAATCAAAGACCCCTTCCTTGTCCTCCTGCATGTCGCGGTTGTAGGTGAGGGGCAGCCCCTTCATCGTCGTGAGCAGGGCGATGAGGTTGCCGAAAAGGCGGCCGGTTTTGCCGCGGGCGAGCTCCGCGATGTCGGGGTTCTTTTTTTGCGGCATCAGGCTCGAACCTGTCGTGTGCCGGTCGCTCAGCTCCAGATACCCGAACTCCGCAGACGCCCACAGAATGATGTCCTCGCTCAGCCGGGAGATGTGCATGCCAAGGATCGCGAGCGCGGAGAGCAGTTCGCAGGCAAAATCCCTGTCCGCCACCGCATCCATGCTGTTGGTGGTGACCCGCGAAAACCCCAGCTCTGCGGCGATCGCCTCGCGGTCGAGGATCAGCGTCGAGCCCGCGATCGCCCCCGAGCCAAGCGGCATAGAGTCCGTGCGCACGGCGCAATCATGGATCCTGCCAAAATCCCGATCCAGCATCTCGACATAGGCGAGAAGATGGTGCGCAAACAGCACCGGCTGGGCGCGCTGGAGGTGGGTGTAGCCGGGGATCACCGCCTGCGCATGGCGGCTGCCCAGGCCGGCCAGCGAGCGCTGGAGGCTGCGGATCTCGCCGCCGATCTCCCCGCAGGCCTCGATCAGATAGATGCGGAAATCCAGGGCGACCTGATCATTCCGGCTGCGGGCGGCGTGCAATTTCGCCCCTGCGGCACCGATCCGCCGGGTCAGCTCGGCCTCGATGTTCATGTGGACATCCTCCAAGTCATCGCTGAACGGGAACGTCCCGGACGCGATCTCGGATTCGATGGCTTTCAGGCCGGATTCGATCCGGCCGAACTCCTCCTCCGTGAGGATTCCGGCCTTTGCGAGCGCGCGGGCATGGGCGATGCTGCCGCGGATATCCTGCCGGAACATCCGCCAGTCCACGGTGACCGATTGCGTGTAGGTTTTCAGAAGCTCCGAGGCTTCGTGCTTGAAGCGTCCCTTCCACATGGCCGTCAGGTCTCCCCCCCCGGGCTGCGTTTGGCGCAGCTGCCGCGCTGCTTCAATTCATCGCAATGCGCCTCGATTTTCACCATCTTGTTCGCCGGGGAAAACCCGAGCCGGCGGGTGATGCAGTTTTCCAGCAGTTCCATGTTGATGTCCTCAAATTCGATGATCTTTTTGCAGTCCACGCAGACCAGGTGGTTGTGCGTCGGGTGTTCGAGAAAATTCGGGTCGTAGATTTTTGTCTCGCCCCCGAGATCCAACTCGCGCAGCAGTCCGCTCTCGACGAGCAGCGGCAGCGTCCGGTAAACCGTCGCGCGGGAGACCGAATGATCGATCTTCTTGGCCATCACCAGCAACTCCTCGGCAT
Organism: Verrucomicrobiota bacterium; assembly: GCA_026398275.1. GTDB lineage: Bacteria > Verrucomicrobiota > Verrucomicrobiia > Chthoniobacterales > Terrimicrobiaceae > QYQL01. The sequence goes on from JAPLTF010000054.1 coordinate 21,117, forward strand.
TAAAGTGTTCCTTGGTGCTGAACGCCGCCTCGATGATGGCGTCGCGTTGCGTGGTTTTGCGCAGCCCCTTGCCGGCAAGGTAGCCATACAAAACCTCCCGCACGCTATCTCTCGAAGACGTTTCCATCTGCGCGCCAGAGTAATGCGGGAGCGGCGTGAGTCAAGGAGGGGAAAAAGGCCAGAGAGCTACGGCAAAGGGGAGCGGAGTGCCGTTGCTGCATTCCTGCCCTGGCGGGGTTCGTCCTTCCCCAGTCCATAGTCCCTGGCGAAGCCAACATAGAGGCGCATTTCTGCTTGGCAATCGGAATTCTGGAGATTTTGTTGCATTTGGCACTTGCAACGAATTCCCAGTTCACTTATTCCCATTCTTGCTTCCTAACCAATTTAATCATCAGTCATGGGTAAAGTTCTCCTCTACGCTTCGATCGCCGTCACGCTCGCTACCACGGCTCTCGGATTTATTAACAAAGGCAAATTGTCCTCGGCTAAGGAAGAGCTCGCGTCCTCGCAACAGGCGGCGCAACAAAAAGCCGCCGGAGTGGAGCAGGCCCAGAAGGAGCTGAAAACAGCGAATGCATCACTGGAAACCGCCACGGCTGAGAAAGCCCAAGCCCTCTCCCAGGCGGAAACCTTGAAGACCGATTTGGAGAAGAATAAAACCCAGGTTGCCGATCTCACGACCCAGATCACCGCCAAGACGACCGAGGTGACCGAACTCGATGCCAAACTCAAAGAGGCTGAGGCCAAGCTCGCCAATGCAACTCCCGGAACCGCCACAACGACGACGGGACCATCCGCGGAAGATCAGGCGAGGATGCAGGAGCAGGAAACGCTCATCACCAAGCTCCAAAGCGACTTGGAATCCTCCCGCGCCCAGCTCGAAGACCTTCGGAAGAAAGATGCTCTCCGCATGTCCCAGCAGATGCGCAAAGGGCTGGAAGGCCGGATCCTTGCCGTCAATCAGGCTTGGAATTTTGTTGTCCTCAATCTTGGCGACCGCAACGGCGTCGTTGGCAATGCCGAGATGCTTGTCAAACGCGGTAACCAGCTCGTCGGCAAGGTTCGGATCACCTCGGTGGAGCCCTCCACCTCAATCGCCGACATTGTGGCGAACAGCGTTCCCCGCGGAACGAGCATCCAGCCCGGCGATAATGTCATTTACCAAGCGTCTGCTGAATAGCCTCCTGCTGGCAGCCGCACTCCTCCTCCTTGGAGGCTGCGCGTCCAACGACCAGTCGGAATCCCAACAAGCGGGATCCAACCTGCCTTGGAACCGGCCGGAAAAGTGGGAAGGGCCGGGCGTCATGGGCTCCATGATGCAGGGCAACCACTAGATCCGAAAATTTCCAAGAGATGATATGAGGCGGCGAATCCGCGTGGGATTTCCTCCACTGCGTTCCGGTTGCCCTCCCTGGGCCAAACCATTCGACTCCGCCCTCATCACCAGCAGTGGCACCTACCTGGCCGCGCCCCGGAAGCTTTTCCAGCGATCCAGCGGCATCGAGGCGAAGGCCATGAGGACGAGCTGGCTGATCATGAATCCAACCAGCCAGGGCAGGGCCTTGTTCATGAAGCCGTAGGAGTGGAGCCCGACGCCGAGCATGTTGACGCCGAACCAGGAGAAGCTGGTGATGACGTTGCCGAACAGGGCCATGATCATGAGCCCGCGCTGGCGGATGTAGCCGCCGAGGCGGGCGTGCAGGATGATCGCGCACCACAGGACGATGAGGAGCGCGCCGTTTTCCTTCGGGTCCCAGCCCCAGAACCGGCCCCAGGATTGATCCGCCCAGATGCCGCCGAGCACGGTGCCGACAAAGCTGAACAGAGTCGCAAAGCAGACCACGCCGTAGGTCATGCGCGTGAGCGACTGCGCGGCTTCCTTCGTCAGCGAGGAGGTGAAGACTCCGCGCACGACATAGATCAGCGCGAGCGTGCCAGCGAGGAACATCGCGGAGTAGCCGATCGTGATCGAGACGACGTGGGTCGCGAGCCAGATGTTCGTGTCGAGCACGGCCTGCAGCATCTCGAGCGTGTCGCCGCTGCCGGCAAGGTGGTGGGCGATGATGAGCGTGATGAACCCGATCGCCGCGGCGCAGGCAGAGCCCACGCCGTCCTTGAAGATCCGTTCGATGATGAGCCCGATGATCACGGTCCCCCAGCCGATGAAGATCGCCGACGAATAGAGGTTCGTGACCGGCGGGCGGCCCTGCAGATACATCCGCGAACCGAGTCCGAATGTATGAACCGCGAGTGCGAGCAGGAGCACGTAGAAGGCGGCGGTGCCCAGGCTCCGGTTTCCTGCCAGCCAGGAGGCGCACACCAGCAGAAACGCCAGCACGTAGAGGCCCATCGCCTGGTAGAACGGTTCGAGCTGGTTGAAGAGGAATTCAAAAGCGGCCCGGCCGGCCGGCTTCGGCTCGTTTTTCGCCATCCAGCCCGAGAGGTCGTCCAGGTGCCGGTTGAACTTCGCGGCATCCCCGCTGTGGTAGGCGTCGCCCACAAGCGCATAGGTTTTGGTGACGGGGTTGAGCTCGCCGGTGGAGATCGTCTGCAGGAGGCTGGCGCCGAGCGAGAGCCACTCCTCGCGCGGCCCCTTGCCCGCCGGATCCGGCGGCACGGGAAGCAGGTAGGCCCATTCCGCCATGTTCTGGAACCGCGAGGCGAGCTGCGCAAACGCTTCGAACTTCTCCTCGTCGATCTTTTCGCCTTTTGCGCGCTTGGCTGTGGCCTCAAGGCCTGCGGGAATCGCCTTCACGAAGGCGTCGATCTCGCCCGCGAAATCCGGAGAATCCTCCGGTCGCAAGCTGTTCTTGAGCCGCTGGTAAAGCATCAGCGAGTTGCGCAGGTTGAAGACCGCGGTCTGGTAGGGGGTGCGGCTGGCGGACTCGACATTTTCCACCTGCGCACCCTGCTTGTCGATCTTCTCCAGAAACGGCACGAGCTCGGCGTAGCTGAAATATTTCCGGTCGGTCTGCTCCCACCCGAACAGGCCGAGAACCTCGGGGTTGTGGATGACGAATGACGGGTGGGTGTCGGCAAGGCGGGGGTTGAACAGGACATCCGCCAGCCAGCGCCGCGCGTCGATCGAGCGGCCGTCCTCAAGCCGCACCGTCTGCTTGCCGCGCAGGATGAGCAGCGAGGTGCGGGCCACCGTGTCGAGCGGCTTGTTTCGGCCGTCCGAGAGCACCGGGATCTTTGCGAACTTGACGAGATCGAACCCGTCGGGCGCGGATTTCGGCATCCGGGAATTCGAGGCGACCCAAAGCACTGCGACCGCCAGGGCGATCCATGGGGAAATTTTTTTCATCATAAATCCGGCAGTTGCCCGCGAATCACGCAAATGAACGCGAATACAATCAGCAAGGTGGAAATGAGCGGGAACTCACCCGCAGAGTGAATTCGCCTATTTTCACAAGTCTCTTTCATTCGCGTTTTTTCGTGACGGGCCTCTTCTGCTTTTTGGGACTTCATCGGGCGGGGGTGGATTTCCGCCGGCGTAAAAATCCGACAAAATGGTAGGCGAACTGGTAGAGCAACCCGACCCCGACGATGACGCACGCCACATACGGCGCGACGAAGCTGGGGTTGTAGACATCCTGCAGGATCGTGGCCGTGTCGTTCTTTTCAAAGCCCGACTGGAAAAACGTCTCGCCGCGGTAGCGGAGCGGATGGTTCATGTAGATGAGCACGTCGCGGCTCTCGTTCCGCTCCGGATCTTTGAGGGCCGCTGCGGTCGCGAAGTTTTTCGGGATCTGCGTGCCGGGATAGCGCTCGTGCGTGAACTTCTGCAGCGTCAGGCTGTAGGGCTTGTAGTAGCGCTCCGGGCGCATCACGAGCCGCCACGGCTTGCCCGCGTGGGAAAATGTCTGCGGCTCGAGAATCTGGTCGGATACCAGCCAGGTGCCCAGGGACGTGGCGTCGGCCCCATTGCCGGTCGGCACCAACTCGATCACCACGCTCTGCAGGTCGCGCTCGTTCTGGGCGGTTGCACGCGGAACTTCCGTAACCGAAATCCGCGAGCCCTCGCCCTCGGTCGAGGCGGCTACGGCGTTCTGCTCCGCCTTGTCGAGCGGCTGGAACCGCGAGTTCTGGTAGAATCGCCGGACGTTGATCCGGAACGGCAGGCTCTCATCCTCGATGGTGCCGCCCTGCCTGAGCCGCGCCTCGGGGATCGCCGTCACCTGCTCGAGCTCCTTGTCCGACCCGTCGATCACCGCCAGCTCCATGGTCCGGGCATTTTCGGAATAGTTCTTCGTCTCACCCGGCCCCAGCCGCATGAAGCTCTCGACCGAGAACAGATCGGTGAACAGCCCGCCCGCAAGAATGATGATCAGCCCGAGGTGGGTGAGGTGGATGCCGAGCGTCTTCCACGACCACCGGAACCGGCGCAGGTGGGCGGCGATCAGGTTGAGCAGCAGGACCCCGCCGATGAGGTGTCCGCCCGGGAACACCGGGATCTTCAGCCCCTGCGAGGCCGACGGCCACCACACAAAAATGCTCTGGAAATACCGCTGCTGCACCTCGTGGATCCCGAAGTTCACCTGCGCCATCGTGCCGGCGAAGACGAGCACGATCGCCAGGCACAGGCAGATGAGGGTGAGCTGCAGGGACGAAATGAAGGCGAGAAACCGTTTCAGCATCGCGGTCAGGGATGGAGTTGAACCGATCCGAGGAACTTGAGGAATCCGGCCTTCTCCGCCGCCGCGAGGTTCTCGGGGGCGATGAGTTTGAAGAACCACGTGTTGCCTTCGAGCTTCGCCCAGCCCGCCAGGATGCGGCCCTTCGGACCGGCCATGTCCACCGTGAGGATCTCGCTGTCTTTGCCGGCGACCGGAACGATCTGCGCCTTCAGCTCGTCGGCTCCGATTTCGCCGAGCCCGATCTGCGAGCGCCAGCGGTTCACATTGCCGAGATCTCCGCCGCCGTCGCCGCCGAAAACGCTCACCGAGATATCCGCCGCCTCGCCGTTCTGCCCGGCAACCGCAAAGCTCGCGTAGCGCATGGAGCTGGGCGCGACCGAGTTCCACCCTGCGGGGACTTCCCATTTGATCTGCGGCTTCTCAGCGCCGGCTTCCGGTGCGGGTGCCGCTGCGCCGGGAGGAGTTGCCGCCGCGGGCGCGGCGTGTGCTGCGGGCTGCGCCGGCCCCGCTGCGGCCGGCTTCACTGTGCCGATCCATTCGATGAACCCCGCCTTCTGAGCTGCGGCGAGTGCGGAGTTTCCGCGCATCTTGAAAAAGAATGTCCTGCCGTCGACGGATGCGATGCCGGCGACGATCCGTCCGTCTTTCGTCGCATCAGCGCCCTTCGGCAGCCCTTCGAGATCGACCACCGTCACATCGCCGAGCGGCGAGTTCACGTGCTGGGCGGTTTTTGCCAACTGCTCCGCCGAGATCGCAGGCTGCCCGAGCTGCGACAGCCAGCGGTTCACATTGTCGAGAGCCCCGCCGGCGGGCCCCGAAAGTGCCACAACGGAAATGTCCGCCACCGCACCGTTGTCGCCCTTCACGAGGTAGCTCGCCAGCCGCATTGAAGAGGGGGGCTGAACCTCCCAGTTCGACGGCGGGGTTCCTGTGACTTCCGAAGGTTGTCCAGCCGGGGCCATCATGTCGCCGGGCGAGCCCATGGGGGGGTGGTTCGGCGGCATCGCTCCCATGCCGGAACTCCCGTCTCCAGACGCTTGAGGCATGGGGGATTCCTGCTCCGCCTTGGCCACGCGATAAACCTTGACCTCGCTCTTGTCCTTGCAGCCGGAGAACGGCCATGCACACAAAACAAGGAATCCATACCACAAATGCGTTCGGGAAAAGTTCATAGAGTCGGGGATTAATACAGGGCGGGTTGTGACGATGTCCAGATATTCCATTTTCCGCACGATTGTTTCCGCAGCACCACGTTCCAGAAATAACCGTCGGTCAGGAATAGACCGTTTTGGATCGCGTCCGTTCATATTATGATATGATCGGGCTGCAAAAATTTCCCACAGGAGAAGTTGCGCGTAATGGAGGCGCGATCATTCCCATTGGGTCAGATACCCGGAAGCTCGCTTCGGCATTGCTGCTGGAGGGACGACCTCCGTGTCGTCCGTGGATATCAACGGACCGGACAGAGCCGGTCCCTCCAAATGCCCCGGAGCTTGCCCCGGGGGTCTTGACTTTCGCCTCTCAAAAACGGGGGCGAGGACGTGGCAATAGACAAGCAGCAATTGCCAACCAGCAAGTAGCGGGCTCGTAGTAGCCGTGCTAATTTCAGCACAGTAACCAACACGTCGGAACTCCAATTCAACACCATCCTCCTTTATGAAAAACCTACTTAAATGCAGTCTTTTGCTGCTCAGCGCAGCGGTCATTGGATCACCCGCGAATGTCTTTGCGCGCGCTAGCTACGGCCCCGAGTGGGATTGCGCCTCATGTCACGATGACGGGAGAACGTGGGCAAGCGTCCACAGTGGAACTGGAGGTGGAGGCGGGACACCTCCCGGGACATATACCGGGATTCCGACCCCTCCGCTGGCTCAGCTCGCCGGCACGATCTATCCGGGGGATTCGGTCTACCCGGGCGGCAGCCTGTATTATAAATACGCCCTGCAAACGAGAAAGGCCGGGACGGCTGTCGTCAGTTACACCGTCGCTGTAGCATCGCAAACTGCGGGTGCGAAGTGGATCCCCGCCGCCCCAGCGAAGCTTACCACGAAGTTGATCAAGGGAACCACTCCGATCTCCAGTTTGATCGGTGCAATTCCTGCGGATTTTGTCGGTAGCGTGAAGCTCTCGCTGTCGGTCTACTTCACTGATGCCATCGGCGTAAACAAAGTGAGCATCTCACTCAAGCCGATCACGGTGGTGATCGCTCCGCCGGCCAACTTCTATGATGTCGGTTTTGGCAACAGCGTCACGCTGGATGCCTCGGGCATTTCCACCGTAGGTCTGGGAGCCAACCCGGTCTACACATGGACTCAAAAACCAAATTCCCTCGGCAAGTTGACTCCTGGAGGTGTTCTGAGTTCCACAACGGGCAAGGTCGTCACATTGACGACGGGGTTAAAGGAACTCGTGGACACGACCGGACAGCCCGGCCTCATTGGTTTTGATAACGAAATGGTTGCGGACTCCACGTATGTCTATGAAGTCAAGGCGACGGGAAATAGAAGAACGTCCACCGGGACATTCACCGTTTCGTGTGCCGTTCAGTCTCCGGGGACATCCAGAATCCCGATCGGTGTCAATTCCTGCTATTTGGGCGGCAACTGGACATTGACTTCGAAACCGTCCGGCTCCACGGCAAATCTGACACATACGGCAGATGGCCTCGCGCAGTTGAGGCCCGATGTCGCGGGCAACTATACCCTCACCGACAACAAAACCAGCAACAGCACCATTACCATTACAAACGCGGCCGCAAAGTATTCGTCTGCTGGCGCGGATTCCTGCTACAGCTGTCATGGGCCTGATAATCAATACGGTAAGAAGGACATGTGGACTCCGTGGTCAGAAACCGCCCATGCGACGATGACGCAGTGGGCTATCGACGGGGGGTCGAGTGCCTACAACGAGACCTGCCTAAAATGTCACGCCGTCGGCTTCAACCAGTCGGTCGCGGCTGTCGGCAACCGGAACTTCAAGGCCGTGTCGAACGAACTCGGTTGGAAGTTTCCGACCAAGATGCAAGTGGGTAATTTCGATGGGATGCCTGTGCGGTTGCAGCAGCTCTCCGGCATTCAGTGCGAAAGTTGCCATGGCCCAGGTATCCACCAGACTTCGACTGGCAATGGAACTGTATCAACTGGCGGCGCACCATCGAAGAGCATGGACGTTCAGGTCTGTGCGAGTTGCCACCAGGACGGGACCAGTTACAACCGTGTCGCGCAGTGGGAGAATAGCCCGCACTCCGAAGGCTATAATGAGGTCAGCAAAGCCGAGGGGACAAATGCTGGCTGCGCACGCTGCCACGCGGCCAATGGGTTCACCTACGTTGCGAAGCAGGTTAATGGCTTGATCGAGGCGGGCACCGATGCGGCCACCGCGCAAATCAATGTCGGCAAGGTCAATGTTCCCACCGCAAATCTGGGAGTCGGCCCGCTGACCTGCCAAACCTGCCATGATCCGCACGACAATTTCGGGGATGATGGACGCCACCAGCTGCGTATCGTCGATACCGTCGTGATTGGTGACCTGGCCAACCCCGGCACGGTTACGCTGACCAACCTCGGCAACTCGGGGACCTGCATATATTGCCATAGCTCACGGCGCCTGGCCGAGCAGTCGGCATCTGGCACCAAGCAATACACGAAGACCCGCAGCGGTTCCATCTCCGGCCCGCACGAAAGCCCCGTGGCCGAGGTGTTCAGTGGAAATGGCGCGACGGATTACACCGGGTCGAATGGCACCATCACGATGGGGAACTCGGCTCATAGCTCTGTATCCGATTGCCAAGCCTGCCACATGTATCAGCTGCGCGATGCGGACAGCAGAGGCAAAGCGCTGGATTATGTGTCAATGAATGGAACCTACACCCCGGTTACCCATGCGCTCTACACAGATCTGCGCAATCTGCTCGGAGATCACACGTTCAGCGTGGCCAGCGAGTATACCACAGGCAATGTGACCAGAGAAGTTCAGAACGTCGCAACCTGCAACCAGTGCCACAAGGACAAGAAAGGCGCGGGCCTGGTGACCACGTTTGACTTCAAGGGTTCCACTGCGAAGGATTACGACGGCAATGGCGTCGTCGAGGGCGTCCAGACGGAAACCCAGAACCTGCTCGAGAAGGTCCGGCTCCTGATCAACCAAACAGGCATCGCGTCCACCAAGAATGCGGCGGGTGCCTTCGCAGGGTTCTCTTCGACCGGAATCTCTTCGACCGATCCGCTCAAAACCGCGCAGCAGAAGGCGGCTTGGAACTGGATGCTGATCAATCGCGATGGCAGCCGCGGTGTCCACAACACCCAGTTCACCATCCGCCTGCTCCAGACCACTTGGACGGACCTGAACACGAAGTGGAAAGCTGATCCGGCGGCTACGTTCAAGGCAGCCTATCCAGCGGCGGTCCTCAGGTAGAAAACCGCAGTCAGAATCAACAAGCAACCCGGTCGGCCAACCATGCCGACCGGGTTTTGCTTTTTTTGGCGCCCCGGTAGAGCCGAATGCCGCGATGAGAATCTCTCCCGAAAGCAATTTTTCGAGTTGAAGGGGCGGCCGCCGTGTCGCTCCATGGTGGGCACGGAGGAAAACCGGAAATTATGCCGAATCATTCTGTCCCGATGTCATTCCCCTGATCAACTGCTGATACCACCTCTCGGAGAAAATTGGACTTCGCAGGAGCAAGGGGGGAACGGGCGTCTCGCCCGTTTGGGCACTGGCTTTGCAGCGCGGACGAGTGTCTTTCACAGGCGGAAGACCTGCGCGATAGCGCCTCGCCAGGAGGGAAGGACGAATGTTTGGTGCAGGGAGCACAACCAGGCGGCGAGGGCAGCCGCCCGACCGACTGCCGCAGGCAGCCCGCAGGGCATAATGAGCGGGAGCGAACGGGTCAACTGATACCAAATTCACTGCGTAACAGGTAAAATTCTGCGGCGCGCCGGGACGTCACGCCCTACCTATTGCGCTGGTAGGGTTGGGCCTCCTGACCGACCGCTGCCGGTCATTTCATCAACCTATTTCAAAGTGAAACTGGTATGATACCGCCGCGAAGCGGAGCAACAAGTTTCTCAAAATGCGGCCTCCGGAATTCATTCTCCCACGCATGAAAAATATTCATCCCCAAAAAAATATTTTGGGATCCGAAAGATGTGCCCCTTCCGCAACGTGCCAGAGAGATATTTCTATCGCTCTCAACCAGAGCAAGTAGCGCAGATGATCGGCGCGGCTCATTCCGAAAAAAAATTCTCGACGCACACAATAGACAAGAAGACAATGCCAACCAGCAAGTAGCCGAGACATTCCCTCCTCTGATAGTAACATCGTCCGTCCGGCCACTTATTAGAAATTCTTAACGACCACGACAATTCCATGAGCCAACGCGTTTTTTCACAGTTCACCGCCTCCCTCCGCCGGGGATTCCAAAGCAAGCGCACAAAACTTTTCTGGATTTCCGGATGTGGTGCAGCTGTCGCGCTGGCGCTGGTTTCCTGCGGCACATTGACCCATCCGATCATGGCTCCCCCGAGTATCCCGGGTGCCACTTTTGTGGGGTCCTCCGCCTGTGCCGACTGCCACGAGGACATCACGCGGGATTTCAAGACTGCCGGGCACTCCCGTCTGCAGGCCAAGGGCAAGAATGCGGAAGGGGCCGGCTGCGAATCCTGCCACGGCCCGGGCAGTCTGCACGTCAGCTCCGGCGGCGGAGCCCGCACGATCGTCAACCCGCGCAAGGATCCGGAAACCTGTTTCCAGTGCCACCTGGAAATCCGCGCGAAGTTCAGCCTCCCATACCGCCATGCGGTCATGGAGGGCCGGCTGGGCTGCGCAGACTGCCACAACCCACACAAGGGTTCGATGACCAAGGGAGGGGGAGCCACAAACGTCATGGACGTGAACGACGTCTGCTACCAGTGCCACACCGCGCAGAGGGGCCCGTTTGTTTTTGCCCACGAGGCGACGAGGGAAGGCTGCGTGACCTGCCATGACCCACACGGATCCGTCAACCAGAAGATGCTGGTCGCCCGGAACCAGATGCTCTGCCTGAAGTGCCACTTCCAGCAGCAGAACGTCTCGGGTCAGGTTACCGCGCCTGGGCAGCTCATGATCGGCAGCGTGAACCACCAGCGACTGGTCACCCAGGGCACCTGCTGGTCGGCCGGATGCCACGAGGCGGTTCACGGCTCACAAGTCAATTCCCACCTGAGATATTAACCCTCCTTTTATCTATGAAAAACATGCACTGGTTTCCTCTCCATCGCGGCATTTGCTACGGGGCCATTCTTTTCTGCTCAGGATTACTGGGCGGGCAGGCCTTGCTGGCCGCCGATGCCAAAGCCACCAAGGTTCCGATTGAAACGCCTGAGGAGGATCCTCTCTTCACGAACTGGGTGGATCTGACGCTGGGCGGTCTCATTCCCCATGGCAATATGGCGCAATTCCGCCAGAACAACCCCACCCTGGGGCCGGTCTTTGGCGGGATCAGCGACATGCACATCCAGGAGAGCGCTGGCAAGGCCATCGTCACTCTCGATGCCCGTGCGATTTTTGCGAACAGCGACTACAATGTGAAGCTGGATATCACTCTGCCTGATGTGGGCTACATCCGCGGCGGGTTCACCGAATTCTGCACCTACTCGAACGGCAACGGCGGCTACCTGCCCCCCAACAGCGCCCTGCCGAACTCGATGCTCGCCGATGGGCTCTTTTTCCCCGGCCAGGCTTTCGCGCTCTATCGCGGCAGCCTCTGGGTCGAGATGGGCCTTCGCGTGCCGCACTTTCCGGAAATCACGCTTCGCTACGAACATGCGTTCCGGAACGGGCAGGAGGATTCCACGATCTGGGGTGGGGCCCAAACCGGCGCTCCCGCCCCTCCGGGAGTTAACACGGGCGTCTCCAACGTCCGGAAAATCGTCCCCGCATACCGCAATATCAGCGAGACCCGCGACATCTTCACCTTCAACGCCAAACACACATTCGGAAAACCCGAGTCGTTCGGCAACACCGAGGTCAATCTGGGGATGCGCTACGAATTTGACCGGAACAACAATTCGCTCAATTTTCAAAACCTGCCCGGCGCCCAGCCGACCGGGACGTCTGCGAACAACTACTACATCACGCAGACCGACAGTTTGTCTCTTGCGCTTTACGACGGGCATATCTCCACCGTGACGCGCTTCGGGGACAAGCTCTGGCTCACAATGGGCTTCTCCTACTCCGCCGCATCCTCGGATATCGGAGGGAACCGCATTGCCGGGCCAGCCAACGGCGTCGCCTATTCGCCGATGTATAACGGCCTCTGGTATGCCGGCAAATCCGGTGCCTATCTGGACCTCGACGGGGGGTCGAACTTCGGGCAGGGCGTCGCGACTCTCAACCTCATGTGGAAACCGATCGAGTCGCTGCAGATCACCCCGTCGGTCCGGGTCGAATGCGCGAACACCAGAAGCACCAGCTCCTACTATACACAGTATGGGCAGGGAGGCGGAAATGGAAGCCAGAGCGGCGTCCAGCTCACGCCCACCCTGGTGGACAGCCATGTCTTTTTAACCGCCATTTCCCAGTGCCTTCAAATCCGATACACGGGCGTCGAAAACTGGGTGTTTTACGCGCAGGGGGACTGGTCGGAGGAATATCAAAGCCGTGGCGACTCGACCCCTGGAAACAGCTTCAGCACACCCAATTCTGTGCTGAACTTCAGTGCCAACAACTCCTCCCTCTCACAAAAATACATGTTCGGCGCAAACTGGTATCCCCTGCCGAACCTGAACATGGCCGTGCAATACTACCTCCAGCTTCAGGATTTCTCGCAGGACATCCACTCCGACGATCCGGTCCAGAGCAACCAGCGGCTGGTCGGCCAGAGCTGGAACACCAGCGATGTCAATTTTCGCGTGACCTGGCAGCCTCTGCCGTCTGTCTCGCTCGTGAGCCGCTACGACTTCCAGCGGACCACGATCAATTCCCAGTGGGCGGCGGATCCGGGCCTGCTGACGGATTCCCCGCAGGGGGCGCTCTTTACGGCACCGGATGGACAGAGCGCCGTCATCACCAACAACATGTTCACCGAGACGCTCACCTGGACCCCGACCGACCGCCTGTATCTGCAGGGCAGCCTTTCCTATGTGCTGAACAAGATCGCCTCGCCCGCCGCGCAACAAACCCCCGGCAACGGCATCAGCTCTGCGGACGTGCCGGGAAGTTCGGCCATCCTGAACTTCAACAACAATTACTGGACCGCAAGCGCCGGAGTCGGATTTGCCATCGATCCCAAAACCGAGATCCGCGGGGATTTTACCTTTTACAGTGCGAACAATTATGTGAACAATGAACAGTATGGCGTTCCTTATGGGTCATCTGCTTCGGAATACACATTCTCTGCCAGCCTCTCCCGCCAGATCACAAAAAATGTGCGCTTGTCCGTGAAGTATTATTTTGACACCTATGTGGACCAGCTCTCCGGCGGAAACAGCAACTACACCGCACAGATGATCAGTTCCTCGCTCCAGGTCCGGTTCTAAGAATCCCGTCCGCCAACCCACTCTCTGCAGCAACAATAAATCCAAGCAATACCAACATGAAAATCAAAACCACACTCCTCCTCACCATCGGATCCCTGATCTGCGCGGCCAGCCTCGCTTCGGCGGCGGACGCCGCGGAAAATTGGGGCAAACTCTGCGCTTCCTGCCACGGCAAGGACGGCAGCGGCGCCACGGTCATGGGCAAGAAAAGCGGCGTCCTCGACTATCGCGATGCCGCCGTGCAGGCGAAGTTCACCGACGCGCAGGCCACCCAGATCATCGCTGACGGCAAGGACAAGATGAAGGCCTTCAAAGACAAGCTGACTCCCGACGAAATCAAGGCGCTGGTCGCCTACGTTCGCGCATTCAAGAAGTAGTCGGCGATTTGTTCAGCAAAGCAGGAAAATGAGAAGAGCACGGCGCGAGCCGTGCTCTCTCTTATATGAGTGCCGCACCCGAAAGCCGGTTTGTTTTGCGCAAGTTGATCCGTAACTGGATCAGCCTTGCGGGTGCGGTCATCGCGGTCGGCAGTTTCTTCGCGTTTCTGCTGCTGTTTGCTCTGGACATGCTTTCGGAGCACGGGAACCCCTACATGGGGATCCTGGCCTATGTGGTCGCCCCGGGGTTTCTGTTCTCCGGCATCGCCCTGATCGCACTGGGGTTCTGGCTGCATCTCCGCCAGGAGCGCCGCGCCGTGCCGGATGCTCCCCCGGTCGCGCTGACCATCGACCTGTCGAGGCCCCGCGACCGGAAAATCCTCGGGGTGTTCATCGCGGGCAGCGTGGTCTTTTTGTTCATGACCGCGCTCGGCAGCTACCAGACCTACCATTACACCGAGTCGGTTCAGTTCTGCGGCCGGGCCTGCCACGTCCCGATGGATCCCCAGTTTGTCACCTCCCAGCATTCCACCCACGCCCGCGTGGACTGCGTGGCCTGCCATGTGGGGAATGGCGCAACCGCCTACCTGAAAACCAAGATCAGCGGCATGCGGCAATTGTATCACGTCACACGTGGAGACTTCCAACGGCCGATCCGCGCGGATTCCACAAAGCTTCGCCCGGCTCGGGACACGTGCGAGCAGTGCCACTGGCCGGAGAAATTCACGGGCGGTCTCGACCGCACCAACCGGCATTACCTTTCGGATGAAGCAAACACGCCGTTTTCGGTCCGCCTCCTGCTCAAAGTGGGCGGCAGCAACCCGCTCCACGGCCCGCCGGATGGCATCCACTGGCATGTCAGCCCCGCCAACAAGGTGGAATACATCTCGACCGATGACCAGCAGCTGAACATCCCGTGGGTCCGCCAGACGACTGCCGACGGCAAGGTCACAGAATACCGCAACCCCGACTTCAAGGGCGACATCTCGAAGTTCCCCATCCACACGATGGACTGCATTGACTGCCACAACCGCCCCTCGCACAAATTCCTGCCGCCGAACGATGCGGTCGACCTCTCGATCACGAGCGGGCGCATCGACCGCTCGATCCCGTGGGTGAAACAAAAAATGGTGGCGGCGCTGGTCGGCGAGTATGCGACCCGCGACGAGGCCCTGAAAAAAATCGACGAGTCGCTGCGGGCGGCCTATCCGGACAATCCCAAGGTGGATGCCGTGATCGCCGAGACCAAATCGATCTACAATGCCAACTTCTTCCCGGAGATGAAGGCCGACTGGCGGGCCTACCCCGACCACGTGGGCCACAAAAACTGGGAGGGTTGCTTCCGCTGCCACGACGGCAAGCACAAGACCGCCGACGGCGCGGGCTCGATCCAGGGGAACGATTGCAACTCTTGCCACATCATCATGGCCCAGGGCAGCGACGAGGACATGACCAAGCTCAGCGCCAAGGGATACGATTTTGTCCACATCGACGCCGAGTATTCGGACTTCTCCTGCGCCGAATGCCACACCGGTGCCGCTCCCAAAGAGTAGTGGGAGGGGGCGATGCAACAGTCGAAAGCAGGGCGAACAGGCTTCAAAGGAGCGCGGGCATCCTGCCCGCTTCGTCGGACATGCGGGCGGGACGCCCACGCTCCTTTCAGCCCGAAAACCGCGATTCCTGTAGCGGAACGGGGAACCCGTTTCGCAATCGACGTTTCCGGGTTCAAGAAGCGTCTTTGCAACATTGTTGCAGATTGCGCCAACCACTGATAGAACGACCGATATTTTCATCATGAAATCCAGCAGCCCAACCCTTCCCCGCCAGTGAGTAATCCCAGTTCCATCAGCAACAGCGTCATCCGCATCGCGGGCAATTCCCAGGATGGCATCCAGTCGGTCGGCACCATGCTGGCCCGGATGGCCGGCCGGATCGACATGGACGTGATGACCTACATGACGATCCCCTCGACGATCTCGGGCGGGCCTTCGATTTTCCAGGTCCACATGGGCACGGCCACGGTGCTCACCCCGGGCGACCTCGCGGACGTTCTGGTCGCATTTTACCAGCACTCGTATGAGAACCACATCGAGAGCCTGCGCGATGGCGGGGTCCTGATCTACGACGACACCCATGTGGATCCCGACCTCGATGCCCTGCGGCAGCGGCGGATCACGCCGGTGGCGGTTCCGATGACCGCGCTCACCGTGGAGACGGTGGGCGGAACGGGCACGCAGAAGGGGAAAAATATCTTCCTGCTCGGGCTTCTCACACGGGTTTACCGGCTGGACTACGACAAGGTCGCGGCGCTCGTCAAAGAGCAGTTCCGCGGCAAGGACGAGTCGGTCGTTCGCAACAACCTCCTCGCTCTCGAGGCCGGCTACGCCTACCAGATCGGCGACGTCGGATCGTTTTTTACTTTTGACATCAAACCCGAATCCGGGGAGACGAATGTCACGATGACCGGCAACCAGGCGCTCGCTTACGGTGCCATCGCGGGCGGCATCCGGTTTGGTGCGGGCTATCCGATCACCCCATGGACGGAGGTCATGGAAATCCTCCGCCGCGAGCTGCCCCGCTACGGCGGCACATTCATCCAGACCGAGGATGAGCTGGCGGCCATCGCAGCGGCGATCGGCGGGGCCTACGGCGGGACTCCCTCGCTCACCGGATCTTCCGGGCCGGGCATCTCGCTCAAGACCGAGGCGCTCGGGTTCGCGGTGATGTCGGAGCTGCCGCTGGTCATCATCGACGTGCAGCGCGGGGGACCATCGACCGGCCTCCCCACGAATGTCGAGCAGTCGGATCTCTCGATCGCGCTCAATGGCAGCCACGGCGACGCGCCGCGCGTCGTCCTCGCCGCCGCGAACGTGGAGGATTGCTTTTATATCATGATCGAGGCCGCGCAGATCGCCCGTCGGTTCAGCGTCCCGGTCATCGTCCTCTCCGATCAGGCGCTCGCAACCCGGCTCGAGGCCTTTCCCTATCCGAACCTCGATTCGCTGGTCGAGGAGCCGTCGCTCAATCTCGCGACCCGCGAGTCGCACAAGCCGTATCCGCTGGACGCCCCGACCCACCACGCGCCTCCGGGAACAAAGGTCGTCGACGGGCGGTATCCGACGATCACCGGTCTCGAGCACGACGAATACGGGAACCCGTCCGGAAGCGCGCAGATGCACACCCGCATGACCCATCGCCGGAGCGACAAGCTCCGCCGCCTGGCCGCCGAGCTGCCGCCGCCGGAGGTCTATGGGGCGAAGGATGCCAGGACATTGCTGGTGGGGTGGGGGTCCACCTGCGGCGTGATCCGCTCGGTGGTCGACCAGTCGATCACGTCCGGGGAACCGCTGGCCGCGCTTCACCTGCGGAACCTGAACCCGCTGCCTCCCTCGCTCGCGGAGATCTTTGCAAAATATGACAACGTCCTCGTCGTCGAGCTCAACGAGGGCGGCGTCAACGGCTGCGGACAGCTCGGCAGGCTGCTGCGCGCGGAAACATGCCAGCCTCAAATTCGTGGAATCACAAAATCCGATGGCGGATCGTTCCGCGTGAGCGAGGTTCTCGAGCGCGTCCGCGGAATCCTCGAGTCCACGCGCCGCCCCGCCACACTTTAAAATCATGGAAACTGACACTCTCACAATCGAACCCGCCGAACCCATGACCCGCGATGATCTGAAGGCCGACCGCCCGACATGGTGTCCGGGCTGCGGAGACTTCAGCGTCCTCGCGATGTATCAAAAGTTCCTCGTGGACCGGCAGTATCCGCAGGAAAAGATCGCGACCCTCTCTGGCATCGGCTGCTCGTCGAGGTTCCCGTATTTCATCAACACCCACAGCGTCCACTTCATCCACGGCCGGATCATCCCGTTTGCGACCGCCCTCAGCCTGACCCGCCCGGAGCTCTTTCCGTTTGTCATCATCGGCGACGGCGACGCGTTCTCGATCGGCGGCAACCACCTCACCCACGCCGCCCGCAAGAATGTGAACCTGAATGTCATCATTCTCAACAACCAGGTCTACGGACTCACCAAAAAACAGACGTCCCCGACGTCCCCGCTCGGCTTCCGCTCGAAGACGGACCCCTGGGGGTCGCGCATGACCCCGGTCAACCCGGCGCGCCAGATCATCGGCGCAGGCGCCACGTTCTTTGCCCGCGCCTCGGCGGCCAATCCCAAACACCTCATCCAAATGTATGAGCGCATGTCCGCGCACGAAGGCTTCAGCGTTCTCGAGGTGCTCTCCGAGTGCGTCCAGTTCTTCAAGGGCTCGTTCGACGGAGCGTCGAGCGGCAAGGGAGGCGACTTTGTCGAGATCGGCCCGGATCACGATGTGACGGACGAGGGCGCGGCATTCGCGCTGGCCGAGAAACCGTTCCCGGGAGTCTTCGGCGTATTCCATGAGGTCCGCCGCACCACGCTCAACGAGATGGAGCAGGAGAACATCCGCGCCGTCGCCCCCGCCGAACTCCAGCGCCCGACGGTCGACAAACTCAAGGACTCGTTCAACCGCCTCACCTGAGGTTGTTGTTGTAGCCGGGGTCTGTGACCCCGGGTCGCCCGGCTGGCAGCGGGGATCGGCGCTCAGCCCGTCTGCTCTACCGTGGCGCAGGCGTCCCGCCTGCGTTCTGGTTCGCTTCGCAGGCGGGACGCCTGCGCCACTTCACCACTTCCTTCCCTTGCGGCATTGTGAAGATGGGGTAATTTCCGGCATGCACACGCTCTTTGTCCACTGGATCCGGTTGGGATTTTGTCTTTTGATTTGTGCGGTGATGGCCGGGTGCGCGGTCGATCTGGGGACTTACCCGCCGGCGCAATCGATGGAGGCGGCGGTGCAGACGGTGCTCGCGAAGCAGGGGTATTATCAGGGGCCGATCGACGGGTCGGTCGGGCCTGCGACGAGCCGGGCGATCCGAAACTACCAGCGCGACCACCAGCTCACGCCGACGGGAACGATCAATCCGGCGCTCACGGCAAGCATGGGGCTGGGCGGTCAGGCCAATGCGGGGATCGCGCCCGGCTACTATGCCGGGTATGCGGGCTGCTCGCCGTGGTATGCCGCGCCCACGTATTGGGCGCCGCCGGCAGTCATCGGCCTCGGCTGGGGTGGCGGATGGGGTGGCTGGGGAGGCGGCTGCTGGAACCGGGGATGGGGTGGCGGCTATGGCGGGTGGAACCGGGGATGGGGTGGCGGCTATGGCGGGTGGAACCGGGGATGGGGCTACGGCCGGGGCTGGTGCCGCTGAGGTTGGTGCCGTAAAAACAGCGGAAGGGTTGGCCCCAATTCTGTTCACTTTGCGCGACGTGGCGCAGGCGGGACGCCCGCGCCACACCAATCTCCCCGGCTCAGAGCGGCGTCCAGCGGGAGAGAACCCGCGGAGTCGGTTTGGGATCCGGCCTCCGGAACAGCTTTCGAAAAAAAGTAATGACGAACTTCATTCGCCCGATTCTGCACGCCAGCACCATCCTCCGCAAGATATCCCGCGCAAAAATCATCCTGACACACACGAATGACAATGGACCGCGGACATCCTGCCCGCTCCGCCATGCGCATGGCCACAAAAAGGCGCGAGAAGACACAAAAAAGGATGGGGCAACCAAGCCCGATTCCCATGGCTTTCCTGTTTTTGTGAATCTTTGTGCCTCTTTGTGGCAAAAGAATCGGGAACTCAATCCCGGCCATTGTCCGGGTGGAATATCCAGAAGGGATGGCCACAAACCGGACTCCCCCGGCGCTGCAGTGACTTTTCCGGCTTCCCCACCTCCGCGTTCCGATTTTTCCCCGCTCCCCAGCCTCCGGCACGGCATTCAACGGTTCAAGCGATTGTCCGTGCAATTCGCAAAAAAATAGTTGCGCAACGCAACGCTTTCGCGGATGCTGCCGCAACCCAAATTTTATACCACGCGTATGAAAAAACTTCTCCCTATCCTCCTCGGCGCAACCGCGGTTTTCTCCGGCAACGCGATTGCTCAGAACGCCACCACGACCCCGGTCGGGGCCATGACTTATACGTTCAATGCAACGGTTGGCCTTGTAAACACTTACATGTCCGTGCCCCTCACCGACACCCCGGTTTTTTCCGGCCCAGTTCAGTCCGTCGGTAATGCGACGCTGACATTCTCTGGTACCCCGTTCGTTGCCAATGCTCTCGCCCAGGCCGGGTCTCCATACTTCTTGCGACTCCAGTCTGGTGCACAGATTGGGAGAACAATGCTGGTTACTGCTAATACTGGAAACTCAACTACTGTTGACATTACCAATAACACCAGTCAATCCACCAGCCTCACTTCTGGCAACTTTACCGTGGCCGCAGGTGACATGGTTCAGATTTTTGCCGGCGACACCCTTGGCAGCTTTTTCGGGACCACGGCGAATGCAACCACCGGATACCTGAACGGCATTGCCCTCATGGGTAACGCTACTCTTGCTAGAGCCGATACGGTGAGCATCTACAATAGGGTGACCGCCAGGCAGGACGCATATTTTTTCAGCACCACGCTTGGATATTGGAGGACGGGTTCCAGCACAGTAAATGCAAACGGTGTGATACTTTATCCTGATGCGTCGCTCGGCATTACCCGCCGCGCTGGTCGCCCGACTATTTCATTCACGGTGTTGGGTGATGTTCCTGCGGTTGCGCCTAAAATTAAAACTGCCGGAAATAACCAACCGGTTTATGGAGCCAATCCTTTTCCAGTGGACATGACGCTGGGAACTCTCAATTTGGTAAACTGGACAAGAAATGATCTCTTGGCGAGGGCCGACACGATTAATATTTTCAATCCTCTACTTGCAAAAATGGATACTTATTACCAGAAAGCGGATGGTTCATGGCGCAAATCTGGAGATACTATCACTGACCAATCCTCGTTTTCATTACCGGCAGGTTCGGCGGTAGGTTTTCTTAAACGAGGGGCAGTATCAGGATCTGGCTCGTTCCTAGGTGCAGCGCTGCCCTATACTCCGTAAATTGTCCAAAATTTTACCCAAACTGGCATCATAATCAAAAGCTGACTCCAACATGAAAAACATCGCAATGCTCGGCCTCCTAGGGGCTTTCACAGCCCTTACATCCTCGTTTGCCCAAACGATCTGGACAGACGGCGCCTTCGACACGAACTGGACCTCAACAGCCAACTGGAATACTGGGATTGTTCCCATCTCCTCAACGAACGTTCAAATTGGCACCCAGCCTACTGCAGACTTGGTAACGATTGACACCGGATTGCCCGTGACTGTGGCTTCTTTCGCGTTTAATAACACGCTCAATGGAACTGTTGAGGTTGCTCCTGCCGGTTTCGAGACTCTGCAAGTCAACGGTGCGATCACAAACAACTCCGCATTCACGGACACGTTTTCTCTAGCGGTGACGGCTGGTGCCAGTGCGGTTTGGTCGGGCCCTTTGAACTTTTCGTCACAGTTAGTTCTTGGGACCAATACAATCACAGCAAGCAATTTGCTCGCTGTTTCCGGGTTAACTCTTGACGTCAATAGCGCGGCCACATACGGGAAATTTGCTGGGGCAGGCTCCCTCCAGTTGGATAGTTCATTAAATTTTAACTTTACTGCAGCTACGGGTGCCGGGAGTTGGGACATCGCCAGTATGACGCCGACCGGCACTCTTACAGGCGTCTCGATCGCAGGCACTTATTCAGGCGCTCTCACCGAAGTGACTCCTGGAAACTGGGCAGCCACATTCAACAGTTTGGACTGGACCTACAAAGCCTCCACAGGCGTTCTGACAGCAGCCGTTCCCGAGCCCGCCACATGGGCGCTCCTGGCCGGCAGCCTGACGACCGTGATGATCTTCCGCCGTCGTCGTCCGAAGTTCTGATTTTACTGAAACGCGGTATTGCCCACCCTGCGCCAAACATTCGACTTTATCCCAATTTAAAACTACTTTAACGCCGGGTTTCCTCCGCTTCGCTCCGGTTGTGCGCCCTGCACCAAACATTCGACTTTATCCCTTATTACAAAAGCACCAAATGGTGCTTGGTTTTCCCCACCCGAAAGCAAAGAGGACGCGGAGCAATCTGCGTCCTTTTTCTTTATCTCAGCCGAAGAGACCAGCCATTCGGTGAGCGTTCCGTAAGCGGGCTTTATCCCGGATCCGGAGATGGAAGAAGTTTTGACAGAATGAACGGAATCGAAGCGGAGCAAGACTGCCGAAGGCAGCCCGCAGGGCGAGCTTTGCGAGTCAAGTAACGGAATGAGCTACACCGAATATTCAGACGATTCGGGTGTAAAGGCCCTTGTGCCAGGGGTCTGCAGGGCTCAACAGGCGGTTGCTGCGTAACCGTCAGAACGCGGAGGTCTGACCCCTCCAACGTTTACGCCGCTGCGGCATATTGTTTCTGGAAAGCGGTGCGAGCTTGGCCCAACCACGGGGATTTTTATCGCCCGCCGCGATTTTCTGCGCAGGATTTGCCTTGCACCCGGCGCCGTTTTGCCCCATGTTCCTACCCCCGCTACGACCCTATCGTCCAGCGGTTAGGACACCGCCCTTTCACGGCGGTAACACGGGTTCGAATCCCGTTAGGGTCGCCATCATTATCAGCGACTTACGCAAGTCGGGTTGACGGGGATGACAAAAGGATGACAAATCCTGCGTCTCCCCGGCCTCCGAAAAGACCCAAATCGAGCGGCGACCCGACCCTCATCCGATGCGGCTCGGTCGCCGTCAAAATCTACAAGCTCCGCCGCGAGAAGGGCGCGTATTTCACTGTCTCCTGGCACACGGGACCCAAGCGCAACCGGCAAAACTTCAAGGCATTCGAGGCTGCGAAAAAGTTCGCCCGCGACCGGGCCGAAGAACTGGCCGCCGGGCAGGTGAACTCCCCCACCGTCATCTGCACGCGGGATATTGAGGACTGGCTCTGCAAGAGGAGCACGAGTCTCGTCACGCGGAATGATTTCCGGCGGCTGATCATCACGTTGTTCAACTTCGCCCGGCGGCGAGGCTACCTCCCCCGCGACCGGGAGACCGAAGCCCGCTGGCTGGAAAAACCCAAGATCAAATCCAAGCCGATCCAAATCTTTTCACCGCAGGAAATCGACGAGCTGCTCGCCGCCTCGGAGGGACAGCCCCGGCTCGCCATCGCCCTCGGCGCGTTCACCGGGATTCGCTCCGCCGCAATTTTTCAAAGCACGCCCGCGCGATCAAATTCCACGCCCTCAGGATAAAGCCGGGGGAAGTAGTAGCCGACCACGGCCGCAGGAAATCCGATGCGCACAGGCTCGCCGGAACCGTTCGAGACGAGGAGCCCGTCATCGAGCAATGTGCCGAGAATGCGCCGCGCCGTTCTTTCGGGTTTCTGGAGGATGCGGGCAGCCTCGCCGCGCTGGACTTCCCCCCGCAGGAACACATCGCACAACAGTCGGGGGATTTCTTTTGCGGCCCGCTTTTCGGAAATCCGGCGTTCGGCGGCAAAAAGAATCCGCTCCTGCATCGCATCAAGGTCAAGCAGGGAGCTCATGAACTCGACTTGGTCGATGGCCGTATCGAGAAAAAACCGGCAGAACTTTGCCAGCCCTTCATTGGAAAGATTCCCGCGCCCGTCGAGATCGTTCCGCCGGCCGGCATCGGCCAGCGAGAGCGCGCTCATGTAGTCATCCCGCCGCCGGGCAAGCCCCCGCGTGACCATCCAGAGCCGATGCCCGTCGATCTTGATCCGGTTGAGATAGGCGTGCGTAAACAGCCGCGTCACCCGGCCATTGCCGTCGAGGTAGGGATGAACCCACGCAAGCCGGTGGTGCGAGGCCGCCGCCGCGATGATCCGATCAAGCGGGTCGAGGCGATCCGGCTGGTAGGCTTCAGCAAAGCGGGCCAGAAAGCGCGGCAGGCTGGAATGCGTCGGCGGGATATGCCGCCCCACCTCGACCTCGCACCGGCGAAGCTCGCCCGGGATGACGCGATCCTCTCCGCCGCTCCGGGTTTTCACGACGCGAAATTCCTCGGGCAGCCGCCCGTAAAACTCCTTGTGTATCCAGTCGAGAAATTCTTGCGAACACACATCGGCCTGCTGCCGTTCCTCGATCAGCAACTGAACTTCGATATGCGCTTTGCTTTCCAACTGCAGCGCCCGCAATGTCGGATCGGACGAGTAGTCGTTCTTCAACGCTTTTTCTATCGCCAACGGGTGGGTGTTGTGCCCCTCGATGAGATTCGAGTAGTAGCTGTTCATCGACCGCAGCAATTCGACCACGCTGCGCCGCGTGACTTCGTGAAGCGCTCCCCCCAGCCCTGCGGACTTCCGCAAAAGCTCGGCAGCAAGCTCCCGCAGTTCCTCGGAGTGGTCCGTCGGAAAGAGCGGCTCAAAGGCTCGGGGATTGTCGAAAAGCTCGCGGGTTTCTGGCATGGATTTGCCGCTAATATGGCCGGTTAAATGGCCGGTGTCAAATAGTTATCATTCAGATAAAAAGAGCATTTTTTCATAACAAGATGGCCGGTCGGATGGCCGCATAAATATACATTCAGCGGATCGGCGTTTTCGGCGGACAAATGTCCCCCGAGTTTCTCCGCACAAGTGCCTCGGTTGCCTCCCCGGCTACACGCTCAACTTTCCCTGATCCCCTACGAAGCGCGATCGCGCAGGTGTTGCCGCTGACCAGGCACAGGCGGCGATTCAGGCGGACTGGACGGCCTGCGAAAAATAATTTTCCGCTTTTTTCAGGGTAGGACACTCGTTGACCGGGTTGAGGTGCGATGATTGCCCGCGTTATGAAAACTCTCACTCCACCCACCACCGCCCAGAACCTCACCGCTTGGTTTGTCTCCGTTCCTCCGGGGAAGGAAATCCCGGACTACACCGTCCTTGAAGAGGCCATGGAAAAACAAGCAGGGCTCCTCCACGAGACCGGGGATGTGAATGAACTCCTGATCGAGAATCCCGGCGATTACGACCTCTTTATCCAGGCCGGGGACATTGTCAAAGGCGGCCGGCAGGACCGCACGCTCGGCGCCGACTTCATCGTGCCCGCAAAATCCGGAAAAGTTCCCATTCCCGTTTTCTGCGTGGAGGCGGCCCGCTGGCACAAGCGTCGGAGCGAGTCGGACGCGCATTTCTCGAAATCCAGCGATTACGCGTCTTCAAAGAAGCTCCGCGCTGCGCTCCGCACGAGCAAAAGCCAGAGTGAGGTCTGGGCCTCGGTGGAGGAGGAGCAGGCGAAGCTGAGCGAGAGCATCGGGCTGTGCGCACAGTCCGCTATGTCGCCATCCAGCCTCCAGCTTTCTTACGAGATGAAGGAAACCGCAGCCGCCGTGGAGGGGTATCTCACCGGACTCGAGTCCGCGCCATCCGAGAAATCAGTCGGCGTTGTCTGGGCGATCAACGGAAAACTCAGCCACGCCGACATTTACGGCTCCCCTGCGCTGTTCCGGAAGGTTTGGAAGAAACTCCTCCGCGCCGCCGCATTCGAGGCAATCGGTGAGCGCTCCGAGCAACCTGCTGAGGCGCTCCGCGATGTTGCCGGGGTTTCGGCTTGGCTCGAAGAAGCCGCTGCGGCCGCCGCGGAGGAGGAAAGCCTTCCGCCGAGGACTCAGCTCTCGACCCGCCGGGCCAAAGCCCAACTTCGCTTCGAGACACGCGACACGTCGGTCGCTGAGCCGATCCACCTCAGCATCCTCGCACAGTAAACACACCATCAGAACCCATGAAAATCATCCTGTTCATTCTGCTCATCTTTTTGGTTGGGGGAGCCCCCTCCTTTGCACAATCGTGCAAGGAGGGGGTATTCCTCGGTCGCCTGAGCGCGAACCAGTATTCAACCGATTCCACAGCAAACTCGTTCGGTCGTTTCGGGAGCGCCTACAGTTCGGCAAGCATCAACAACCCATACAGCCAGTGGGGAAGCGCCTACTCGTCGACCAGCGTGGCAAACCCATACGCCACCGCCGCCCCGAAGATCATCGCCGCTGACGGCACCTATCTCGGCAAGCTAAGCGCGAACCCCCGATGAAAAACCGCATCAACAAGGCTAAAGAAACCGGTCCATTTCTGCGGCAGGAGTTCAGAAGCGCATCCAGCGCTTCGCTGTGGAGGAACTGACCCGCTACTCCCTGCTGCCAGGGTCTCCAGGACCGGTTGACATCGAGAAATTCTGCGACCGCAAATGGGGATTCCCCGAGGACTACCAAGCACTGGATGCGGATGTGATGCAAAACGAATGTTCGTCTGACCGAGCGGCAGTTGAGCGCCGATTGGATCGAGCGGATTATCCGAGCGCTTGAATCGCCCTTATCGGCAGGAACAAACGCTCTGAGTTCCGCCGAAAGGCCAGAAAGCCGTGCTTGAGATAGAATTTCCGCGCGGCCACGTTCTTCACATCCACCACAACCGCTGCGGATGCGACCTGGCCGGCGTGCAGAAGCACCCGCTTCAGCGCGTCCACCAACAGATGTTCACCGATGCCGGGAAAGCGCAAATCCCGCGCCAGCCTCCCGACAAGAGTCGCGGGCGTGAGCGGATACCGCGGAAGCTTCTTTTGCGCTTCCTCTGGCAGGTCGGAAGTTTCCACGGCGAACGAGGACAGTGTGTAATAGCCGACGATTGCAGCCGGCGCAGAGCGATCCACCAGAACGTAAACGGCGGCAACTTTCCGCCGAACGTCCTGATTTGCCTGCGTCTGGAGATAGGAATCGATTTCTGGCACCCCGCACTGGAACAATGCACGGTCGTGGTGGGGTGCGAGCGGCTCCGAGAACAGATCGCTCACTTCATCGTGACCCGTTTTGAGTGAGTGGCAAATGCGCTCCTCAAAGCCGCGTTTGGTTTCGGCGGATCAATCAAAGCTTTCGCAAAAATCATGCTGTCCTCGGCGTTGAGCCTCATCACTTCGTGATCTCGCACGGTCTCGCGGGCTGACTTGTCGAGGGTCGCAATGACGAAGTCCGTAATGGAACGCCCCTGCAGGTCGGCGGCTCGTTGGATGATCCGTTTCAGGAAGACCGGGACGCGGGCCTCCAGGCGTTCGGTTTTGGCGGTGGCTGGCATGGATGCAATCTTCCGGCAATCTGCCGGAAAGTCAATGCTCTTCCGGGAGCAGCACCGTGGTCGCTGACCGGTCCCTTTCGGTGCTCACTCTCCAGTTCACTCCCATCGAATACAGGCTCAAAATCGTCCGGGAGGCGTTCAATGCGCTGATCCCTGGCGGCTCTTTGATTCTCGTCGAGAAGGTTCTGGGTGCGAGTGCCGACCTCGACGCCATGTTGGTCGATCTCTACTACGGCATGAAACGCGGGAACGGCTATTCACAGGAGGAGATGGTGCGCGTTGCAGAGTCCGTGATCGCAGGGGTAGCCGAAGTAGGGCGTCCAAAAGTCGTGGATCGCCCGTCCAAGGAATGCGGGCAGGATGCCGATGGCATCAAGGGCTTCGGAGCCGCGCTTGGGATGGATGTCATAAAGTTCTTGAGATAGGCGGCCTTGGCCTTGACTTCCGCTCCATATTGCACCGGGGCGTTGACTCCCTCGGGAAAATCCGCCTTGGTCGCGTGACCACAGGCGCAGAGCTTCCTCTCGGCCTGATGCTCGGTGACGATCAGGGAGATGGGCGGCAGATCATGAACCTGCCTCTTCTCGATGCCATCGGGTGTCAGAGGCTTCCTCATTTCACCACCCTCTTCTGCTTTCGCTTCGTGCGGCGCAGCGTGAGCCGCCTGCGGGTTTCAATCGTCCACTCCACGATCTCTCCCTTTTTGAAATCCATCCCGCGGGCAATCGCCGCCGGAAAGTTCACATACCACTGCTCGGTTTTTTTCCGCGCGATCAACTGGATCGTTACAAATCATTAGGAAAAAGCCGCGTTGCTGAGGATTTTTGGCTTGGCCAAGGCACGAAGACACGCAACCCTCTGGGCGAGAGCAGAAAGGCCGTCTGGCGGCGTTGCTCGCTTAGTTACAGCCCGCTGAGGGGATGCGCCTTCGCGAGCGTCATTAGCGATATTTGCAACCGCCCCGGTTGCCAGATCCCCCCGACCCGGCAGACGATGCCCCCGCCCTTGTGTCATGATTCGTTTCATTCTCATTTGGTTTTGGAATACGCCGGGTCCTTCGGCGAGAGCGAGTCGAGGAAGGCCTGCACTGCTGCCCGGAAGCTTTCGGGCACGTCGATGGTGCCGATGGCGTCGGCGGGCTTGAAGGCATAGGTGGCGGTGACGGATCCGTCCCTGGTCTGTCGCGGAAAGCCGTCCTCGGTGATCCATGCTTCGCGACCGCCGGCGCCGGGGAGACTGGAGAAATCGGGCGCGGAAAAAACGCTGGTGGTGGAGGGTGGAGCTGAAGGTGCGGGGCCTTCGGCGAAGTAATGGTAGCGCACCTCGCCAATTTCGACCACGCCCTTGTAATTCTCCGGCCGCACCCATTCGAGCCCTGGGAAGTGCGTGCGAAAGTCAGCTCCGGCGAGATAGGGCGAGGAAAGATGGTCGAGGACAAGATCCTTGGGGTCATCCGTGCGTTCCCTGACCCCAATCATGTCAATAATATAGCCGGTGATTGTCTTTCCGTCCGAGTAGAGAGTCACGCTCTTGGCCAGTTTGCCGTCAACGGTATATTGGCGGCTCTTGACCTCGGCGGCGGGCGCAAAGGCCGCGGGGTTGACCATCATGCCGTCCCCGGACCGTGCGGGAGGTGCGGGGGATTGTTTCGGCTTGTCGTTCTTGTAGGTGATCACCCATGCGCCGCGCTTAGGGGGCGATTGCAGTTTGGGCGGCTTGGGCGGGACCTGGCTGGTTTGCGCGACCGCTCCGGCCGGGAGCAGGCACGCCGGGATCAGCAGCAGGGTAATCAACAGGTTTTTATTCATTTACCGACTCCAGGTTGCGGGCGATCACCTTTCCCGTATAACGATCGATGGCCAGGTGCAACCAGTAGCGGCGTTCGCCTTCGACGACAAACTTGTCCAGGCTCGAAGCCGCGACGCCATACCGCCCGCTCTGCGCCACCAGGTCGATCATCAGGTTCCAGGTCCGCGTGTTGCCCACATCGGCCAGCGCGCGCACGATCGACTCCCGCCGGGTTTTGATGTCCGCATCGTTGGGGTCGGTGAAGCCTGCGGTGCCTGTGGTGACGATCCGCGTGGCCAGTTCGGCGCGGTTGAGCAGCGGGGTGGTGCCCGTGGTGGCGATCATCGCGGTGGCGATGGCGTCGGCCTCGGTTGCCGGGAGGGTCGAGGAGGCGTTCAGTTCGTTCTTGAGCGCGCCGGCGAGCACCGCCTTGAGGACGGGTTGCTGGCGGGTGTTGAGATTGAGCACCCCGGCGGTGACGTTGCCGACGGGACTCTCCGCCACGCTGAAGAGGTCAAGCAGGGCAGCGTCGGCGGAGTAGGCCGAGGAAAAGTCGAGGGTCTTCCACGGGTCGTCGCGGAAGGCGTAGCCCATCTCCCCAACCGAGCGGAAGGGACGATTGAGCATCACCGGGCGAGCCGGGCTACCAACCCCCGGGATGTTCGTCCTGGGAGTTCCGTCTGCCGGGCGCACCACGCCGTCGGGGTCGGCAATCAAGGTCGGGGTGTCCATCCGGTTGTCCGAGAGATCGTCCAAGGTCGCGTCCGCGGGCTCATTTCTCCAATCAGAAAAAAGTGTCGGCAAAGGACGAATCGCCTTCCAGAGAAAATTCCAAGTGTTGCAGTCCCAACTCATCCCGTCAACAGTGTGCCATGCCGGATATCCCGAGCGATATTTGAACGGAACGGTCGAACGTCGCATTGTATTATTATCGATCGGTAATCCGCCGGCGCCAAAGACTCCGAGACGCTGGACCCGGGGATCGGTCTTGCATGCAACGAGCACCATGGTCGTACCGTATGGTGTATTGGCCAGGCCAGGACCTGCCGTTGCGGGATACTTGCCTCCGTTGTAAATAATCTCTGTAAAATCCCATATCTCGCCTTTCCCGCCGCCCCACCACGGTCCACCCCACATTCCGTTTCCATAGGTGCCTTTGACCGGGTAGGTGCGCTGGACGGGAATCCATCTCGCGCCATCCGAGTATTCGAGTTGGTAAATAATCGAGCTTTGGGGACTTATGACAAGCCACGCAGAGGCGTTGGGAGGCCCGTAGTCGTCGTACGGTATATCGGGGGTCAGGCCATCGAGATTATTGTTCGCTTTGATATTTCCGATGAGAAATCCGGCCAGAATTGCATTGGAAGCGTTCCCTGTAGTCCAGAACATGTTTCCCGGGCTGGTGCGGCTAGCATCAATGTTGGTCCTATTCAGAAGGGTCGGTTCCGAAAAGTTTTGGTTACCGTTGAACCCGATAAACAGATCCTGCTGAGTCACGAGGGGGCCGCTCCCGATTCCAACGAGGCTGATGCGGGAGGATCCCTGCAAAGCCCGGATGCGGTAGGAGCGCCCGGTCGCGGTCGCGTTCGTGTGCGGGTTCCAGACCTCCATCTGCTGGTAGCAGGTGGCGTAAGGCATCGGGTTGCCCGTGACAGGATCCCCGGCACTCGGATCGGGAGGGATATCCTTCCGGCGGAAATGGGTCTGCGACATCAAATAGATGTAGGGATGGTTCTCGATGCCGAGGACGACTTCGTTCAAGTCCGGGCGAACGATCTGGGTGGGCACGTCGTCGGGATCGGCCTGATCGATGATATTGGCCCCGATCTTCAGGATCTGGAGATCTTTGTTCCGGTCGAGCGAGAAGTTCGCGACGAAGGCGGTGTCAGCGGGCGTGCTCTTCCCGAGCGAGCCATTGAGAATTCCGGCTTTGAGCAACTCGAAGAAGTCGGGTTCGCGCGCGTTGGTGCCACTAAGTTGGGCCACCTCATCGAGCCGGAGGATTGTGTCCGCCCGGTATTGCCAGACCCCCGAGCTGGAATTCCACGTCAGTCCGAACGCTTGCTGCACCAGCGTGGGCACCGTCAGATTCGGTTGGCCGTTGGCCGCGCGGCGCGCATTTAAATTGTTCAGGATCGTTGTGGCTTCCGGGGTGACTTCCCAGTTGGTGGTGGTCGGGTCTGCGTCCCTCAGGAGAGCCAGCCACGAGAGCGGGAATCGGGTCTTGATGAGCGGTTCGCCCACCTGCGCCGTCGTGCCGTCGGCTCGGGTGAAGGTGCCGCTCACCCGCACATTGGGCAGGAAGCGGTTGGCCGCAGAGACGTTATTGGCGTCGTTCGCGTAATTGCGTGGGGCGGCTGGATCCTTGAGCGCATCCAGATAATTGGGTGTCATCTGGCTGGCGTTGAGGGGCGGGGACCAACTTGGCGCATTCAGCGCGCGGGTAAAGGTGGTGAGGTAGGGCAGGGCGTTGGTGGTGATGCCGTAGTATACTCCATCCCCCTCCCTCGCGAGCTTGATGAGGTCCTGGCGGCTGAGGAGGTTGCGGTCGCCGGGTCGGGGGGTGAGGAAGCCATTGGTCGCGGCGGCGCTCACGTTGGTGACATAGCTGGTGGCGGAGGAGGCGCTGTTCGTATTCCTCCATTGAACAAAGGTGTCCATCGTGGCGGAAGTGATGCCGGGGATCTGGGAAAGGTCTGCGCCGGCGAGTGTGCTTTTGATGGTGGCCAGGTTGGTGCCCGTGTAAGTGGGGGGGATAGCAACACTGGAGGGGTAGCCCGAGACATTCACATCGAGCAGGCCACTCACGTCATAGACGGTGTAGGCAAAGCGGCCGATGGCATTAGTGGAGGCGGCATTTGTAGGATTGCCATCGCGATTCAGGTAGATCCAGTTGGGGAGCTGGTTGGTCGCGGTGAACCCTCCCCCCGCGAGCAGGATCGGGGCGTTCCAGCGGTTCGTGCCGACGCGGCGGCCGTTTTGGGAGGGTGTGTCGGTGTTGTCCGGGGAGGCGTTGGGATCGGCTCCGGCATAACTTCCCCGCAGGAGATTGGAAAAGTTCGCATCTGTGCTGGTCACCCCCGAGGGCAGCGAACGTTGGGGGAGGATGTTGGTAGCGGCCGTCGGGTTGTAAATGGTGACGACGCCGACTGTGTTGGTCGTCGAATTCGCCACAATTTCCTGCAGGAATCTTGATGTGGCATAATCCGCCCCGGTCCTGCCGAGTTGCTCCGCCAACACCGCATTCGAGCGCGAGGCCTCGATCACGCGGTTGGAAGTGGCCCGCGCAAAGAAAGCCATCGTCGCGATCGTGACCAGGACAATCAGGGCCAGGGTAATGACCAGCGCCATGCCGGAGGTGGAATTTTGGATTGGCGATTTCCGATTGGCGATTTCCGATTGGCGATAGGTGGTTGGCAATCTTCGGATCTGCGCGAGACGATTCATTACGGCCCAAAAGGGACGACTCTTTAATCGGAAATCGGAAATCCTCAATCTCATGGCAAGGCGAAGGTTTTCGTGAGGATGCGGATGCAGGACTTGACCGGAGCGGGAAGGTTGGTGGAGGTATCGACGCTCGACTGCCATGCGGTCGGGTCTGTGCCGAATACCGCCTGCGCGCTTGTTGCGCTCACCAACTGCAGGCTCTGCTTATCCACGGCGGCGACCCAGATTTGGAGGGCTCGCGCGCGGTTGGGGAGACCTGCCGCGAAGGAGGGGGAGCCGGTGAGGAGGGCATTCCATCCGCCCGGCCCCGGAACGTTGTTGTAATTGTTTGTGGCCCAGTTTGCAGATGGGGTGCCGGTGGATGCGTAGTTGCTGGAACTGGTGAGGACGCGGATTTGGAAGCCCAGGATTCCGTCGGCCAGAACCGAGTTGGTCGGGGTATTGACTGTATCGAGGAGGAGGTTCGTATTCGCGAAACTGGACGACCCATAGGATCGGGTAAGCTGGGTGTTGTTGGTCCCGCCGAGGCCGTATTGGACGGCAAGAAACCGGTGGCCGACCGATCCGGTGGGACCGCGGCGGGCGGTCAGAAAAGCCAGTCCCGGGGAACTGGAATTCACAAAGATGGCGGCATTTTCGCCCACGATGGCCTTCGAGAGATCGGCCTGCATCACATCCAGCATCCGTCGCGCCGCTCCGGCGGAGTCCATCTGCTGGCTCTGGGTTTTTGTTGATTGCAGGATCCCGTTCACCACCTGCAGAAGCATCACGAGAATCATCGCCAGCACGGCCATGGAGACGAGGAGTTCCAGGATGGTGAAAGCTTTGAAAGGACGAAGGATGAAGGATGAAGGATGAAAGACTCCCCGACGCGCCCACATGCGCCGGTCGAAAATCTTCCCAATCGCCAATCGAAAATCGTAAATCGAAAATGTCTTCATGGTTTTGGAAGAAACTGGATTCCAGTTGTGATCGAGCCTTCCGCTTTCGACCAAGTTTGAGTGGTTGCGTTCCAGACGGGATTGGCCTGGGAGGGCCACGCGACGCTGATGACGGCGCGGCCGTTGGTGGTGAGATTGGCCGGGGGGAAGATGTTGACCACGGCGGAAATTCTTTTTTGGTCAGAGGCCGTCTCCTGCGACCCATCGAGTTTTAGATCGGACCAGCCATTCGTGGCAGACGGTCCCCCCACGCTGTATTGGATCGTCTGACCCGAAAATACGTTTGTGAAAAGGGTCGAATTGGTGGATGTGGCCGATCTGACGCTCTCGGCAATCGCATTCAAAACGTTCGCCGCCCCGGCTTGCTCGTTCGCGTTTTTCACCGACTTCAATCCAACGGGAAGGAGCCCGAGCACGGCGATCAGCGCGAAGGATACGATCCCGATCGCGAGGGTGACCTCCACGAGGGAAAAGGCGGGGGAATTGGGGATTGCCGATTGAGGATTGGCGATTGATACGACGCCTGCGCGGCGCAGTGAGGCCGAGGGGGAGCGGACTCTGGGAATCGGCAATCGAAAATCGGCAATCGGCAATCTCTTCATTTTCTATAAATGGTGGGGATGCCGACGCTGCCATCAATCACCACGGCAATGTCGTTGTTGGTCATGAGAGTTGTGCCACGCGTCTGGCGGAGGCCAACGGCTATGCGGGGATCGAAGCCGTCCGTCGCGGTGGGCGCAGCTTTGGTGGTCACCTCGCCAAGCGGAGTGAATGTGACTGTGCGACCTTGGAAGGTGGTATTGCCGATGCTGAAGGTCAATCCACCGGAAGCGGGAAAGTTGGAGAACGTGCCGAGATTGGTCCCCACCTCGGTCACTCCCCAGCCCGTGGGATCGACCAATGCCGTGCGCTGGATCAGAGCCGACTTGCCGATCGGCTGAAGGTTGGTGGCCGAGCCGGTTGCCGAGCCATCCTTGGAATAAACCAAACCGATCCGCAGGTCGCCGGAGTTTGTCTGGAGGCCGAGCCACACATAGGTCTGCCGCGTGATGGCTTCGCTGCGCGCCAACTCCACAGCGGCCGCCACCTGATAGGCGGCCTCCGTGACTCCCCGCGCCTGCCCGATGGAGTTGAAGGCCGGAATCGCAAACGCGGCCAGAAGTGCGATGATCGCAATAACGACAAGCAACTCGATTAAAGAAAATCCGCCATTTGGTCTTTTGGTGAACATGCCGATGTTGTATCTACAAAGTATTTTACTTACACCGTTGCAAGATGCAATCGGATTATCAGAAAATGTGTGAAGTTCGCCTCCATCGAAAGTGTCAGTCCCGCGTATTGTCGCCTTTTTGAAAAATCCCTGTGCGGCGGTGAAACTTCTGGAAAATCTTTTCACCTTCAGCTTGTTTGCTGTCTCTGCGTTTCAGGCAAAGGCGAGGGGCGCGCAGGATTTTTTTACCGGAACAAAACGGATTTCGACCCGGCGGTCCAGCGCGGCGGCAATCCGGTTGAGCATTGCCATCGAGTGCCCTTCGTAGTCGGCATCCTCCAGCCGGCAAATCACAGATGCGGTGGTTCCGACCATTTTTGCGAGTGCTCGTTGGGAAAGTCCGGCTTGCGTGCGAAGCCGGTGGATTTTCCTGGCAACAAGACTGTCGCTGCGAGCTTGCTCAAGCTCGGCAAGTCTCGCAGGTTGACCGTCAAAAAATTCCCTGTGGATGATTTCCAGCGCATCAGTTGTTGGTTTTTTAAATTTCATATGTGTGTTTGGCGGGATTCGCCTCGAATTTCCTTTTTCGCTCTATCGCTTTTTCTATCTCCTTCGTCGGAACGACTTTTGTTTTCGACATCCTTCAAGAGATGTTCGCAGCATTGCGAACAACGTCAAGCCCCGGGTTTTCCGGCTGCAACGAAATCGAACAGATCCTACACATGAGCATGGCAAAAATCCTTGAAGAACTTCCCCGGTGGCGACTGCACGGCATCAATGTGAAAATAAGAAGCGAAGACATGTCACTGATCGATGACATTATGTCATTGTCAACGGTCGCTGACATGCTATGTTGACGGCATGATTCTCCACGCCCCGAAGGAAATTGGTGCCCTGATCCGTGAGCGGCGCTCCCAAATGAACTTGAGCCAGCACGAACTCGCCGGGAAAGTCGGGGTCAGCCGCGCCTGGATCATTGCCTTGGAAAAGGGGAAGCCATCCGTCCAACTGGGGTTGGTTTTGCAAACGCTCCGGGAGCTTGGCATTCCGCTTCGCGCCGGTGCAGAGGCGAACGAGAGGAAGACCGGAGGTATTGATATTGATGCTCTGGTTGACTCGCACTCCAAAGGCAACAAGCCATGACCGAGGAACTTTCCGTATTCGTTGAAGGGCGGATGATGGGTTGCCTGCTGTGGGACAGGAGGCGGGACAGGTTGAGTTTCCGCTACGATACCTCCTGGGCGGATTTCCCGCTTTCGCTCTCGATGCCATTGACGGCTTCGGAGCACGGGCACTCTGTGGTGGAGGCGTTTCTCTGGGGGCTGCTTCCAGACAATGACGGGGTTTTGCAGCGCTGGGGCGAGAGATTTCAGGTTTCACCACGGAATGCGTTCAAGTTGCTCTGGCATGTGGGAGAGGAATGCGCCGGCGCATTCCAGTTCATCCGCCCCGATCGACTCGCAACCTGGTCGAAGACTCCTCCGCCGGGCGGAGTCACCTGGCTGACTCCAGAGGAAGTCGCCGGGAGAATACAGCTTCTTCTCAAGGACCACAGTGCTTCCCGCACGAGTTCGGATGCAGGGAGTTTCAGCCTCGCCGGAGCGCAACCAAAGACAGCATTCATTTTCGATCCCAAGAAAAAGCGTTGGGGAATCCCCTTTGGTTCGGTTCCGACCACCCACATTTTGAAACCTGCGACGGGGGCGTTTGACGGGTTCGCCGAGAATGAGCATTTTTGTCTGCGTCTGGCTGGGGTGTTGGGTTTTCCAACCGCCTCGTCGTCCGTCCAATACTTCGGCGACTGCCCGGTGATCTCCAAAACCCAGCCTGTCCGGGGCAGCACCGGGACTCCGCGCCATTTTCCCCACGTAGCCCAACAGGAGAGGCATCCGGCTCAGAACCGGACCAGTGCGCGTGCAAATTGTCGCCCTCGCCCCTCGACCTCTCCGCTCCGAGTGTGCCGCGGGGACCAATTTTCGTGCCGGCAACTTCCCGGGCCAGACTGCAATCATGGCCCGTGGGGGATCGGATGCAGCCGATGGCCTGGCACGAATCTCGGGCTGTAGCGTAGTAGCTAACGCACCTGCCTTGGGAGCAGGGGATCGCGGGTGCAAGTCCCGCCAGCCCGACCATTTGAGATGAGGGGAGTTATGCCTGCACCATCCGGTTGCGCTCAGCAACGCCAGTCAAACACCATTCTCTCAACACGTCCGGGCAGATATCGAAGCCGTTGGGCCATTGAATTGTGGGATACCCATCGGGCACCGCAACCTTTTGAAAATAGGAATCGTCGCGCAGGGGCTCTGACATGGGACCGAAATCAAAATCCCAATCCGCGAAATCCACCGTGCCTTCATAACCGTCGAAGAATCTGAGTCCCAGTTTTTTACCTCCCAGCAGATAGACGTGAGTGACTTTTTGCGTTTCCATATTTTTATACAAGGGGTTCCACGGACCCTGGCGCCTCCCGCCTTGCGGCGCGAGCGAAAGCCGCAAGGAGATCCTCCTCATGAAGCGTCGCCCATTCTGCAAGCAATGCCAGGACCTTTGGGGGAAGTTTTCCTGCCACTACTCCAAATGGTGAGATTTGAATTTTGGCGGTTTGCCCTCCGTAGGTGGCATGAAAATGAGGAGCCGGGTGGTCTCCGTAATACATTTGGACCGTTATTCCGAGAAAGCGCGAAATTTCTGGCATGAAAAGAATCTACACCTTTGAGGCGGACATCTCAAGAACCGATAATCTTGACACTTTATGCCGATAAACCTCGGTGAACCGCCTCAAAAGCGACCGCCTTTTGCGAATTCACTTTGGCGCTGCGGGCGCCGGAGCGAACGTCGGATGATTTGGCCGGTTTGAAAACCGGATAGCAAAAAGCGGTTTTTGACGCATGAGCGGAAGAGGGGTTTTTAGGTTTCGATGCGGTCTTTCATGCGGAAGCTTGAGCCTTCGATGAT